>JBCBFU010000133.1:0-506 GCA_038527375.1 Pseudomonadota bacterium | reverse complement strand
CGCGGTTCTGGTTGGACCGCGCAACGCTGAGCAATTCGTCCTGCACCTCAGGGTTGTGGAAGTTCAAATCCGGCTGCTCTTTCAGGAAGTTGTGCAGGTAATACTGCATCCGCTCGCCCGACCATTCCCAAGCCGAGCCGCCAAAGATCGACAGCCAATTGTTGGGCGGCGTTCCATCGGGCTTGGCATCGGCCCAGACATACCAATCGGCTTTGTCATTTGTGCGGCTGACACGAGATTGCTTGAACCATTCATGTTGGTCGGAGGTGTGCGACAGCACCTGATCGACGATGACTTTCAGGCCTTTGTCGTGGGCCGTCTGGATCAACCGATCAAAGGCGTCGAGGTCTCCGAACAAGGGATCCACCGCCAGATAATCGGACACGTCGTAGCCCATGTCGGCCTGCGGGGAGGCAAAGATCGGCGACAGCCAGATGCAATCCACACCCAGATCCGCGATGTGATCCAACCGGCGCGTGATCCCGTTCAGATCACCGACACCATCG
>JBCBFU010000132.1:0-513 GCA_038527375.1 Pseudomonadota bacterium | reverse complement strand
ATGAACGGCATGGGGCTGAGGTCGTTGGTCACCAGCTTTTGCAGCACGGCAGCGGATTTCGGACCAGAAAGGGAGAAGCCGCAATATTCCTCGCCCAGATCGCGCACCGCCACGCCATCGGTCAGGTGGTCGTTGAACCACCGCATATGCCACGCCCGCAGGTAGTAGGAGCCCATGATCCACCAAGTCCCGTCGCCCCAATTGAAGAGCGTCAGGTCGCCCATGAGCCGCCCCGAAGGCGCCAGCATCGGGGCCAGTTTCGCGTGGCCCGGTTTCGGCAATTTCGAGGCCATGAGATTGTCCAACCAGGCCTCCGCGTTTGGCCCTGATACCTCAAACCGGGAAAAGCCGGAGATGTCGAGCAGGCCCACGCCTTCGCGGATCGTCTTGCATTCCTTGGCCACGATGTCATGGGCGTTGGAGCGCTTAAGGGTCAGATCTTCCTCGAAATCCTCCGATGGCGCGAAGTAGAGCGGCACCTCCAGATCCCATGATTGGCCCCACCGGCAGCCC
>JBCBFU010000131.1:0-513 GCA_038527375.1 Pseudomonadota bacterium | reverse complement strand
TGGAAGAGGCGCCGGTGCAAGCGCCCGTCGAAGAAGCGGTTGCCCCCCTGCCCGAAATCGCCGCCGCCCCGCCGGCCGACATTCGCGCTGTAACTGGCACCCGCGTGAACATGCGCAACGGGCCCGGCACGAATTTCGAGGTGCTCACCCAACTTGTACAGGGCGATCAAGCCGAAGTGCTGCAGAGCCCCGGCAATGGCTGGGTCAAGATCCGCGTCTCCGCCACGGGCGTGGAAGGATGGATGGCAGAGCGCCTAATGGCTCCGGTGAACTAACGCCCTCGGAAACCGGTTGCATATCTGCGTCGCCTCGGGCCACTAGCGCCGCGACAGGCGGAGGGACCCATGGCACGTTCGATCCTCATCACCGGATGCTCCAGCGGCATCGGCTATGACTGCGCGATCTACCTCCGACAGAAGGGCTGGCGCGTTTTCGCCTCCTGTCGGAAGGAGGAAGACTGCGAGCGCCTGCGTGCCGAGGACTTCGAGGCTCCTCGTAATCGATACGCGGAGC
>JBCBFU010000130.1:0-517 GCA_038527375.1 Pseudomonadota bacterium | reverse complement strand
GTCGACGCTTTCGCGCGTTACCGCATCACGGACGTCGAACGCTTACGTCAGGCAGTTGGTCTGGGTGGCGAGCTCGCTGCAGCAAACCGCATCGACGGCATCTTGCGCGACCAACTGCGTGCCGCACTTGGTGGCGTGAGCTCCAACGACATCCTCTCCACCGACCGTGCCGCGCTGATGGGCGAAATCCGGAACGGTGCCGCTGAAGAGGCCCTTGGCCTCGGCATCTCGGTCATCGACGTGCGTCTCAAGCGCACCGACCTGCCACCGGAAAACCTCGAAGCGACCTTCGACCGGATGCGCGCCGAGCGTATTCGTGAGGCAACCGACGAACGCGCACGGGGCCGCGAGGCCGCGCAGCGGATCGAAGCTCAGGCCGATCGTACGGTGGTGGAGCTCGTCTCTGACGCCACGCGTCAGTCCGAGATCATCCGAGGTGAAGCCGATGGTGAACGTGAGCGCATCTTCGCGGATGCCTTCAGCCGTGATCCGGAGTTCTTCAACTTCTACCGTTCGA
>JBCBFU010000129.1:0-518 GCA_038527375.1 Pseudomonadota bacterium | reverse complement strand
GAAGAGCGAGATCTCGAACATGATCGAGGAGGAGCCCAAGTACCACTTGAAGTCGAAGAAGTACCGGCCGAAGAAGAAGGAGGCGAAGTCGGGGCTGCTGGCGGCCAAGAACCTCATTTCCCGGGTCTCCGCGAACAACTTTTCGAAGCTGGGGCTGTCGCGGAAGTCGGGGGTCAAGAAGAAGAAGACGGCGCGGAAGAAGAAGAGCAAGCTGACCTTCCAGACGCGGCTTGACCTTCGACTTCAGCGTGTTCGTGTGGAAGTAGTTGAAGTGGTTCAGGTTCGACTGCAGCGTCTGGAAGGTCAGCTTGCTCTTCTTCTTCCGCGCCGTCTTCTTCTTCTTGACCCCCGACTTCCGCGACAGCCCCAGCTTCGAAAAGTTGTTCGCGGAGACCCGGGAAATGAGGTTCTTGGCCGCCAGCAGCCCCGACTTCGCCTCCTTCTTCTTCGGCCGGTACTTCTTCGACTTCAAGTGGTACTTGGGCTCCTCCTCGATCATGTTCGAGATCTCGCTCTTC
>JBCBFU010000128.1:0-520 GCA_038527375.1 Pseudomonadota bacterium | reverse complement strand
TCAAAAACCAGCCTACGCAAGGTTTCATAGAACTTTTGTGGCAAACTAATGCCCGAGTACTCCGGGAGTGCCTCATCATCGATCCCTAAACCGATACTATTGATCAGGATGGGCACACCCGTTTTGCGCTGTTGCGGCACCATCACCCGACATCCTTGTAACTGACCTCTTTGACATCCCCGCCGGTCTTCTCGCGCCTAACGATCAGCCGGTTGAGCGCGTTCACATAAGCCTTCACACTCGCAACCACCGTGTCGGTATCCGCCGACTGGCCGGTGGCAATCCGCCCGTCCTCTTCAACCCGCACCGTCACCGTTGCCTGGGCGTCCATGCCTTCGGTCACGGCGCTCACCTGATACAGCTGCAATCGCGCCTCGTTGGGGAACAAGACCTTCACGGCGTTAATCGCGGCATCAACGGGGCCGTCACCTTGAGCCGTCGCTTGGCAATCCTCGTCGCCGACCCGCAACGTAAGATCCGCCGATTGCGGTGCTTCGGTCCCGCAGATCACGCGCAGAAA
>JBCBFU010000127.1:0-520 GCA_038527375.1 Pseudomonadota bacterium | reverse complement strand
ATCGGACTGAACAGGTACGGAATCGTCAAAATGAAGAACTCCCCCCTGATGCTGGCATCCTTCGAAAAAACAGGCGAGATCCTCTTCGACTCGGCCTTCTTCGGGGCTTCGGACGCCTTGAGGGGCGTCACCGAAAAGATTCTCTTCGGAACCCCGGTGGCCTTGGGAACCGGCAAGTTCCAGGTCAAGCTTGGGCTCCAGGAATAACCTTTAATAATTATACAACATGATCACCTTCATCATCACCGAGACCAAGATCTTCAAACCGGCGGCAATTTCGGACGAACTGATCAAGTTGTATAATTATTAAAGTTTATTCCTGGAGCCCAAGCTTGACCTGGAACTTGCCGGTCCCCAAGGCCACCGGGGTTCCGAAGAGAATCTTTTCGGTGACGCCCCTCAAGGCGTCCGAAGCCCCGAAGAAGGCCGAGTCGAAGAGGATCTCGCCTGTTTTTTCGAAGGATGCCAGCATCAGGGGGGAGTTCTTCATTTTGACAATTCCGTACCTGTTCAGTCCGAT
>JBCBFU010000126.1:0-520 GCA_038527375.1 Pseudomonadota bacterium | reverse complement strand
CTCATCGAGCTCGCCCTTCAACTTCATCAAAAAGTCGCCCTCTTCCCTCTGGGACAACTTCCGGTTCTGGCCAATCTCGGTGTTTTGGTAGGAGACCACGTCGGCCTTGTGCTCCATCTGCACCTTGATGCCGACCTTGACCACATTTGTGAGGTTGGTGATGTTGGCCTGGTAGAGGTTGTTTCCGAAGAAGTCCAGTTTCTTTTTGTCGCCCTGGACGACCTCGGGCTCGCCCAGGTAGAGGGTGATCTCGGTGCTGTTCACGGCCCTTTTGTACTTGAGTTTATAGGAGTCGTCCAGCAGCATGGTGCCCAGGTACCAGGTGAGGTAGCTGTGCTGGTCGGCCGTGAACTTGTGGGCCTGCTTCGCCAGCTCTTCCAGCTCGTCGAGGGTCTCGCTGACCCTGCCGTTCTGCTGGGGTCGTCTCCGCTGACCGAGTCGTCCAGCACCAGCTTCACGTCTTCGTTGTAATCCGAGACTTCCGAGTCGTCGTCCCCCGAATTCGGCGGGGCCTTCGGGT
>JBCBFU010000125.1:0-522 GCA_038527375.1 Pseudomonadota bacterium | reverse complement strand
TATAGGTGCTTTCAGCAAAAGCCAGATAGCTGGATGGGTTTTCCAGCAGTATTTTACGACCGAGCGCGGTTTGCACGTCGTCGATGTGATCGACCACGCGGGTCAGCGTCTCTGCTGTGTAGGGGAGAGGGAGGAGATCATTGAGAAACTCGGCCCCGTGGGTCGACCACGCCAGATGTTCGGAAAAGGAGGCGGGTTTGAGCCAGCCCACCAAATGCTTGAGACGGGCGAGATGATCGGGGTCCAGACGGCCTTCGCCGCCGATGGACAGGCCGACGCCATGAACGGAAATGGCAAAACGCTCTGCCAGCGCACGCATCTGCGCCAACGGGCGGCCACCATCGCCCATGTAATTCTCGGCGTGCACTTCCAGCCACGCAACCGTGCCCGGATCCTCCTGAAGGGCGGTGAAATGATCGGCCTTGTAGCCCACGCCGGGGGCCAGAGGCAGATCCGTGTGGCGCGATGTATCGTCCAGCATATCACGTCTCCTTCGATAAAGGCGCTGGCCCCGCATCACAC
>JBCBFU010000124.1:0-523 GCA_038527375.1 Pseudomonadota bacterium | reverse complement strand
ATGTCCCTGGTCGACTACCCCGCCTATCACGACAAAATCGGCGGGGTAGTCGACCAGGGACATAATCTCGGTGATGCGGGCGCTCTGGTCTTCGACGGAAGAAGTCGCCCTGCTCTTTTCGTCGAACTCGGGCTCGATGTCTTCGAGGATCTGGAACAAGATTCGCCGGAGACTCCTCTTGTCGAGCTCGTCGAAGGAAAAGAGAGTGAGGTTCTCGTCGAAGGGGTCCGAGTTGAGGATGTTGACGATCTCCCGGATTTGGCTCGCCCCGATGATCGTCAACATCCTCAACTCGGACCCCTTCGACGAGAACCTCACTCTCTTTTCCTTCGACGAGCTCGACGAGAGGAGTCTCCGGCGAATCTTGTTCCAGATCCTCGAAGACATCGAGCCCGAGTTCGACGAAAAGAGCAGGGCGACTTCTTCCGTCGAAGACCAGAGCGCCCGCATCACCGAGATTATGTCCCTGGTCGACTACCCCGCCGATTTTGTCGTGATAGGCGGGGTAGTCGACCAGGGACAT
>JBCBFU010000123.1:0-524 GCA_038527375.1 Pseudomonadota bacterium | reverse complement strand
GAATCGGCAGCGTTTGGTGGCGGTTTTCTTACAAAAGTGCAGGGCCAAACGGTCGCAGTTTACCTAACTAACTGAAAACACTTGCAAACGCTGTTTTCGCCTGTTCACGAACACATGTTGCGGGGTGGGAAACCCTCTGCTACATCCCCCCTGATTTTCACGCCTTGGCCAAAATCAGGGCGGTCCAACACCCCCCGGACCACGTTATGTGGTGCGCCAAACCGGGGCCAAGACATCGAAAGGGTGGACGTGTCCGAACCAGCTTCGATCTCCACAGGCATCGCCGCGCGCTATGCCACTGCTGTCTATGAACTTGCTAAAGAGGCAGGCGACGTCAAAAGCCTTGAAGGCGATATCGAAACCCTGACGACGGCCATGGCTGAAAGCTCGGATTTCAATGCGCTGATCAACTCGCCCCTCTACAGCCGCGATGAACAACGTGCCGCTGTGACAGCCATCGCCAGCAAGGCGGGCCTGACATCGGTGATGAGCAACACACTGGCCCTGATGGCGGACAAGCGCCG
>JBCBFU010000122.1:0-526 GCA_038527375.1 Pseudomonadota bacterium | reverse complement strand
GTCCCAACGCCGGGCCATGACCAGCGAGTCCTGAGTGGACAAGTCCTGGTTGGCCGGCACGACGCACAAAATGATGGTCTTGGAGTCCTGACAGTACTTGGCGGCCATGCGCTTGGTGATCTCCTCGATGTTCTCGGGCTGGCCCTCGATGGCCACGCGGGTGATGCCGGGCAGGTCGACCAGCGTCAGGTTGGGCACCCAGGAGCTGTAGACGGTCAGCACGATGGGCTGGTTCACGATGTTCTTCGAGTTGCCGCAGACCTTGTCCGTGAGCTCCTCGAAGAACATCGTGAACCAGCCCATCGTGCTGACCGTCTACAGCTCCTGGGTGCCCAATCTGACGCTGGTCGACCTGCCCGGCATCACCCGCGTGGCCATCGAGGGCCAGCCCGAGAACATCGAGGAGATCACCAAGCGCATGGCCGCCAAGTACTGTCAGGACTCCAAGACCATCATTTTGTGCGTCGTGCCGGCCAACCAGGACTTGTCCACTCAGGACTCGCTGGTCATGGCCCGGCGTTGGGAC
>JBCBFU010000121.1:0-533 GCA_038527375.1 Pseudomonadota bacterium | reverse complement strand
CTTCAAAAAGCTCGAAAACGTGTCCGGCCACCACATTGCAAACATGCCCGATGCTGCACTGCTGCAATCCATCGCCGCATACCAGCAACATGCAAGACTTAAGATGTTTGAAGATGCGCAAAACGACGCACTCTCCAAAGCGTTATACTGCGTGAAGGAACGGGCGAAGACCTTACCCGATCTCCTTGAAAAGGCTCACTTTATTCTCACAGATCGGCCACTTGAAATCGAAGAAAAAGCGCAAAAACATCTCAATGATGTATCCCGTGGTATACTGTCGGAATTGACGCCGCATCTGCAAACTGCTACCTGGTCGCGTAACGATCTGGAAGAGACCGCAAACGCCATCGCCGCCCAACACGAGTTGAATTTCGGTAAACTTGCCGGACCTCTGCGTGCCGCGCTTGCAGGCCGCGCCGTCACGCCCAGTGTTTTTGATATGATGCTCGTCTTGGGACGTGAGGAGACCGTCGCGCGGATCAACGCCGTGACCGGCGAACGCGGCTAGATCGCGGACCCAAAGAAGGTCCCCC
>JBCBFU010000120.1:0-537 GCA_038527375.1 Pseudomonadota bacterium | reverse complement strand
AAAACGCGGTTGTTCTGGTTAAAGGTACACTGGGTCGCAGGGGGTCGGGCACCAGGACCGAAATCTCGATGACGATGTGGGAAAGCGTGACTTCCCGGTAGTAGAAGTCGCCGACCTCGGTCTCCTCGCGGATGATGTTGAAGTCCGAGGGCAGACTGTGGTTGGGCATCGAGACGTCTTCGAAGGTCTGGGTCTCCAGGTTCACGTTCATCCGGTTGATCGATTTTTTCTGGGGTTAGCGTTTCGGGCCCTACGAAGCGGCCGAAGGCCTCGGCGCCGAGAGTGTTGCGGTCCAAGTCGCGCATTTGGATCGAGCGGGCCTCCTGGCCGATGCGCAGGATGTTGAGGAACTAGTGACCGTCACTTCTGGTTAAGGCTTCCGGACACCCACCCTCTTGGAGTTTGGAAATGCGGATCTCGACGGCCCCGAACATGTGCGACTTCTTCTCCTCCTCGCGCAGATTGATGAACGCGTCCGGCACGAGCAGGTCCTTGACCTTCTCGTCCAGAACCTCCACCATTTTGACCGTGATGATC
>JBCBFU010000119.1:0-542 GCA_038527375.1 Pseudomonadota bacterium | reverse complement strand
CAAACGATGGGCATCGAGCGTGTTGGGCGTGCGCGGGATGGCGGCGAAATCGATCTTCAGCCCGGCGGCCTCGGCCCGTTCGAGGACAGGCGCATAGGCGCGGATTGCGCCTTCCTTGCCGCCGAACTTGGCCTCCAGATATTCTTTGCGATCCATCCCGCCCTCGGGCATGTCGGGGTTTAGCTGAAAGGGATGCCATTCCATCTCAAACGGGTGATCGGGGCGTGCCTTCAAGGCCTCATCCAGCAGCGTCTTGCCGATATAGCACCACGGGCAAATCGGGTCAGAAATGATATCAAGCTTGATCATGGATCGCCTTATAGATCGGCCGCAGCGCGCGGCGCAGGATTTTGCCGTTGGCCCCGGTGGGCAACTCTTCCAGATGGTAGAACGCGCGGGGGCATTTGTAACCTGCCAGTCGCTGGGATGTGAACGCATTAAGCTCTTCTGCGTCAATCGGGTCGGGCGCGGTGTAGAAGGCCATGATCAGGCGCGCATCCGCCTTGACCTCAATATCGGTGACAGCGGCCTGCGTGATGCCG
>JBCBFU010000118.1:0-543 GCA_038527375.1 Pseudomonadota bacterium | reverse complement strand
GAAAAGTGGGTGGCCGAATACGGCGGCGCCATGGGCAAAACCCCGGCCGAAGCTGCTGCGGGCCAAGACTTTGTCATGGCTTGCGTGGGCAACGATGATGACCTGCGCGGCGTGTGCACGGGCGAGGGTGGCGCGCTGGCTGCGATGACGGAAGGCGCGATCTTTGTGGACCACACCACGGTGTCGGCCAAAGTCACGCGCGAGATGGAGGCCGAGGCCTCCGCGCGCGGGCTCCACTTTGTGGACGCGCCTGTCTCCGGCGGCCAAGCGGGGGCGGAGAACGGTCAGCTCGGGATCATGTGCGGTGGCTCCGAGGCTGCCTATGGTGCGGCTGAGCCCATCATGGAGGTCTATGCCAAGGCCTGCCGCCGCATGGGCGACAGCGGCGCGGGGCAGCTCACGAAAATGGTGAACCAAATCTGCATCGCAGGCCTCGTGCAAGGCCTCTCAGAGGGTTTGCATTTCGCCGAGAAGGCGGGCCTCGATATCCGCGAAGTCGTCAGCGTGATCTCCCAAGGCGCGGCAGGGTCCTGGCAGATGTCG
>JBCBFU010000117.1:0-547 GCA_038527375.1 Pseudomonadota bacterium | reverse complement strand
GATCCTTGCCGATGTGCGCGACGAATCCGCCGATGACATCCGCATCGTGCTGGAGCCGAAGTCCAAGAACGTGGACCCGGATGTGTTGATGGGGATGCTCTATCGCAATTCGGACCTCGAGCTGCGGTTTTCGCTGAACATGAATGTGCTGATCGACGGGGTGACGCCCAAGGTTTGCAGCATGAAGGAAGTGTTGCGCGCCTTCCTCGATCACCGTCAGGAGGTGCTGCTGCGCCGGTCGCGGCACCGGATGGAAAAGATCGACCACCGGCTGGAGGTGTTGGAAGGGCTGATCGTGGCCTTCCTGAACCTCGACCGGGTGATCGACATCATCCGTTATGACGATGATCCCAAGGCCGCGCTGATGGCCGAAGATTGGGACCGCGAGTTCCGCAAGGCGATGGATGAGGATGACTATATCAGCCCCATCGGCCTGCCGCTCGACCCCGACCCCGCGCTAAGCGAGGTGCAGGTCGAAGCGATCCTGAACATGCGTCTGCGGTCCTTGCGGCGTCTCGAAGAGATGGAGTTGCAGCGCGAGAAGGAA
>JBCBFU010000116.1:0-548 GCA_038527375.1 Pseudomonadota bacterium | reverse complement strand
CATGGCGGGCCGTTCGCGAACATCGCCCATGGCTGTAATTCGGTCATTGCCACCACGACCGCGCTGAAGATTAGCGATTACGTGGTGACGGAAGCCGGGTTCGGGGCCGATCTGGGTGCCGAGAAGTTCATGAACATCAAGTGCCGCAAGGCCGGGCTTGCGCCGTCTGCTGTTGTGCTGGTGGCTACGATCCGCGCGATGAAGATGAATGGCGGGGTGGCCAAGGCCGATCTGGGGCCGGAGAACGTGGATGCTGTGAAGGCCGGGTGTTCCAACCTTGGTCGCCACATCGAGAACGTCAAATCCTTCGGCGTGCCGGTGGTCGTGGCGATCAACCACTTCGTGACCGACACGGATGCAGAGGTTGAGGCGGTGAAGGCCTATGTATCCGAACATGGTGCCGAGGCCGTGGTGTCCAAGCACTGGGAGTTCGGGTCTGAGGGCTCCGAGGCGCTGGCGCGCAAAGTCGTGGAGATTGTAGATGCGGGAAATGCCAATTTCTCGCCCATCTACCCCGATGACATGTCGCTCTTTGAAAAGGTCGAAAC
>JBCBFU010000115.1:0-563 GCA_038527375.1 Pseudomonadota bacterium | reverse complement strand
CGGATGGCGGGCGGTGACGCCGACGGGCTCCGTGTGCGCGCCGCGCGTGATCCTGGCGGTCAACGGGCACCTCGAGAGTTTCGGGTTCAAGTCGCGGCAGCTGATGCATGTTCTGACCTATGCATCCATGACCCGCGCCCTGACCGCGGAAGAACAGGCGCGCTTGGGCGGGGAGGCGCGCTGGGGCCTGACACCTGCGGACCCGATGGGCACCACGGTACGCCGGGTGGGCGACCGCCTGTTGGTGCGCAACCGGTTCACCTACGAGCCTGAATTGACAGTAAGCGACGTGGCCATGGCGCGAATTGTGCGCACTCATGATCGCAGCTTCGCGGCGCGCTTTCCCATGCTTCAGGGCGTGGAGATGTCCCATCGCTGGGGCGGGCGGCTTTGCCTGACGCGCAACGGCGTGGGCGTCACTGAAGAGTTGCGCCCGGGGCTCTGGGCAGCTTGCGTACAGAATGGTTTGGGCACGGTGCGAGGGCTTCTATCGGGCCTCGTGGCGGCGGAAGCGGCGTCTGGCCAGCCCTCTGACATTGCCAAGCAGGTGCTTTCGGAGGCCG
>JBCBFU010000114.1:0-569 GCA_038527375.1 Pseudomonadota bacterium | reverse complement strand
CGACAGAAACACGGCTTTGCACAGCGTCCCGTCTGGGCTGACGGGTTTATCGCCGCCATCAGTTCCGCCGCCGTCATCGGTGCGGTGATGCTGGTCAACGCCTACCCCTGGCCGCGCGGCATCGTTCGCCGCTACGCCGCCGAGAACAACATCGAGATCCCGGAAACAGGACTGTTCATCAGCCACGGCTTTGCGATCCCGGTGCTGATCCTGCTCGCCGTCGCCATCGTCATGACGCTGATCATGTCGCGCACCCGCTTTGGCCGCTACGTCTATGCCATCGGCGGCAACCCCGAGGCGGCGGCGCTCGCCGGCATCAATACCAAATGGATGACGGTCAAGATCTTTGCACTGATGGGGTTCCTTGCCGGTCTGTCCGCCGCCGTGGCGTCGGCCCGGCTGGGATCGGCCACCAACGCGCTGGGGACGCTGGACGAGCTTTATGTTATCGCCGCTGCCGTGATCGGTGGCACGTCGCTGGCGGGTGGCATCGGCACGATCTATGGCGCGGTGCTTGGCGCCTTTGTCATGCAGTCGCTGCAAACGGGCATGGTCCTGATCGGCTTTGA
>JBCBFU010000113.1:0-551 GCA_038527375.1 Pseudomonadota bacterium | reverse complement strand
CGATCTATGACACCCTGGGTGGCGGCGCGGGTGATGACACCATCACGGGTGGTTTCGGCTTTGACTCGATCATGGGGGAAGGCGGCAACGACAGCCTCGAGGGCAACGGCAACGCCGACACGCTCATCGGCGGTGACGGCAACGATACGCTGATCGATGACGCGGGCACCGACAGCCTTGTCGGCGGCGACGGCAATGACCGGATCATCTCGGGCTCGGGTGCTGACCGCATCGACGGCGGCGACGGCAACGACTTCATCCGCGCAGGCTCGAACTTCGGCTCCTCGGTCGACGGCGTGAACGGCGGCGCGGGCAACGACACGATCTTCGGCGACGCGGGCTTTGACCTGCTGCTCGGCGGCGAGGGCGATGACGTCATCGACGGCGGCGCGCAGGCCGACAACGTCTTCGGTGACGCCGGCAACGACACGATCCTCGGCGGCGACGGCTTCGACCGTCTCTTTGGCGGCGCGGGCGACGACTCGATCGACGGCCAGCAGGGCACGGACGCGCTCTTCGGGTCCTTCGGGAATGATACGCTCAACGGCGGC
>JBCBFU010000112.1:0-634 GCA_038527375.1 Pseudomonadota bacterium | reverse complement strand
GTTCATCCAGAACCGGATGACCGTGGACGAAAAGCGAGGCGCCTATGTCCAGACGGATATTCCGTGGTGCCTGAGCGAAGACGACTTCTTTACGAGCGAAAAGTTCATCAGGGTCACGCTCCTCAAGCGCAACATCGCGGTCTATATCTGGGAGGCGCATGGCACGGTCTATATGGGCAAACGCTATGACCCCGATGCCCGTGCGATCCCCGGGCAGCCGTCGACGAACCGGGGCAAGGTGCTGCATGTCACAGCCGATGCGATCACGCTGCACAATGCCAGCGAATGGCAGGCCGAGGACGACAGCACGGTCGAGCCGGGCACCTATTTCTATCAGGACCGCCTTGCGCAGATGACCGAGTTTTCCGGCACGTCCCCGGTGCGAGGTATCTCGGAGGATGAGGCGCAAGAAGACCTGAGCCTCAAGGCCACCGGGTGGTGCCGGGTTTACGTGCGGCGCAATTCGGCCTTTCGCGCGGGCCACGTGGCCTTTGCCTTCGAGCTCGACAACGGGAACTGGTGCGTGGGTGGATTGGAGAACCGCTGGCCATCACCGATCTCGCCCCCCGGCGCGAATGGGTATTGGGTCAAGTATGTGAGCCCGGATCAGATCAACGGCTCGTTCCTGCACAAC
>JBCBFU010000111.1:0-635 GCA_038527375.1 Pseudomonadota bacterium | reverse complement strand
CTTCGGGCGCTTCGGGGGTCGCTGCCGCCTCAGGGGTGGGCAGCGCGCCGCGGCGCGAAACGATCTCGACCTTGGGGCCGTCGCCACCGGTCATGACGCGGATGGTCTCCGGCGCCTCTTCACCCGTGCTGCTGGCCTGGACCGCGCGCTGCTTGCCGAGGCGCGAGCCTTCGGAGCATGCGTCGGCGACCTTGCTGCAGAACAGCTTGATCGAGCGGATGGCGTCGTCGTTGCCGGGGATGACGTAGTCGATCAGGTTCGGGTCGGCGTTGGTGTCCGCAACGGCGATGACCGGGATCTGAAGACGACGTGCTTCGGAGATGGCGATGTGCTCGCGGGCGGGGTCGATGACGAACAGCGCACCGGGAAGCTTCGGCATGTCCTTGATGCCGCCGAGGTTGCGCTCGAGCTTGAGGCGCATCCGCTCCATGCGAAGGACTTCCTTCTTGGTGAGCACCTCGTGGGTGCCGTCCTCGGCCATGCGCTCGAGGTTGCGGAGCTTGTCGACCGACTGGCGAATGGTCTTCCAGTTGGTGAGCGTGCCGCCGAGCCAGCGGCTGACCACGAAGTACTGGTTCGCGCGGATCGCCTCGTTGATCATCACGTCCTGGGCTTGCTTCTTGGTGCCGACGAAA
>JBCBFU010000110.1:0-670 GCA_038527375.1 Pseudomonadota bacterium | reverse complement strand
GCCCCACATAATCCAGCTTCCTGGGCCCGAGGTAATTCTGCCTGGGTCTCACGATCTTGAACTCGGGGTCTTGAAGAAACTCCCTCCAGTTGGCCAGCCACCCCACAGTCCGGGGAATGGCGAACAAAATGGGGAACATGTCGGTCGGGAAGCCCAGGGCTTTGTAGATGACCCCGGTGTAGAAGTCGACGTAGGGGTAGAGTTTCTTCTTCTTGAAGTACTCGTCGTTGAGGGCGATTTTCTCGAGCTGGACGGCGATCTCGACCAGGGGCTCCTTGCCGACGATGGCGAAGACCTCGTGTGCCACGTTTTTGATGATCCGGGCCCGCGGGTCGTAGTTCTTGTAGACGCGGTGGCCGAAGCCCATGAGTCTCCGCTTCTTCTGCTTGACCTGCAGGATGAACTGCGGGATGTTCTCCACCGAGCCGATCTCCTCCAGCATCCGCAAGACGGCCTCATTAGCGCCTCCGTGCGAAGGTCCATATAAGGCCGCGATTCCGCCCGAAATGGCCGAGTACACGTCGACTCCGGACGAAGTCAAGTGTCTCACGGCCGCCGTCGAGCAATTCTGTTCATGGTCCGCGTGCAGAATGAACAGCAAATTCAAAGCCTCGACGATTTTCTTATGCGGAATCAGCCGCTCGTTGCCCATCTTGTCGAGCATCATCAG
>JBCBFU010000109.1:0-776 GCA_038527375.1 Pseudomonadota bacterium | reverse complement strand
CGGGTGGCGATCCTGTCCACCGGGGACGAGGTCACGGATGGCGTGCCCGGCCCCGGTCAAATCGGGGATGCGAACCGGCCCATGTTGCAGGCGATGATCTCAGGTTGGGGCTATGAGGTTGTTGATCTGGGCATTGTCGGGGATGACCGCGACGGCATCCGCGCACGGTTGGAAGAAGGGGCCGCGCGCGCCGATGCAATCCTGACCTCGGGCGGGGCCTCAGCCGGCGACGAGGACCACGTCAGCGCTTTGTTGACCGAAGCCGGGGCCATGGCGCTGTGGCGCGTGGCGATCAAGCCCGGGCGCCCGCTTGCCTTGGGTCTGTGGGACGGCGTTCCCGTGTTTGGCTTGCCCGGAAATCCGGTGGCGGCCTTTGTCTGCGCCACGATCTTCGCACGTCCGGCGCTGGCCACACTTGCCGGTACCGGGTGGCCCGAGCCCGTGACCTTCAAAGTCCCGGCCGCGTTCGAGAAGCGCAAGAAGGCCGGGCGGCGCGAATACCTGCGGGCCCGCCTCGTGCAGGGGCGCGCCGAGGTCTTTGCGTCCGAGGGTTCAGGCCGCATCAGCGGGTTAAGCTGGGCCGATGGATTGGTGGAGTTGCCCGATGGGGCGGTCCACGTCACCCCGGGCACGCCCGTGACCTATCTGCCCTTTGCGGGATTGGGTCTGTGAAGATCGTTCCGGGCTTTGCCGAACATCACCGTGATGCCGTGGCCGAGCTCTTCTGGGCGGCCTTCGAGGAAAAGCTCGCACCGTCCCTTGGGCGGCGTGACAAG
>JBCBFU010000108.1:0-1812 GCA_038527375.1 Pseudomonadota bacterium | reverse complement strand
TGTCCCAGAGGGATCCACAAGAAGGCGAACGCCACGACCAGGGCCGCGAGTGACTTACGGTCGTTCATGGATCTGTCCGGTAAACGCGGTTGGCCAAGGCAAGCAAAAGAAGCAGCAAAACACCGACGACTGAAAACAAGAACATGTTGGAGTCGAGGCCGAACACAGTTTGTTCATAGCCGTTTTCATCAACCAAGGCCCCGCCGTACGCGGGGCCAAAGACCGTCGCGACCCAGAAACCCGCCACAAACATCAGGCCAAAAGCGATGGGAAGAAACACATCATCGCGAACCCATATCAAGAACAGGGCAATCACAGCGATGCCCGCTGTGAACGCGAGGAACCAAGCCCCGTGAAACCGGGCGTGATCGCTCCATAATGGGTTGAACAAATGTGTCTCGTTCAGGTCTGCAATTGCGGGGACCAAACCATAGAACACGGTGATGGCGGTGACCGCGAGCTTTAGGATGAGTTTCAAAACGGTTCCGTCCTGTGTTCTGTCAAACCTGCCTGATTGGGTGGCTGAGCCCGCTGACGCTAGAGACCGGCATCTGCGGCAAGTTTCTCCATCAACTTGGCCTGAACCCCAGCGTCCGTCGCGAGCTTCGGCAGGGGCTTTTCTTTGCCGTTAGTGATGTAGATGCCTGTTTGGCCGCCATAGCTATCAGTCTGGGCGGCATGGATCATCTTTGCCGATTGTTTTTCCGGGGATTTGAAGAACAGCGGAACCAGCAGCTTTAGAATGCCTGGCATGGCATCGCTTGTCTTGGTCATCGGTGTCACCACCGGACCTGGGCAAACTGATCGGATCATGATCCCGTCTGCGTCCAACGCGGGCGCCATCGCCGTCCCCATGGTCGTCAGCGCCAACTTGGTGGTTGCATAGGCGCCGGTGAGGCCGCCGATGTCTTTCGGATCCGACAAGGTTGCGGTGTCCAGAGACTTCGCAGCGTTTTGGGCCGAGGACGTCGTATTCACGATCATGGATTTCGATCCGCTGTCTTGGCTCTGCAAGGCTGGTCGCAAGCCTTGTGTCATGACGTAGGGGGCCAAGGTGTTGACCGCATAATTGGACTCGTGCCCTTGCACACTTATCACCCGTTCCGAGGTCAAAACGCCTGAGTTGTTAAAGAGCACATCGAGCTTGGGATGCATGCCAACGATGGTCCGGGCCGCCGCTTTGACCTGCTCGACATCCATCAAATCAGCGGTGATAGTATCCACTGCGACGCCAGGATGGTTCGCCTGTAAGTCCGCCTTTTGCGCCTGCGCTTTAGTGTCATTCCGGTTGACCAGAACAAGGTGCCAACCGGATGCAGAGAGTTGGTCAGCGATTGCCGCACCAATGCCACCCGTTGACCCCGTGATGACTGCAATCCGTTTTCCGTCCATGGCGTTTATCCTGTTCATTAGCGTCGAAAATCAAGCCAGCAGGCCGGAAACGGCCTGCTCTGTGCCTTCGCGGTCTTCTTCCCGCGTGAGCCCGCTTCCGTCCCAAGCGTCAGCCCAATTTCCAACCCCAAATTTGCCTTTGATATCCATGCCAAAGAAAGGTGCGGTCAGTTCCTGAGTTTGCAGGACATTTGCACCCGCGCGCCGCCCGGGGCTTGCGGCCAAAAGGACGAACGGCTTGTCCTGCCAGACCTTCTGATCAATCCGGCTCATCCAGTCGTAGATGTTCTTCCAGGCAGCCGTGACAAAGCCGTTGTATTCGGCGAATGAGACGATCAGCGCGTCGGCGGCACCGATCTCATCAAAAAGGCTTTGCGCCAGTGGATGTATGCCATCGGCAATTTGACGGTCCGGCGAATA
>JBCBFU010000107.1:0-1926 GCA_038527375.1 Pseudomonadota bacterium | reverse complement strand
CGCCTCTTCCTTGGACCGCATGGAGCGTGTCTCGCCTTTGGCCACGTCATAAAGGCGCGTTTCCTGATCGACCGTCCCGCCGTCCTCGACAATCGCGATCTGGCGGCGGGCCTCATAGTCGATGGCCTGCTGGATGAAGCGCATGGAGTTCATGTTCTTGATCTCGCAGCGCGTGCCAAGGTGGCCAAAATCGCCGGTCTCGCGGTATTTCTCGTAGGCACCCGGCGTGCAGATGGACACGTTCACGTCCGCCCGCAGGTTGCCGTTTTGCATGTTGCCGTCGCAGGTGCCGAGGTAGCGCATGATCTGGCGCAGTTTGCCCACATAGGCGGCGGCCTCTTCGGGGCCGCGGATGTCGGGGCGGGAGACGATTTCCATCAGCGCGACGCCCGTGCGGTTGAGGTCGACAAAGGACATGTGCGGATCCATGTCGTGGATGGATTTGCCTGCGTCCTGTTCCAGATGGATGCGTTCGATACGCACCAGCCGCGCAGTCCCGTCACCCATTTCCACCAGCACCTCACCTTCGCCCACGATCGGTTCGTAGAGCTGCGAGATTTGGTAGCCCTGCGGCAAGTCGGGGTAGAAGTAGTTCTTGCGGTCGAAGGCCGATTTCAGGTGGATTTCGGCCTTGAGGCCCAGCCCCGTGCGCACGGCTTGGGCCACGCATTCCTCGTTGATGACTGGCAGCATGCCGGGCATGCCAGCATCCACGAAGGCCACGTTCGAATTGGGCTCTGCGCCAAAGGTCGTGGACGCGCCCGAGAAGAGCTTCGCATTGGTGGCGACCTGTGCGTGCACCTCCATCCCGATGACAAGTTCCCAATCCTGCTTGGCGCCGGCGATGGTTTTGACTTTGGGGGCCTCGTAGGTGAGGTCGAGCATGGGAGCACTCCGCGCGAGTATCGGTTTCCCGCGGTCTTAGCGGGGCGCGGGGGCGGGTTCAATGTACAGCTTGAGGCCTAACCCGGCAGGAGGTCGCGTTTTTGCGCCTCTGCCCGGTAGTCGGTGAGCGCGGCGTCCATTTGCGAGAGGTCCCAGAACATCTCGCGGACGATGCCTTGGCGGTCGCGCAGGGTGATGGCAAGCGTGCCGCCATCTGATGCGGTGTCGAGAAACGCGTCTGCCGCGCCACCGTCGAGGGTGCAGGCCCCACCGGTCTGGCAAGAGCGGCGGGTTTCCTGCCATGCGATCTCGCCGTCCTGTTCAATGCGCAGCCCGTCACCGATCAGGCGGATGCCGCTTTCCATCCCGAACTCTACCTCGTCTGGCGTGATGAAGGTGAAGATCGCCCCGAAGTTGGGACGGGGGGCATAGACCTCCACGTACCGCAGGTAGCACCGCTGTTCGAGCGTCTCTCCCGTGGTGCGTTCGTCGCAGAAGCTGTCCCAGAGGCCAAAGGGCGTGTGGTGCGTGACAACCCATTCGCCGGGCGTGTCGTTGCCGGCGCGGTCTTGGGCGGTGGCCTGCGACCCGAGCGGGGCGGCGAGGATGGCGATCAGGGCGATGAGGATGCGCATGGGCGGCTCCGGCAGGGTTGTTGCCCCAAACGCTTACCGCGGATCGGGATCACGTAGGGATCACTTGCAGGTGACGTTTGGGTGATGGTTGCGTGGCAATCAAGAATCAATGTAGAACAGTAATAGTTTAACTATTTGGAGCCATTTTCCATGGATCAGAGATTTCGCAGGCGGGCGATGGGGTTGCGGATACTGACGCTCGGTGCAGCGGCGATCCTGCCGTTGGCCGCGTTTGGCGTTTATGTCGCGCTCCTGCGCGGGCAGGTGCCGGTACCGCTTGGCGTGCCATTGCATGACGGGATGGCGTTCCGCATCGGTGTGGCGATCTATGGTCTGCCTATCGTGGCTGTCGTCGGGGCGTTTCTTGCGCTTGCGCGGGTGCTTGCGCGATTAGCCGACGGTGAAG
>JBCBFU010000106.1:0-1931 GCA_038527375.1 Pseudomonadota bacterium | reverse complement strand
CTTCTGGTGGCGGCGTTGGAGCGAGCAGTCGCGCTCATAAAGGTGGACGGCATGTTTACCGTCACCAAACACCTGCACTTCGATGTGGCGCGGTGTCTGGATGGCTTTCTCGATCAGCACATCGGCATTGCCAAAGGCGCCCTCGGCTTCGGCCCGGGCGGAGGCGAGGTTGGCTGCGAATGCCGCCGCGCTTTCCACCAGCCGCATACCCTTGCCGCCACCCCCAGCGACGGCCTTGATCATCACGGGATAGCCGATGTCATCTGCCGTCTGCGCCAGCGTGGCGTCCGCCTGATCGTCCCCGTGATAGCCAGGAACGACGGGCACGCCCGCGGCCTCCATCACGGCTTTGGCCGCGTCTTTCAGTCCCATGGCCCGGATCGCCTTGGCCGAGGGGCCCACGAAGATCAGACCCGAGGCCTCGACCGAGTCCACGAAATCAGGGTTTTCTGACAAAAAGCCGTATCCCGGGTGGATCGCGTCGGCCCCGGTCGCCTGCGCTGCGGCGATCACGGCATCGGCCCGCAGGTAGCTTTCCGCAGGCGTCGCGCCGCCCAGGCTGACCGCCTCGTCGCAGGCCGCCACATGAGCCGACGCCGCATCAGGGTCGGAATGCACGGCCACGGTGGCGATGCCCATGGCGCGCGCCGTGCGGGCAATGCGGCAGGCGATCTCGCCCCGGTTGGCGATCAGCAGCTTATGCATAGGGGTCGCGCCCTTCTGCCTTGGCCTCGGCCCGGTACGACCTGTAGCGGTGCCGGTAGATCAGGTTGGGCCGATCGCCTTCGACCAAATGCATGATGACCCCGGCCCCGATGATCGCATTGACCACGCCATAGGCGGCCAGTTCCGGTGGCACGTTGAACGCCCCGCCCCCGATCAACTGGATAAAGCCAAAGCATTCCCGCACGGCCATCAGGATCGCCAGCACATAGGCCCATGGCGCGCGGATCAGCAGACCCACGGCACTGGCCAGCATCAGGACGGTGAACACCGCCTGCACCACGCCAAACCCTCCATAGCCCAACAGGACGACGGCCTCGAACGCGCCGATCCCGGCAAACCAGAGGGCGATGGCAAAGATGGCCACGCCGGGGCGGCCCTTGGGGTGCCCCGCGGCCTCGGTCGCCGTGACATAGACCCAATGGCGGCCCAGCGCATCGGGTTCGGTGAGGATGGTATCGGTGTCTTTGGTCATGGGTGTCCTCACATCCGGAACACGCCAAAGCGTGTGTCCTCTATGGGTGCGTTCAGCGCCGCGCGCAACGACAGCGCCAGCACGCGGCGGCTGTCGCGCGGATCGATGATGCCGTCATCCCAGAGCCGCGCCGAGGCATAGAGCGGGTGCGATTGCTCTTCGAACTGATCGAGGATGGGTTGCTTGAATGCGGCCTCCTCATCCTCGGACCACGTGCCGCCTTTGCGTTCGACCCCGTCCCGGCGCACGGTGGCCAGAACGCCCGCGGCCTGCGGCCCGCCCATGACCGCCGTGCGGCTGGTGGGCCACGACCACAGGAAACGCGGCTGGTAGGCGCGCCCCGACATGCCGTAATTTCCCGCCCCGAAGGAGCCACCGACGATCAGCGTGATCTTGGGCACCGACGTGCAGGCCACGGCGGTCACCATCTTGGCCCCGTGGCGCGCGATGCCTTCGTTTTCGTATTTCTGGCCCACCATGAACCCGGTGATGTTCTGCAGGAAGATCAGCGGGATCTTGCGTTGCGAACACAGTTCCACGAAATGCGCGCCCTTCTGGGCGGCCTCGCTGAAAAGGACGCCATTGTTGGCCACGATCCCGCAGGCCATGCCCTCGATGCGGGCAAAGCCGCAGACGAGCGTTTCGCCGAACCGCGCCTTGAACTCGTCAAAGCCATCCCCATCCACAATGCGCGCGATCACTTCGCGGATGTCATAGGGCGTGCGCAGGTCCG
>JBCBFU010000105.1:0-2284 GCA_038527375.1 Pseudomonadota bacterium | reverse complement strand
CTCACCGGCCCCGAATCCCCTCGAAGCCGTGGATACCGCCCACATGCAGGACCCGCCCGCAAACCACCACGGGGAAAATTGCCGCTTTTTTCCGCCCCCCTCCTCAACGGTCTCTGTCACGGCTTCTTCGGCAGCCTCTGCCGTATCCGCCATCTCTTCCATGGCGTCGCCTGCGGCCTGCTCCATGGCATCGCCGTTTTGGCCCTGCACAAAGAAGTATACGCCTGCCGCAACCACCAGGGCCGCAATCGCAATCAAAATCGCACGCATGTGTTTCGTCCTTTCCTTCATCAAACGAACACCTCACCGGCCCCGAATCCCCTCGAAGCCGTGGATACCGCCCACATGCAGGACCCGCCCGCAAACCACCACGGGGAAATTTGCCGCTTTTTTCCGTCGGCGGGGCAATGCCACTTGAAGGCGGAAGCCCGCAAAGTTACCTTGTGGCTCCAACATTTTAACTGCCGAAGGACCAGTCCCATAGCCCGCAGACCCCACAACGCGCCCCCGCAGCGCGACACCGGCCCCCGAGTTAACGATCGTATCCGTGCCCCTGAAATCCGCCTGATCGGCGCCGAAGGTGAAAATATCGGGGTTGTCACCCCGGCGCGGGCCATGGACCTCGCCGATGATGCAGGGCTGGATCTGGTTGAAATTTCGCCCAATGCGAACCCGCCGGTCTGCAAGATCATGGACTTCGGCAAGTTCAAATATGAACAGCAGAAACGCGAATCCGAGGCGCGCAAAAAGCAAAAGACGATCGAGGTGAAGGAGGTCAAGTTCCGCCCCAACACCGACACCCACGACTACGACGTCAAAATGCGCAACGTCTACAAGTTCCTTGAAAACGGCGACAAGGTGAAGGTCACGCTCCGCTTCCGCGGCCGCGAAATGGCCCACCAGGAGCTGGGTCGCGATTTGCTGCTGCGCGTGGCCGAGGACACCAAGGAGCATGGCAAAGTCGAGAACATGCCCAAGATGGAAGGTCGCCAGATGATCATGCTGATCGGACCGCTGCCAAAGTAACGCGCCTATCGTTCGCTCCAACAGCCCTCTCGGGACACCCGCGCAACCGCGCGGGTACCCTGACGGGCAACGGGCGCGCGGCGCGCACCCTAGGAAGGTCGCCAGATGATCATGCTGATCGGACCGCTGCCGAAGTAACGCTTACGGCAAATTTTGCGCTGAAAGGGCGGCCCCGACAGGGCCGCCCTTTTCGTTTCAGGGATCAGTGCGGACCCTCACCCGCCCAAGAGCTGGGTGCGGCGGTGTCCAGACCGGCGCAGACCCGACGGCAAGGCCCGCCAGTGTGACGCTCAACGCGGTTGATCGAAACAGGGATTTCAACATGCGGTACACCTCCAAAGATGTACCTGAAATAAGAAGACCGGCCCGGAAGTTCCCGCAGGCTCCCGGACCGGTCTGACCTTGGACAGTCTGGTGATCAGGCGGCGGCGTCGACCGCGCGGCCCGTCATCACCTTGACCAGATGCGCTCGATAATCACCCGACCCGTGCAGATCGTTGATCATGCCGTCACCCGACAGGCTCAGCCCTGCAAGCGCGCCCGCGCTGAAGTCTGCCGACAGTACCGCTTCAGCTTCGGACCAGCGGAACACACCGTCCTCGGACGCTCCCGTGACCGCGACCCGCACGCCATCGGCGTATTTGGCGACGAACACACCCACCATTGCAAAGCGCGACGCAGGTTGAACGAACTTCTGGTAATTTGCCTTCTCCGGCACAGGGAACCGCACCTCGGTGATGATCTCGCCATCGTCCAGCGCCGTGGTGAACATGCCTTGGAAATAGTCATCCGCCGCGATGTCGCGCGCATTGGTCTTGATGGTGGCCCCCGATCCCAGCGCCGCCGCCGGATAGCAGGCCGCCGGGTCATTGTTGGCGAGCGATCCACCAATGGTCCCGCGGTTGCGCACTGCCGGGTCGCCAATGTGCGAAGCCAGCGCCGCAAGCGCTGGATAGGCCGACGCCTCCGCCGCCACGGTCCCGTGCGTGGTCGCGCCGCCGATGCAGACCGCACCGTCGTCGCCAATACACACGCCTTGCAGTTCGGGGATCGCGGTCAGGCTCACCAAGGTGTCCGCCTGTGCCAAACGCTGCTTCATCGTGGGGATCAGGGTCTGCCCGCCACCCAGCGCCTGCGCGTCTTCACTGCCAAGTGCTGCCACCGCTTCGTCGATCGTGCCCGGACGGGCGAACTCAAAATTGTACATCTTGTCGTCCTTTCCTTTGGAAATCAGACACCGTTTTTCTCTGGGTCTTCA
>JBCBFU010000104.1:1175-3099 GCA_038527375.1 Pseudomonadota bacterium | reverse complement strand
GGTTCAAGGATCTCGCGTATGAGCGCGCGGTCCTTCATGCGCTTTTCGTTGGTATCTATGCGTTCGTCTTCTAGCAGGTGCTCCATATCCAGCACCGCCAGCAATTTGCGGTAAACACCATCGTTACTGGGCGCGAGCGCGATAGAGCCGTCCGAGGTTTCAAACACGCCATAGGGCGCGACAAGCTGATGTTCGTTGCCGCTCCGCACGGGTTCGACCCCGGCAGCCAGGTAGTTCGCTGCCTGGAAGCTGAGCAAGCTGATCATGCTGTCGGTCAGTGCGACGTCAACGGTCTGCACGCCAGTGGACTTGGATGTGTCGCGACCTACGAGACGCGAAGAAATCGCCAAAGCGCTATACAGACCAACCACTAGATCACTGACCGGCAGGCCTGAACGCAATGGCGCGCCGCCCGCCTCTCCATTCACACTCATAAATCCACTGAGCGCCTGCGCAATGAAATCAAATGCCGGGCGTTGCGCATAAGGGCCATCAGCGCCAAAACCGCTGATGCTACAGACAATAAGGTTGGGGTTGAGGTCATTCAGCACCTCAAGGCTCAGCCCCATCTTGTCCAGCACGCCGGGGCGGAAGTTTTCGACCAACACGTCGGCGGTGGCTAACAGGCGTTTGAGCACTGCCATCCCGTCTGGGTCGCGCATATTCAGCGCCACGGATTTTTTGTTACGATTGTAGCCCGCGTAGTACCAGCTGAAATCGTTGACCTTTTCGCCCTGCGCGCGCAGTGGATCACCGCTAGGGGTTTCCACCTTGATCACATCGGCGCCCAGATCGGCCAGCAATTGTGTGCAGAACGGCCCTGCGATGATCCGTGTCAGATCAATAACTTTGACACCTTGCAAGCTCATGCGAACCTCCTTATCCGACCGCGCGGTCCGCGTCGTTGTACGTATGCAAGACCCCGACGGGCTGCGCCTTTTGCAGATGCGCGGGCAGGTCCGTTGTCAGGATTTCCCCAAATGTCCGACCTGCTGCGATCAACTTGTCCAGATCGATCCCAGTGGCCACGCCTTCCTGCGCCAGCATGTGCACCACGTCTTCGGTGGCAACATTGCCGCTGGCACCGGGCGCAAAGGGGCAGCCGCCAAGGCCACCAAGCGCGGACTCAAAGCGGGTGATCCCGGCGTTCAGCCCGGCCATCACATTCGCCAGGGCAAGCCCGCGCGTGTTGTGGAAATGCAGGACAATCTCCATGTCCGGCACGGCGGTGGACAGCGCCTCGACCAGCTGGGTCACGCGCCCGGGTGAGGCCGTCCCAATCGTGTCGCCCAGCTTGAGCGACCCAACGCCGATGTCCTGAAACCGGCGGGCCAGCGCGACCACGTTTTCAACCGGCGTCCGGCCTTCGAAGGGGCAATCAAAGCTGACAGCGAGTGCCGCGGTGACCGATGCGCCCGCCTGTGCCGCCATCGCGGGCAACGGACGGATGCGTTCGAAGGCCTCATCAACCGAACAGTTGGAATTGGCGCGCGAATGCGTTTCGCTGACCGACATGAAGGCCACCCATACGTCCACACCCGCCGCGCGTTCGCCGCCGCGTTGGTTGGGCACTAGGGCTTCGATCACAAGGTCATCTGAACGCTCAATCCCAGCGATCAACGCCTCGGCATCCGCCAGTTGCGGCACCGCGCGGGGTGATACGAACGACGTCGCTTCCAACCGGCGCACCCCTGCCCCAATCAGGCTGTTCGCGATCTTGATCTTCTGCGCGACCGGCACAAGATCCGGCCAGCTTTGCAGGCCGTCGCGCAGGCCAACCTCGGTTATGGTGACGGTTTGGCTCACTTTTGAGGACCCTTGAACACGTAGTCTTCGGTCGGGAAAGCCCGCGTACGGACCTCATCGGCATAGGTCTCGAGCGCACCGCGCAGGGTCGGCAAAATCTGCGCATAGCGCTTGACGA
>JBCBFU010000104.1:0-1167 GCA_038527375.1 Pseudomonadota bacterium | reverse complement strand
GCCCGCGTACGGACCTCATCGGCATAGGTCTCGAGCGCACCGCGCAGGGTCGGCAAAATCTGCGCATAGCGCTTGACGAATTTCGGCTTGAACGCGTCGAACATCCCGATCACATCGTCGGTCACGAGGATCTGACCATCGCAGGCCACGGAGGCACCGATGCCGATGCTGGGAACCGAAAGCGCCTCGTGCAGCTCGACCGCAATGTCTTCCAGCACGCCTTCGATCACCACAGCAAAGCAGCCCGCTGCGTCCATCGCTTTGGCGTCTTCCAAGAGCCGCTGACGCGCGCCGTCCTCTTTGCCCTGGGTTTTGAAGCCGCCCAGCGTGTTGATCGATTGCGGTGTCAGGCCGATATGGCCCATCACTGGAATGCCGCGCTCGGTCAGGAACTTGACCGTCTCGGCCATCTCAGCCCCGCCTTCCAGTTTGACCGCGTCACAGCCGGTTTCGCGCAAGATGCGCGCGGCACTTTCAAAGGCTTGTTCGGGACCTTTTTGGTAGAAGCCAAAGGGCAGGTCGACAACGATGCAGGCGTGGCTGCAGGCCCGCGCCACGGCGTGCCCGTGTCGGATCATCGTGTCCAGATCGATCCCCACCGTACTGTCATCGCCGTAGATCGTCATCGCGAGGCTGTCGCCCACCAAGATGAAATCCGCGACCTCGTCCACCAGCTTGGCAATCGGTGCGGTATAGGCCGTGAGTGCGACAATCGGAGTGCCGCCTTTCATTGCGCGGATGCTTTGGCTGGTCAGTTTCTTGGTGGCTTTCTTTTGAACGCTCATGTTGGCTGATCCTGTCTAAGTGGTCCAATGTGCCATCGGCTGCCCGGCAACCGAGCAGTCAAAGGCGCAAAGATAGGTGTTGGTGATAGAGCCTGCATAAAGCGTCCGCAGATCGGGGCCGCCAAAGGCTAGGCTGGTGGGATTGTTCAGGGTCGCGCCAGTGTCCTGATAGATCAGGTCGCGCGTCAGGGTTCCGGCCTCCAGGGCGGATTGGACTGTCGCCATGCGCTCGAGGTCACGCTCTTCGTAGACTTCCGTGATGTCACCATCCTTGGTCACGTGCAGGATTTGATTTGATATGATGCAAGGCACCCAGAGGTCGCCATGTTCATCCAAGGTAAGCCCATCGGGATAGCTGCCCGGCGTGTATTCAACGAGCACC
>JBCBFU010000103.1:0-3168 GCA_038527375.1 Pseudomonadota bacterium | reverse complement strand
GCTCATCCATCAGACATCCCAGCAGGGCGAAGAGCAAAAGCGCCGCCGCAAAGATCGGAACGACGGCGGGCATGTTCATCTGGGATGACGGATCGGGACCTGCAACCGGTGCCGTCATGATTCGGTCCAAGCCCGCGCCAAAGATGTAGGCGGCACATATCAGGGTCATCGTGGCCGCAGCAGGAATGATCAAACGCATGGCTCGTCCAAAGGCTTGGGAGGGCGGGAAACGGCGTTACGCTACGACACTGGTGGTTGTACCGTTGACTGCCCTGATCACCACGCCCCTCGCAAACATTAATCTAGCGACGGCGCCGTTTATTCCCCCCACGCTGCCCTGCACGCCCTGCGGTTGAGCGACCGCTCGCTTTTTGGGCGTCATCGACCGCTTTTTCGACAGCGTATTGACGCGCCATGGGATCGTCCGCGATGGCCAGATCGACCGTTTCCAGGCGCTTGACCTCGTCGCGCAGACGGGCCGCTTCTTCGAATTCCAGGTTCTCGGCGGCCTTGCGCATGTCGTCGCGCAGCCCGTCTAGAACCGCCTGCAGGTTGCCACCCTGAAGTTGCGGTTCGATCTTGGCCGTGACGCGGGACTGATCGGTGTCGCCTTTGTAGAGGCCCGCAAGGACGTCCTCGACGTTCTTCTTGACCGTCTCGGGCGTGATGCCGTGTTCTTCGTTATAGGCGATCTGTTTGGCGCGGCGGCGATTGGTTTCGGCCATCGCGCGTTCCATCGAACCGGTGATCTTGTCGGCATACATGATCACGCGGCCCTCTGCGTTCCGGGCTGCGCGGCCGATGGTTTGCACAAGGGATGTTTCGGACCGCAGGAAACCTTCCTTATCCGCGTCGAGGATCGCGACCAGCCCGCACTCCGGGATATCGAGACCCTCGCGCAGCAGGTTGATCCCCACCAGCACGTCAAAGGCCCCGAGCCGCAGGTCGCGCAGGATTTCGATGCGCTCGATCGTGTCGATGTCCGAGTGCATGTAGCGGACGCGAATGCCCTGTTCGTGCAGGTATTCGGTCAGGTCTTCGGCCATGCGTTTAGTCAGCGTCGTGGCGAGCACGCGCATCCCGTTTTCGGCCACGCGACGGATTTCGTCCAAGAGGTCATCGACCTGCGTGTCGACAGGGCGAATTTCGACTTCGGGATCCAACAGGCCCGTCGGTCGGATGACCTGTTCGGTAAAGACGCCGCCGGCCTGCTCCAATTCCCACGCGGCGGGCGTGGCGGAGACGAAGACGGATTGCGGCCGCATGGCATCCCATTCCTCGAACTTGAGGGGGCGGTTGTCCATGCAGGACGGCAAGCGGAAGCCGTGTTCGGCCAAGGTGAATTTGCGGCGATAGTCGCCCCGGTACATGCCGCCGATCTGTGGCACGGACACGTGGCTTTCGTCGGCGAAAACAATGGCGTTGTCGGGGATGAATTCGAACAGGGTGGGGGGCGGTTCACCCGGCGCGCGTCCGGTGAGGTAGCGCGAGTAGTTTTCGATCCCGTTGCAGACGCCCGTTGCCTCGAGCATTTCGATATCGAAGTTGGTGCGTTGTTCGAGGCGCTGCGCTTCGAGCAGCTTACCCTCGCCCACCAGCTGATCGAGCCGCTGGCGCAGCTCTTTCCTAATGTTGATGACGGCCTGATTCATCGTGGGCCGGGGCGTCACGTAGTGGCTGTTGGCGTAGATGCGGATGCGCTCGAACGAGCCGGTTTTCTCGCCCGTGAGCGGGTCGAATTCGGTGATGCCCTCAAGCTCTTCGCCAAAGAACGACAACTTCCACGCGCGGTCCTCCAAGTGGGCCGGCCAGATCTCGAGGCTATCGCCGCGGACGCGGAAGGTGCCGCGCTGGAAGGCCTGATCGTTGCGGCGGTATTGCTGGGCGATGAGGTCGGCCATGACCTTGCGCTGGTCGTATTCCTTGCCGGAATGCAGGTCCTGGGTCATCGCACCGTAGGTTTCGACCGAGCCGATACCGTAGATGCACGACACCGAGGCGACGATGATCACGTCGTCGCGTTCCAGCAGCGCCCGCGTGGCCGAGTGGCGCATCCGGTCGATCTGTTCGTTAATCTGGCTTTCTTTTTCGATGTATGTGTCGGACCGGGCCACATAGGCCTCGGGCTGGTAGTAGTCGTAGTAGGACACGAAGTATTCGACGGCGTTCTCGGGGAAGAAGCCTTTGAATTCGCCGTAAAGCTGGGCCGCGAGCGTCTTGTTCGGGGCAAGGATAATGGCGGGGCGCTGGGTTTCCTCGATCACTTTGGCCATGGTGAAGGTCTTGCCGGTGCCGGTCGCGCCCAGCAGCACCTGATCGCGTTCGCCATCTTTGATGCCTTGCGACAGCTCCTCGATCGCGACGGGTTGGTCGCCCGCCGCATTGAATTCCGTGTGCATCACAAACTGCTGCCCACCTTCCAGCTTTTCGCGCCCGCGCACGTCTGCGGACGGCGCAAAGTTCAGGGCAGGCATCTGTTCTGGAGAGTTGTTGTGCATGACACCCCCGGGGCAATCGCAACGATCATTCAAATTCTGGCAGAAGGTCACATATGTTGCCGCCGGTGTCTGCTGACAAGTCATGACAGGAGGGCGGATCGCCCGCGAACTTTTTTCTCCCCATATCTGGTGAGGCGTCGGAGGTGCAGAACGTCTGAAATTATTTGAATTCAATGCCTTGTAGGTATCTCGCTCCAGCGAGTGCCGCCTAATACAACTAAAAAGTGCATCTTTTTATTGATTTCCCGTTTAACAGAAATTACCGATTAAAGTGCAAGCAGTCGCAACGGTGTCCGGGCCTCGTTCCCCACTCACCCACCCCTCGCTTACGGGAACTGGATATCGTTGCCCTGCTTGCGGCCTCCCCATATCGCCCTTGGTGAACCTGCGCTGGGACATCATGCCCCTTGCGGCGCAGCATGCTTTTGCTGATAACCGCACCGCAAGCCAGCCACCGGAGCATCCCATGCGCGCCCGTATCTACCAGCCCGCGAAAACCGCAATGTCATCGGGTTCTGCCAAGACCAAGAATTGGGTTCTTGACTACGCGCCGGACAGTGCGCGGTCGGTTGATCCGCTGATGGGCTGGACATCCAGCAGCGACACCCAAAGCCAGGTGCGGCTGACATTCCCCACCAAGGAAGCGGCGTTGGAATATGCCAAGGATCAC
>JBCBFU010000102.1:0-3461 GCA_038527375.1 Pseudomonadota bacterium | reverse complement strand
CTTTCCGTTTCGCACGATGTTCTGCATCCGCTTTTCGATGCTTTCCATGTCAGCCAGCATCAGCTCGGTCTCGATGGTTTCCGCATCGGCCACTGGGTCCACGCGGCCTTCCACATGGGTCACATCCCCATCCTCGAAACAGCGCAACACGTGGGCAATCGCATCCACCTCGCGGATATTGGCCAGAAACTGGTTGCCCAGCCCCTCCCCCTTCGAGGCCCCTTTCACGAGGCCCGCGATATCCACGAAGGTCATGCGCGTGGGGATGATCTGCTTGGACTGCGCAATCGCGGCGAGCTTGTCCAGCCGGGCATCGGGCACGGCCACATCGCCCACATTGGGTTCAATCGTGCAAAACGGAAAGTTCGCGGCCTGCGCCGCCGCGGTCTTGGTCAGCGCATTAAAGAGGGTCGATTTGCCCACATTCGGCAGACCCACGATACCCATCTTGAAACCCATGTCGCGCTCCTCAAGCTTGATCGAGCCGCTCAATAGGCGCAACCTTGCCGCAAGACAAGCAACCCGGGAGCCCGCAGATGGAGCTGAACCCCTATCTCACATTCGACGGCAACGCGCGCGAGGCCGCTGAATTCTAAGCCGCCACCTTCGGCACCGAGATTGCCGAGATCATGACCTTTGGCGAGATGCCCGATGGCGGTGCGCTTGACCCGGCATATGACGACAAAATCGCCCATGCCCGCCTGTTGATCGGCGGGCGGGTATTGATGATGTCTGACACGGCCCCATGGGCGGGAACCCATGACGGCTTTCACGGGATGACGCTGCAAGTCGCCCTCGACAGCCCGGAGGAGGCCGCCGACCTCTTCGCGAAACTCTCGGACGGTGGGCAGGTCATCATGCCACTCGACAAAACCTTCTGGGCACGCGCATTCGGCATGTGCACCGACCGCTTTGGCGTGGCCTGGATGCTAAATTGCGAGTGATCCGTTGACTTAAGGGCCCAAATCAGTAGCCAACCGACCAGAGCACCCGCTCCCTCGCGCGGCTGAGGATTGCAAATCTGTTCACGTCGCCGGGGGCCCGCCGGGGGCGCTCAGGTGATCCCATGGCCTCCACACGTTCCGAAATCCGCCCACTCGTGAAACTCAGCGTCCCGCTCTGCATCGGCTTTGCGGCGGCCACGATGATCGGTGTCGTCGACACCGTGATGATCGCACCGCTGGGCACTGTGCCCCTTGCCGCAGCCGGGATCACAACCGCGATGCTGATCATCATCATCTCGGGCCTCTGGGGGATCATCACCGCCATCAGCGTGCGCATCAGTCAGGCGGACGGCGCGGGCGACAGCCTGCGGGTGTCGTCCGAAGTGCGGACCGGGCTGGCCCTGTCCGGGGGGGTGGGTGCGGGGATGGTTATCCTAATGCTGGCTGCCTTCCCGCTGCTCGGTCCAATCGGGCAACCGGACGAGGTGTTGGCGATCCTGTGGCCCTACTGGGTGTCCATGGCGCTCTGGATCGTGCCGTTTATCCTGTTCTTCGCGATCAAGAGCCTCTTTGACGCCGTGGGTCGGGAATGGACCGGTGTGGGCATCAGCTATGTTGGCGTGGTGGTCAATATCCCCGCCAATTACATCTTCATCCACGTGCTGGACCTCGGGCTGCTCGGCGCGGGCCTCGCCTCGATCCTGTCGCAGACGGTCAGCCTCGCGGTTGCCTACCTCTATTGGACGCGCAGCGCGACCATGGCGCCCTATCGTCAGGCCGCCGCCGTCACCCGCGCGGGCGTATCCGCGCAGTTCCGCGAAGGGCTGCCGATTTGCATTGGGTATGCGGGCGAAGGCGGGGCCTATGCCTTTGTGGGGATCATGATGGGCTGGCTCGGGGCCACGGCACTGGCCGCGCATCAGGTCGTGAATGCGGCGGCAGGCATCGCCTATGTGATCCCGCTGGGCCTTGCCGGGGCGGTGTCGATCCGGGTGGGACACGCCGTGGGCGGGGCTTCCCGCGAACGGCTGCGCGCAATCCTCAAGGCGGGTCTTGGCATCTCGATCGTGTGGCAAACGGCAACGGCGGCGGTCTTTGTCCTGTTGGGGGGCGCGATGGCCGCGCAACTGTCGCAGGACCCCGCCGTCATCACGCTCGCCACGGCGCTCTTTGTCGCGCTGGCCGTCCTGCAATTGGTCGAAGGGTTCCAGACCACGACCCTGGGGGCCCTGCGCGGCATGTCCGACAACACCGTGCCCACGGCCATCACGCTGATCTCCTACTGGCCGTTGGCCCTGCCATTGGCCTATGTCTTTGGCTTTGTGATGGGCCACGGCGCGGTCGGGCTATGGGCAGGCTACACCGTCGGCCTCGCCGTGGCGGGTGTGTTGCTCCCGATCCGGTTCTGGCGCTCCACCCGGTCCACACCGCCCAACAGCGCCGTGCCCCATTGATTTCGCCGCCGCAATCCCCCAAACCCACGCCGACCGAGTAAGAGAGGGCGAACATGTCACGCATCGACGCAAAATTCGCAGACCTGCGCGCCGCGGGGAAAAAGGCCTTCGTGGCCTATGTCATGGCCGGTGACCCCGATTACGACACCGCCCTTGAGGTCGTGAAAGGCCTGCCGGCGGCGGGCGTGGACATCATCGAATTGGGCCTGCCATTCACCGACCCGATGGCCGACGGCCCCACGATCCAGCTGGCCGGGCAGCGGGCGCTGGAAAACGGCATGACGCTCGACAAGACGCTGGACGTGGCGCGCGCGCTCCGGGCCGAGGATGACACCACGCCCATCGTGCTGATGGGCTATTACAACCCGATCTATTCGCGCGGCGTCGACCTGTTCCTGAGCCAGGCCAAGGAGGCCGGGATCGACGGGCTGATCATCGTGGACCTGCCGCCCGAGGAAGACAGCGAGCTGTGCATCCCCGCGCAGGAGGCTGGGCTGAACTTCATCCGGCTTGCCACACCAACGACCGACGACGCGCGCCTGCCCGCCGTGCTGCAGAACACCTCCGGCTTTGTCTATTACGTCTCGATCACCGGGATCACGGGGGCAGCCGCCGCGCAGGCCACGGATGTGGCGCCCGAGGTGGCCCGCATCAAATCCGCAACCGATCTGCCCATCATCGTTGGCTTCGGGATCAAGACGCCCGACAATGCGCGCGACATTGCCTCTGTCGCTGACGGCGCGGTCGTGGGATCGGCGATCGTCGAACGCATCGGCGCAGGCGAAAATGCCGCCGACGTGCTGGCCTTCGTTAAATCGCTCGCCGATGGGGCGCACAGCGCGTAACCTCACCCCACCACACGCCCAACCAAAAGGACCCGCGCCATGACGCCCCATATCGCCGCCAAAGAAGGTGACATCGCGGAAACCGTTCTGATGCCGGGCGACCCCCTGCGCGCGAAATGGGCGGCCGAGACATTCCTCGACAACCCCGTCCTCGTGAACGAAGTGCGCGGCATGCTGGGCTTTACCGGCACGTGGAAAGGCAACCGCGTCACGATCCA
>JBCBFU010000101.1:0-3861 GCA_038527375.1 Pseudomonadota bacterium | reverse complement strand
GGGGGTGAAGCCCCCGCCCGGGGGGGCGGTCGGGGGCTGCCCGGCGCTTCCGCCGGGCACTACATCCGATCAAAGCGTCGGACTGACATTCCGCAACTACAAACGCCGAAAGCTCAAAATCACGCCTCGATCCTCTGCGTGATCGTGCTCCGCCCCCTCGGCGTAAATCCGGCACGCACGCTCTTGCACGTCTGCGACCTGCCCCGCCAACCCAGCCATCACCGCACCAAACCCCGCCGCCTCCCAATGCGACGCGTTCACAGACAGACACGCCAACCCACCAGGCGCCAACACACGTACCACCTCTAACAGCGCGTCCGGCCCGACATGCCCCAAGGTGAACGTCCCCGCAGACACCACGCCCTGATAAGCGCCAACCGAGACGTCCAGGGTGCCTAGAATGTCCCCCGCAAAGAGCCGCCCATAGACACCCTTCCCGGCGGCGACCGTCAGCATCTCCTGACTCAAATCCATCCCATCTACCGGGCCCACACCATGTTCCACCAAGACCTCACCCACGAGCCCGGTCCCGGCCCCGACATCAAGCACCGGCCCCGATCCACCACGCGCAACAAACGCAGCGGCGACATGGCTGTGCAGCGCATATCCCCGCGCGGCAGCAAACGCCGCATCATAGCTGTCCGCCCAATCGGCATAGAGATCACGGATCGCATCCTGTGATGCCAACGCATAGGCCCCGTCGAGATCTGGTTTATCTGGCATCTGCCCTCCTCTCTCTCGCGCCATCCCACAGATGCGCGGGGGCTTTGACAAGCCCCCGGTGCTGGCCCATGTCTGGCCCATGACGACCATTCTCTCCTTTGGACACGGGTTTTCGGCCCGCGCATTGACCCCGCAGCTTTTGACTGACGGCTGGCGCGTCATCGGCACGACCCGGTCCGAGGATAAGGCCGCACAGCTTCAGGCCGAAGGCGTGGAACCCCGCATCTGGCCCGGCGCGAATATGGCGCCTGCACTTGATGCCGCCACGCATCTTTTGATCTCGCCCGCGCCGACCGAGGCGGGTGATCCGGTGTTGAACGCGTTGGGCGCAGAAATCGCCGCCCGCCGCGACCAATTCGAATGGGTCGGATACCTGTCGACCACCGGTGTCTATGGCGACCATGGCGGCGGGTGGGTCGACGAGGACACAGCCCTCACCCCGGCCACCAAACGCGGGCAAATGCGGGTGGAGGCCGAAGCGGCCTGGCGTGCCGTGGGCCTGCCGCTCCACATCTTCCGGCTTGCGGGCATCTACGGCCCCGGGCGCGGGCCCTTTGCCAAGGTCCGCGCAGGCACGGCCCGGCGGATCATCAAACCCGGTCAGGTCTTCAGCCGTATCCACGTCGAAGATATCGCGCAGGTGCTGGCCGCATCCATCGCCCGCCCCAATGCCGGCGCGATCTACAACCTGTGCGATGACGATCCGGCCCCGCCCGAAGAGGTCATCGGCCACGCGGCCGAGCTTCTGGGCCTTCCCCTCCCCCCGGCCGAGGATTTCGCGACCGCCGACATGACGCCCATGGCCCGCAGCTTCTACGCCGAAAGCAAACGCGTCCGAAATGACCGGATCAAAGACGATTTGGATGTGGTTCTGAAGTACCCGACCTACCGCGAAGGGCTGGCAGCACTTCTTGCCGCAGAAGAGCGGGACAGGTGATCAGGCGCGCACGGCCTTGTCAGTTCCCGCGGCGATGTCCGGCCTGTCCCCAAACACACGGCGCATGACCCAACCGAGCGCAAAGAAGACCGCAAGCACGACCAGCGCCGTCACAACGTTGACGCCATAAAATTCAAGGCGTCCGGCAAGCTCCAGATTGTTCAGGAACGGATAGGGCAGACCCGTCGTGACCGACCCGATCGGCGTGCCGTTGAGCGGCCCGACCAGCAGTTCCGACCACGCCACATAGGCCACAACGATCCCGACCAGCGTCAGTGCCGACGCCACCAGACGGCGGAAGGGGCGGTTGATGACAATCGCATCGATCCACATCAATACTGCACCCGCGCCATGTAGGTAGTATTCCTTCCACCACACACCCAATTCGCCATTGCGCGTGACCGACGCGGCATCCGCGAAGTAAAGCCGCCAATACAGGAAAACGACCATCGCGTTGACCACAGCCGTGGCCGCAATCACCGCGTCCCACCGACGGTCCGACCGCCGCTCGCTGATGGCCAAAACGCGCGAGGCGCAGAAAAAGCTCAGAAGCAGGGCCCAGATCGTAAGGTACCGGAACGGCCCGCCCGCCCCCTCGTAGGACGAGGTGGTCAGCATGTAGACGCTGTAAAACGCCGCCAGCGCGAAAACGAGCCAGCGATACAGGATGACGGGGCGGGAATGCGGGTTCGGTGCCATATGGTGACGCTAACGATGCAGGTGCGTCGCGCAATCGAAACGTTAGGGCGCGTCAGCCCAGCGCCGCAATCACGCCCCGCCGCGCGTCTCAGGCGCGCGCGGCGTCCAGTGATGCGATGCCGAGAACGTCCAGAGCCTTGGCCTCGATATCCTCGGCGTTCAGACCGGCCACGTCATACATGTCCCGCGGGTTCGCCTGATCAATAAAGCTGTCGGGCAACACCATGGACCGGAATTTCAGGCCTGTATCGAACACGCCCTCTTCGGCCAGAAGCTGCGCCACGTGGCTGCCAAAGCCGCCAACCGCCCCCTCTTCAATGGTGATGAGGGCGTCGTGGCTGCTTGCCAGCGACAGGATCAACTCCTGATCCAGCGGCTTGGCAAAGCGCGCATCAGCAATGGTGGGTGTGATCCCCTTGGCGGCGAGCGCGTCGCACGCGACCTCCACCTCTTGCAGGCGGGTGCCAAAGGACAAGATCGCAACGCGCGACCCCTCGCGGATCATCCGGCCCTTCCCGATCTCCAGCGGCTTGGCGTCCTCTGGCAGGTCGCAACCCACGCCCTCGCCTCTTGGGAACCGGAACGCAATCGGGCCGTCATCATAATCCGCGGCTGTCGCCACCATGCGGCACAACTCGGCCTCGTCAGCCGCCGCCATCACGACCATCCCCGGCAGGTTCGCCAGATAGGCCACGTCAAAGGACCCGGCATGGGTCGCCCCGTCGGCCCCCACCAGACCCGCGCGGTCAATCGCAAAGCGCACCGGCAACCCTTGCAGCGCCACGTCATGCACAACCTGATCATAGCCCCGCTGCAGGAACGTCGAATACATCGCGCAGAACGGCTTCATCCCGCCCGCGGCAAGGCCCGCGCAGAAGGTCACGCCATGCTGTTCGGCAATGCCCACGTCAAACGTCCGGCTGGTATAGCGCTCCGCAAATTGTTTGAGCCCCGTGCCATCCGGCATTGCCGCCGTCACCGCGCAAATCTTGTCGTCCTTCTCGGCCGCCGCCATCAGAGCCTTGGCAAATACGGACGTATAGGACGGCGCGTTTGACACCGCCTTCTTCTGCTCACCCGTCACGACGTCAAACTTGCCCGTCGCATGACCCCGGTCCCGCGCGGCCTCGGCAGGGGCATAGCCCTTGCCCTTTTGCGTAATCACATGGATCAGGATCGGCCCCGTCGCGCGGTCCTTGACAGTCCGCAACACCGGCAACAACTGATCCATGTCGTGCCCGTCAATCGGCCCGAGGTATGAAAAACCCAACTGCTCAAACAGCGTCCCACCGACGGTCATGTGCTTGAGCATGTCCTTGGCCCGCTTCGCCCCCTCGCGGAACGGCTCGGGCAACAGGCTCACCGCACCCTTGGCAGCGGCCTTGAACTCCTGAAACGGCGCGCCTGCATAAAGCTGCGACAGGTAGGACGACAGCGCCCCCACCGGCGGGGCAATCGACATCTCGTTGTCGTTCAGGATCACGATCATCCGCTTCTTCAGA
>JBCBFU010000100.1:0-3885 GCA_038527375.1 Pseudomonadota bacterium | reverse complement strand
AAGCGGGATGCATGTTCGTGTCGCTATGGTTGTGGCGGTGCTAAACATCGAAGGTATCTCGAGCCGCGCCGAACAGTTCACTCGCACAGCCACACAGCTGAGGTTTGAGGAATTGGGGCCTCTTGCGGAGTCTGATCCAATGTATCCCGTTTTTCGCGAAGCCATGTTTACCGGAGACTCGACAGCGTTCCTTGCTGATCCCATTAACGCTCAAATTGCTGAAGCAGTGATCGCGAGGGACGCCCATCGGGCGCTTGAGATCGCTTTGACGCTGTAATCCAGTTTAGAACCATTCCAAGTTCTTGACTTCCGGCACCCCCCGGTCCCATATCCTGTGCAACGCCCACCCCCTGCCGCCACGAGGTTTCCCATGTTCATCCAGACCGAATCGACGCCGAACCCGGCCACTTTGAAGTTCCTGCCCGGTCAGACCGTGCTGGAAACGGGCACTGCGGATTTCCCGTCGGCAGAGGCGGCAACCTCCTCCCCCCTCGCCCAGCGCATCTTTGCGGTCGATGGTGTCTCGGCCATCTTCTTTGGCCACGACTTCGTCACGGTGACCAAAAAGGACGGCGTTGAGTGGGACCATATCAAACCCGCGATCTTGGGTGCGGTGATGGAGCATGTGCAATCCGGTGACCCGGTCATCGCAGGCGGTGCTGCACAGCCCAGTTCCGGCCACGCCGAACACACGGGCGAAGACGGCGTGATCGTGGGCCAGATCAAGGAATTGCTCGACACGCGCGTGCGGCCTGCCGTGGCGCAGGACGGCGGCGACATCACCTTCCACGGCTTTGACCGCGGTGTCGTCTACCTGCACATGCAGGGCGCTTGCGCGGGCTGCCCGTCATCCACGCTGACGCTGAAAATGGGTATCGAGAACCTGCTGCGCCACTACATCCCCGAAGTGACCGAAGTCCGCCCCGTCGCCGCATAAGGGCGATGCGACTTACGGCCCAATGCTATTGCGGCGCGGTGCAAATCGTTGCGCGCGCCGACCCTATCACCGTTGCCTATTGCCACTGCGCGTCTTGCCGCCGCCATTCGGGCGCGCCGGTATCGGCCTTTGCGGCCTTCGCAGAGAGCGACGTGACGATGACGCCCGAGGAGGGCCCGACGGCGGGCACCGCGCCGGGCGTCTCGCGCGGCTTTTGCGCCAAATGCGGCTCTCCGACTTTAGCCCGATATGACTACCTGCCGGGCCAAGTCTACGTGCCCGTGGGGCTGTTCGAGGACCCAAACGCGATTGCGCCCGAAAGCCACTCCCACACCGGGGAACAGGTGACGTGGCTTTGCCTTGCTGATGATCTACCTCGCGACAACGCGAGCGGGCGAGCCCGCCTCAGGGGTGCAGGCACATTATGACCGCGCCGTCCCTTATCACTCTAGGCTTCGACACCTCTGGCCCCTATTGCTCGGCTGCCATCTTGCAGGGCGATACCTGCCTTGCGGCGGTCCATGAGGACATGACGCGCGGCCAGGCAGAGCAGTTGATGCCGCTCTTGGAACAGTGCCTGCGCGAAGCCGATCTGACTTGGGCGCAGATCGACCGGATTGGCGTTGGGGTTGGCCCCGGAAACTTCACAGGTATCCGGATCGCGGTGTCTGCGGCGCGGGGACTGGCGCTGGGGCTGGGGAAACCGGCATTTGGGGTCTCGCTGCTGGAGGCCTGCGCGTATGGAACCGACGGCCCCCGGCTCGCTGCGCTGAGCGCGCCGCGTGGGCAGGCCTATGTTCAGGGCTTTGGGGGAGCAGCACCTGCATCGCTGTCGCTCATCGACGTGGAGACGGCTGAGCTGGTTATCACGCCGGGCACCGCCTGCATCGGGTCCGCCGCCGCGCCGCTTGCGGATCGCCTTGGTTTGACGCACCGACCAGCCGCCTTTGCGCCCGGGTCGGCAGTCGCCCGGATCGCGGCGCGGGTTGATGCCGCCACCGCAGGCCCGCCCACGCCGCTCTATGTGCGGCCCGCGGATGCCGCGCCCCCACGGGACGCTCCCCCGACCCTGATCGACGGATGAGCGACCTCGCGGACCTCCATCGCGCGGCCTTCGGGGCGGATGGTGCCCATGGCTGGTCCCCGGCTGCCCTGAGGGCGGCCTTGGACGACCCGTCGCTGATCGTTGTCGTGCACGCGGACGCCTATGCCATCGCCCGCCCCATCTTGGACGAGGCCGAGCTGTTGCTGATCGGGACCCGGGCCCAGGCCCGCCGCAACGGCGCCGCGACCGCAGCGCTTGCAGCGCTCGAGACGTCCCTGCAAGCGCGCGGTGTCGCCAAGATCATCCTCGAAGTGGCCGCCCGAAACGCACCCGCCCGCGCATTTTATGCGCGTCACGGGTTTCGACAGGCGGGAATCCGGCAGGGATATTACCGCACCGAGGACGGTACAGACGACGCCGTCCTTCTGGAACGCGACCTCGGGTCTGCGCCCTAAATCCGACCTCCGGCAATAAGCGGCCAAAATAGCGGCACTTCCCGCGATTGCCCATCGGTCAACCGGCCTCCAGACGCCAGAATCCGGTTGACGCCCTGAGCCACCCTTGGCCTAATCTGCATGATCATCTGATCTGCACGCGACCGGGGGGCGCGCGCATGAGGCGACGCAACCCCCTGGGCGTGATCCATTGCGATCCAATAGGGGACTATCATGACCTTCATGACCAAAATGCTGGGCGGCGCGGCTGCTCTGGCAATCTCGGCCACAGCCGTGGCGGCCGACCCGGCCATCATCTTTGACCTTGGCGGCAAGTTCGACAAATCCTTCAACGAAGCGGCGTTCAACGGCGCGACCCGTTGGGCCGAGGAAACCGGCGGCACGTTCCGTGAAGTCGAACTTCAGAACGAAGCCCAGCGCGAGCAGGCGCTGCGCCGCTTTGCCGAAGCAGGCTCGAACCCGATCGTCATGGCAGGCTTTGCCTTTGGCGGCGCACTGGGTGAGGTCGCAGGCGACTACCCCGACACCTCCTTCGTGATCATCGACATGGTCGTCGACGCACCCAACGTGCGCTCGGTCGTATTCAACGAACACGAAGGTTCGTTCCTCGTCGGCATGATGGCGGCAGAGGCGTCGGAATCCGGCACCGTCGGCTTCATCGGCGGCATGGACATCCCGCTGATCCGCCGCTTCGCCTGTGGCTATGCCCAAGGCGTCAAGGCAGCAAACCCCGACGCGACCGTCATCGCCAACATGACCGGCACGACGCCGGCAGCATGGAACGACCCGGTGAAAGGGTCCGAGCTGACCAAAGCACAGATCGCCCAAGGCGCTGACGTGGTCTACGCCGCCGCAGGCGGCACCGGCGTGGGCGTTCTGCAAACCGCAGCCGACGAAGACATCCTGTCGATCGGCGTGGACAGCAACCAGAACTACCTGCACCCGGGCGAGGTCCTGACCTCGATGCTCAAGCGTGTCGACAACGCTGTCTTCACCGCGTTCTCGGATGGCCCCGGCCTCGAAACCGGGTTCCAGGTGCAAGGTCTGGCCAATGACGGCGTGGGCTACGCGATGGACGAAAACAACGCCTCGCTCGTCTCCGACGAGATGGTCGCGAAGGTGGAAGAGGCCAAAGCCTCGATCATCTCGGGTGACCTGATGGTCCACGACTACATGTCCGACGAAACCTGCCCGGCTCTGAGCTTCTAAGGTTCGAACGCCGCAGCCCCGGGCATGGGTCCGGGGCTGCGTCACTGTCCCAAATTTGGGTTCCGCAATGACCTCTGCCCTCGACACGTTTTTCTCCGCATGGAGCGAACAGGACCCCGCCGCCCGCGCGGCACTGATTTCAGAGGCCATCGCCGAACCGTTCTTATATTCCGATCCCCGCTCTGGCGGTCGTCTGGACGGGCTTGATGCCGTCGCAGACTATGTCGGCAACTTTTCGG
>JBCBFU010000099.1:0-4039 GCA_038527375.1 Pseudomonadota bacterium | reverse complement strand
GAGGATGTGCCCATCGAGGCGATGATCGACCGCGAACCGATCACGGTCGTCTGCTCAAAAATGGGGTGGATCCGCGCCCTGTCAGGTCACATCGATCTGACCCGCGAGCTGAAATACAAGGATGGCGACGAAGGGCGGTTCGTCTTCCACGCGGAAACGACTGATCGCCTGCTGGCCTTTGCGTCAAACGGGCGGTTTTATACGATCTCGGCCTCGAACCTGCCGGGCGGGCGCGGGATGGGGGAACCCTTGCGTCTGATGGTGGACCTGCCCAACGAGGCCGAGATCGTCTCGCTCTTTATCCACCGGCCCGGGGCCAAGCTGTTGCTGGCGTCAACGGCGGGTGACGGGTTTGTTGTCCCCGAGGACGAGGTGATCGCCCAGACCCGTGCAGGCAAGCAGGTGTTGAACGTGCGCGCTCCGGCGACGGCGCTGGTGTGTTCCCCCCTGACCGGAGATTCAGTTGCGTGTGTGGGCGAGAACCGTAAAGTCCTCGTATTCCCGCTGGAGGAGCTGCCCGAGATGGCGCGCGGGAAGGGAGTGCGACTGCAAAAGTATAAGGACGGGGGCCTGAGCGATGCCATCACCTTCACCCTGGCAGAAGGCCTCTCCTGGCGCGACCCCGCCGGGCGCACCCGAACCGTCGAACAACCCGAGCTTGACGAATGGATCGGCAAGCGGGCCGGAACAGGACGGATGGCACCTCGCGGTTTCCCACGGGACAACCGATTCACCTAGTGAGCCGGTGTTCTGGCGCGGGCAGCGCGGGACGCTGTTCTGGCTGGCGCTGAAGACGGGCGCGCTGACGATCCTGACGCTGGGCTTCTATCGGTTCTGGATGAAGACGCGGCTCAGACGGTGGTACTGGTCGGCGATCCGGCCCGATGGGCTGCCGCTGGAATATGTGGGCCAGCCGGTCGAGAAGCTGATGGGTTTCCTCATCGCGGTGGTGGTGCTGGCCTTCTACCTTGGCGTCGTGAACCTGATCCTGATGTTTGTGAGCTTCTCTCTCCTCGCGGCGCCGGGGGCGGGATATGCGCTGTCTTTCGTCGGGGTCATCCCTTTGTGGTTTTACGCCCGCTACCGTGCGCGGCGTTACGTGCTGGCGCGGACCCGGTGGCGGGGCATTCGGTTTGGCGTGCTGGCGGGCGCGTGGGGATATGCCATGCGCGCCCTTGTCTGGTGGTTGGGCACAATCGTCACGCTGGGCCTGCTGCACCCCAAGATGCGCTTTGCGCTTGAGAAATTTCGCATCGACCGCACGGTCTGGGGATCGGTGCAGTTGGAGCAGGGCGGGTCGGCGCGGATGCTCTATCCCCATTTCGCCCATGTGATGATCGGGCTCTTCCTGACGCTTGCCCCGCTGATCGACGCGGTGAACGCGGTTTCGGGACTGGCCGACGCGTCCGGCACCGGACGGTTGTTCCTGATGCTACTGGTTGGTGTGCCGTGGCTGATTTACGGGCTCGTGCGATACGACGTCATGGGGCGCAAGGTGATGGCCAATGCGATCCGGACCAGCGGGGCGGGTGGCGGCATCGGGTTTGACGCCGCGCCACGAACAGCCCGGATGGTGCGGATCGTGGTTCTGGGCAACATTGCCCGCCTCTTTGGCGCGATGATCCCGGTTCTGGTTTTCACCATCGCGATCGGGGCTGTGATTGCCGCCTCGGGCATGGACGCAGGCGTGTTGGATTCGCCCTTTGATCTGCTGATGCTGGGCAATGGGCCGGTGCCGGGATGGGCGCTTCTGGGGCTGCTGGGGCTGGCCTATTTCGGGACCTTCCTGATGTGGTCGGTCCTCACCCACGTGTTCCTGACGATGCCGGTCTTGCGGCACTATGTGGAGACGCTGACGCTGACCGGGGCGGATACCGTGGGCGCGGTGGTGCAGCGCGACCGCGATGAGTTTGCCGAGGCCGAAGGCTTTGCCGAGGCGCTGGATGTGGGGGCCGCGATATGACGACGATCCGTGTGGGCGCCGCGCCCGAGACCTATTCCGGCAAGGGCCTCTATTTCTCGGGCGAGAGCGCCGAGGCCACCCGCGCAGAGTTGGCCGTGGACGAGGCGGCAGGGACGCTCGCCATGCGGTTGCCCGATGGCACGCGTATTGATTGGGCACTCGCCAGCCTCCGCCGGGTCCGCGATCAGGCGGGCGGCGATCTGATGGTGCTGCGGCAGGCTGATGATCCGGTGGCGCGGCTGGTGCTGAGCGCGACCGAGGATCAGCGCATCCTGCTCGCGCGCGCGCCAAACCTGCACCGCGCGCCCAAGGTCGACGGCAAGCGCAAGCTGTTCGCGTGGGCGGGGGCTGCCGTGGCGTCGGTCGCGCTGATGATCTTTGTGCTGATCCCCCTTCTGGCGAACAATCTGGCGGCGGTGCTGCCACCGGCGGGCGAACGCGCGCTGGGCCAGACCACGTTCGAACAGATTCGCACCGCGCTGGATGACAGCGGGCTGCAGCCCGTCCCCGTGTGCGAAAACCCCGAAGGTCTGGCCGCGCTGGACAAGATCGGCGAGACGCTGTTCCCCGATGAGGTGGAAGGGTTCGATCTGACCGTCTCCGTGCTCGACCACGAGATGGTCAACGCCTTCGCGTTGCCGGGCGGCTATGTCGTGTTCTTCCGCGGTCTGCTGGAGGCGGCAGAGAGCCCGGATGAGGTCGCGGCTGTCTATGCCCACGAGGTCGGTCATGTGGTGGCCCGCGATCCCGCGCGCATCGCGCTGCGATCGGCGGGGTCCATCGGTGTCTTGGGCCTTCTCTTGGGCGATTTCGCGGGTGGGGCGGTGGTGCTGTTCTTGGCCGAACGCATCATTCAGGCCGATTACAGTCAGGAGGCCGAGGCGGCAGCCGATGCCTTTGCGTTCGACGTAATGAACGCGGCGGGGCGGCCCGCCTCGGCCATGGCCGATTTCTTTGACCGCTTGCGCGCGGAATACGGGGATGAGCCGGCCATCGTGCAGCATTTCCTGGCCCATCCCGCGATGATCGACCGGATCGAGGCCGCGCGCGCGGCCCAGCCCGCAGATCTTGATCCCGCGCCGCTTCTGTCGGACGCGGAATGGGCGGCGCTGCGGGACGTTTGCTCGGATTGAGGCCGTGGGCGTTTGCCCCGCTCTGCGCGCTGGGGTATGGCGAAGACCTGCGGCGTGTTCTGCCGCGATCTGGGGGGATCCACATGCGTATACGTTGGGCCATTGTGGCCGCATTTCTGGCACTCGCGGGCTGTGCGGCGGGCGATCTGGAAGAAACACCCAAACCCATGGGGGATTTCCAACTGGGCTTTGTGGTGCCCATCACCTCGCCCAACCTGACCAAAGGCCCGGTGTCGCGTGAGGCCACGCCAGAGGAATGGAAAGACGCGATGAAGCAGGCCTTTGATGCCCGTTTCAGCCGGTTTGAGGGTGACGCGTTTTATCATCTGGGCGTGATCGTCGAAGGATATGTGCTGGCTCAGCCGGGCATCCCGCTGGTCCTTTCGCCGAAATCGGCGCTGATTTTCTCGATCACCGTGATCGAAGACGCGACCCAGGAAACGCTCACGCCCGAGCCGCACCAAATCACAGTGGTCGAAAGCATCGGTGCGGGAACCCTGTTGGGTTCGGGTCTGGTTATGAGCCGGGAAGAGCAGTTGGAAGAGCTTGCGCGCAACGCCGCCGTCGCGACCGAACGCTGGCTGCGCCAGCAGCCGTGGTTCTACGAGGAAGGCACAATCCCGGAGGACGCGTTGGAGGGTCTGCCAGAGGTCGCAACAGTGGACGCTGACGTGCCCGTAGACGAGGTGCTCGATCCCACAGGCGATGTGCTTGCGCCGGAGGCGGCGGATGCGCCTGCCGATGCTCCCGCTGATCCCGCCACTGGGGGCTGACAAACCCGGTTGATTTTTCCAGCCTGCTCCCATAAATCGCGCGGCATCGAAATTAGGGCCAAAGAGAGGCCCCTTAACAAGAGGCGCCTAGCGATGGCTAAGGAAAAGTTTGAACGCACGAAGCCGCACGTGAACATCGGCACGATTGGTCACGTTGACCACGGGAAGAC
>JBCBFU010000098.1:0-4325 GCA_038527375.1 Pseudomonadota bacterium | reverse complement strand
CGAAACCATCGTCCAGATGGATCAAAGGCTGATCATGCACTAACAATCAAATTGGACCACTCAAGTGGGGCTGATCAACAGAGCGCCCAGTTCGCCGCACTCTAACACCCCACAAACTGCAAACTCGTACCGCCGACATCGCAAACGGAGACTGCTTCGTCATTTGCGGGCAGTTCTCCGCGATCACGTGGTCTCTGCCGGACGAACGCCATGCTAACACATGGATATAGCGGCGCTAATTCGGTAGACTTGGTGCCTCGCCAAAGAGAGGAGAGTGCTTGGCTGGGATGGTAGGATTCGAACCTACGGTACACTGTACCAAAAACAGTTGCCTTACCACTTGGCTACATCCCAACGTGGGCGGTTAGGTATTGTGAAAACCGGGGGGGATCAAGCCCCCATTCCACAAATCATTCGACAATTGCGCGCGGCCATTTGACCGGCGCTGCGACGGATTGCGTGATCACTCCTCAGGCGCGTTTTCGCGCAGCAGATCGGGTTTGTCGGCATCCGCGCGTTCATCCGCCACGATCTTATCTAGGGACTGTGCGGTTGCGTCTTGGGTCGTGTCGTTGACCTCAATTGCGGCCTGCGCTTTGGCCAGATCGGGGGTCTTGGCGCCCCCCGCGTCTGGAACCCGTCCATTGTCTTCGGCCACCAGAGCTGTGCCAGATCCCGGAAGGCTGTTGCCGAATGTGATCCGATAGGTCGTGTCTGGGACTTCGACGCCCGCGGCCTCGACCGCGGCCTTTACCTTGCGCAGGGCCTCACCCTTAGCGAGGAGGAGATTTGTTTCCCGTTGATCGATCCAGCCTGTCACCGTCAGGAAAATCGCGCCATCACCAATGCGGTCGATCCAAGTCAAAGGCGCAGGATCGACAAGCGCGAAGGGCAGGTCCGAGATCACCTCCTGCGCCAGTTGACGCACCGTTGCCAGGTCGGCGTCCGAGGCGACACCGATTTCAAACAGAAACCGGCGTTCGGGATTGCGCGTGTAGTTGACGATCCGGCTTTTGAACACGGTCGCGTTCGGAATGCGGATATGGTTGCCGTCAAAGCTCAAAAGGATCGTGGCCCGCGACGTCAGCCGGATAACCAGCCCCTCGTCGCCGTTGATTTCGACGGCGTCATTGGGGCGAAACGGCTGACGGATCGACAGCATGATGGAGGCGATGAAGTTTTCGACCGTGTCACGCACCGCGAAACCTACCGCGAGGCCGATGATCCCGGCCGCCCCAAGGATGGTCGACAACAGGGCCGTCGCATTCAGGATGTCGAGGGCGAGCACGAGGCCCAGGACCCCAAACACCAACCGCACCACCATCCGGTAGATATCAGCGATGAACGCATTGGGGGCGAGGCGCGAAAACATCGGACGGCGCGCCAGCAACAGACCAAGGATCAGCACGATCAGGAACACAATCAGCGCAATCAGGATCAGCGGCAACAGCGCGATCCCCTGATCGATCCGGTCCAACAGGCGGTCGCGCACGGGATCGAGCCTGCGCACGACATCGCCTGTTTCGGTCACATCGTTTTCAATTGCGACGACGCCTTCGACCCGGCCTGCGATGGCCGTCAGTCGCGCGGTGTCCGCGGGATCGAGTGTGGTGCCCCGATAGGTGACGATGCCCGAGGATACCGTGACGGTGACGTCCTCGTACCCGCCCAATTCGGCCATGATATCGCGCAGGCGCTGGGCAATGACCGCGTCTGACTGCGCGCTGCCTTCGGCGGTGATGGTGCCGGTGGGTTGGTCGGTTTGGGCCAGCGCGCCCAAGGGGGCGAGCAACAGTACGGCAAGGAGGATCAGAATACGCATGACAGGCGTTCTAGTGCCTGTCGCCCGCGCCTCAAAGCGAGATTGGATCAGCCTTGGCGATTTCGTCGAGTTTCATCAGCGTTTCCAGCAGGCGGGGCATGTCGCGCAGGTAGATCATGTTGGGGCCGTCTGACGGTGCTGTGTCGGGGTCCTCATGCGTTTCGATGAACACCCCGGCGATCCCAAGGCTGACGGCGGCGCGCGCCATCACGGGCGCAAACCGGCGGTCGCCACCGCTGGAGCCACCTTGCCCGCCCGGCTGTTGGACGGAATGCGTGGCGTCCATGATGACCGGGTAGCCTGACTGCGCCATCGTTGGCAGGCTGCGCATGTCCGCGACCAGAGCGTTATAGCCAAAGGAGGCCCCACGCTCGGTCAGCAGAATCCGCTCGTTTCCGGTGCTTTCGACCTTCGAGACCACGTTGGGCATGTCCCAAGGCGCAAGGAACTGCCCTTTCTTGATGTTCACCACAGCTCCGGTTTCGCCAGCTGCAACCAGCAGGTCGGTTTGACGGGACAGGAAGGCGGGGATCTGGATGATGTCGACGACCTGTGCCGCTTGGCGCGCCTGTTCTGGGTCATGAATGTCGGTAAGGACCGGCAGGCCCGAGGCGCGGATTTTGCCCAACACCTCCAGCCCCTTGTCGATTCCCAAACCGCGCTTGCCGGACAACGACGTCCGGTTGGCCTTGTCATAGCTCGCCTTGAAGACGTATTGCGCGCCGACAGCAGCGCAGGCTTCGGCCATTGTGCCTGCGATCATCTGCGCGTGGTCGAGGCTTTCCAACTGGCAGGGCCCAGCGATCACCGTGAGCGGTGCCGCGTTCGAGACCGACAGCGGCCCCACGGAAATTGATTTCATCAGCTTGATACCTGTTCGCGAAGGATGGACGCGGTGAGCGAGATCATCAGGTAGATACCCGCAAAGATCAGGAAGGCCAGCACAGTGTTTTCAAACACGCGCGGATAGCTTGCACTGTCCGGTGCGACCGGGTTTTCAGACATCGCGATATAGCGCACCTGACGGTCTGCCGCGATCCGTGCGGTTTCGAGCGCCTGAAGCGCCTGTTGCAGCATGGCGTCACGGGTTTGGAAGTCGATCGTGGCGATATTGATCTGCGCCTGAACCGACGCCAGCGATTGCTGGCCGCCGCTGGCTTGCGTCAGCTTGCTGCGCTGATCGGCGATGGACGCCTCAAGCCCTTGGATATCGCGCTGCAAACCTTCAACCCGTGCTTGGTTGGGCCGACGGTTGCCAAGCTGCGCCTGCAGTTCGAGCTTCTTTTCCTCAAGCATCGTCTCAAACTGCGCGATACGGGTCTGGGACGCTGCGATGACGCTCGCCGCATCGACCGTTTGCAACTCGGTCTGCAATTCCACCAGACGCTGCGCAGCCTCGGCGCGATTGGACTCGGCCTCGGCGTAGCTGTCACGCGCGCCTTGCATCTGATCGGTCCGCAACCGCTGGGACAGGTCGGAAATCTGTTCTTCGGCGTATGAGATCAGACTTTCCGAGAATGCCTCTGATGCTTCGGGAGAGGCCGCGATGACCTCCATATTGATGATCCCTTCGGTGGGGTCGTAGCCGATCTTTACGTGCTTCTTGTACAGCTTGTAGGCTTGTTCGTTCGACGCATCCGCAGGCAGGCGGGTGATGGCGTCGATCTCGCTATCCTGGAAGTGCTGTTTGAATCCCAGATCGTCGTTCAGACGCAGCATCGCCTCGCGCGAGGTCAGGTAGCCCTGCACGGCAATTGAATCCTGCACGGTTGCCAGTTGCGAGGTGCCGAACATAGACCCTAGGCCACCAGCCGACGCCCCGCTCGCCTCGTTCTGCTGGATCAGAAAGGCCGAATGCGTCGCGTACATGGGCGTCGCGATCTGGGAGAAATAGAACCCCATCAAGAAGGTCGGGATGCCCACAAAAACCGCCAGCCGTGTGAACAGCAGCGCCATCTTGCGTTTGCGGCGCTTGGCGATGTCCTGCTGGATCTTTTGAATCTCGGTCGCGCGCCGGTCGGCTGCGGTCACCCGGTCGGTCGAGGGCAGGTTTTCCGGCTTGTCCTTGACCGTTTGGGGGAGCTGCACGCGGCCCTTTTGCTCTGCCGGGGCCGTTTCATTGGGCACGACAAGCTCGAGCGAGTTGGCGCGCTGGAACGGGTCGATGCCGCGTTCGCGCAGCAGCTTGACCGCCTCGAAATCGCTGGTCGTGGCGATGCCGTTCTTCTGCGCCACCCGGCGGGCCATGCGCAGTTGACGGCCCGTCAGACCCTCGCGCCGGATCGCGTCGATATTCGTTTCGGCGCTGACTTGCGCGGGGGAAGCCACATCCGCGGGGGCAGGGCGGCGGGGCGCGGCCGCCGCCGGGCGTGGGGTCGGCGTTTGCGCAGCCGGGGCTGACGGACGGGGTTGTTGGGGCTGCTGAGGCTGCTGGGGGGCGGGCTGGGTGGCCTGGGCGCTTTGACGCTGCGTCTCAGCCAGCTTGAGCGGAACCGGGCGGCGC
>JBCBFU010000097.1:0-4452 GCA_038527375.1 Pseudomonadota bacterium | reverse complement strand
CCAAGAATTGGGTTCTTGACTACGCGCCGGACAGTGCGCGGTCGGTTGATCCGCTGATGGGCTGGACATCGAGCAGCGACACCCAAAGCCAGGTGCGGCTGACATTCCCCACCAAGGAAGCGGCGTTGGAATATGCCAAGGATCACGGCATCGAGGCTGTCGTCCAAGAGCCCAAGAAACGCTCCTTCAACCTGCGTGCAGGTGGGTACGGTGATAACTTCGCAACGAACCGCCGGGGTGCTTGGACGCACTAACGGCTGATTGCCGTCACTTTCCGAAGATTGATCTGATCGCGTCGCGTCTGAGCGTTTTGCGTGCGCAGGCCCGGGCAAGCGCGCTATCGGATCGCTCCACGATCGACTTGAGCACGTCTTGCGGTGCTGTCTTGCGGTCCATCGCGGCCTGCCACGCCACTGGGTCCGGCGTGGCAAATTGGGCGTAGAGGTCACACCAGATCGCCAGACGATCCGCGGCATTCGCAGCGAGGTCTGCTGACACGCCGCCCGCGCGGAAACTGGCAAAGGGCCGGGGCGCATGGGCAAAGCGCGCGCCCATCAACACCAGTCTCAGCAGCATGTGATAATCCGCGCCCAGCCGAAACCGGGTGTCAAAGCCGCCGAGGTTTTCGAACACTTCGCGCCGCACGGCCATGCCCGGGTGATCGACCGACATGTGCCGCAAGCTTTTCATCAGCGCGGGCCTTGTCGCGCGTTGGCCGACCTTGCCGCCGTCATAAAGCATCCGCACAGGTGCCAGCAGAACGTCCGGACGCCCCGCCTTGTCCGCGGCGCGGGCCAGCGCCGCGAGTCCAGCGGGATCGTGGTAGAAGTCGTCAGAATTCAAAAACAGCAGGTAGTCGCCCGTGGCCCGTGCCGCGCCTGCGTTCATCCCGTGATAGATCCCCTTGTCAGGCTCCGAGTGAAGCTGGGCGTTTGGATGCTCGCTGAGGATGTCGGCCAAGAGCGCCGGGGTCCCATCCCCCGACGCGCCATCCTGAATGATGTGTTCCACATCGTCGTGCGTCTGCCCTGCGACCGAGTTGATGGCCTGACGCACGGTCTCGCCGCGCCCGGCCTCGATCAGATTCCAGGTCGCCGTTATGACGCTGATGCGGGTCATACGGGCGGTGTGTCGGGGGACAGGGCTGCGCGGAACCCGGGGGCGAGCGCGTCCCATGTGTCTTGCGAGGCCGCATTCAACAGCATCCCGGATCGAAGCGTGGGTGCATAGGGGCGTCCATCCAGCAGCGCCGACTGCCCGCCCAATTCGGTGAAGGCCAGAACACCCGCCGCATGGTCCCAGACGTTGAGCATGCGGTTCATCGAAAACCCGGCCGCTCCGGTTGCCAGTAGCCTGTAATCCCACAGGGATGCGCGCGGGCTGCCAACCTGGCTGACCAAGCCGTAGACATGCGTTGCCGCGACCCGCTGTTCCGGGGTCAGGCCGTGGCCAGAATGCAGGCCCGTCATCTGGTCCAACGGCGGCGGCGCAAGCGGTGGCAAGGCCGCGTCGCCCCTGTCGGCCCCGCCGAACCAAGTGCCTTGTCCCCGCCCGGTCCAAATCCAGTCGTCGCATACCGGATCGTACAGCAGGCCAAAGATCGTTTGCCCGCCTTCGACCACCGCGATGATCGTGCCGAAGGTGGCAAGCCCGTGGGCGAAATTCCATGTCCCGTCGATCGGGTCGATCACGATGACCGGTGCGGTGCCTTCAAGGCGGTCCAACTCGGAAGCGTCTTGGCTCACGCCTTCTTCGCCGATGATCGCGGCCCCGGGCATTACGCGTGCAAATGCCTCCCGCAGGGCCGCTTCGGTCGCGAGGTCTGCCTCGGTAACGAGGTCTTGCACGCCCGTCTTTTGGTGGATTTGATCGGGCGCGAGGGACCGAAATCGCGGCAGGATCTCCCGGCGCGCCGCAGCGCGGGTCGCGTCAATCAGGGCGTTTCGCAGATCGGCATCAAGGGACATTGCAGAACCTTTTTCTGGGTCGCTGTGCCGGCTGCATAAAGGACATCCCTCGAAAACAGAACCACCTCGATCAACGGAGTCTTCCCGCGTTCTGTGCTGGCGCAGACCCAGTTTGCAATTCGCCCCAAAACGCCCCAGAAGACTAGACAAGCGGTCCCTTAGCTCAACTGGATAGAGCAGCTGACTTCTAATCAGCAGGTTGAGGGTTCGAGTCCTTCAGGGATCGCCAAGTCTCACCCTTGATTTTCAGGTCTTCGCCCGGCACTCCCACCCCATGACAGTGTCCGCTCTCTTGCCAGATCTGGTCGAGATTTCGCTGCGCTCGCTCGCGGTGTCCGGTATGGCCGCGATCATCGCGGCGCTGATCGGGATGCCGTTCGGCGCGTGGCTTGCGTTGACGCGGTTTCGCGGGCGGCGCGCGGCGATTGCGGTTCTCAACGCCCTGATGGGGCTGCCGCCGGTGGTGGTTGGGCTCGCGCTCTACCTGCTATTGTCGAGGTCGGGCCCTTTTGGCGTTCTGGGCCTGCTTTACACCCCTACGGCGATGATCATTGCGCAGGTTGTCATCGTCACACCGCTGGTCGCGTCGCTGGCCCATCAGGTGCTGCGTGATCTCTGGGCCGAGTATCACGATCTGCTGTTGTCGCTGAACGCGCGCAAAGGGCAGCGCATGCGCATTTTGCTATGGGACGCGCGGCGCGCGCTGTTGACGACCGGTCTGGCCGGGTTTGGCCGTGCCTTGGGCGAGGTCGGGGCGATCCTGATCGTGGGCGGGAATATCGACCACCTTACGCGGGTTCTGACGACGGCGATCACGCTCGAGACGTCCAAGGGCAATCTGGCTCTTGCCATCGGGTTGGGGCTGATCCTGATCGCGATGTCGATCTTGGTGAGCCTGTCGGTGCATCTGTTGTCCCGGACCGAGAGGGCGAGCCGGTGGTGAGCCTTTTGCCCCTGACCGTAGAGGGCGCCGAGGTCCGGCGGCGCGGGCGGCGTTTGCTGGGACCCGTCAACCTGACCCTGACTGGTCCGGGCATCACGGTCGTTGTTGGCCCCAACGGCGCGGGCAAGAGCACGCTGCTACGCCTGCTGCACGGGTTGGAGAGGCCGCGGCGTGGGCGCGTGTCGTGGTCGTGCAGTGCGGAGGACGCGCGCAACGGGCAGGCGATGGTGTTGCAACGCCCGGTTCTGTTGCGGCGGAGCGTGGGTGAGAACCTGACCTTGCCCCTGACTTTGGCCGGTCGGACGGACGCGGAGGCCGTCGCCCGCGTGGCGCGCCTGTTGGGGCTGGAGGACAGCCTCGATCAACCGGCCCACCTGCTTTCGGGGGGGGAGGCACAGCGGCTGTCGCTGGGCCGCGCGTTTTTGCAGGACCATGAGGTTTTGTTCCTGGATGAGCCGACGAGCCATCTGGACCGCGCCATGACGCAGATGGTTGAACACCACCTCGCATCCATCGCGGCCACGACGCGGATCGTAATGGCAACCCACTCCTTGCGGCAGGCCCGGGCCCTTGCCGACGATGTCATTTTCGTCGAGGGCGGGCAGGTGCATGCTCCGGTCCAAACCGAGCGTTTTTTCAATGCGCCGGCGCCTGAGGCCGCGCGCGCGTTCTTGGAGGATTTCACATGAGCGTTCTGCGGTGGATCGCCCTCTGCTGCCTTGTCGCCGGTTCGGTGTCGGCGGACACGATCCGGCTGGCTGTGACGACCTCGTTCGAAAACTCGGGCCTCTCGGACGTCTTGCTGCCTGTGGCGCGCGACGCCACGGGGGACAGCTATCAGTTGATTGTCGTGGGAACGGGCAAAGCCTTACGCCTTGGGGCGGCAGGGGATGTGGACGCGGTCCTTGTCCATGCGCCAGACGCCGAGCGCGCAGCGGTCAAGGCCGGGCATTTCACCCACAGACGCGAGATCATGTTCAATGACTTCGTTCTTGTCGGCCCCCGCGATGATCCAGCAGGTATTGCCAGGGCTGCAGGCGCGGCAGACGCTCTTACACGGATTTCTGCGCAGAATGCGCTCTTTGCCAGTCGGGGGGATGAAAGCGGGACGCACAAGGCTGAGTTAGCACTGTGGGAGGTCGCTGGCATCGATGTGGCCGCAGCCTCGCCCCGGTGGTACCGCGCGACGGGGGCCGGCATGGGGGCAACCCTTAATGCGGCGGTCGCGATGGGGGCCTATGCGCTGAGCGACCGCGCGTCCTGGCTGACATTTGGCAACCCCGGGAACCACGCCCTCCTTTTCGAAGGGGACCCCGCACTCTTTAACCAATACGCGCTCCTGCCGGTCGATCCCGCGCGCCATCCCCACGTCGCCGCAGAGGGTGTCGCCCGGTTCGAGGCATGGCTGACAGGACCTGAAGGGCAGGGCGTCATCAACGACTACCGCCTCGCCGGGCAGCCGCTGTTCACGGCGAACGCGACGCCGCGCTAGGGCCTTCACCAAAGGGTGCTTGGCTTGTGAGGCGCGGGGTGGCTATGTTT
>JBCBFU010000096.1:0-4589 GCA_038527375.1 Pseudomonadota bacterium | reverse complement strand
GTGCCGTCGATGTTGTGACGCGGCCCCCCGCCGACGATGGTCTGACGCGGCCCCCCGCCGACGATGGTCTGACGCGGCCCCTGCCGACGATAGTTTGACGCGGCACGCCCGCGCGGTTACGCCAAGGCGACCTTGCCGGAACACGTGATATGACCGCCACCCCACTCACCGCTCAGGCGCCCGACCTGTCGATCGTCGTGCCCATGAAGAACGAGGCAGACAACGTCGCCGGTCTTGTGGCGGATATTGAAACCGCCTGCGCCGGGATGACGTTCGAGATCATATTGGTCGATGACGGATCGGACGATAGCACGGCCGAGGTGGTCCGCGATCTGCAAGCCGAACGGCCCCATCTTCGGCTGCTGCAACATCCGCAATCGGCGGGGCAGTCGGCGGCGGTCCATTCGGGCGTTCATGCCGCGCGCGCAGACCTGATTTGCACTATGGACGGTGACCGCCAGAACCCGCCCGAAAACGTGCCCGCCCTGATCGCGCCCTTCGCAGGAGGCAATCCCGATCTCGGCCTCGTCGCGGGCCAACGCGTTGACCGACAAGATACCAAGGCCAAGCTTCTGGCCTCGCGCCTCGCCAATGCGATCCGGGGCTGGTTGCTGAATGACGCGACCCGCGACACGGGTTGCGGGCTCAAGGCGTTCCGCCGCGACGCCTTTCTCGACATCCCCTATTTCAACAACATGCACCGCTATCTGCCCGCGATGTTCACCGCCTACGGGTGGCGCGTTGCCCATGTGGACGTGACCCACGCCGCGCGAGAGGCCGGGACATCAAACTACACGAATTTTGGCCGCTTCCTTGCGGGCATTTACGATCTGATCGGCGTGACGTGGCTGATCAAACGACGCAAGCGCGCCCGCCCCCTTCCAGAAGACGATCATCCGGGGACAGCGTGATGCAGGCGCTGCTCAATTTCTTTGAAATCGACACCGCGCGCGAACTTTGGTGGCTCGTCTTTGGCCTTGCCGCGCAGGCCATGTTTTTCATGCGCTTCTTCGTCCAGTGGATCAGCAGCGAACGACAGCGAAAGTCGGTCATGCCGCGCGCCTTCTGGTGGTTTTCGCTGGGAGGGGGCGTGATGCTGTTGATCTACGGCTTTGCACAGCGCGAGCCGATCATCATCCTCGGTCAGGCCGTGGGCATCGTGATCTACCTGCGCAACATCTGGTTCATCTATGTCGCAAAGAGCTGACGCCGCCTTGCGCGCGGCGGTGCTGTTCATCGCTGCCGTCACGCTCTTTCGCGTGGTGATGCTGGCCTTCAACGGCACCGACCTCTTCGTGGATGAGGTTCAGTATTGGGCGTGGGGCCAGAACCTTGATTGGGGCTATTTCTCGAAGCCGCCGATGATCGGCTGGGTGATCCGCACCGTCACGGACATCGCCGGGTCTGATGCGCCGTTCTGGGTGCGGGTGGCTGCGCCGGTGTTCCATGGCGCGGCGGCCTTGGCCGTCATCTGGGCGGCGCTGGCTTGGGTCGACCGCTGGGTCGCGGCCTGGGCCGGGGCGATCTACGTGGCGATGCCGCTGGTGACGATTGGGTCCGCGCTGATTTCCACCGACACGATGCTCTTGCCGTTCTTCGCCTTGGCTGTTGGGTTCTACGGACGGCTGATCCTGACCCCTTCGGCGATGTTCGCCGTGGGCCTCGGGGTCTGCGTTGGCCTCGGCCTTATGTCGAAATACGCGATGATCTACTTCGTATTGGGGGCGGTGTTGGTCTGGCTCCTGCAACCGGCACAGCGCATCCGTCTCACGGACGCCGCCATCGCGGCGGTTTTTGCCTTGGCGGTCTTCGCGCCCAACATCTGGTGGAACATCGCCAATGACGGGCAGACCGTCCGCCACATCGTCGAAGACAACGCCGCGTGGAACGGGTTTGCGCTCAACTGGTCGGGGACCGCGCAGTTTCTGGCAGAGCAATTCCTGGCCTTCGGGCCGATCCTGATGGGCGTGGTGCTCTATCAGCTTTGGCCCGCGCTGCGCGGACGGCTGTGCGGGGCGGCGCTGTCGCTTTCTCTTTTGTCGGTGCCCATCATCCTCCTTGTGATGGGGCAGGCCCTTATCAGTCGGGCCTACGGAAACTGGGCGGCCACGGCCTATGTCGCGGCGCCCATGTTGGCGGCTTATCTCCTGCAAAACCGGCGCGGGCTGTTGGTGGTGAGCATGGCGATCAACCTCGGGATTGCGGTGGCGCTTCCGGTGCTGCTGGCTTTCCCAACGGCGGTAACAGATGCCAAGGGCAAACCGCTCCTGAACCGCTATCTTGGTCTGGATGAGGTGAGCCAGATCGCGGGCGATCTGGCCCGTGCCGAGGGGTTGGACGTCATCACCACCGGGGGCAGGGCGTTGACCGCCGATATGCTCTACACGCTTGATGGCTCGGGCCTTGATGTGCGGGCATGGGTGGGGACCGCGCAGCCAGTGGCCAGTTGGTACGAGGCGGAGTTTCCGATCACCCGCCCGACGCCTCGCGACGCCGCGTATCTGGGGCCGCGTCCTCCGGCGAAGTGTGATGGCGCGACCCGGATTGGCCCGGTCGATCCGGGCTTTGGCTATTGGTCGGGGCGGGGTCTTGCGCTCTGGCGGTTGCCTGCGGGCTGCTAGCGATAGACCTGCGCCTCGCCCGGGAACTGGCGGGCGCGCACCTCGTCTGCGTAGGCTTTGACACTGGCCTCGATCTGGGCGCCCAAATCCCCGTAAACCTTGACGAATTTCGGGGCGCGCGGGGACAGCCCCAGCATGTCCTCCAACACCAGAATTTGTCCGTCGCAATCGGCCGACGCCCCGATACCGATGGTGGGGATCTCGATCTGTTTGGTGATCTTCGCGGCCAGCGGTTCGACCATGCCTTCGAGCACGATCGCAAAGGCGCCGGCATCCGTGACAGCGCGGGCATCAGCCTCGTGTTCGGCCCATGAGTCTTCGTCGCGGCCCTGGGTTTTGAAGCCGCCCATGACGTGGCTCGATTGGGGTGTCAGGCCGATATGGGCCATGACGGGGATGCCGCGTTGAACGAGGAAGCGGATGGTGTCGGCCATGCGCGCGCCGCCTTCCAGCTTCACCGCGCCGCAGCCCGTTTCCTTCAATATTTTCGAGGCGTTACGGAACGCGACCTCGGGGCTTTCTTCGTAGGTGCCAAAGGGCATGTCGACGACGATCAGCGCGCGGCTCGTGCCCCGTACGACGGCCTTGCCGTGCATGATCATGAGGTCGATGGGGACGCCCACCGTGGTCTCCATCCCGTGCATGACCATGCCGAGGCTATCGCCCACGAGGATGAAGTCGGCGTGTTGGTCGACTATGGCCGCGGTATGCGCGTGGTAGGAGGTCAGCGAGACGATCGGATCGCCGCCTTTCATCGCGGTGATCTGGGGGCAAGTGATGCGGCGGACGGGCTTTTGGGTGCTCATAGCTGGTCCTTTCCGGGGCCAATAACTCTGTTATCTATCAGGAGGATATCGCCAAAACGCACCGACAGTAAGATCACGGCGGGCCGGTCGAGGCGGCCATAGAACGGGGCCAAGGTCTCGGCGTCGCGGATGTCGATAGCGCGGATGTCGGCGCGGGGTTCGCGGGCGATGGTTTCGCGCACGAGCGCGCGCAGTTCCTCGGTCGTTAAGTCGCTGGATTCGTTGGCTTCCGCGTGGTCGAGTGCCTGGGACAGCACTACGGCGGCCACCCGGTCCTCTGGGGTCAGCCGAACGTTGCGGGACGACATGGCGAGGCCATCGGATTCGCGCACTGTGGGCAGGCCGATCACGCGGATCGGCACGGCCATGTCGCGGACCATTTGTCGAATGATTGCAAGCTGTTGGTAGTCTTTTTGACCAAAGACCGTGACGTCCGGCTGCAGGATGTTGAAGAGCTTTGTCACGACCGTGGTGACGCCTTGGAAATGACCCGGGCGGACCTTGCCCTGCAGGATGTCAGACAGGCCCTGAACCGTCACAACGGTATCGGCCCCTTCGGGGTACATCACGTCCGGCGTCGGCAGAAAGACGGCCGAGACGCCTGCGGCCTTCAGCTTGGCCAAATCCCCCTCAATATCAGTGGGATAGTTGTCGAGGTCTTCCTTTTCGCCAAACTGCGTGGGGTTCACGAAGATCGACACGCAGACCTGATCGACATGCCGCAAACACTCGGCGATCAGGGCCATGTGCCCGTCATGCAGGAACCCCATGGTGAGCACACAGCCCACCCGCTGACCCTGCCGTTTGAGGCCCAGAACGTGGTCGCGCATGGCGTCTTTGTCGGAAAACGTCTCCATGCCGTGTGCTATCGCAAGGGGGCGGCATCGGTGCAAGCGTGCGGTGGGGTAACGGAGCGGCATATCCTGCGGATCGCGCCAATGACCCGCGTACACACGGCGTACACCGCGCGTACACAACCCGTACATACGGCGTACATACGCAAGCTGCGCACATGAATCGGCGGGAATTGGTTAATCTGTGCGGTGGGTAGACACTGGATGCGCGCGCGGTAGCTCGTCTGCTGGACGCAGGAAGAACACATTTTGGCGAACCCAACCCGCCAGATAATCAGTATGAGCCTGCCGCACGGCTCATCTTCTTG
>JBCBFU010000095.1:0-4716 GCA_038527375.1 Pseudomonadota bacterium | reverse complement strand
CGCACCATTCCTGCCCGGCCTCGTCATCTTCTGCGATTGTGTAGCAGGACGCCTCAAGCTCGGACGGGTCAACACCCGGTCCATGGGCGTTGAGGGCGGCGGCGTAAAAGCGGGTCGCGAAGAGGGTCGAAATGGCCATGGGCGAGGCCTAGCGCAGCAGGGGACGAGTTGCAAAGGGCGGCGCGTTAACCCCCGGCGGCACCCCGATTTGGGGCGTACACAAGCCGTACACATCCCGTACACCGGGCGTACACATCGCGTACATACGCACGGTGGCTGTTGCGTCGTTAACCTTTAGGCGACGGCGGGTGCTTCCGTGACCTCTACGCCATTGAGGAAGAGCGTCTCTGGCGCGTTGTCGATAAAGCTGATGTCGTCCCAGTCCACGCCGGTTGCGCCAATCACGAAGACCAGATCGCGGGTGGCGGCGGTGTCACTTTCGTAGCGGATGACCATGGTCGTGGTGCCAGCTTCGGCATCCTCGGTCAGCGAACCTTGGGTGATGGTGAAGCCTTCGTTGGCGATGTTGGGATCAAGCACGATGGTTTCGACACCCGGTTCAAAGTCCCCGATGTTGACGACCTCTTGTTCAAAACGGCCAACCTCGGCCAGGAGGGTTTCGTCTTCGATGGCGCCTTCGCCTTCGTCAAAGGCGATCTCGAACCGGTCGGTTCCTTCGCCGCCGAACATGGTTTGTGCGGTCAGTTCGCCAATTTGCGAGGCGGAGCCTTCGAAGCGCAGCAGGTCTTCGCCCGCGCCACCGTCCGCGCGGCTGACATAGCCTGCGCCGGGTTGGTTGAAGTCCGACACGAGGATGGTGTCATCGCCTTCGCCACCGTTGGCCTGCACGTTCTCCATGTTGCGGGCGTCGATGAAATCGTCACCGGCCCCGCCTTCGATCGTGATGCCGTCGCTGGCGAATTGCAGGCCGCTGATCGTGTCGTTGCCTTCGCCACCCAGAACGGTCGTGTTGTCGCCGATGTTGACGTTGATGGCATCGTCGCCTGCTCCGCCGTCGATGGTGCCGCCGGATGCGGTGATGTCGATGGTGTCGTCGCCTTCGCCACCGGCGATGGTCGGGGTTTGGAAGATGAAATCGAACGAGGGGTCATCGCCCGAGGGATCGGTCAGGTTGAACGTGTCGTTGCCCGCGCCGCCGTCGATGGCCACGGTGTTGAAGGCTGTCGTTCCTTCGGCGGGTACAAAGACATCGTCGCCGTCTGTTCCCGCCACCGTGTCGGCATCATTGACGGGGATCGGTACGATTTCGGGATCGGGTTCCGGCGGTGTCGGGACGGTATCGTCGTCATCTGACGTGGAGGTACCGGTTTCCGCCACGAGGACGAATCCAAGAAACACAAGAAACGGGATCATAACGCCGACTCCAACAACCCAAGGTTGGTTAACGGTGGGGCCATGCGTTCGAATGGTCAAGAAATCCGCATCCGCCGTTTCGCGCCGTGATCCAATGGCGAAGGCGGCGTGGAATTGTTGCTGGTGGTCGTTCGTCCCGGGGGGCCGAGAGCGAGGCTTGCCAAGTCAGCCGGGCCCGCCTATACGGCGGCCTTCACCCGCGAATCCACTGGATGACAGGTGACCCGAGACTATCCGGCATCGACCGGGGCGGGGCCTGCCAGTGCGCACAAAATAGGAGAGGCGATATGAACGCCAACGAGCTTCGGGAAAAGACCCCCGACCAGCTTCGTGAGGAACTCACGAACCTGAAGAAAGAGAGCTTCAACCTGCGCTTCCAGCAGGCCACCGGCCAGATGGAAAACACCGCACGCATGAAGCAGGTCCGCCGTGACGCGGCCCGTGTCAAAACGATCCTGAACGAAAAAGCAGCCGGAGGTGCTGAATAATGCCTAAGCGTATCCTCACCGGCACCGTGACCGGCGACAAGAACGACCAGACGATTTCCGTGTCGGTCGAGCGTCGTTTCAAGCACCCGCTGCTGCAAAAGACCGTTCGGAAGTCCAAGACCTACCGGGCCCACGACGAGAAGAACGAATTCAAGGTCGGCGACAGCGTGCGCATCATCGAATGCCCGCCCAAGTCGAAGACCAAGCGCTGGGAAGTCTACAAGGACGCCTAAGCCCGTGGTGGCGCTGTCGCGCTAACCGATAGAGTTTCGAGACGCCCAAAGCCCTGTGCTTTGGGCGTTTCTTTTTTGCGGTGTTATGCGGCGGCGACGGGCTTTTGCATCATCATCGACGCCATTTCGTCGAGGTCGGCCTCGGTCACCGGGCAGGCGCTGTTTTGGGCCATGCCGATATTTGCGGGGGCTTTCATCTGCTGGGCGAGGGCCGCGGGCGTGACGCTGGCGCAGTCTGCCGGCAGGCTGGCCGGGATATCGCAAGCGCGCATGAGATCTGACAGGGCGCCTGGCAGCGCAGATGCCGTGGCCTCGCCTCCAAGGGCCTGCGCCGCGCGGGCGTAGTTGTCGGCGCCTTCGGGGCGGGCAACGAGCCAGGGCAAGCTTGCTTCGAGCGCGAGCCCGGTGGCAAGGCCATGGTGAACGCGCACGAGCGATCCCAGCGCGTGGCTGATGTTGTGGCCCATATGCGTGTTGCAATTGTGGAGCGCGAGGCCCGCCACCATGCTGGCCCACAGGACGCGGCCACGGGCGTCGATGTCGTCGCCTTGGGCCACGGCCTTTGGTAGCGCCTCGCGCAGGATGCGCAGCGCCTCCAACCCGTAGAGCAGACCTGCGGGGCTGGTGGTGCCGGCGGTGGCCCCTTCGAGCGCGTGGGCCACGGCGTCGATCCCCGTCCATGCGGTGAGATGGGGTGGCAGGCTGAGGGTCAGTTCGGGGTCGAGGATGGCCTGGGAGAACAAGAGCTCCTCGCCCCAGAACCAGATCTTGGACCCATCCGCGCGCGAGATGACCGAGGTGCGCGTGACCTCGGACCCCGTGCCGGCGGTGGTGGGAACGGCAATGGCGGGCAGGCCGTCTGCGGGGAGAGGTGCGGCGGCCAGCGCGAAGTCTTCGGACGGGCGGCCCGATGGCGCGATGGCGGCCACGAGCTTGGCGGCGTCCATGGCGGCCCCGCCACCAAGGCCCACGATCACCCGGGCCTGCGCGTCGCGCGCGCGGAGGCAGAGCTGATCGACGAGGGCCTGTTTGGGTTCCCCGGCCACGTTGGCGGCGACCTCGGACGCGATGCCCTTGGCGGCGAAATCAGCGGTCAGCCTGTCGGTCACGCCCAGATCGGCAAGGATCGCGTCGGCCACGATCAGGACGGGACCACCCCCGGCCGCACGCACGAGGGACGGCAATTTTGCCAGCCGTCCGGCCCCAAAGGTCACGGGCGGCACGCGCCCCATATTAAACGTCTGCATCTGGACCTCTTGCCTTGGCGCGCCGTCGAAAACACGGCTGTTTCAGCGGCAAGTGACCAGCGTGCCCGGCGCGGAACGTGGTCATTTCCGACAGAAATGTCGCAAATCATCGCTTTGACGTTAGGCAATGGAGGCGGGTTGGGCGGGCGCCCGATCCTTATGCGCGGCCCTTGGCTTTGTTGCGTGCGGGTTGGCCGGTGCGCTTTGCTCGGTTCGGCGTGCGCTCCTTGACGTCGTCGGCGCGGCGCAGGCGGCCATAGGTCACGAAGACCGAGAATTGCGAGACAAAGAAGAGGAGGATGAGGATCGGCATCACGACGGCCTCGAACAGGACCCATATGGCATCGGATTGCGTGCGCCAGACGACTTCGTTGGCGATGGCGGCCAGCGCAAAGACCACCGTTGTGCGGCGCGTCAGGATCATCCAGCCCTTTTTCTTGAGCGGGATCATGTCCTCGAGGATGTATTTCAGCCAGGACTGCCCGCGTAGGAGGCCGGTGACGAGGATGGCGGTGAGGATGAGGTAGATCGCCGTGGGCTTCATCTTGATCAGCCGGTCGTCATTCATCCAGAGGCTGAGGCCCCCGAAGATCACGAGCATCGCGGCGAGGCCCAGTTGCACGCGGGTGACCCGGCCCGTGAGCCGCCAGAGCGCGTAGGAGGCCGCGGCAAAGACAGGGATGAAGGCCGCCGTGATCGCGATGAGACCGGAATAGGACGTGCCGCCCAGCGTGAAGGTCGCGTTGCGGAAGATCAGGTAGGTGACGAGGAACGCGACCAGAGGGCCGTATTCGAGGAGCGGCTTGAGGGTGGGGTGTTGCGCTTGAGACATCGGCTAGCTCGGGGATCTGGTGTCCTTTACCGATGAGCTAGGGCGATTGGGAACGAGGCATAGAGATGAGGTCGGTGCCCGAGCCTGGGTGGGCGTTTGGTACATCTATGTCGAGCGTGAAACGCCAAAGGTGTCTGACGTGGTTTCTGTTCGCTGTCGTTGCAGAACGCCCTCCCGGGGGGAGGGTCGGGCGCCGACCGGCAGTGCCGGTCGGGTAGGCTTGGGGTGGTGGGGATCTGGCAGGCGCAATGTAGAAGTCTGCTATGCGGACAAAGTCGCCGTTCGTTCAAACCAACTCAATGTCCGCTTTATTCTGATCAGATGTCGATTTCTAAGCTCACTTTGGTGCGATCCATTGTGACAAAGGTTTTGAACTTCTTGATCGTCTCATTTGAAAAGAAAAGTCGCTGCGTCAGGGCCTCATATTCAGACATATCTTGCACCAGAATGATCAACACAAAATCGGCTTCACCAGTGACGTAATAGCATTGCTGTACTTCAGGGGCATCGACGAAGCTTTGCTTGACCTGTTCGATTGCCCC
>JBCBFU010000094.1:0-5032 GCA_038527375.1 Pseudomonadota bacterium | reverse complement strand
GCCCCCAAAGGGGCGGTTGAGTGATCTGGCCAGTGATCTGGGTGTCTCGCGCGAGGCGCTATACCGCGAACTCGCCAAACGGCGCTGATCGGTCTCAGGCCGCCGCCTCTTCATCATTCAACTGCAGATGCCACAGATGGGCATAGCGTCCATCCTGCGCGAGCAGGGTGTCATGGGTCCCCTCCTCCACGATCACCCCGTCTTCGAGCACGACAATACGGTCGGCATTCACAACCGTGGACAGCCGGTGCGCGATCGTCAGAACCGTGCGCCCCTGCCCCATCGCGTCCAACTCGGCCTGAATTTCATGCTCGGTCTCGGTATCGAGCGCGCTAGTGGCCTCGTCCAACAACAGGATCGGCGGGTCCTTGAGAAGCGTGCGGGCGATGCCCACGCGTTGTTTCTCTCCACCCGAAAGCTTGAGGCCGCGTTCACCCACGGTGGTGTCATAGCCATCGGGCAGGCCAAGGACGAAGTCGTGGATTTGGGCGGCCTTCGCGGCGGCCTCGACCTCGGCCCTCGTGGCCCCGTCACGACCGTAGGCGATGTTGTAATAGATCGTATCGTTGAACAGCACCGTGTCCTGCGGGACGACCCCGATGCGGGCGTGCAGGCTGTCCTGCGTGACATCGCGCAGGTCTTGCCCATCGATCCTCAGCGCCCCGCCGGTCACATCGTAGAACCTGAACAAAAGCCGCCCGATCGTCGACTTGCCCGATCCCGACGGGCCCACAATTGCCACGGTCTGACCCGGCTCCACCCGCAACGAGACGCCTTTCAGTATGGGCCGCGCGGGATCGTAAGCGAAATGCACGTCCTCCAGCACGATCTCACCCCCTGCAACGGTCAACGCACCTGCGTCAGGCGCATCCTGTACCTCGGGCACCTCGTCCAGCAGGGCAAACATATCCCCCATATCCACAAGGCTCTGTCGGATTTCGCGATAGACGAACCCAAGCATATTCAGCGGCCCCATGATCTGGAGCATGTAGCTGTTCACCAGAACGAACCCGCCCACCGTCAGATCACCGGCCTGCACCTGCACAACGGCCATCACGAGCACGAGCACCAGCGCCCCGTTGATGATTAGCGCCTGACCGAAATTGAGGAAGGCGAGCGAATAGGACGTCCTGAGCGCCGCCGTTTCATAGAGCGCCATCGCGCCATCATAGCGCGCGGCCTCCCGCGCGCCGGCGCCGAAATACTTGACCGTCTCGAAATTCAGCAGGCTGTCGATGGCCTTTTGATTGGCGTCCGTGTCCTGCGTGTTCATCTCACGCCGGATCTTGACCCGCCATTCGGTGACGATGGTGGTGAACGCCACATAAAGGACAACCGCCCCCGCGATCACCAGCAGGTAGCGGACATCAAAAAACGCCCACAAAATCGCCGACACGAGCACGAGTTCAAGGATGAGCGGCCCGATTGAGAACAGGAAGAAACGCAAAAGGAACGCCACGCCTTTGACCCCGCGCTCCATCACGCGGCTCAGACCCCCGGTCTTGCGGCTGATGTGATAGCGCAGGCTCAGCGCGTGGATATGACGAAACGTCTCCAGCCCCAGCTTGCGCAGGGCGCGCTGCGCGACAGGGGCAAAGATCACCCCGCGCAGCTCCTGAAACCCGGTATTGAGCAGTCGCGCCGCCCCGTAGGACACCGTCAGCGCAACGGCGCCCAGAGTGATCCAGCGCGCCAGATCACCCGCCTCGCCCGCCAAGGTATCCACCGTTTCCGCGAGCAGCATCGGGGTCCCGACCGAGATCAGCTTGGCGATGACCAACAGGATCAGGACAGTGACAACGCGGAGCTTTGTGATGCTGTCGCCCCGGGGCCACAGATAGGGCAACACGCGGCCCACCACGCGCAGTTCCGCCCGCCGTGCGGCGGTGTCGGGACTGTCCCCCAGCGGTTTCAGGGATCAGCCTTCAGGCAGATCAAAGACCTGCCCGGGATAGATCAGGTCGGGATTTGCGATCCGGTCGCGATTGGCCTCGAACACTTTGACGAACTGCGCACCCGACCCGTAGCGATCGCGCGCAATCGCCCAGAGCGTGGCACCCGGCTGCACGGTCATCACGGGCTCATCGATTGGTCCCGTCTCCACCGGCTCTTCTGCAAGTGCCACGACCAACTCGGGCTCTTCGCGCTTGAAGGGGGTTTCGATCCGGCTCTCCACCTCGCCCGTTTCGGTCAACTGATCCACGCGCAGCGTATAGACGCCCGCATCGACCTGCGGCAGATCCGTCTCCCATGATCCGTCCTCGGCAATGGGCGATGTCGTAATCGCCTGCCCATCCAGATAGACCCGCACGAACCCGTCCGACGGTGCGCGCCCACCCAAGGCCACATCCCCGGTGTTATTGTAGGTGATGGTGTCCAGCGCCACGCTTGTCATCGCCTCGGGGCTTTGCAGGACGCGCACGCTGTCATTTTCAGCCAAGAGGATTGTTGGCGTGGTCGGCTCCTCTTCCGGCTCCGCGACCGCTACCTCAGGGGCATCGGGGGTCTCATTATGGGTCTCAAGCTCCGGAGCCGCCTCAGGCTCTGCCGCTGCGACCGCTTCCGGTTCGGGTGCAGGTTCTGGCGTGGCCTCGGCCACCTCCACATCGGCGGCAACCTCGGGTGTGGCCTCTGGCGCGGCTTCTGGCGCGGCCTCTGGTTCGGGCGCGGCGATCGGCGCTTCTGCCATGGCGACGGGCGGGGCCGCGAAGGGTGTGATGATGATCGTCTGCTCGGACGGGCGCGCGTCGCCGTCAGCTGGGCGCGCGATCAGTGTCATGGTGCGCGCATCCTCGGACGGCGCAATTTCAAGGAACGTCACAAATCGGCCCGCGCCATCGGCCACACCCTGCCCCAACAGCGCGTCATCCAGCATGACATCCACGGTTTCACCCGGTTCTGCCAGCCCTGCGATCAGGGCCGCACCGTCATCGTCCACGCGCACCACGTCAAACTCGGGTGCAGCCAGCGCAACCGGGGCTTCGGCCACTTCGGTTTCGGGATCAGGCTCGGGCACATCGTCGGGCACGTCTTCTGGGGCTGCCTCTGCAACCACCTCCGGCGCAGGCTGGGCGGTCTCCACCACCTCAGGCGCTGCGGGTTCGACCGCGGCCTCCTCAGGGGCTTTCAGCGCGAAATAGGCCGCAGCACCGACGACGCCCACGGCCACGACGATGCCCGCAGGCACCAACGCGCCCGCGCCCAAGAAAACCCCTGCAACCGGTCCAGCCATCTCGATCTCTCCCCGACCGCCTGCCCATGACACCGACGCTCTTGCGGCGCCCGCTCGGCGGTTGTGGGAAACCTACAGGCTCCGCTACACAGGGTCAAAGTACCTGACGGTGATTACCCCCAACTGTTGCACGAGGTAGATATGCACGGACATCCCCATTCGATCTGCGTCTTCTGTGGCTCGCGCAGCGGCACCGACCCGGCCTATGCGCAGGCCGCCCACGACATGGGCACCGGCATCGGCACACGCGGCTGGCGGCTGATCTACGGGGCGGGCGATGTGGGGCTCATGGGCACCGTGGCCAAGGCCGCGCAAGGGGCGCAGGCCGAAACCTTTGGCGTCATCCCCGAACACCTGCGCGCGTGGGAGGTCGGCAAAAGCGACCTCGACACCTTTATCGTCACCGAGACCATGCACGAACGCAAAAAGGTGATGTTCATGAATGCCGACGCGCTGGTCGTCCTGCCCGGCGGCGCGGGCAGCCTCGACGAATTCTTCGAGGTCCTGACATGGGCGCAGATCAAACTGCACGGCAAACCCATCGTGCTGGTCAATGTCGGGGGCTACTGGGACCCTCTGATCGCGCTGATCGACCATGTGATCGCGCAGGGCTTTGCCGATCCCTCCCTGCGCGATCTTTTCATGGTGCACACCACCGTGGCGGCGGCGCTGGACGCCCTTTCACCGGCCTGAAACGCAAACGGGGCCTGTCGCGGTCCGGCCGCTCCCGCCTTTTTCAGGGTTGGTGATCCCCCGGGCCCGTAAGCGTCACGACCGTGATTTCCGGCGGCATGCCAAACCGCGCAGGCACATTGGCCCCGCCGATCCCGCCCGAGATCACCAGGTGCCGACCCTCGGAGATATAGGGGCCGTAGCCAAAATCCTCGTTGCGCGAAAAGGCGAGGAAGGGGGACCAATTGCCGAACCGGACCTGCCCGCCATGGGTGTGGCCCGACAGGGTCAGGATCACGTTCTGGGGGACATTGGGAAAGACATCCGGCTCGTGGGCCAGCAGGATCACCGGGGCGTCATCCGTGACTTCGGCCATGGTCTGATCCATGTCGTCAAAGCCGGGATAGGCGGGATCGTGCGAAATGGGACGCTGATCGCCCAGCCCCGCGACCCAAAACGGTTTGCCGCCATACTCCAGCGCGACGGCCTCGTTGTCCAAAAGCGCCAGCCCCGCATCTGCAATCGCTTGGCCCGCCTCGGGCACGGATCGTGCATCGAGCGCGGACTTGTCCTGCCACCAGTCATGGTTGCCCAAGACGTAGTAACATCCCAAGGGCGCGGTCAGCCCCTTGATCGCATCCACAACGTCGCGCTTGGCATAGCGGATGGCAAAGGGATGCGCCGCGCCCAGATCGCCCAGACTCACCGCCAGATCGGCGCCTTGGGCATTGGCCCGCGCCACGATCCGGCGCAGCCGCGCGGTTGAAACGTGAGGCCAGCCCGCGTGGATATCCGACACGATCACGATCTTGAGCTGTACGCGCCCCGCCCATGCGGGATGGCGCACCGTCCAGTGCTGCACCCGCAGCCGCCACGCGGGCTCGATCCACCATGAATACAGAACAAAGAGCGCAAGACCCCATGCCAAAAGTGCCCAGACCATCACCTTCCCCTGAACACGCCCCAGCATGAAATGCTGTGGAACCTACCAGCCACACAAAAAATGGGCGCTCCCTCAAGGAACGCCCAAATTCAGATTTGGTTCCAGATGTGCATCACATGCGCGATGCAACATTCTCCCAATTCACCAGATTGTTCAGGAAGTTATCCAGGTAAGCGGGACGCTTG
>JBCBFU010000093.1:0-5095 GCA_038527375.1 Pseudomonadota bacterium | reverse complement strand
AAACCCGTTAACGCCGTCTGCAATCCAAATCCAAGGAGTGTCTCATGTCTGCACCTAAGAAAGTGGTCCTCGCGTATTCGGGCGGTCTCGATACCTCGATCATCCTGAAATGGCTGCAGACGGAATACGGGTGCGAGGTCGTGACCTTCACCGCCGATCTGGGACAGGGGGAGGAGCTGGAGCCTGCCCGCAAGAAGGCCGAGATGATGGGCGCGTCGGCCATCTATATCGAAGACCTGCGCGAAGAATTCGTGCGCGATTTCGTGTTCCCGATGTTCCGGGCCAATGCGCTTTACGAAGGGCTGTACCTGCTGGGCACGTCCATCGCGCGTCCGCTGATCTCAAAACGACTGGTCGAGATCGCCGCGGCCGAAAACGCCGATGCCGTCAGCCACGGCGCGACGGGCAAGGGCAACGATCAGGTGCGGTTCGAACTGGCCGCCTATGCGCTGAACCCCGAGATCAAGGTCATCGCGCCCTGGCGGGAATGGGACCTGTCCTCGCGCACGAAGCTGATCGAGTTCGCCGAGAGCCACCAGATTCCCATCGCCAAGGACAAACGCGGCGAGGCCCCGTTCAGCGTGGACGCGAACCTTTTGCACACCTCGTCCGAGGGGAAGGTTTTAGAAGACCCGGCCGAAGAAGCGCCCGATTACGTCTATCAGCGCACGGTAAACCCCGAAGACGCGCCCGATACCCCTGAAATGGTCGAGATCGGGTTTGAAAAAGGCGACGCCGTGTCCATCAACGGCGAGGCGATGAGCCCGGCCACCATCCTGACCAAGCTGAACGAGCTGGGTGGAAAGCACGGGGTCGGTCGGCTCGACCTCGTGGAGAACCGTTTTGTCGGCATGAAGTCCCGCGGCATCTACGAGACGCCCGGTGGCACCATCCTGCTGGAAGCCCATCGCGGCATCGAACAGATCACGCTGGACAGCGGCGCAGGCCACCTGAAGGATTCGATCATGCCGCGCTATGCGGAGCTGATCTATAACGGCTTCTGGTTCTCGCCCGAGCGCGAGATGCTGCAAGCGCTTATCGACAAGAGCCAAGAACATGTGAGCGGCACCGTCCGCCTCAAGCTCTACAAAGGGTCCGCGCGGACGGTCGCCCGCTGGTCGGACAACTCGCTCTATTCCGAGGCGCATGTGACCTTCGAGGAAGACCTCGGCGCGTACAATCAGGAAGACGCGGCCGGGTTCATTCAGCTGAACGCACTTCGATTGAAGCTGCTGGCCGGTCGGAATCGTCGGGGTTAACGCTCGCCTGACCTTCATCGGTTTTTAAAGGGGACGCGCTGGTCGCGTCCCTTTTGCGTTCCACCGCATCCATCATTTCGCCCAGCACACGTTGTGCCGTCGGTGACGATATCTTCGCGGCGGCTTTGCCGGATGCAATCGCGGTGCCCCCCGTCAAGCCGCTTGCGCGAAAAACGGGCGCAAGCACACGTGCCGTGCCACCTTGCACTGGTGCAGAGATGACACCGCGCGCTTGCAGCCGCGCCATCATGACAGATGCCTGTTCGGCACTGATCTTGAGGCTGCTGGCCAGAACATCCGCCGACACAGCATCCCGCGCCTTCGCTGCGGCCACGGCCCAAGCGTATTGGCCTGCCGTTATCGTCGGGGCGGCAGGGGCCGCAATCGCGATTGGTGGCAAAGCGCTCGCTCCGACTGCCGCGAGAGAAGTATTCAGGAAATCACGTCTTTTCATGGACCCCATGTGGTGACCCGAGTCTTATGTTGCTCGGGGAAATCGGGCCGATTTTCCCAGACCGCCCCGTCAGCCCTTCATGCGCGCCATGTGTTCGTAGTGCTTAAGGGCCGATCTGTGCATCGCCCCAAAACGCGGATCAACCTCGGGCAGAGGCCCCTCAGCCCCCGCAAAGCCGGTCGACCCATGGACCGCCCCGTACCAATGGGTCGCCCAAATACCATCTTCTGATCGTGGCCCCTTTGACCAAGACAACATCGCCGGGTCCCACGGCAATCCGATCTCGGCGCATAACGCCTGCAAGGCCGCCTTCGGGTTCTGGCGGACGTCAAAGCTGTCGATCACCGGCCCGGGGAAGCGATCAAAGATCTCGACCTGTTGGCGGAACCCGATGTCGTCCAGCATGAAGTCCGCGCGCTTGGCAGCGTAGCTCGCGATGACCCGCGCAGGGTGGCGGATCAGGTGGACGTGCACGCAGTCGTCGGCCCAGTCCCACGGGAAACCATCGCACATGTGGAATGTCATGTGCTTTTGATACCAATGCGCGGCGCCCCCGGGTGGCGGGCCCGACAGATACTTCGCGACCTTGTCGGGATCGGTGTCGTGATGGGCCAAGACCTCCTCCCGCATGGGGTGGTCGATGCCGGTGCGATCCAGATAGGCGGCATAGAAGGGTTCGTCCAAGACGGCACAATCGGCACGGTTGCCAAAGCTGTACATCATGGCCGTCGACAGATTGCGCGGCCCCGACCACATGGCGATTTTCACGCCGCACACTCCCGCGCGATCAGGTCTTTGTAGAGGCTGCGGATGTGTTTGGTCATCTCGCCCATCTCGCCTGAGCCGATCATCCGGCCATCAATCTCACTCACCGGGGTTTGCGCGCCGAAGGTCCCGGTCAGGAATGCCTCGTCCGCGCCGTACGTGTCGACGAGCGAATAGTTTCGCTCATGCACCCGAATGCCGTCCACGCGGCACAGGTCGATCACCTTTTGCCGCGTGATCCCGTTCATGCAGTAATCCCCGGTGGACGTCCAAACCGCGCCTTTGCGCACAATGAAGAAATTGCAGGCATTGGTCGTGTTCACGAACCCATGCACGTCAAGCATCAGCGCCTCATCCGCGCCGGCCTTTTCGGCGGCGATGCAGGCAAGGATGCAGTTCAGTTTGGAATGGGAATTCAGCTTGGGGTCTTGCGTCATGGGCAGACCCCGCAGATGCGGCACGGTGGCCAGACGGATCGGGCGCGGGGCGCGGGGACGCGAATGCTCCATGATGATGACCATGGTCGGCCCCGACTGCGACAGGCCGGGATGCTGGAAGGGTCGGCTTTTCACACCGCGTGTCACCATCAAACGGGCATGGGCGTCATCGGTCATGCCATTGGCCGCCCGTGTATCTTCGATCGCTTGAAACATTCCGGCCCGATCGAGCGGCAAGGTCAGGTCAATCGCCTTGGCCGCTTCAAAGAGCCGGTCGAGGTGTTCCTCCACGAAGGCCCAGCGCCCATTATAGAGCCTCAACCCCTCCCACACGCCGTCGCCGAGCATGAAACCGCTGTCAAAAACACTGATTTTCGCCTGATCCCGGGGAACGATCTGCCCATCCACATAGATCTGAATGGTCTCGTTGCGCGCGTCTACTTCGGCTTGATGGGTCGTAATCTTGTCCATGTGCGGGACCGTGCGACAGGCGCGCGCTTCTTTTCAAGCGGTAACTACGGTGTGACCTCACGTCCACTTGAATTGGCATTGCAGGCCCGCCCCGCGATGCTGATCCCAACACCAAGGAGTGAGTTCATGTTGACCCCGATCCATCAACCCCGCCCCGTCGCGCTGATCATCGCATTGGCTGTCGCGTTCTTCATCCAGTGCGGGCAGGCACAGGCAAAAGACATCAAGACGATCACCGTCGCAGGCGGCTGTTTCTGGTGCGTCGAAAGCGATTTCGAATCTGTCCCCGGCGTGATCGAAGCCGTCAGCGGCTTTGCCGGTGGGACCGTCGCCAATCCGACCTACAAACAAGTCACAAGCGGCAAGACCGGCCACCTCGAGGTCGTGCAAATCACCTATGACGCGGACCGGGTGGAGCTGGGATCGCTCTTGGACAAATTCTTCCGCTCGATCGATCCAACGGATGCGGGCGGTCAGTTCTGCGACAGGGGCGAAAGCTATACCACCGCGATCTTCGTCGCCACGAACGAGGAAAGCCGCATCGCCACGCAGTCCAAGGCCAACGCCCAGGCCGCGCTGGGCCGCACTGTCGTGACGCCCATCCGCAAGGCCGCGCCGTTCTATCCAGCCGACAGCTATCATCAGGATTATTACAAAGGTCAGGACATCATCCTGACGCGTTTTGGCCCCCGGTCCAAAGCCGAAGCCTACAAGCGTTACCGCGCCGCATGCGGGCGGGATGCCAAGGTCAAACAGCTGTGGGGATCGCAGGCGGCCTTTACCGGCTAGGTTGGGTCAAACCCGTCAACCTCTTCCCGGCTCGGGATCGCATCGGCGGTTCCGGGCCGTGTCACTTTAAGGGCCGCCGCGCGGGAGGCGAGCTTGAGCGCGTCTTCCATCTCGCTTCCTTGATCGAGCGCGGCGACCAGATAGCCCAAAAAGGTGTCGCCGGCCCCGGTTGTATCGACGGGCGTGACGGGGATCGCCGGGACGGAGATCACCTCACCCTCGTCCAACGCGTGGAACTCCGCACCTTTGGAGCCTTTGGTCACGACCACGCCTTCGACGGGCAGACCGTCCAATGTGGTTTCAAGCGCATCCGTCAGTTGCTGGGCCTCGATTTCATTGACCACGAGGATGTCGGTGAACGGCAGCATGTCCTTGACGGCATCCACGGCAAACGGCGCTGCAGAATAGATCACGGATAGACCCTGTTCATGCGCAAAACGGGCCGCCGTCACCTGATGCGACGTCTCGTTCTGTAGGATCAACAGGTCGCCCTCTTGCCCTTGGGACAGCGCGGTTTCGATCCCGTCCTCGCTCTGATCCAAGTTGGCGCCAGAATAGATCACGATGGAATTCTCACCTGCCGCATCGACCGAGATAATGGCATGCGCCGTGGGTTGATCGCTGGTGCGAATATGCGTCGTGTCCACGCCCAGCGCAGCCAGCCGTTCAACCGCCCAGCTGCCATCGTCACCGACGGCACCGATATGGACAACCTTTGCCCCGGCCTGCGCGGCCGCAACAGATTGGTTCGCACCTTTCCCGCCCAGACCAATTCGATGCCCGGTTGCCGCGAGGGTTTCACCCGGCGCCGGGATGTTCGGCACATCATAGAAATGATCGGCATTGATCGAGCCGAGGCAGAAAATCGTCATGACCTATCCGATGTTGCAGGCGGCAATCGCAGCCATGTTCAGGATGTC
>JBCBFU010000092.1:0-5291 GCA_038527375.1 Pseudomonadota bacterium | reverse complement strand
CTCAGCGGACGGGGATCGAAGGGGCGCAGGCGGTGGCTGGAGTTGTTCCGCGTCGCGACCTCGTCAAAGAACCAGTAGCCGCGCAGGTAACTTGGGACCGCGTGAAACACCCCGTGGCCATAGACGGGTTTGTCGGTCAGCGAGATATGAAGATGCGGGCGCGTCCCGATCAGTTGCCGCCACGCGCCGCGATCTTCGATCAGCGCGACCTCCCACCCATCGGCCCGCGCATCGCGGATCAAGCGTGCAAGAAAGCGGAAGCGGCCTGCAGCCAGACCTTCGGCCATGTTGCCGCGCGCATAGAAATAGAGCGTCCGGGGCGCGTCCTGAAACCGCGACAGGTTCAGCACGTCCACCCGTCGGGGCGCGCCCAGACCCAAGTCCATCATGCGGGAAAGGCCACCAGCGCGCGCGCGTCCCACGCCACCCGGGCCGTGTCGCCCCGATCCAGCACAGGCCGGCCAACGAGGTTCTTCATCGACAGTGTCAGGGGCTGATCCACATCGGGCAGCGCCACGTCATAATAAGTCATGTCGCCGTAGTAATACTGCTCAACCACCTTGCCCTCAGAGACCGATTGCCCGGCCCCCGCTGTCTGACCTTCAAACAGCAGCGACATCATCTCGGGCCGGATACCGACCTCTGCGGCCCCTTGGGGTCGGCCCGCGGGGCACTGTTCCCCATCGAGCGCCGTGGTGCCCAACCCGGCGATATCGACCTCGATCCCGTCGCCCGCATGGCGCGCGCGGGCGGGCAGGAAATTCATGACGCCGATGAAGTCGGCCACCTGTTTGTCCACCGGACGACGATAGAGCGTCTGCGGGGCCGCGACCTGCGCGATGCGGCCTTCGAACATCACCGCAATGCGGTCGGACATGATCAGCGCCTCTTCCTGATCGTGGGTGACGAGGATGAAGGTGATGCCCACTTGCCGCTGCAGACGCCGCAATTCGCCCTGCATCTGTTCGCGCATCTTCTTGTCGAGCGCCGAGAGCGGTTCATCGAGCAACAGCACCTTGGGTTTCAGGATCAGCGCGCGCGCAAGTGCGACCCGTTGGCGTTGGCCACCCGACAGGGCGTGCGCCGCACGGCCCCCAAAGCCCGCAAGGCCCACCATCGCCAACGCCTCCTCCACCAGCGCGGCCTTCCCGCTCTTGCTCAGATCACTGCGGCGGCGCAGACCGAAGGCCACGTTTTCGGCCACGCTGAGATGGGGGAAGATAGCGTAGGATTGGAACACCATGTTGGTGGGCCGCTTGTTGGCGGGCACCCCCGCCATGTCCTGCCCGGCGAGGACGAGTGTGCCAGCGCTCGCTTCCTCGAACCCCGCGATCGTGCGCAACAGCGTGGTCTTGCCACAGCCCGACGGCCCCAGCAGCGAAAAGAATTCGCCTGGCGCGATGTTCAGGCTCACATCCCGCAGCGCGTGATAGTCGCCATAGTATTTCTGGATGTTGGACAGTTGGATGATCGGGGCGGTCACAGGAACCCTCCGGTGTCTTTCAGGCCCGCGCGGCGCAGGCCGCGGCGGCGCATCAATTCGGCGATGGTCAAGAGCACGATGGACAGCACGACAAGGATCGTCCCCAGCGCCATCACGGCAGGCAGCTTCTGCGGGAAGCGCAGGAGGCCCCAGATATAGACCGGCATCGTGGGCTCCGCCCCCGTCAGGAAAAAGGCGATGATGAATTCGTCCAGCGAGATCGTGAAGGAAATAAGCAGCGACGAGATGATCCCCGGCATCACCAGAGGCAGCGTGATCAGGCGAAAGGTCGACCACGGGGTTTCGCCCAGATCAAGCGCCGCCTCCTCCAGCGAGGTATCCATGTTCTGAAACGCACCGTTGAGGATCGCGATGGAAAACGGTGTACAGATCAGCGTGTGGGCCGCGATCACCGTCCACGACCCCAGCGACCAGTCGAGCATCTGGACGAACACCACGAGCAGCGACACACCCACGATGATTTCCGGCAGGACCAGCGGGACCATGATCAACCCCATGATCGGGCGTTTGAGCGGGAACTGATACTTGGCCGCCGCGCGGGACGCGCAGATGCCCAGAAGCGTGGATAGGATCGCCGTGATCACCGCAATCGTCAGCGAGTTCTTGACGGCGGCATGGAGCGCCTCGGTCTCCCACAGCTCCACGAACCAATTGGTCGTGAACCCCGACAGCGGGAAGGCAATGATCGTGCTGTCGTTGAACGCAAAGAGCGGCAGCAGGATGATCGGCGCATACAGGAAGATCAGATAGGCAATGGCATACGCGCGCAGGTTCATTGCTTGACCCTCAGGAACCGGCGGTTGAGCCAGACAAAGATCAGCGCGATGACCGACACCGACAGCATCGCGATCACCGCAAGGGCTGCCCCCATGGGCGCATTGTTAAGCTTCAGAAACTGCGTCTGGATCATGTTTGCGATCATCAGACCATTCGGGCCACCCACCAGTCGGGGCGTGACGTAATCGCCGATGGTCGGGATGAAGACGATCAGCACGGCGGCTACCACGCCCGGCATGGCCAAGGGCAGCGTGACCCGCCAGAACGTCATCAGGCGGCTTTCGCCCAGATCCTGCCCGGCCTCGAGCAAGGACCGGTCGATCCGTTCGAGCGCCACAAAGATCGGCAGGATCGCAAAGGGTGCAAAGGCATGGGCCAGCGTCAGAACCACAGCGTTTGGGTTATAGGCGATGGATTGCAGCGGCGCGTCGATCACACCCAGCCACAGAAGCGCCGAGTTCACGACCCCGTTGAACCCCAGGATCACCTTCCATAGGAAGACGCGCACCAGATAGGACGTCCAGAACGGGATCGTGATCAGAAACAGCCACAGCGATTTGCGTTCGGGGCGCACGTGGAAGCTGACGAAATAGGCGATGGGAAAGGCCAAGACGACCGTGACCAACGTCACCAGCCCTGAGATGATCAGCGACCGTTGCAGCAGCAGGCCATAAAGCGGTTCTTCCCACGCCTCGCGGTAATTGGCGAGCGTGGGTTCGGTTACCAGTGTCAGGTAGTCCTGGGTCCAAAAGCTGAACAGCACAATGGCGCCCATTGGCACGGCGAGCAGCAGAACAGCATAGAGGAACGGGCCACCCACAAGGGTCAGTCCCCGCGCCGTGTCGCTGTTTGTGAAACGCCCCACCATCGATGGGACTGAACTAGACCCGACCACCTATTGCAAGACCGATGCCCCTGACAGCACAGCTTTCGCTGTATCATTGCACCAAAACTATGCAGGTCTTTGGCAGGATTGCCGTCCCCTTTCCATCTGAGCGCCATCCCATGCGGCGGGTCGCTGGTACGGCGACCGAGTCGCGCGTCAAGGGGAGCAGCTTCCCAGCGAATTGCCGCAGTTTCGGCCTTTAACACCTGCGCAGAACGGGCTCAAATCCGAGAAGGACCAGTTACCCCTTCGCGGACGAAGTGTGAATTCGCTGCGGTTGAGCCAATGGCAGCTTTCAGTTGGCAAGGCTCCTTTGCAAAATGTGTCTCAATGAACTTCTACGATTGTTTGTCATCGCCTCCGAAGAGCCATTTTTGCGCAACCGCATAGTCTACAAACAGTTTAGCAAGACTGTCAGATGGGGCGTTCGCTGGATAAACAGCATAGACATCAACGGGCCTGAGCCTGACATTTGGGAGTAGCTCCACCAGTCGCCCGTCCCGCAAAGCTTCCGAAACGATGGGGTAGGTCTCGATCATGAACCCCATGCCATCTTCTACAAAGGCACGCGCCATCGCATAGTTATCGCAGGTCATCAAAGATCTGGGCTCGCGCTTGGGCGCGGTGCCATCAAAAGTTGTCGCAATACTTGCCCACGGAATTGCAGGACATGCGATGCGGTCCCAATCGGCAAGATCGTCGATGGTCTTGAGCGGCGGGCGTTCTCGAACATAGTCAGGCGCGGCAAAAATGCAGAACTCCAGGCTGCCAAGCTTACGCGCTTTGTAGCTGCTGTCGCTGAGGTCCGTCATACGACCGCGAATAGCCACGTCGTATTGCGACCCTTCCAAATTCACGTTCTTGTCGGACATGTGAAGTGTGAGCTGCACCTTTGGGTAGGTGCGCGCGAAACCAGCATAAAGATCTGCATACGGGCGCTCTGAGCTGGAAGCATTCGCCGTAATTGTCAGCGTACCAACAGGTTGTTCAACGCGCCGGTTGATCGCGGCAAGACCTTCTTGCGCCGCTAGCGTCATGCGTTGACTGGCAGCGAGCAAGTCGCGGCCTGCATCAGTCAACGACATGCGTCGGGTCGACCGGTAAAGAAGCGGCAAGCCAAGCTGGTCCTCCAACTGGGTAATATGGTGGCTTATCACCGACGGAGACAAGTTGAGCTTGCTGGCAGCTCCACGAAAGGAGCCTAATTCAGCGACCGATTGAAAAATCGCCATTGCACGTAGCTGATCAATCATTGTTCGATCCAATCAAATTATAAAGCGAATAATACCTAACTTATCCTACAGTTGGTTCTGCGCAATCCTTGCTTCAGTCGCAAGCACGCGACGGTTCAGACAGAAAAAGGAAGCAAGATCATGACCCTGATGGTTTCAATTGCACGCATCTCTCACAAACCAGACACAGCAGAGCTTGCGGCATTCCACGCCGAACATGATGCGATGCTGGGAAGCTACGCCGGACCAGCAAGGATTTTGAATGACCCCAACGATCCAAACCAAATCGCTGTTGTTGTCGATGTGCATGACCTGGAAGGCTTGCGGGCGGCGACGCGCACGCCAGAAGGTGATGCGATGATGCGGAAATACGGTTTCCTCGAACAGCTTTCCTACTTTCTTGAGCAATGAGACATGCAACCATGAAGCTTCCGAAACTCTTATTCGGTGCGCCGCATTTGCTTCTCAGCCAAACAGACAAGGAACGACAAAGAGACGATTGCGTCCGCGCTTGGACAATGCACCAACGCCACTATCACTACTTAGGGCATCCGCAGTTTTGGTGTTGATCGACGCGTGACAAAGGCCAGAGTAACCGCCGCTTCCGAATTGGAAGTGGCGGTTTGGTAAAAATGCGGACATTCATACACGTCGCAGCATCAATGGCTTTGGGCTCAAAGCCGCCGTTAGATGGCAAGCTCGGCAACCCTAAGCTAGAATTTCGGCGCAACGGGCGGTGGCCCGCACAAAAAAGGCCCCCCCGAGGTGGGAGAGCCTCTTTGATCTGTGACAATGCAGGCTTAACGCTTGGAGAACTGGAAGCTGCGGCGCGCTCAAGGCGGCAGGCTTCCTGACCCGCGACAGCCGCGTGGTGGAACGTAAGAAATACGGT
>JBCBFU010000091.1:0-5428 GCA_038527375.1 Pseudomonadota bacterium | reverse complement strand
ATGATGTCCGACCCGTCGCCGCCCTCCATGTCGTCGGCCCCGTCGCCGCCATACATCGTGTCGATCTCGGTCCCGCCGTCCATGTCGTCATTGCCCGCGCCGCCATACATGGTGTCGGTGCCTTCGTCGCCGGTCATGGTGTCGTTGTCTTGTCCGCCGCGCAGGGTATCGGCCCCGTCGCCACCGGTGATGTCGTCCTCGCCAGCGTTGCCGCGGACGGTGTCATTGCCATCGCCACCATTGAGGTCGTCGTCCCCACCGCCGCCATTGAGCGTGTCGTCATTACCGCCGCCGTCAATGGTGTCGGCAAAACTGCCGCCTGTGATGGTGTCGTTGCCATTTTGGCCAAGGATGGTGCCATCTACCTTGCCGGTGCCCTTGTATGTGTCAGAGCCAGAGCCAAGATCCACATTTCCATTAACCGTTCCGCTATTGGTGATCTGGTCGGTCGATGAACCGCCAACAAGTGTTCCAAATATCGTTCCGCTGTTGGCCATGAAATTCAAGCCATCGGACAGCAACACCGACCCCATGATCTGACCGCTGTTGAAAAAGGTGTCATTTCCGGATCCACCAAGGGCTTGGCCCAAAATTTCGCCGGTGTTGTGGAGCGCGTTTGTGTTGCTGCCCAAATCGACGTCGCCTGTGATGGCGCCTGAATTCGAAACGGTGTCATTGCCAGTGCTTGTTTCGACCGCACCGAAGATCGTTCCGTAGTTCGTGACCGTGTCGTCGTCGCCTCTCGTGTCCACATCTCCGAAAAGCTCGCCCGTGTTCGAGACGTCATCCACGTAATTGCTGAGCGAAAGGCTGCCGTACAATTCACCTGAGTTGCCAAATTCAGTCGCACCCGATGTGGTAATTAACCCGTGGATCTGACCCCCGTTGAAGATGGTGAAGTTCGATGAAGCCGTCCCAGCAATGCTGAAGGCTGTGGCTGATCCAGAAGTGATCGTGCCAAAGTTGACAATGTCGAGCTCGCGCGCGCTAAGCAAAATGACAGCTGTGTTGCCAACTGTTTCGATGGTTCCGGTGTTTGAAAACGTGAAGTCTGTCGAAGAGCCTAATTGGGAGAAAAGTGCCTGGGAGTTCGTTGACAAGCCGGTCAAGGTGCCTGAGTTCGCAAACGAGACAGCGTCAAAGTTCAAAGCAAAGAGGAAGGTTTCGCCAACGGTGATGGCCCCAGCATTCGAAACAGTAAATTCGCTGGTCACGCTGGAATCTGCTGTAAGAACGAAAGCATCGCCCGCTATCAATGATGTTGAGCCAGCCGCAAACGTGAAGAACAGGTCCAGGCCTGCAGTATTTGTAAAACTATCGTCGACCAGATCGTCGCCCAAATACATGTCGCCGGCGAAGTATACTTCCATTGTTCCGAAGTCAGCGAATTCAAACCCATCAGAGACTTGAAACTCGGTCCCTGCGGTTACGAACACTTCGTCACCAGGGTCGACCATGTATGTTGCGGTTTGATCGGTTGTTACAAATTCCAGTGCCATTTTATCCCCTCGGATGGAAAAGCTTGCGTGTCAGTTTTTTGTGCTTGGGATGATGTGCATTGCCGGTTCCGGCAAACGGGCGATCGGTCCCGCCGACTCCGGCGGTTCGAAATGCTGTAATCCCTCATAACACATAGGTCCTTGAGCGATCGCATCGTGACGTGTCACAGCGGCGCTCCCCCCCAAACAACAAAGAATTGCGCCGAAATGCGCGTTAATGGGCAGCAACCTGTCCGATTTTTGCAAACATGCATAGTCTGGTTAACCATAGGTCAGCGATTTACAACTTTGGGCTGAGTCCGTCCGTGAGGCAGTTCCGGGTTGTCGGGGCATTGCACACGTTAGGGGTGATTGCGGTGGACTTGGTTCTTGACGACATGGAGCGGGAGGCAATAAATGAACAAACGTTCAATTCCAGTGTGAGGGGCCATGTTCCAACATTCGATGACGTTCGATCTGGGCGAAGACGTAAATGCCCTGCGTGAGGCCGTGCATCGGTTCGCGCAGGACAAGATCAAGCCATTGGCTGCCCAAATCGACAGCGACAATGCCTTTCCTCACCCCTTGTGGACCCAGTTGGGAGAGATGGGTCTGTTGGGTCTGACGGTTCCCGATGCCTATGGCGGCGCGGATATGGGGTATCTGGCGCACACCGTGGCGGTTGAGGAGGTCGCGCGGGCCTCCGCCTCGGTATCACTGTCCTACGGTGCGCATTCGAACCTGTGTGTGAACCAGATCGCCCTGAACGGAACTGAAGATCAAAAGGCGCAGTATCTGCCGAAATTGGTCAGTGGGGAGCATGTGGGCGCCTTGGCGATGTCCGAGGCGGGCGCGGGCAGCGACGTGGTGTCGATGAAGCTGCATGCCGAGAAGCGAAACGACCATTACCGCCTGAACGGCACGAAATACTGGATCACCAACGGCCCGGACGCGGACACGCTGGTCGTCTATGCCAAGACCGACCCGGACGGTGGGTCCAAGGGCATCACCGCCTTCCTGATCGAGAAGGAGATGACGGGGTTTTCGACCTCGCCCCATTTCGACAAGCTGGGCATGCGCGGATCGAACACGGGCGAGTTGATCTTTGAGGATGTCGAGGTGCCCTTTGACAACGTCTTGGGCGAGGAGGGACGCGGTGTGCAGGTCCTGATGTCGGGGCTGGATTACGAACGCGTCGTGCTGGCGGGCATCGGTCTGGGGATCATGGCCGCCTGCCTGGACGAGATCATGCCCTATATGGCCGAACGTAAGCAGTTCGGGAAACCGATCGGCTCGTTCCAGCTGATGCAAGGCAAGATCGCGGATATGTACACGGCCATGAATTCGGCAAGGGCTTACGTCTATGAGGTCGCGAAGGCCTGTGATCAGGGGCGCGTCACGCGGCAGGACGCGGCGGCCTGTTGCCTTTACGCCTCCGAGGCCGCGATGACGCAGGCCCATCAGGCGGTGCAGGCCATGGGTGGGGCGGGCTTTTTGTCCGACAGCCCGGTCGCACGTCTGTTCCGCGATGCCAAACTGATGGAGATCGGGGCAGGCACGTCGGAAATCCGGCGGATGCTTGTGGGCCGCGAGCTTGTGGGGGCGATGGGATGAGGTCCCTTGCGGGCGGGCTTCTCGCCGCAATTTTGCTCGCCACCGCGGCCTTTGCGGCGCAGGCCGGTGTTGCGGCCTATGATGCCTGTCTTGGCGATGGCTATGACGCGCGCATTGCCGCCAAATTCGCAGAACGCTTTGACGGCGCAACGTGTGAGGGTGGGTGCGATCCAGCACTGACCAAAACCGTGACCGGCCTCGTCCGGGCCGAGTGTCGCGAGGTTGCGCTGGACGATTGCCTCAGCACGAAATGCCGCCTTGGCCTCGACGGACGTTGGGCAGCAGATGCCGAAGACCTGCGCGCGCGCATCGACGCGGCGCTGGCGCGACTGGATTTGGACGCGCTTCCGCCCCTCAAAGCCCGCCGTTTGTCCGATCCCGCGTCGTGGCGCAGCGCCACAACGTGCACTGGGGACGCCGTGATTTGCGCGGCCCGCGCCAAGGGCCAGTGGCTGGGCGATCTGGAGCGCATCGCGGCAGAGCTGGACCTGCCGCTATGAGCTGGCGCGTGGTGGCCATATCCTTTGCCGCGCTTGTGGGTGTCTCGGCGCTCCTCGGGGGGGCTTTGGGCCTGCGCCATGTGAACCTGAGCGAAACCGAGGTCATCAACGCCTATGCCGCGCGCTATATCGCCGAAACCGGCGGGGTCGCCACGGATTGCTATGCCGAACCGCTGGATCGCGGCTGGCTCCGCGTGATTTGCGCGGGCGCTGGCGGGTCGCGTCAGTTTGACGTCGGGCGCTGGGGCCAACAGATCAACGCCGCCACACCGTCCGAGAGGCCCGAGGCATGAGCGTCGATCCCAAACTGGTCGACGACCTGCTCGAGATGCAGCGCGCCTATGAGGAGGCCAAGGGTCTGGGCGGGCTGGCGCGCGTCGCGGAACCCGCTGCGCGCGCGATGGGACGCTTTGTGCCCGAAGGCTTGGTCAAGGACGGGTTGGCGCGGGCAGATGACATGGCCGGACGGACCGCGCCCGCATGGTTGCGCCGCGTGGACACCGACGATTTCGCCGCCTGTGCCGCCGCCGCCGACCGGGTGCAACGTCAGGCGGTCATAGGCAGCGCGGTATCAGGCGTGGCCTCCGGCGTGACCGGGGCGGCGGGCCTCACGGCGGATATGGCCGTCAGCTTTGCCGTGGCCGCGCGAACCATCCGGCTGACGGCGATGGCCTATGGCTTTGGCGGCGATGGGGCCGAAGACCGCGTGCTGCGCGCCCATGCGCTAGACCTCGCGATGCAGGGCACCGGGGCCGCCCGGCGGGCCAAGACCAATTACATCAAGGCGCTTTTGAACGGGGCCAAGGTCGCGCCCAGCGTACCGGTGGCTGGCCCCGTGGTCGAAGAGGTCGCCGTGCGCGCCGGACGCCTGTTGCTGCAACGCTATGGCGGTGCAGCGGCGGCCCGGGTTGTGCCGCTGGCCTCCAGCGCCGTGGGTGGGGTCGTGAACTACCGCCTGCAAAGCGCGGTGGCGGGGGCGGCGGATTACACCTATCGCGCTCGCTGGCTGGCCGCGCGCAAGGCGCTGCCCGCGCCGGTTTTGGAGGATGTGGAATGACACGACGCGCAACGCTGTGCGCGCTGGGCCTTGCCGTGACGCTGATCGCGGCGCCCGCCATGGCCGAGGAGGATGATGACGGGACCATCGCGCGGGCAGAGTTCTTTGCCTGTATGGAAGCCGAAGCCGGGAGGCCCTGTTTTGACGCGCTTGAGGCCGCCGTCCCGGGGTGGTGCCCGTTGATGGACAACCGCATCCGCACGATGAACGGCGATGCCCTGTTCGAGGCCGCCCGCGCATTGGGGAGCACGGCAGAACCCGCAACCAGTCTGGACACGGCCTGTCCGGACCTCGCCTCCGTCTCGGTCCCGCGCGGGGTGTCCAAGTCGGCCATCTGCCACCAGCGCCAAGGCTGGACGGCCCTTGCCGCTATCAAAGGGATTGGATCATGAGCCGCGCCGACCACGAGGCAGCACTCGAGACCGTCCGCGCCGCCGCCCATGCTGCGGCGCAAGGCGGTGGCACCAGCGCGCGCGAGCGCCATGTCGCGCGCGGCAAGATGCTGCCGCGCGACCGGGTGGCAGGCGTGCTTGATCCCGGGACGCCGTTCCTTGAGGTGGGCGCTACGGCGGCCCACGGGATGTATGACGGGGCGGCCCCGGCGGCGGGTGTGATCGCGGGCGTGGGGCAGATCCATGGCCGCGACTGCATGGTCATCTGCAACGACGCCACCGTCAAAGGCGGCACCTACTACCCGATGACGGTCAAAAAGCACTTGCGCGCGCAGGAGATCGCGGCGGAGTGCAATCTACCCTGCGTCTACCTTGTCGACAGCGGCG
>JBCBFU010000090.1:0-5567 GCA_038527375.1 Pseudomonadota bacterium | reverse complement strand
CGGGCATTGTCCGCCGACAGGCCAAAGACCTGCGCGCCCAAATGGCGCGCCTTGAGTTCGGCCACCAGCGCGCGCGCTTCTTCATCGGTGAAGTCGACCAAATTGAACTGGACGGAATCCGGTGCGCGGTGTTCGGCGGCCAGAGGGGGCGGGACGTCAAAGAACGGGGTCGCGTTCAGGATACCCGCCATGTGGTCGTGGTTGCGCAGACCCTTGGCGCAGCGGTCTTCCAGCGCGTCCAGCTGCGGCAAGATTACCGCCGCCGACAGGTTCGACAGCCGCGTGTTGTAGAGCGGTAGCTTGTTCTGCCAGCGGGCAAACGGCTCCTGCAGGACGGGGTGTTTTTTCCAGTTATGCTCATAGGCGCCGGACATGATGACCGCGCGGGCCGCGATATCGGCGTCGTCGGTGATCAAGATGCCGCCTTCGCCGGCGTTGAGCATCTTGTAGGATTGGAAGCTGAAGCAGCCGATCGCGCCGATGGTGCCGATCTTGCGCCCGTTCCAGAGGGTGCCGAGCGAATGGGCTGCGTCCTCGATCACGGGCAGGCCGGCCTTGTCTGCCAAGTCCATGATGCGGTCCATATCCGAGGTGTGGCCGCGCATATGGCTGATGAGAACCGCGTCGCATGTGCCGATCTTGGCGGCGAAGTCGTCCATGTCGATCCGGTAGTTCGCGCCGCATTCCGCCAACACGGGCACGCAGTCTGCATGCACGACCGAGGATGGCACGGCGGCAAAAGTGAAGGCAGGGATCAGCACGCGCGCTCCCGGCTTTAGGCCCAACGCCTTCATCGACAGGAAGAGCGCGGCAGAACAGGAAGCCACGGCCAGCGCGTATTTCACACCGAGCTTTTCGGCGAAAGCCGCCTCTAGCCGCGCAACGGGGGAGCCTTCGGAGGTGTAGCGAAAGAGGTCTGCCGAGGTCAGCAAAGCCTCGATTTCGGCCCGGGCGGCGTCTGGGATCGGTTCGGCCTGATGAACGTCGGGAAGGTCGGTCATTGCTCTGCCTTTTTTTATGCGCGGCTTATCCCACAAGTATGAATCATAACTTGCAAGGAAAGTCTAATGACATTGCGATGACAGCAAGTTGGCGCACACCTTGGCAAAGGGCCTGCCACGAAAAAAGGCGCGCAGGGTGACCCGCGCGCCTTTCGATTTCAGATCAGGCGATGGGCCTTACTTGAGGTCCATCATGCGGCCGCCATCGATGTCGGCTTCGGCTTCGGCCACTGCGGTTTGCAGCGCGGCCAGGATTTCTTCGCCACCGTCAACGTTGCCGGTGAACCAGTCGAGAACCGGTGCCGCCGCTTCGGCGAACATGGCTTTCTCTTCGGGGGTCGGGACGTAGAGGTCACCGCCGCCCGCGACGAAATCGGCATAGGCCTGGATCGACTTACGCTTGGGCGAGGCAAAGGTTGCCTGCTGGAGCGCGTAGAAGCCGTCGACCACCACGCGGCGCAGACCTTCGTCCATGCCCATGAACTTTTCGTTGTTCATCCACCACAGGGCGCCCATGTAGGCGTGCCCGTCGAGCGTGACATATTGCAGACCCGCATCGGGGAATTTCATGCCCATGATGTCGGTGATGCCGTTCTTGGAGCCGTCAACCACGCCCGTCTGGAACGAGGTGAAGAGTTCGGGCCACGGGATCGGGGTGGGCGATGCGCCCAGTGCCTTGACCAGTTCCTGCGGCAGGTCGGCCACAACGGTCCGGATTTTCAGGCCGTCCATGTCCGACGGCTGCTGGATGCGGCGTTGGGTGTTGGCAAAGTTGCGCCAGCCACCGGTGTTGCCGATGGTCATCAGGCGGATGGTGTTGTCGCTGTCGGCCAGCGCCATGTCACGCATCTTGCGGGTGAAGTCACCCGACAGCACGTGTTCGGCCACGCGGTCATCGGCCATCAGGTAGGGCAGATCGAGGACCTGAACGTAGGGGAAGACGCCAGCCGCGCCGCCCGAGGTCGAGATGTAGACGTCGATCGAGCCGTCCGAGACGCCCTGCAGGCATTCTGCACCGTTCGAGCACAGCTGCGTGCCGATGAAGAGTTCGACGGCGATTTTGCCGTTCGAGGCCGCTTCGACGTAGTTCTTGAAGACGATCAGGCCGTCATAGTCTTCGTCGTTCTCGTTGGAGTTCGCGGTGGCGCGGATGGTGTATTCCGCGTGTCCTGCGGCCCAGCCGGCAACAGCCGACGAGGCGAGGAACGTGGCGGCCAGTGCCGCCTTGGTAAGACCTTTGAGCATGTAGTACCTCCCTATGCTTTTGGTCGTTGGAGGGTGGGTGTCCGCCCTCTTTTGGAGTGGGGGTGTGACACCCCGGTGACTATTGGACGAAGCCGGTCAAGCGCGGCACCGTCATGGAGATGAAGGGGAAGTAGGTGATCAGGAAGATCACGAGCACTTCCACCGCAAGGAATGGCAGGATCGCCTTGGCGATGGTTTCGACCTTTTCGCGACTGACCGTTGAGGCCACGAAGAGGACAAGTCCCATGGGCGGCGTGGCGAGGCCCACCGTCAGGTTCACCGACATGATGATCGCGAAGTGGACGGGGTGGACGCCCAGTTCCGTGAAGATCGGGCCGAGGATGGGCCCAAGGATGATGATCGCGGGCCCGGCATCGAGGAACATGCCCACGATGAACAAGAGGATGTTGATCAGGAAGAGCAGGATCAGCGGGTTTTCGGACAGACCCAAGATCGCGTCGGTCATGATCTGCGGCGCGTAGGAGAGCGAGACGACCGTCTTGAACGCCACCGCCGCGCCCACAAGCAGCAGCACCGCCGAGGAAGCGAGCGCCGAGCGGGCCAGCACGGGCCAAAGGTCGCGCAGCTTCATGGAGCGCAGGACAAAGAAGGACACGATCAGCGCGTAGGCCACGGCGACGGTCGAGGCCTCGGTCGGGGTCATGATGCCCACAAGGATGCCACCCAGGATGATGATCGGAGTCTGGAGCGGGGCTACGGCCTTTTTGCACACAAGGCGGAAGTCGTGGCTGACCCGCTTGCGGTAGCTCATCAGAAAGATGTGAGCGACGCCCAGCGAGACCGCGAAGGTGAGCCAAGCCTGCCAAGACGGCGCGGCCTCAGGCAGGACACGCGAAAGGCCCAGATAGACGAGGCCGCCGATGTTGATCCGCAGCAGGACGAAAGACACCCAGTATTCCGTCTGGCTGATGGTCTGGTCTGTCTGGACGATGCGTTCGGCCTTGGGCAGGTCATAGCGGTCGGCGAGAAGGCGCACGACGAGCATCAGGCCCACGCCCACCATGATGCCGGGCACGATCCCGGCAAGGAAGAGCGCAGCCACGCTTTCGCCCATGACATAGGCGTAGATGATCATAATGCCCGAGGGCGGGATGATCGGCCCGATGACCGAGGACGCGGCGGTGACGGCGGCCGCGAATTTGCGGGTGTAGCCGTTTTTCTCCATCGCCGGGATCAGGGTGGATCCCAGCGCGGAGGTGTCGGCCACGGCGGAGCCTGAGAGACCCGCGAAGAGGATCGAGGACAGGATGTTCACATGGGCCAAACCACCGCGCAGGTGCCCCATGAAGGCCTGAGAGAACTCCACAAGGCGGGTGGTGATGCCGCCCCGGTTCATGATCTCGCCCGCGAGCATGAAGAAGGGCAGCGCCATCAGCGGGAAGCTGTCGATACCATTGTAGAGGTTGCGGTAGAGCACGGCGAGGTCGCGGGACTGGCCATCAAGGACCAGCAGCGCACCGGGGGCCAGAAGCAGGCCGAAGACGACCGGAAGCCCGATCATCAAGAGCACGAGGAAGAGAGGCAGGAACCAGATCAACATGGGGCGACCCCTCGTGCGGCGTGGATGCGTGTCGAGGCCGGGATGGGGACGCAGCCTTGGGCTGCGCCGCGACGGATCATACCGCTGTCATGAGTATTTTTGGAAAGATGAAGCATCAGTCGATCGGCCCCACGTCTGCCAGCGGTTTGAGCCGGTCTCCGCCCCCGAGGAGACGGATAAGCTGGCGCAGGATCAGTTCGATATTGACCAGCGTCAGCAGGCAGAAGCCCACGAAAAGCGAACTATAGGCCCAGGCGTTTTTGAACCGGAGGCGTTCGCCGCCGAACCAGTCGAGGGGCAGGCGCAGCGAGGCCGAGCGGCCACGGCCCGTGAAGCTGTTCACGTTCTCCCAGCCCAGTTGCACGCAGGTGATGATCACGATCATCGCCATGCTCAGAAGGGTCAGGATCAGGAGGTCGCCCAGCCGTTTGGGCAGGGCGCGTTCCAGCATGTCGATGGCCACGAAACCGCCCTGTCGGAAGGCCATTGGCGCGATGAGGCCGGTCATCCAGAGCATGAGGAACCGCGCGCCTTCCTCCGTCCAGTTGGGGGCGGCGTTGAACACGTAGCGCATGATGATCTGGTAGAGGATGAACGCCACCATGACCGCAAGCGCGGCCATCGCGAGGGCGCGCCCGATGGCCAAGAGCACATCGTTGGTCTTTTGCAGGGGTGCAAGCAGCCCCATCAGAAGCGCCATGTGGCACCTCCCTCCCTTTTTTGTCCTTTTGGGGGGCGGTTGATCCGCCCTCTCCGGTATTCGGTTCTGGTACTATTGCCGGGGTTCAGGCCCCGGTAAAGCGTCCAGTGACCCCGCCATATTGGCCGGATGAAAAAACGAGCGGGTCGCCTTCGCGCCATGCGGCCTGCAGAATGCGGCCCACGGCGATGACGTGATCGCCGCCATCGTGGGTGGCGTGCGGTGTGCAGTGGAACCGCGCCAGCGTGTTGTCGAGAAGGGGCGTGCCATCGGGCGCCTCGTGCCAGTCGCAGGCGTCAAATGCCGTGCCATTGCGGGCAAAGGCATCACCGATGGATTTCTGTTCTTCGCCAAGCACATGGATCGCGTAGTTGGCCCCCGACGTGAAGGCCGCAAAGCGCGACGAGGATTTCGCCGGGCACCACAGGACCAAGGCCGGGTCGATCGAGACCGAGGAAAACGAATTGGCGGTGAAGCCCATGGGCCCATCGGGAGTGCGCGTGGTCACCACCGTCACCCCCGTCGCAAAGCGCCCGAAGGCGTCGCGCAGATCGCGGGCGCGATCGGGGCCGGGGACAAAGTCTGTCAAGCTGTGGGCCATGCTGCCATCCATCAGGGAACCTCGGTGCCGAGCGCCTGGGTGTAGAGTTCATACCACGTCTCGCGGTCCATCTGGACCTTGAGCGCATCGGAGAAGCCTCTGATCCGGCTCAGGTTATTGGTGCCCATGACCGGCATGATGCGGGCCGGGTGCGCCAGAAGCCACGCGACCGCCACGGCGGTTTCGTCCACGCCATGCGCGTCGCCCACGGTCTTGAGCGCGGCCATCATGCCGGCATCCTTAAACAGGCTGCCACCGCCCAGCGGGCTCCATGCCATGGGCGCCACACCACGTTCCTGCAGGTAGGCCACGTCGCCATTGGTGAAGGCCTCATGCGCCATCAGCGAAATCTCGATCTGGTTGGTCACCAGAGACGTTTTCATGGCCGAGGACAGAAGCGCCCAGTCGTGCAGTTTGAAGTTCGACACGCCCACATTGGCAACCTTGCCGGAGGCCACG
>JBCBFU010000089.1:0-5675 GCA_038527375.1 Pseudomonadota bacterium | reverse complement strand
TTTGGATCAGTCCGTATCGTCAGGTAACGTTGGCTGACCGACGTATCAGGCCGCCTTGTCAAAGAAACTGTCGACCTTTTTCTCGGCTTCGTCCTTGGCGATGCCGTATTTCTGCTGGACGAGGCCCACGACCTCTTCGCGTTCGCCGTGGGTCTTGTCCAACTCGTCTTCGGTCAATTCGCCCCACTCCTGGCGCGCCTTGCCTTTCCATTCCTTCCAGTTGCCTTTGATGATGTCCCAATTCATGGGTGCCTCCTCTCTGTGCAAGTTATGGCCCTCAGGCCGTTCACGTGATCAACGCACCGCCAGAGCGTGGGGTTCCAGAATCTAATCCTTTACTTGGCGATGTCGCCATGACAGTGCGGGACCGCACGACGTGCGCACCTATCGACCCTGTCTTCCCCTGGCATGTCCCGGCGGTCCGGTCTCGATCTGCACCGACGCCGACAGATCCGACGCATACTGCGGTCGGACAATTCTAAGGAGACACGGGAATGGCCACTGGCACCGTGAAATGGTTCAACACCGAAAAAGGGTACGGTTTCATCGCACCCGAAGAAGGCGGCAAGGACGTCTTTGTCCACATCCGCGCCGTTCAGGCATCGGGCCTCGACGGCCTCGCGGATAACCAAAAAGTCAATTACGAGCTGCAGACCGGCCGTGACGGCCGCGAAAGCGCGGGCAACATCGAACTCGCCTAAGCGGGTCGATTTTGCCGGGGACGCGTCCCCGTGATAGCTCTCAGGTGCGCGGTCATGCCGACCGGGCACCTTTTTTAATTTTGTATCCCGTACCCGAGGACCCCCATGGCAGACCGCGATCGCCCCCTCCTTGCTGTTCTGATCGACGCCGACAATGTCCCGGCGAAATACGCCGACGCCGTCCTCAAGGAGATCTCGGTCATCGGGGAACCGGCGCTGCGCCGGGTCTATGGCGACTGGTCGTCGGGGCGTCTGTCAAACTGGTCGGGCAAGATCCGCGAACTGGGGCTGGTGGCGCACCAAGAAAGCGCCAACACCGTGGGCAAGAACGCCTCCGACATCGGGCTGGTGATCGACGCGATGGATATCCTGCACGCGCGGCGTTTTGACGGGTTTGTGCTGGTGTCGTCCGACAGCGATTTCACTGCGCTGGCCAACCGACTGCGCGAAGACGGGCTGATGGTCATCGGCATCGGGGAAAAGAAGGCGCCAGAGGCGCTGCGCAACGTGTGCAACCGGTTCATCTTTATCGAAAATATCGCCGGTGAGGCGCCCAAGACCAAGATCGACACCTCGACGCCCACACAACTGATCATTCAGGCGATGGACCGTCTGGGGGATGAGGAGTGGTATAATCTGGGCCGTGTGGGCCAGACGATCACCGATGCCCATACGGATTTCGACACCCGGACCTATGGGCATGCGAAACTCAGCGCGCTGGTGGCGGACTTGCCCCGGTTCGAAACCCGGCGCGACGGCAATCACCTGATGATCCGGCGGCGCGACTAGCACCCACCGGGGGCCGCATCAGGCGAACTGCTCGCGCAGCAACCTCTCCTCCAACCCGTGACCGGGGTCAAAGAGCAACCGGTGTTCCACCGACGGCTCGCTCGCGATCTCGACCTGCGCGATGTCGCGCACGGACCGCCCATCTGCATCGGCCATGATCGGGCGCTTCTCAGGGCTCACGACCTCGAACCGGACCTTGGCGGATTTGGGCAACAGCGCCCCGCGCCAGCGCCGGGGCCGGTAGGCGGCCACCGCTGTCAGCGCCAGAACCTCGGACCCGATGGGCACGATCGGCCCATGCGCCGAATAATTATAGGCCGTCGATCCCGCGGGCGTGGCCAACAGGGCCCCGTCACACGACAACTCTGCCATCCTGAGCTTGTCATCCACATAAATCCGCAACTTGGCCGCCTGCGGCCCCTGCCTCAGGACCGACACCTCGTTGATCGCCAGCCTCTCGACCACCTCCCCCGACCGTGTCGTCGCCCGCATCTTGAGCGGGTTGATGATCGCCTCCTCCGCGGCAGCCAGCCGGAACGGCAGGTCATCCTCGGCGTATTCGTTCATCAGAAAACCCACGGTGCCGCGATTCATCCCGTAGACGGGCGCGGGCAGGTCCTGCGTCGCGTGCAGGGTCGACAGCATGAACCCGTCCCCGCCCAGCGCCACGATCACCTCGGCGCTGGCCGGCTCGTGATCGCCATAGCGCGCCGCCAACGTCGCGCGCGCAGATTGTGCGATGTCCACATCACTGGCCAAAAAGGCAATTTTCGGCTTTCGGCCCACGCACGATCCTCCCGACGGAAGCGGTGTTTCGCAAAGTCATCGCGCGCGCCCAAAGGAAAGGCAAGCCGCACATGGGAACGGATGTGACGGTTTTTTGCAGTCGTCATGAGCGTTTTTCGGTATTTCCTATCGGAAACATGCCCTACATAGCCCCCAGCACGGCGCGCACGCGCCACCCGATCAGGAGAATCGCCATGAATGCCCCGCACCGCGAAGCCGCCTTCTTTACGAAATCCCTTTCGGACACCGATGCCGAACTCTTTGGCGCGATCCAGGACGAATTGGGCCGCCAGCGCGACGAGATCGAGCTGATCGCCTCGGAAAACATCGTGTCCAAGGCCGTGCTCGAGGCGCAGGGCTCGGTCATGACCAACAAATACGCCGAAGGCTATCCCGGCCGCCGCTACTATGGCGGGTGCCAATATGTGGACGTGGCCGAAAACCTCGCCATCGAACGGGCCAAGGAACTGTTCGGCGTCGCCTTCGCCAACGTGCAGCCCAACTCGGGCAGCCAGGCCAACCAGGGCGTGTTTCAGGCGCTCATCAAACCCGGCGACACGATCCTGGGGATGAGCCTCGACGCCGGTGGCCACCTCACCCACGGCGCCAAGCCCAACCAGTCGGGCAAATGGTTCGAGGCGGTGCAATACGGCGTGACCAAGGACACCAACCGCATCGACTATGACGAGGTCGCGGCGCTGGCACTGAAACACAAGCCTGCCCTGATCATCGCGGGCGGCTCGGCCATCCCGCGCCATCTGGACTTCGCCAAATTCCGCGAGATTGCGGATAGCGTGGGCGCCTACCTTCTGGCGGACGTCGCACACTTCGCGGGCCTGATCGCGGCGGGCGAATACCCCGATCCCTTCCCGCATGTGCATGTGGCCACAACGACCACGCACAAGACCCTGCGCGGTCCACGCGGCGGAATGATCCTGACCAATGACGAAGCCATCGCCAAGAAATGCAACAGCGCGATCTTCCCGGGCATTCAGGGCGGCCCCCTGATGCACGTGATCGCGGCCAAGGCCGTGGCCTTTGGCGAGGCGCTGCAGCCGTCCTTCAAGACCTACCAACAACAGGTCATCAAGAACGCGCAGGCGCTGGCGGATCAGCTGGAAAAAGGCGGCCTTGCCACAGTGACGAACGGGACAGACACCCACGTGATGCTGGTCGACCTGCGCCCCAAAGGCGTGAAAGGCAACGCGACCGAAAAGGCTCTGGGCCGTGCGCACATCACCTGCAACAAGAACGGCGTGCCGTTCGACCCCGAAAAGCCGATGGTGACCTCGGGCATCCGTTTGGGCACCCCAGCTGGCACGACCCGCGGCTTTGGCGAGGCTGAATTCCGCCAGATCGCCGATTGGATCAACGAGGTCGTGGACGGCCTTGCAGCCAACGGCGAAGAAGCCAACGCAGCAGTCGAGGCCAAGGTCAAAGCGGAAGTGGCCGACATGTGCGCCCGCTTCCCGCTCTACACCTGATCACGCCAAAACGAATGTGAGGGCCCGCGCAGAGATGTGGCGGGCCTTTTCCGTTTCGATGGTCCTCAAAAACTCCGGGGGAGCGCCAGAGGCGCGGGGGCAGAGCCCCTGTTTTAAAACCCATCGGGCGGAGCCCCCGCTTGAAAGCCCGCAAAGCCAGATGGCATCCCGGCTAATGCTACCGCAGCAGCACCCAAAGGCCCCAGAGCACGGCAACCGCCAGCGCGACGTTCACTAGAACCGTCGCCACGATGCTCAACGCCATCCCCTTGCGCCGGTCATGGGGGTCCACGCGCTCCAGATGCATCTCAAGCGCGGTCTTGGCGTGGTCAAACGCAGGGCGGTGGATGCGCATGGCCATCTTGGGATGGCCCAGCGCGCGCTCGGCCTCGACCAGAACCCGGGCTTGCCCGCGCTCGTATTTCGGCAGCGCACGACCCAACTTGCGCACCTGCGCGGCCAAGGTCCCCGTTACACCGTAGCGCGCCGTGATCTCCGCGCGCAAGGCGTCTATCTCGCGCTGAAACCCAAACTGATCTGACCCTTGCACCATGGCCTTCGGCATAACGCGCCGCCACTGGTCAGACCAGCCCGGCTGCGCTAGGCCGGGACCCATGTTGCACACGGACACGTTCGGAACCGGGGATACCACCCCCCTCGTCATCGCGCACGGCCTCTTTGGGTCGGGCCGCAACTGGGGCGTGATCGCCAAACGCCTGTCGGACAGCCGCCCCGTCATTACGGTCGACATGCGCAACCACGCGGGCAGCTTTCATGACCCCGATCACTCCTACCCCGCCCTCGCGCGCGATCTGGCTCAGGTCATCGAACCCATGGACCGCCCCGTTCATCTGCTCGGGCACTCCATGGGGGGCAAGGCCGCGATGGTGGCGGCTCTGAACGGGCTGCCGCTTGCCTCGCTCACCGTGGCCGATATCGCGCCTGTCTCCTACAGCCACACTCAGCTTCCCCTGATCGACGCGATGGAGGCGCTGGACCTCACCCAGATCATCCGCCGGTCAGAGGCTGACGCGGCCCTCAGCACCCAGATCACTGACGCAACCGTGCGCGCCTTCCTGCTGCAATCGCTCGACGTCAAAACCCGCACATGGCGGCTCAACCTCGCCGCCCTCCGCGACCAGATGGACTTGATCCTGAGCTTCCCGGAGGTCTCGGGCACCTATGACGGCCCAACCCTCTTTCTGTCGGGCGCGCAGTCGGACTACGTCACCCCGGAGGCACGCCCGACGATCAAGGCACTCTTCCCGCAAGCCCGCTTCGCCAAGATCCCCGAGGCCGGCCATTGGCTCCACGCCGAACGCCCCCGCGCGTTCGAGGCCGCGTTGCGCGCCTTCCTCGGGGCCGTTGACGCCGGGGACGCAGGACGATCTAGCTAGTTGCGAAACGCCTGCATGGCCGAACGCATCTTGGCATTGGTCAGCGACGGGTTGGCCACCTGAAGACAGTCCCGCACCTTGAGCCGATCCGCCCGGCTTGGATTGCCGCCCCTCTCCCCTGCGGCGCGGATGGGCGCCATGCAGGCCGTCAGTTGCGGCACCGTGACACCCAGCGCCGCGGCAACCTCACCGGGGTCGGGCTGGCTCTGCGCTCGGGCCGCGCCTGTCAGCGCCGCGGTGGCAAGGGCCGTGCCGGCTAGGGCCGTCTTGAAACGTAGGATCATCGGTTGTCCTCCCTGACTATGATGGGACTGACACGGCGCAGCCCCCGTGTTCCGTCGCCGCAAACCACACCGAGACTCCCAATTCCGCCCGGCCTGCCTAACTCTACGTTAACCATTCCCCGACGAAGGTGGCCCATGGCCCAGCCCGCGCACCTGCCCGAAGACGATCCCAACCGCGCCCCCGCCGCAACGCCTGAGGCGCTGCGCCACCACCAAATCACCCTGCGCCTGAGC
>JBCBFU010000088.1:0-6646 GCA_038527375.1 Pseudomonadota bacterium | reverse complement strand
ACCCGCAACGCCGTGCTTGCGCCGCTCGAGGCAGAACAGTCTGCCGCCAAGGCCGCGCGCGCGCGCAAGGCAGCGGCCACCAAGGTCGAGTTCTTTACCATGGCCCGTGGTGAAGACTGATGGATAAAGACTGATGGGAGACATTTGATGCACGCTCAGGCCCTTGCAGGCGGGTTCGACGCTCCCGCCGTTCAATCCGCGCATGCCTTCCGCTCCGTGATGGAGGCGATGGCGCGCCCCGGACGCATTCAGGATATTGCCGGCGCGGCACCACCCGCGCCGCTGTCTGTTGCCGCAGGATGCGTCTTGCTGACGTTGTGCGACGCCGACACACCCGTATATCTGGCCGGTGAGGTGGACACGGACGATGTGCGCGCTTGGCTCGCGTTTCACACCGGCGCGCCCCTGAAGGGCCCGTCGCACGCTATGTTCGCGGTCGGGCGCTGGGACGCCCTGACACCGCTGGCAGACTACCCGATCGGCACTTCGGAATACCCGGATCGCTCCGCGACCCTGATTGTCGAATGCGATGAACTGACAGAGGCGGGCGCATCGTTGCGCGGCCCGGGGATCAAATCGCAGGCGGCGCTGTCCCTGCCGGAGGTCGACGCGTTTCAGGCCAATCGCACGCTCTTTCCCCTCGGGCTGGATTTCATCTTTACCAGCGGCGCACGCCTCGCCGCGGTTCCAAGATCGACGGAGGTTGTCTGATGTATGTCGCCGTCAAAGGTGGTGAACGCGCCATCGAGAGCGCCCATGCGTGGCTGGCCGAAGAGCGGCGCGGGGACACGGATGTCGCCGAGCTCAGCATCGCGCAGATCCGCGAACAGCTAAAGCTGGCCGTCGACCGCGTTATGGCCGAAGGATCGCTGAACGATCCCGATCTCGCAGCGCTGGCCATCAAGCAATCGCGCGGTGACCTGATCGAAGCAATCTTTCTGATCCGCGCCTATCGCACGACGCTCCCGCGCTTTGGGGCCAGCCTGCCGGTGGAGACGGGCAAGATGGCGTGCGACCGGCGTATCTCGGCCACGTTCAAGGATCTGCCCGGCGGTCAGGTCCTGGGCCCCACATTCGACTACACGCACCGGCTGCTGGATTTCAAATTGGCCGCCGATGGCGAGGTCCCCGAGGCGCCTACCCGTGATGCATCCGCCGGCGACGTGCCCCATGTCACCGCCTTCCTGAACCAAGAGGGCCTGATCGAGGAGGCCCCGGTTGACGACACCGTGCCGCCTGATCTGACACGCGAACCGCTTGAGATGCCCGCAGACCGCGCCTTGCGGCTACAGGCGCTCACCCGCGCGGACGAGGGGTTCACCTTGGGTCTCGCGTATTCAACCCAGCGCGGCTACGGGCGCAACCACGCCTTTGTGGGCGAGCTTAGAATTGGCACGGTCGCGGTGGAGATGGATATCCCGGAACTGGGGTTCTCGGTCGAGATTGGCGAGGTCACGCTGACGGAATGCGAGACCGTGAACCAATTCAAAGGCTCCAAGACCGAGCCGCCGCAATTCACGCGCGGCTACGGGCTGGTCTTCGGTCAGTCCGAGCGCAAGGCGATTTCCATGGCTTTGGTGGACCGCGCCTTGCGGTGGGAGGAGTTGGGCGAAGACAACGAAGGCGCGCCTGCACAGGACGCGGAATTCGTCCTCTATCACGCAGATAATATTCAGGCGACGGGCTTCCTCGAACACATCAAGCTGCCCCATTACGTCGATTTCCAGGCCGAGCTTGAACTGGTCCGCAAATTGCGCCGCGAAGCGGGTGCTGCAGAGTTTCAGGAGGCCGCGGAATGAGCGCGTATAATTTCGCCTATCTGGATGAGCAAACGAAACGCATGATCCGCCGTGCCATCCTCAAAGGATTGGCGATCCCGGGCTATCAGGTGCCTTTCGCGAGCCGTGAAATGCCCATGCCCTATGGCTGGGGTACGGGTGGGGTGCAGGTCTCTGCCGCGATCCTCACGCCCGAAGACACCTTCAAAGTGATCGACCAGGGCGCTGACGACACCACGAACGCGGTCTCGATCCGGTCGTTCTTTGAACGCACGGCGGGTGTCGAAACGACGACCGCAACCACGGATGCAAGTGTCATCCAAACGCGCCACCGCATCCCCGAAGAGCCGCTGACCGAGGATCAGATCCTCGTCTATCAGGTCCCGATCCCCGAGCCGCTCCGCTTTCTGGAACCGCGCGAGAGCGAGACGCGCAAGATGCACAGCCTCGAGGAATACGGCCTCATGCATGTGAAACTCTACGAGGATATCGCGCGGCACGGCCACATCGCGACGTCTTATGCCTATCCGGTCAAAGTCGAAGGGCGCTATGTGATGGACCCGTCGCCGATCCCGAAGTTCGACAACCCGAAACTGGGCGACATGCCCGCGATCCAGCTCTTTGGCGCGGGTCGCGAGCAACGCATCTACGCGCTGCCACCCTATACCCAGGTTGTCAGCCTCGACTTTGACGATCATCCGTTCGAGGCGTCCAAGGCCGATCAGGTGTGTGGGCTGTGCGGGGCGACCGACAGCTATCTGGATGAGGTGATCGTGGATGATCAGGGTGGGCGGCTCTTTTGCTGCTCAGACACGGATTACTGCACGGGCCGCCGCGCCCGTGGCCACCAAGGCCCGGCCGTGCCTGGCAGCGGGGTGGCAGCATGACACCGCTTTTGTCTGTCAACGGTGTCTCGAAACACTACGGCGCGCATATCGGCTGTGCAGACGTGTCGTTCGACCTTTACCCGGGCGAAGTCATGGGCATCGTCGGTGAAAGCGGGTCGGGGAAGTCAACGCTCTTGAACTGTTTGGCCGGGCATCTGGCCCCGGATGCGGGGCAGGTCGTGTTCGACACCCGCGCGGACGGCCCCAAGGACACCGTCACCATGTCCGAGCCCGAGCGCCGCATGCTGGGCCGCACCGATTGGGCCTTTGTGCATCAACACGCCCGCGACGGGTTGCGGATGGGCGTCTCTGCAGGGGGCAATGTCGGCGAACGCCTGATGGCCGTCGGCGCGCGTCACTATGGCGATATCCGGGGCAAGGCGACCGATTGGCTCGAGCGGGTGGAAATCGACGCCGCCCGTGTGGACGACCGCCCGACGACCTTTTCCGGCGGCATGCAGCAGCGGCTGCAAATTGCGCGCAATCTGGTTACGGGGCCGCGTTTGGTCTTCATGGACGAGCCGACCGGCGGTCTGGACGTGTCCGTGCAGGCGCGCCTCCTCGACCTGCTGCGCGGGCTGGTGCGGGACATGGGGTTGTCCGCGATTATCGTCACGCATGATCTGGCTGTGGTCCGCCTTCTGGCGGATCGCTTGATGGTGATGAAATCAGGCCATGTGGTCGAGGAAGGCCTCACCGATCAGGTGCTGGATGACCCGCAGCACGCCTATAGCCAACTTCTTGTGTCCTCCGTTTTGCAGGTCTGAGCGATGATCGAGCTTAAAGACGTCTCAAAAACCTTCACGCTGCACAATCAGGGCAGCGCTGTGATCGAGGTCATCACGGATGTTTCCTTCTCGGTCGCGCCGGGCGAATGCGTGGCCTTGACGGGTGTCTCGGGCGCCGGCAAATCCACGCTGATGCGGATGATTTACGGCAACTACCTTGCGCAATCGGGGTCCATTTGCATCGGCGACGTCGACATCGTGCAGGCAGAACCCCGCGAAATCATCGCCCTGCGCCGCGAGGTTTTGGGGTATGTCAGCCAGTTCCTGCGCGTTGTGCCCCGTGTTCCCACGCTTGATGTCGTGGCGGAACCTTTGCGCGCGGTGGGCGTCTCGCAGGAGGAGGCTCAGGAACGCGCGCAAAGCCTCCTCGCGCAGCTGAATATCCCGGAACGCCTGTGGTCGCTGTCGCCCACGACCTTTTCCGGCGGGGAACAACAGCGCGTCAACATCGCCCGTGGTTTTGCACACGCCTATCCGGCGATGCTGCTGGATGAACCCACCGCAAGTCTGGACGCCACCAACCGCGAGGTCGTGCTGACCCTGATCGAAGAGGCCAAGGCACGGGGTGCGGCCATTATCGGTATTTTCCACGACGAAGCGGCGCGCGCCCGCGTCTGTGATCGCGAGATTGACGTGAGCCGGTTCACCCCGCCGCAACCTGCGCAGGCCGAACCCGCCAAAGATGCTGTGGGGTCTGCCGCATGACCGCTGGGCGCCTCATCGCGGTGGTCGGCCCATCCGGTGTGGGCAAAGACAGCGTGATGCGAGGGATCGCCGAGGTCATGCCAAACGTGCATCTGGTCCGACGCGTCATCACGCGCGCGCCGGGTCTGGGTGGCGAGGATTACGACGCCGTGGACGAGCCCCAGTTTAAAGAGCTGGCGGCCTGCGGTGCCTTTGTCGTCCATTGGGGCGCGCATGGCCTGCACTATGGCATCCCCCAGACGGTCAGATACCAGTTGAACAAGGGCACGCTCTGCCTTGCCAATTTCTCCCGCAAGGCGCTTCGCGCGGGCGCCGACGCCTTCCCCAATTTCTCGGTCCTCAACATCACGGCAGAGCCTGCGACGCTGGCCGCGCGTCTGGCGGGGCGGGGAAGGGAGAGCGAGGCCGATATCGCGAGACGCCTCGCGGAATCAGACAAACCGCTGCCGCCGGGGTTGGATGTCTTGACGCTGTCCAATGACGGACACCTCACACAAACTGTCGCGCGCGCCGTCGCGTTGCTGCAACCGGTGAGTGTGTAGCGATGACGCACCTTTTCCTGCCGATGACCAAGCCACGAAGCGAGCCTTTGATATGAACTCTCCGTTTTCCGCCGCCTCCTTGGTCCAAGACGCTGATACCTCCGACGCGCTGCGCCTCGCGAACGCAAACCTTGTCCTTTCGGACCGTGTCATGCGGGGCGCGATCACCATCGAACAGGGGATCATCACGGACATCGCGGAAGGCGACGCCGTTCCAGATGGCGCTGTGAACTGCAACGGTGATTTCGTCCTACCGGGTCTGGTCGAATTGCACACCGACAATGTCGAACGTCACATCGAACCGCGCCCAAATGTGGATTGGCCGCATCTGCCCGCGCTCTTGGCCCATGACGCGGAACTGGCATCAACCGGTATCACCACCGTGTTCGACGCGATGCGCGTGGGCTCCATCCACTCGGGCAAGGGGCGCTACATCGACTATGCCCGTAACCTCGCCGACGAATTGCTCAGCGCGCGCGCGGCGGGCATGTTCAAGATCAGCCATTTCCTGCACCTGCGGGCCGAGATTTGTTCCGAGACTCTGCTGGAGGAGCTGGCAGCCTTCGGACCCCAAGACCGCGTGGGCATCGTCAGCCTGATGGATCACACACCCGGTCAGCGGCAGTTCCGCGACCTGTCCGCGCTCAAGGCCTACGTCGCGAAAAAGCGCGGGATGAGTGACGCGGAATTCGCAGACCACGTGCAAAACCTGCTGGGTCTGCAAGAGCGGTTTGGCGCCAAGCACGAACAGGGCGCCGTGACCGAGGCCCGCCGTTTGGGCGCGGTCTTGGCCAGCCACGACGACACCACGGCGGCCCATGTCGAAACGTCAGCCGCAAACGGTGTGGGCTTTGCAGAGTTCCCCACGACCGTTGAGGCCGCCGCAGAGTGCCGCGCCCACGGCATCGCGGTGATGATGGGCGCCCCCAACCTCATTCGCGGGGGATCCCATTCCGGCAATGTCGCTGCTGCCGATCTCGCTCAACAGGGCCTGCTTGATATCGTGTCGTCGGACTATGTGCCATCCGCGCTCTTGCTATCCGCGTTTCATCTGGCGCGGGTGTGGGACGACCTGCCGCGCGCTGTTGCGACCGTCACACGCAACCCCGCCAAGGCCACGCATCTGGATGATCGGGGCATGCTCGAAACCGGGCTGCGCGGGGACGTGTTGCGCGTGCATCAGGTCGGTGACACGCCGCTTCTGCGGGGTGTGTGGAGCCAGGGGAGCAAGGTCGCCTAGCAGACGTCAAAATGACGGGATCGCGGCAACCTGCCACCTGCTTTGGTATCGCCCCCTATCCCAAAGGATAGGCGCGCTGACCTCATGCGCATGCCCGCCGAAGGGCCGCCCGGTGTAGTCCTCTGGCAGGAGGTCGCACATGCGCACCAGACACGAACGCCCGGACGCAGATCTCGCATTTAATGTGAGCGCACCCCTGAAGCTGACGCTTCAGGACGGGCAGGAACTGCACGTGTGCCATTGGTCGCTGAGTGGATTTGACCTTTCTCCGCTGCCGGATATCGCGCCAACGCGCGGGACCCTGTCGATCCCCTTCCAAGGCGTGGACATCGCGTTTCCTGTCACCTTTGCGCAGGCCGCGGAAGGCTCGCGCTTTGTCTGGACGAACCTGACCGTGCGCCAGCGCGAGACGTTACAGGTGTTCTACAACAGCCTGCTGTCGGGGCGCATGGCCAGCACGGATGACATGATCACCAGCCTCGACACCCCCGTCGATCTGGTCCCCATGGGCGAGACCGAGGCCGAGGTCGCCGCCGATCCGAAATCCGGCCGCTCCCGCAGTCTCCGGGCGCTTTGGAACATTCTGGCCTATGCGCTGACCGCGTCCGTCATCGTCGGCGTTCTGGGTTCCAACATCGTGTCCCGCGTGTCGCAGGTCCCGATCCAGCACGGGCGCGTGGTGGCAGAGTTTCAATCCCACATCGCG
>JBCBFU010000087.1:0-6750 GCA_038527375.1 Pseudomonadota bacterium | reverse complement strand
CTTGAACCCCAGAATGTCCTCATGCCCGCAATAGGCCAGAGCGCCAGAGCCCTGCATCAGCAGAACGGCGGGCCAGTAGCGGCGGTTGGTGAGCGCGAGGAGGAGGACCATCACCTCGGCCATGAAGAAGTAGCGGTCGTGCATCTTGGGCAGGACAAAGGGGACCGCTGCCGCCGAGATGGTCGCGAGTTTCAGCAGCGCATCGCGGGTGCGCGGCGTCACCGGGCCTGTGCGCCGCGTGGCGGCAAGGATGGCGAGGCCAACGGTGACGGTCAGCGCGAGGCCGATGCGGACGAAGCTGTCGTAATGGCGGGCGAGATCCTCGGGCGTTAGGGTCGCGTGCACGGGCCACCAGAGGTTTGCCGCCCCTTTCCAGATGTCGCGGTAATACCCGCCCTGATCGGCATAGATCATCAGAACCTCGGTCACCGGGCGGCCCCCGGCGAGGTAAAGCGTGTTCACGGCGAGGTAGGTCGGCACAAGGGCGATGGCCGAAACGATCACGGCGCGCGGGTCGCGCAGCATCACGCCCGCAAGGAAGGGCGCAAAGAAGATCGCCTGAAGCTTGAACGAGATCGCAACGGCAAAGGCGATGCCGGCCCAGATGAGCCGCCCGCGCAGCACGCAGGCCAGCGACCACAGGACAAAGGCGGTATAGAACGCGTCCGCCTGTGCAAGGGCCGCGCCGTTCAGCGCGACGGTGGGCAAGGCCAGCATCAGGAGCGTACCAAAGAGACGGTGTTCGGCATCGACCTCCAGCGCCTTGAGGACGCTGTGGAAGGCCAGCGCGCAGAGCGCGGTGCCGGTGAGCGCCGACATTTTGATGGTCCAGACGAGGCCAAGGACGGGTTCCGCAAACGACCACAGCCACAGCGAGGTGACGTAGCCTGCGGTGTAATTGGTGACGGGGTCTGCAAAGACGGACACTCCGTCGCCTTCAAGGATCGCCACGAGCTACGGGTGCAGGTAGTCGCGCAGGTCCCATGCGATCACCGGCAAGCACGCGATATACAGCGCGATGACAGCCGCGATGGTGATGGCCCATCTGGTCGATGTGATGTTCACGGGAACTGCTCCGGTGTTTTTTCGAAGGGCTACCGGCTAAAAGCGGCAGAATTGAGGACGGAAGGGCCGCCGCCCCGCCCCGGATCCGAGACCGCTTGCCCCAAGGCCCCGTGTCCCCTATACGCAGCCGGTGTCGCGCGGGGATGACTCGCATTTGCGGCCGTAAGCAACATCAAGAAACGCCGTGTGCCGCCCTCGGATCGCTTCGGGGCGGAGATCCGGCAAGGAGAAGCGATATGAAACTGCATGAACTCCGGGACAATCCCGGTGCAGCGAAGAAACGTATGCGGGTTGGCCGTGGTCCGGGTTCGGGCAAAGGCAAAACCGCAGGCCGTGGTATCAAAGGTCAAAAGTCCCGTTCGGGTGTGGCGATCAACGGCTACGAGGGTGGCCAGATGCCGCTCTACCAACGTCTGCCGAAGCGCGGGTTCAACAAACCCAACCGCAAGAAGTTTGCCGTCATCAACCTGGGCTTGATCCAGAAGTTCATCGACGCGGGCAAGCTGACCGGCGACATCACCGAAGACAGCCTGGTGGAATCGGGCGTTGTGCGCCGCAAGCTGGACGGTATCCGGGTGCTGGCGAAGGGTGAGATCACCGCGAAAGCCAACATTTCCGTCACCGGCGCAAGTGCCGCAGCGGTCCAAGCCGTGGAAGCGGCGGGCGGCTCGCTCACGACATCGGCAGCGGCTGCGACTGAATAAGCGGTTGTGAGGGGCGGCCCCGCCCCTTATTTCCCTTTAACTGAGTTCCTGACGCCGCCTTTGGGATCCACCCAACAGGCGGCGTTTTCGCGAAAGAGGCTTACATGGCATCGCAAATCGAACAGATGGCCGCGAACACCAGCTGGGCGGCACTTGGTAAAGCCACCGAGTTGCGCCAGCGGATTTTCTTCACCATCGGTCTTCTGATCGTCTACCGCGTGGGCACATACATCCCCGTTCCCGGCATCGACGCCGCGGCGCTGTCCCAGTTCATGGAACAAGCGTCGGGCGGTATCGCGGGCGTCTTGGGCATGTTCACGGGCGGCGCGCTGTCGCGGATGGGCCTCTTTGCGCTGGGCATCATGCCCTACATCTCGGCCTCGATCATCGTGCAGCTTTTGGGCGCGATGTGGGAGCCCCTGAAGCAGCTCAAGAAAGAGGGCGAGCAGGGGCGCAAGAAGCTAAACCAATACACCCGCTACGGCACGGTCATCCTGGCCACGTTCCAAGCCTACGGGCTTGCGGCGTCGCTCGAGGCGGGCGGGCTTGCCGCCGATCCGGGCCTGTTCTTCCGCGCGGCCTGTGTGATTTCGCTGGTGGGCGGCACGATGTTCCTGATGTGGCTGGGTGAGCAGATCACCGCGCGCGGCATCGGCAACGGTATCTCGCTGATCATCTTTGTGGGCATCATCGCGGAAATTCCCGCGCAGCTGGCCGGGTTCTTTGCCCAGGGCCGAAGCGGCGCGATCAGCCCCGCCGTGATCGTGGGTGTGCTGCTGATGGTGGTTGCCGTGTTGGCCTTCGTGGTCTTCATGGAGCGCGCGCTGCGCAAGATCCACATTCAGTATCCGCGCCGTCAGCAAGGCATGAAGGTCTATGAAGGCGGATCGTCCCACCTGCCCATCAAGGTGAACCCGGCGGGTGTTATCCCGGCGATCTTTGCCTCGGCGCTGCTGTTGTTGCCGACGACGCTGTCAACATTCTCTGGCGGGCAATCTGGCCCCGTGATGTCGACGATCCTTGCCTATTTCGGCCCCGGCCAGCCGGCATACCTGCTGTTCTTTGGCGGCATGATCATCTTCTTCACCTACTTCTACACCAAGGAAGTCAGCTTCAAGGTCGATGACGTGGCCGACAACCTGAAGAACCAGAATGGCTTCATCCCGGGCATCCGTCCCGGCAAGAAGACGGCCGAGTATCTGGATTACGTGGTCACGCGCATTCTGGTTCTGGGCTCTGGCTATCTGGCGCTGGTGGCGCTGTTGCCGGAAATCGTTCGCACGCAGCTGTCCATTCCGTTCTACTTTGGCGGCACGGCTGTTCTGATCGTGGTGTCCGTCGGGATGGATACGATCCAACAAATCCAGTCGCATCTGCTGGCCCACCAGTATGAGAGCCTTCTGGAGAAATCGCAGCTACGCCGGAAGAGCGGGCGCAAGACACGGGGACCCGCACGTCGATGAACATTATTTTTCTTGGCCCGCCGGGAGCGGGCAAAGGGACACAAGCACAAAAGCTGGTTGAAACACGCAACATGATCCAGCTGTCCACCGGGGACATGCTGCGCGCCGCGAAGACGAGCGGCACCGAGATGGGCAACAAGGTTGCCGCGATCATGGATGCGGGCGAGTTGGTCACCGACGAGATCGTCATCGGCCTGATCGCAGAGAAGCTGGACGGGGACGCGCAAGGCGGGTTCATCTTTGACGGCTTCCCCCGAACGCTGGCGCAAGCCGACGCGCTGGGCGCGCTGCTGGTCGAGAAAGGTCAGACGCTGGACGCGGTGATCGAATTGCAGGTCAACGACGACGTTCTGGTCGAGCGCATCGTCAACCGCGCCAAGGAAGCGGTCGCGGCGGGTGGCACAGCGCGTGCAGACGACAATGAGGAGAGCCTCAAGGTGCGTCTGATGGAATATTACAAAAAGACCTCGCCGCTGATTGGCTATTATTACGCCAAGGGCGACCTGAAGGCTGTCGACGGTCTGGCCTCGATGGACGCGGTCGAGGCGAGCATCGCGGATGCGCTGGACGCTTAAGGCGTTTTGGCGGGCCCTGAAGTTTGGGGCCCGCGTCTTGATCGGGCTGACGCTCGGTGCTGTTGCAGGCGTGTTGATTAGCGAGTGGGTGATCCACTCCGATCCGCGCTATACCTTTGAATTCCTCTTGGACGTTCCGATTTTTGGCTAAGCGGGCCGCGTGCCCACGTTTGGCCACACTCCGCACCTAACCCGACTTTCGCGCCGCAGAATGCGCAGGGTTAAGGGGCAGGTTGAGCGATGATAGCCGTATCTCGGGCATTTGGATGTTTTGCAGTTCTGGTCGCGGTTGCCGCGTGCAGCAAGGGTGCCGGCATCGACGGCGCGCGTGTTGATCGGGCTGATCTGCATTTCGGGGCCACGGCCGAGGAGTACGGCATCGCGGATGCGCAGGCGCAGGAGTTGCGCAGTCTGGCGCAGGATCTGGTTCGGCGCTCGACCTCGAAAGGGGCGATCATCGGAGCCGCGGCGGGCTGTGGCCTGAACGCTGCGATCGCGGGCGATGTGACGAGCTGTGTTCCCGGGGCCGCCATGGGCGCGACCGGGGGCGGGCTGATCGGCAATGTCACCGGCAAGATGGAGCTTGAGAAACGCTATGCGCTGATCTCGCCCGATGCCGTGGCGACGGATCTGAAGGCGGCGGCGCTGCGTTTTGAAACCGTGGACGAGATGATGCCCGCGCTGTTGGCGCATTACGACGGCGCGCTCGATAGCCTCTATGCCCAGTACAGCGCCGGCAGTCTGACCGAGGCCCAGTATCGCGATGCGGTCGCTGTGATCCGGGAGGATCGGTCCCGTCTGGCGGTGGCCTTGTCGGTGAGCGGTCGGGACTTCCGACGCACCGCGCGCAACCTTGAGGCCGTGCGCGAAAACGGGCAAGAGGGGTTGGACTGGCACATTGATGCAGCCCACAAGTTGGCCGATGATGTGGATGCGTTGCGGTCGGGGATGACGTTGCTCTGACCCGATTGGGCCAAGGTATAACGCGGCCTCTTGACGCGGATGTTGAATCACCCTAACTGCGCACTCTCGAACGTTGGCCGGGTCGCACCCGGACATTGATCACCTTCCCATCGAGGCCCGGCGGATCGCGCGGGCCTTTGTCTGTGAAAAAAGGTTCCGGGACTACGGAACCGCAGCTGAAAGGACATCGCCCTTGGCACGTATTGCCGGCGTTAACCTGCCTACCGCGAAACGGGTGCCCATCGCACTCACCTATGTGACGGGGATCGGCCCCGCCTCGGCGAAAGCCATCTGCGAGGCGACCGGGATCGAAGAGACCCGCCGTCTGAACGAATTGTCGGATGCCGAAGTTCTGGCCATCCGCGAGCACATCGACGCGAACTACACCGTTGAAGGTGACCTGCGCCGTGAAGTGCAAATGAACATCAAGCGTCTGATGGACCTCGGCTGCTATCGCGGTCTGCGCCATCGCCGCAACCTGCCTGTCCGGGGTCAGCGTACGCACACCAATGCGCGCACCCGCAAAGGCCCCGCGAAACCCATCGCCGGCAAGAAGAAATAAGGGAGGCCCTGACCAATGGCACGTGATAAGCGCGCAACCAAGCGCAAGGTCTCTAAGAATATCGCATCGGGCGTGGCCCATGTGAATTCGTCGTTCAACAACACCAAGATCCTGATCTCGGACGTCCAAGGCAACGCGATTGCGTGGTCGTCGTCGGGCACCATGGGTTTCAAAGGGTCGCGCAAGTCGACGCCTTACGCCGCCCAGATGGCTGCAGAAGATGCGGGCAAGAAAGCCCAGGATCACGGTGTGAAGACGCTGGAAGTCGAAGTGCAGGGCCCCGGTTCGGGTCGTGAATCGGCCCTCCGGGCGTTTGCCGCCATCGGGTTCACGATCACGTCGATCCGTGACGTGACGCCGATCGCGCATAACGGCTGCCGCCCGCCAAAGCGCCGCCGCGTCTAACAAGAGAATTTCACCTGCCGCTCCTAGGACGGGGCGGCGGGTGATCTATGGACTTTTACCTCGGGCGCGCAGACCTATCCGGATCCGGTCTGTGCAGGAATGGAGGCACCATGATCCACAAGAATTGGGCAGAGCTGATCAAACCAACACAGTTGGATGTGAAGCCGGGCACCGACCCTTCGCGCAAAGCAACCGTGATCGCAGAACCGCTGGAGCGCGGTTTTGGTCTGACCATGGGCAACGCCCTGCGCCGCGTTCTGATGTCGTCGCTGCAAGGCGCGGCCATCACCAGCGTTCAGATCGACAACGTGTTGCACGAGTTTTCGTCCGTTGACGGTGTGCGCGAAGACGTCACCGACATCATCCTGAACCTCAAGGGTGTGGCCGTGCGCATGGAAGTCGAAGGCACCAAGCGCCTGTCGATCCAAGCCAAGGGCCCCGGCGCCGTGACGGCCGCCGACATCTCGGAGTCTGCGGGCATCGAGATCCTGAACAAGGAACACGTGATCTGCCACCTCGATGAAGGTGCGGATGTGTACATGGAACTGACGGTCGACACCGGCAAAGGCTATGTTGCCGCTGACAAGAACCGCCCGGAAGACGCGCCCATCGGTCTGATCCCGATCGACGCGATCTATTCGCCGGTCAAGAAAGTCAGCTATGACGTGCAGCCGACCCGGGAAGGTCAGGTTCTGGACTATGACAAGCTGACCATGAAGGTCGAAACCGACGGCTCGATCACGCCGGATGACGCCGTGGCCTTTGCCGCGCGTATCCTGCAGGACCAGCTGCAGATCTTCGTGAACTTCGACGAGCCGGAATCGGCACAAGCGGCACAAGAGGACGATGGCCTCGAGTTCAACCCGCTGCTGCTGAAGAAGGTGGACGAGCTGGAACTGTCTGTCCGTTCGGCGAACTGCCTGAAGAACGACAACATCGTCTATATCGGCGATCTCATCCAGAAGACCGAAGCAGAGATGCTGCGCACGCCGAACTTCGGCCGCAAGTCGCTG
>JBCBFU010000086.1:0-6916 GCA_038527375.1 Pseudomonadota bacterium | reverse complement strand
CGCGCTGCATCAAAGGCCCCGATGAGATCAAGGCGATGCGCTGCGCCTTTTCGGTGAGCTCCTCGCCCGGGAAGACGGTGAACCCGTTAGCTTCGAGCGTGCGTAGGCCGTGGATCATGATCTTGTCCACGCCGATGCGCATGTTGCCGCCGCCGTGTTCGTTGATGAGGTCGGTCAGCTCGGCCGAGAATTTGTCCGTCGCGGGCTGAATCATGTCTCCGCGATCGAAATAGAAGAAATCCGCGCCGGCGCGCTGTTCGCGCACCAGCGGGTTGAAGGTGCTGAGGAACGGCGAGTTCTTGTAGTCCCAAATCACCATGTAGCCATCCGCGCAGACCAGAAGGGCGCGGAACGGGTTGTGCGTGTTCCACAGCTGCATGTTCGTGCTGTCCGTGGCGTAGCGGATGTTCAGCGGGTCAAAGACCAGCACGGCCCCGTAGTCGCGTTCATTGACTGCATCGACCAGCCGTTGATGCCGGAACCGGCGCAGGGCCTGCAGATCAGGAAGCTCCAACCCGGCGGCGGCCCATTCGGCGAAGGCAAGTTGGGTCGGACCAATTTCCACCCGGTCGTTGTCGTTGGGGGTGTTGTCGCCCAAAAGCGCCCCCCGGGTCGGATCAATCTTGCGCGTGTCGCGGTAATGCTGGTTCATGGCAATCCTCCCATCTAAGCTCAGCGTGGGCGTCCGGCCCGGTGTGGTCTGGGCAAAAAGCGACGTATGAGGCGGGTGAGGATGTCGGAATTTGCATCGGGCAGGGCGGTTCAGGCGGTCGGGACGCCGGTGGGCTGTCGTGTCTGCCGTGGCCAGAGGGCTGCGCCGTGATCCTCCAGACGCAGCTTCCCTATCCCGGATGGGAGACCCGAAAACTGCCAGGCGTGCAGCCCTTGGACCCTGCCGAATGGATTGTCTTTGACGAGGCCGAACCGGCGCAGTTGCGCGAAAAGGCCAGACTTTTGGCGACAAACCGCGCGGAGGTCCTGGCCACAGTGCCGGGGTCCGAGGCGGCGCAGGCCGAGGCGCTGGAGGCTGTGCTGACGCATCTGGCGCGGGACCATGGGCGGCACCCGGATGTGTCGGGACCCCCGCTCGAGGCGCTGTCGCGGATTGTGCAGGACGACATCGTCATCATGGAAAAGCAGGGGGACGAACATGTCCTGACAGCAGCGCTCCTGTGCTTTCCCGCGTCGTGGCGGTTATCGGAGAAGATCGGCCGCCCCTTGGGCGCGATCCACGACCCGGTTGCGAGCTATGACAGCAACGTGGCGCGGCGTGTGCAGCGCTTGTTCGACGGGCTACAGGTTGGGCGGCCCTTGTGGCGGTGGAACACGCTTTGGTACGATGATCCGGCCCTGTTTCAGCCGCGATCAGCCAGCGAACCCCGTCATCACCCCGATGGCGCACCGTTTTTTCGGAGCGAGCGGCAATGCCTCGTGCGTCTGCCGCGCACAGGCGCGGTTGTGTTTTCGATCCACACCTATGTCCTGCGCGCGCAGGACGTGGATCAAAGCGCTGCGAGTTTGCCCAACTCCAGCAATTCAGGCAGGTCGCTTACGACGTAGCCCAGCAGCACGATGGCAATCGCGGCGATGGCAAGCGACTTGGACCGAACGACCGATGTGCCGAAGATGTGGTTGAGCATGGCCGATGCCACCCCCACCACCGGGTTGAACAGAAGCGCGATCACCGTCAGGCCCCATGCCGTGACGCGCGATTTAAAGGTGTTTGGCATGTCGGCACCCATGGCGAACGAAACCGCCCGGGCGATGAGGCCCTGCGGCGCGTCCTGCGCGGTGCCCTCGGGCTGTTGATGGGGCGACTGTGCGGGGTCCGGCGCAAAGGGCGCGCTGGCTGGTGCGGATGACGCGGGCGCGGCGCGCGGCGCGTCGAACCGACCGACCGGTTCAATCACGGCCTCTTCTGGGTCATAGACCACCGTCGCCCCGACCTTGGCGGCGACAACGCGCGCGCCGGCCCAGAGAAGGTTATAGGCCGTCTCGCGCGACGGCGCCTCGGCCTCGATCACGAAATGACGCCGGTGATGCACGACCTGATCGGTCTCTTCGGGACCCGCATCCACAAGGGCCATGTCAAAGTCTGGATCGTCAAAGGGGCGCGAGACGCGGGTGACATGCAGGTGTCCGCCGCCCTTGAGCGTCAGCCGCTCGGTCGCGTCGAGCGACAGGTCCGGCTTGGAGAAACGCAAGGCAGGGCCCTGCGACTGCAGGCTTGTACGCAGGTCGGCGGCATTCACACGGCTGGCTTCAGCGGTCAAAAGAACAAGTTTCAGCATGGTCTGTCCCGGATCGTTTCGGGATCAATGCCGTGCAAATGCGCGAAAATCTGGGCGGGCCGGTGAAATTACCGGGCCGCGTCAGGCCATCAGGTTCAAGGGCTCGATATAGGTCGGGTCTTCGGTCTCCATCACATGCAGGATATGCTTGTGCATCCGCTGCTTGTGTTCGCCAAAGATGCCGCGCGGCTTGTTAAACTCACCCGCCATCGCCAACGCCCCCTCGAGCGTCGTTGCCGCATCGGGGAAGGCCGCGTGGATCACGTGATCTTCAAGCAGGTCCGCCGCCGCCGCGCGCCGCCCGGTGAGCTTAAGCTCGTTGAACCGGTATTCGGGGATCGCCTTGCGGCAAAACGCGATCATCGACGGCAGGAACGGGATCGAGATATCGACCTCGGGAAAACAGAAATAGCCGCGATCCGACCGCATCACGCGGAAGTCACAGCAGCAGGCCAGCATCGCGCCATTGCCAAAGGCGTGGCCCGTGATCGCGCCAATCACGGGAACCGGCAGCGTCAGCAGCGTCGCGAATACGTCGTTCATGGCGTACATGAAGGCGCGCATATCGTCCTGATTTCCGGCCTGAATCTGCGCCATCAGCCAGTTCAGATCGACCCCTTGCGACCAGTTCTTTTCGTCGTTCGACGTGATGACCAAGGCGCGGATAGACGTGTCATCCTCGACCTGTTTCAGGGCCGCGCGGAGTTCGGTCGCAAAGGTCAGGTTCTGCTTGTTCTCGCCATTGCTCAGCGTAATCAGCGCGGTCTTGCCGCGGGTTTCAAAGGTCAGAACGGACATGGTGCACCCTTAGCTTTACGTTTGCGTCAGGTGGCATGGCCCACGCACCGGGATCAAGCGGGACGTTGGGGCACGCGTTTGCCTAGCGCAGCGCCTCGAGAACCGCGCGCGACGGGTAGCAGGTTGGCGCGCGTCCCGTCCCCAATTGCCATGCGCCGATGGCGCGCCGCGTCTTGGCCCCCGGCAACCCGTCCGCCCCGCCCGTGTCATAGCCTTGCGCGATCAGGGCCGACTGGATCGCGGCCACGTCGCTGCGGAGCAGCGCATCTGTGGCGGGCCACGGTGTCCGGAACCCGCCCGCGCCATAGGCAATCCGGTCGCCCGTGTTGCCCACGAAGAGCGCGTAGAGGTCCGACACATTGTAGCGTTTGAGCACAAAGAAATTCGGCGTCACGAGGAAGGCGGGCCCATTCGCCCCTGCAGGCAACAGCAGCCGGGCGGGGGTGCCCAGCTCATGATCCGGAAAGGGGCGGCCCGATACGCGCACAATCCCGTCAGCCACCCAGTCAGCGATCGGCCGCATCTCGCCCCCGGCCCGCGTGCACGGCACGCTCAGCCGGACCTCAAACCCCCAGTCCTTGCCGCGCTGCCAGCCCTTTTCGCCAAGGAAAGTCGCGATAGAGGCCAGCGTATCCGGCGCGCTCCGGCTCAGATCAACCACCCCGTCGCCGTCGCCATCGGTGCCGAACTCCAACACGTTGTAGGGCGTGAACTGCGGCTGCCCGATCGCGCCCGCCCAAGACGACCGCAGGGGCGTGGGCGCGCCCGCCTCGATCAACTGAAGCGCCGCGACAAACTCGGCCGCAAAATACTCGGCCCGGGTCGAAGCGCGCGCCTTGGTGGCCAGCACGCGGAGCGCGTCATGGGGGATGTCCACGCGCCCGAACCCACTCTCGCGGCCCCAGATCGCCAACAGGATATGGCCGGGCACACCGGTCCGCGCCTCGGCAGCCTCCAGCGTGGCGCGGTGGCGCTGCGCAAGGTCCCGCCCGATCCGCGCGGTCGCCGCGACCCCGCGGAAATACCGCTCGGGGCTGCGAAACTCGGCTTGTGTTTGCCGTTTCGGAACCGTCTGGCCCGGCAGAACGAGCCCCGGAATCTCCCAATCGGGCGTTATTCCGGCAGTGTGGGTGTCCCATGTGCCGCGCGCCACCCCTTGGGCCTGCGCCTGGGGCCAAAGCGTGGCCTCCAACCAATCCGCAAACCCCGCCGTCACCTCGGCGCGCGACTGAGCGGCCACCGGGACGGCAAGGAAACATAAGACAACGCACAATATCCGCATGGCCGCAGCTTCCGCCGCGCGGCCCCCACAGGTCAATTACAAAGCGCAGACGGCCACAGGCGGGCGCAAACCTCCGCCGATTTCCTTTTGCCCGAAATACCTCGGGGTGCGCGAGGGGCAGCGCCCCTCGCCAGCACCAACAGTGGCCTCAGGCGCGGCGCAGCATCGTGCGCACCACGTGATCCCCGATGCGTTTGCCCATGCTCATGCCCTCGGTGTCATCGCTTTCCCAGTGAATGCCGCCGTATTCGCGGGAATGCCCACCTTCCTCGGCGGCGTGGGACAGCGACGTCCAGGACCGGGTGACCCCGGCCAGCTGTGTCGGCCAATTGATCAGGTCGGGAGCCTTGCCTGAAAAGCGGACGCGGTCCGTGCCGATGATGCGTTTGAGGACCTGCGCCGAGGTGGCCGAGAAGGTCGAGTGCCCCGATACATAAGCCGGGAAGTTCGGCGTCGGGATCAGCGTCATCCAATCGCGGCGGATCATCTGGTCGTGTTGACCACCCGCGATGCCGACACGGATCGCAGTTTCGGGCCGCATGATGTCCTGCTGGAACTTGCAATCCCACGTCGAGATCGCCGCATCGGCCTGCGCCATGGACAACAGCGCCATGGCGCGCGCCTGCTCGAGCATATCCATCCCGCGGTTCTGCAGGATTTGCATCGCGATGACCTGCCAGTGGCCCGGAGGCGTCACGCCGCGTGGGCCGTCCTCCCAGAAGAACGCGATCTCGGACTGATCATCGGTCCGGATCGTCGAGTCGAACGCGCCCAGATGGTAGACCTTGTCCAGTTGGCGCGCGAAGTCGCGGCTGTTCACGGACGGGAACTCGCGCGGGCGCATCGTGGTGATGTCGCCCATCGACCACGGTGTCAGTTGGCCCCAGCCCGGGAGCAGTGCCGACGAATATTTTGCGAATGTCGGGCCGTTCGGGGCCCCAAAGAAGGGGCCCGTGGGCTGCCATGTCAGCGCGTCTCCGCGTTTGGCGTACATTTGCGAGCGCGTGTACTGGATACCGTCGTCGCGGCGCATCTGTAACAGCGCGTTGGCCGCGTATTCGCCCCACGTCACGCCGCGTCCCTTGGCCTCGCCGTCGGGGAAGGCTGTCAGGTATTCGTCCAACGCCCGGCGCGTGTTCACGCCCGCGACGTTTTGGATGGCCGTGGCCATGGCCGCACCATAGGCCACGGCGGGGTCAGCGCCTGCGGGCGGCTCGACCAGACGATACCCCGTGGAGTAGCGCCCGGGCTCGAGTGCTGCCATCGCCATGAAGCCCGCCATATGGCCTGTGGCAAAGAGGCGTGTCGCGGGTGGGGGCGTGATGGCGCGGTCGCGGACGGACTGCAGCATCGCGTCGGTCCATTGCCAGATTGGCGTCATGTTGCGGCGCGCCACGACGCCCGCGATATAGCTACTGCCCGCCTGCGCGTAGGCGGGTGTTCCAAAGAGAGACAGGGCCGCAGGCGGGGCAGCGGCCGCCACAGCCGCGGCGGCGGCACTTTTCAAGAGCGCGCGCCGGGAAAATCGGGGGTCACGCTCGGGCGTAGGTTTGGAGATCGGTGTCATGGGGCAGCTCCCACTAAAGTGCTTCACGAATTGGTGAAGAGCGTGGCGGGCCGTTAACCATGCGTAAAGGGCGATCGCGAAAAGCCGTTTGACAGTAATGGCTTAAGCCGATGCATTGTTTCGGGTTAATCGACAAAGCCACTATTTCCTTCGGCACCGGGCTCAAAACAGAGCGCGCGCGGCGTGCCCGTCCGCCCCTCGTGCAGGCCAGAGTAGCTCAGAGGGAATCACCCGTTTGGCACGGCGACCACGAAAAAGGGCGCCCCGGAGGGCGCCCTTTGCTAGGTCCAGGGAGAGGTGGACTTAGCAGCTGTAGTACATCTGGAACTCCATCGGGTGCGGCGTGTGTTCGTAGGCCGTCACCTCTTCCATCTTCAGCTCGATATAGCCTTCGATCTGATCCTTGGTGAACACGCCACCTTCGGTCAGGAAGTCCATGTCGGCTTGCAGCTCTTCCAGGGCTTCGCGCAGGGAGCCGCAGACCGTCGGGATCTCGGCCAGTTCTTCCGGCGGCAGATCGTAGAGGTCTTTGTCCGAGGCTTCGCCCGGGTGGATCTTGTTCTTGATCCCGTCGAGGCCGGCCATCAGCAGGGCTGCAAAGCACAGGTAGGGGTTCGACGACGGATCGGGGAAGCGTGCCTCGACACGTTTCGCCTTGGGCGATTCCGCCCACGGGATCCGGACGCAGCCCGACCGGTTGCGGGCCGAGTAGGCGCGCAGAACGGGTGCTTCAAAGCCCGGGATCAGACGCTTGTAGGAGTTCGTCGACGGGTTGGTGAAGGCGTTCAGGGCCTTGGCGTGCTTGAGAACGCCACCGATGAAGTACAGCGCTTCCATCGACAGGTCGGCGTATTGGTCGCCTGCGAACAGGGGCTTGCCGTCTTTCCAGATCGACATGTTCACGTGCATGCCGGTGCCGTTGTCGCCCGCGATGGGCTTCGGCATGAAGGTGGCCGATTTGCCGTAGGCGGCGGCCAC
>JBCBFU010000085.1:0-6945 GCA_038527375.1 Pseudomonadota bacterium | reverse complement strand
CCAGCAGCCCGAGGTAGTAGATCAGCCAGATTTCGACCGCGGCAACCACCACGGACATGATCCCGGCATACCAGAACACACGTCGAAAGGGCCGCAGGTATCCACGGAGGAACGGCCACAGCTTGCGCGGCGGTGCGTCGTCCCGGGCATAGGGCTGATAGGGATCGACGAGGGATTCAAAGAAGCGGAACACAGGATGTCGGCCTTTGGCTGTCTCTCCGATATAGGCCCGCGTGCGTCAGAGGAAAACCGCCACCGCCGAAAGCGCAAGGAGGACGGCCATCGCCCGCATAAAAATGCGATAAGCGACGGGGTTCGCCAAAAGGTAGGAGAGGAGCGATCCCGCGAAGCTCCAGAACAGGCAAACACCCAGATTGATCCCCGCAAATGCGGATCCAAGGGAAAGCGCGGCCTGCAGCGGCGTTTCATCGGCGACATAGGCCGTAGCCGCGACAGCAATCGCCCAGACCTTGGGGTTCACCCACTGAAACAGGACAGCCTCGAGGAACGTGAACGGGCGGTCGGTGTCCTTGCTTTGGGTCGTGGCGCGCGCGGACCATAGCTTCCACGCCATGTAGAGGATCCACGCCGCCGCGATGATCTGTAGAACTGTGCGCAGGGCAGGCGCCGCCACGAGGAGGGCGCCAATCCCGAGACCGGTCAGCCCGGCGGTGATACCCACGCCGACGGCCACACCCAGCACATGGGGGATCGACGCGCGGAAGCCAAACCGCGCGCCCGATGCAGTCAGCAGGATCACATTGGGACCGGGTGAGAACAGCCCAAGGAAGACAAAGACATAAAGCGGCGCGATCATAGGCTTCCCAACAGATCTGCCCGCGTGGCGGTGAAGTCCGACGCGATCCACCGCGCCTCAAGCGTTTTGAGCGTTTGCCCGATCTCTGCGCCCGCAAGCGTTGCAGGAAGATCCGCCGCCTTGACCGGAAAAATCTGACCCGCGCCCAGCGCAATCGCGTCGAGCGCGTCCGTGTCCGGCGCTTGCCAACCCGCCCGATTGCGCAGGCACCACTGGCCCAGCGCTACGTCGCGCCCATGTCGGTAGGCCACCTCAGGCAGCGGCATGCCCTGTTCCAGAAGGTCGCGGTGGCGGTCAAAGTGACGTTGATCCCGCCGGGACAGTTTCAGCCCGGTTTGCGTGTCTACACCGCCCAAAGCGGCCAGACGTAGAAACGGGTCGGGAGCCACATCGCACAGCGTTTCGAGGTGGACCAAGGCCGGAAGTGTCTCGGCCGACGCACCGGGCAAGACGGCTTGCAGCACGCCGCTTGCCTGCATCGCGGCGAGCGCCGGGCCGGGGTCAGAGGCGGCCAATAACTTTGCCATCTCTGCGGTGATCCGCTCCTTCGACAGGCGCGCGATGCCATCCGTGTGCGCGGCGCAAGCAGCCAAGCCATCCGCATCAATCGCGTCCGCGCCGTACCACGCGTGGAACCGGAAGAAGCGCAGGATGCGGAGGTAATCCTCCTGAATGCGGTCCTCGGCCTGTCCAATGAACCGGACGCGCCGCGCGGCAAGGTCGGCCAAACCGCCCACAGGGTCACGGACCCCACCGTCCGGCTGCGCATAAAGCGCGTTCATCGTGAAATCCCGGCGCTGGGCATCCTCGGCATAGTCTTGGGAGAATGCGACAGTCGCATGGCGTCCATCGGTGTCGGTGTCCCGGCGGTAGGTTGTAACCTCGTAGACCGTGCCATCGACAATGATCGTCACTGTCCCGTGGTCGATGCCTGTTGGGATCGCGCGCCAGCCCTGTTGGTCCGCAAGGGTCATCACCTGATCGGGATGCGCATTCGTCGTCACATCCAGATCGCTGACCGGCGCGCTCAGCAGGGCGTTGCGCACGCATCCGCCAACAAAGAGTGCCTCATATCCCGCGTCCGCAAACCCGGAAAAGAGCGCCCGTGCGGGTGCGTCGGTGACCCAATCTGCCGTGACGCGGGTCATGCCGATGCCCGTTCTGCAAGGCCCCGCAAGATACGCGCTGTCGCACCCCAGATGTAATAGGGGCCAAACGGCACCGCATAATAGCGCCGCATGACCCCCTGCCATCGACGCCCCTCCACCAGGAAATTTCCGGGCTTGAGCAGATGCGCGAGCGGCACGGTAAAGACCTCGGCCACTTCGCCCGGTTCGGGCGTGAACGGCTGCGGCTTGGACAGCCACGCGATATGGGGGCGGACGGTAAAGGACGTCACCGTTTCGTGGGCGGGCAAGGTGCCCAGTCTTTCGATCCCCGCGCTTTCCAGCCCGATCTCTTCATTGGCCTCGCGCAGCGCGGTGGACCACAAATCGGGATCACCCGGATCCTGTTTGCCCCCGGGAAACGAAATCTGCCCCGGATGGTGTTTGAGCTTGGCCGAGCGTTTGGTCAGCACAACCTCGGGGCCTGCCGCGCCCTCCTGCACCAGCATCAGCACCGCCGCCGGGCGCAAAACGCGATTGGGCGGCAGGGTGACACCCGCGTTCAGATCAAAATCCGAAGACGCCTCGGCGGGTCGTTCAAGAGCCCGCCGAAGAGTGTCCCGGGGATCAGTCACCGCTCACTTCGGCTTCGAACCCAAGCGTTTTGGGGTCAAAGCTGTAATGTGCGCCGCAGAATTGGCAGTCTGCGGTGACGGTCCCATTGTCGAGCGTCATGTGCGCGATGTCGCGCGCCGAATAGATCGACAGGCTCTGTCGCACGCGATCCGCCGAACAGGTGCAGCCGAACTTGACGGGCTGTGCATCGAAGACGCGCGGCTGTTCCTCGTGAAAGAGCCGGGTCAACAGTTCGGTCGGCTGGACGGACGGGCCAATCAGCTCAAGATCCTCGACGGTGTCGAGAAGGGTGTTCGCGCGCAGCCAGTTTTCGCCCGCATCCTCATCAAGGATATCGGCGGCTTGCAGCAGCCCTCCTTCACCGGACGAACCGTCCGTGGCCACGAACGGCGAAGCCTCGGGCATGTGTTGCAGCATCACGCCCCCCGCGCGCCAGCTCTCAGGCTCGCCCGGTGCCGACGAGCGACCATAGGTTAGCGAGAACCGCGTGGGCAGTTGTTCGGATTGCGCAAAATACGTCTCTGCACAGGCGGAAAGCGAGCCACCGGCGATGGGCGTGATCCCTTGATAGGGTGTCATGCCCTGACCCTGGTCGATCAGGATGGCGAAATACCCCTTGCCGATCTGAGAGAACGGTTCGGCGGTTTCGTCAAACCGGTCCTTGTCAAAGCTAGCATAGGCGCGGATGCGGGCAGGCTCCCCCTCTTCGGCGGGACCGTAGTAATCGGTCGCGATCAGCCGTGCAGGGCCGTCCCCGCGCACTTGCAAGGACAGCTTCCAGCGCAGCTTGATTGTCTGTCCGATCAGCGCGGTCAGCAACGACATCTCGGCCACCAGCGCCTCGATCCCGGTGGGGTAGTCATGCTGAGACAGAACTTCGTCCAGCACCCCATCCAGACGGGCCACGCGCCCGCGGATATCACTGCGGTCGAGTTGGAAGGGCAGGACCGTGTCGTCCCACGCAATTTGTGAACTGAGTGTCATGGAAGCCTCGCGTGCCTAGATTTTGGCATATCGCGTCCATATAGGGACGGCAAGGATCGCTCCAACCCCGTCACCCCTGCACCGAGGACAGACCCGCCATGCGCCACTTCGGACCACCGCCGGTCTCAGGTCAGACCTACATCCGCCGCCACGGTGTCTATGCGATCCTGCCGCGCGGGGACGACATGCTCGTGACGTTTCAGGGTGGCATCCACAACGAATTCCAGCTTCCGGGCGGCGGGGTCGATCCGGGTGAGCAACCTTTGACCGCGCTCCACCGGGAGGTGTTTGAAGAAACCGGCTGGTCCATTGCCCGCCCGCGCCGCCTGACTGCATTCAAACGCTTCACATACATGCCGGAATACGATCTGTGGGCGGAGAAGCTCTGTACGATTTACGTCGCGCACCCGGTGCGGTCGCTGGGTGAGCCGTCTGAGCCAGATCACACCGCCGTCTGGATGCCTGCAGCGATGGCGCAGGTCAGCCTTGATAGCGTGGGCGATCGGGCGGTGGTGACGCAATTCTACGGCGGGCCACTGTAATCCAGCATCACGATGCTCAGATCATCGGAAAACGCCTGATCCGCCCGCTGGGTGCTCAGGTCCCATATCACGGCCTCGAGCATCTCTGTCCCGCGCAACCGCGCATGGGAGGCCAAAAGCGCCTGCACGCCTGTATCATCCAGGAATTTGCCATCGGGCATCTCTGCCTCGGGGAAGCCGTCGGACAGGCAGATCAGCCGATCGCCCGGATAGAGCTGGATTTCGAAAACCTCGAACTCCGCACCGGGGATGAGGCCCACAGGCAGACCGCCTATCCCGTGTTGTTCCATGTCGCCGCCGGCGCGCATCACAAAAGGATGCGGATGGCCTGCCTGAACGGCCTGAACGCGGCCCGTTTCCAGATCAAGGATCGCGAGGAAAAGGGTGAAATAATGCTCGGTCTCCAGGTCCTCCATCACGAGGAGGTTCAATTCGGTCACCGCCTCGGCAAGGTTGCGGCAAATGACATCCTCGTTTTCATCCACCCGCAGCGCCACATTCTGTCTGGGTGTCGTGGCCGACAGATACCCGGCGAGCCGCGCTGTCATCAGCGCCGACGTGATCCCATGGCCCGCAACGTCGAGACCAAAGATACCGAGCTTGCCCGGCCCCGCCGGGAAGTGTCCGACGAGATCGCCACCCACGGGACCGCTGGACCGCAGGATCAGCGAAACATCCGCCCCCGGCACGGACAAGGCGCGGTCGCGCATAAGGCTCTGTTGCAGTTGGCGCGCCGCGTTGAGGTCGGAATCGAGCCCCGCCGTGCGCGACCGCGCATCCCGCAAATCGGTTTGAAGATCGCGGATGCGGGCGCGGTGGGCCTGATCCAGCGCCATGATGCGACGGACTGAAACGAGCACCCCGTCCAGCATCGCGCGATCATCCAGCGCGCCGATCACGTGATCAGCCCCCGCCGCCATCAGCGCCGCACAATCCGCAGGGGTGGGCGCGAAGGGCGCGGTGGAGACAATCACGTTCGTATAGCGCGGGGTGCGTTGATCGCGCAGGAGGCGCAAGAACTCCTCGATCCGCATATCGAGCGCCCGGCACGTCACAACAACGAGGTGGGGAGCAGACTTGCGAATGGCGTCTAGACCCTGTTGCGCTGTGCGCGCGACAGCAACCGAACAGCCCGAGGATGCAAGAACATGCGGCACATCCGATTGATCGGCTAGAAAGGCGCCCACAACCAGCGCCTCCATCACCGGCGTCAAAGCACGCGCAGCGACCTTGTGAATATCCGAGGCAGTCACCGGCCAGATCTCCCGTTCTCGTGGGAGACGCTGCCACGCAGGCGTTAAGGTGCGATGAAGAACCGGCCGTCAGATAACGAAATTCACCAGCGTTTCGTCATCCGTGATGTCTTGGAAGGTAAATCCGCCATCGGTCATTTCCTGGAACAGGCGCGCAAAGTTCTCGGGCGCGTCCGTTTCAATGCCGATCAAGACCGAGCCGAAGTTCCGCGCCGATTTCTTTAGGTATTCAAACCGGGCGATATCGTCGCGTGGCCCGAGCATCCCCAGAAAGTCCTTCAATGCGCCGGGGCGCTGGGGAAGGCGGAGGATGAAGTATTTCTTCAATCCCAGATAGCGCTGCGCGCGTTCCTTGACCTCGGGCAGGCGTTCGAAATCAAAGTTTCCGCCTGACGATACGCATACGACTGTCTTGCCTTTGATGCGGTCCCGCAACTGGGCCAGCACATCGATGGACAGCGCGCCCGCGGGTTCAAGGACGATGCCTTCGACATTCAGCATCTCGAGGATGGTGGTGCAGATGCGATCCTCGGGCGCGATCAACACATCTGCCGACGGTTGATCCCAGAGGATTTTGAACGTCTCGGCCCCGATCCGGGCAACGGCGGCCCCGTCTACAAACGTGTCGACCTTGCCCAAGGTCACCGGCTCGCCTGCGCGCAGGGCCGCAGACAGGCTGGCACCGCCCTTGGGTTCCACGAGGATCAGTTCGACCTCCGGCGCCTCGTCCCGCAGAAAGCGACGTGCGCCCGATGACAGCCCCCCGCCGCCGACCGGCATGATGATGATGTCAGGTGCCTTGGGCGCGGCGGCCAGAATTTCGTGGGTCACGGTGGCCTGACCCGCGATCACGTCGGGATCGTCGAAGGGCGACAGGAAATGCGCGCCTTGTTCGGCGCAATAGGCCTGCGCGGCGGCGAGGCAGTCGTCGAAGTAGTCGCCCACCAACCGGATTTCGACCATGTCCCCGCCAAAGATGCGGGTCTTGTCGATCTTCTGCTGCGGCGTCGTGACGGGCATGAAGATGACGCCACGCCGCGACAGGTGACGACACACGAAGGCCACGCCTTGCGCGTGATTGCCAGCGGACGCGCAGACGAATGTCTCTTGATCCGGTGTGACGGCCAGAACTTTGGAGATCGCGTTGAACGCCCCGCGCAGTTTGTAGCTGCGCACGGGGCTGAGGTCCTCGCGCTTGAGCCAGATGTCTGCGTCAAACTTGGCGCTGAGGTGATCGTTGCGCTGCAGTGGCGTCGCGGCAAACAAATCCCGCATCGCGGCCTCGGCCGCGCGGACGGTGTCGGCAAAGCTATGGGTCGTTAAATCATCCATGGCCTTGCCTGCATGACACAAGGTCGCTTGGCAAGCGTCAGGTCAGTTCGCGCCCTTCGACAGCGACACCGTAGATCGTGGTCAGGGCGCTGATCCCGACCAGTGAAAAGATGTATTCCAGCAGGACCGTCATCGGGAGATTGAGGACAGGAATAAGGCCGACCAGAATGCCCACCACGATCACGATGGGCACGGTGTAGAGAAGGAAGACCCAGAACATCCCGAAAATCGCCCAGGAATACGGTTTGGTCTCCTCAAGTGCGACGGCGACCCCG
>JBCBFU010000084.1:0-7090 GCA_038527375.1 Pseudomonadota bacterium | reverse complement strand
CACCGCATTCATCAACTCGTAAACGCGTTGCATCAACGGATGCTCCAGCGCATCCAGATAGGCCTTCATCTCGTCATCGGAAAACTCGCGATAGGTGTAGACGGCATTTGTGACCGATCCCACGATCATCGACTGGCGCATCTCATCGGCGCGGCTCATCAGCATGCCGCGCAGGTCCGCCTCTTCAAACTCGCGTTCCAGCAACCCTGCGGAGCTTGCCGCCATCAGGAAGCGCACCTGCACCTCGGTGATGGAGCGGATGGAGTTGTCGATGGACCCGATGGCCGTGCTCATATCGCGGAAATACTGAATGCGGGGCGATTCCTGTTCCAGCAACTCCACAGTCAGCTCTTCACCCAGCGTGTCGCTGGCGTCGCTGTCATCCATGTGGGCCGCATTTTCGGCCTCGACCAACCGCTGCCCGAGGTCCGAGGCATAAAATTCCGCCGCGTGGGTCAGCATCTCGTCATCCATCGTCTGCTCGAGGATATCGAGCGCATCCGATTGCAGCGCCTCGGACGCAAAGACTTCATCCGCGAGCCGGGTCCAGTCCTCGCCAAAGTTGTCCTCGCTCAGACCCAGCATCATCGGGGCCTGCCCCGCGGACAGACGCATGGAATCCAGGGCGACGTCAAAGCCCGTGATCTGCATGAAGGCTTCGATCTTGGCGCGGTCGGCGGCGGCTGCGGGCAACGCGAGTGTCGCGGTGACCATCAGGGCGGTGAAAACTCGTGTCAGGTGGCGCATCTGCTCTCCTTTCAGGATTTGAGAAAAGGGTATCGCACACGCGCCCGCTGGCAAATGCAAAACGCCCCTTGCGGCCTGACGATCGCGTGTGTAAGCACCGCCCACCCAGACCGCGGAGAGGTGCCGGAGTGGTCGAACGGGGCGGTCTCGAAAACCGTTGTGGGTGCAAGCCCACCCAGGGTTCGAATCCCTGTCTCTCCGCCATTTGACCGGTGTAGCGATGCGCCTGAAGCCGGACATCAGCGCCCAGATCGACCACGAAACCGCGCGGGCTTGCCCCGCAAAACTGGCGCTGATCTGCGCCTCAAGCCTCGGCCCGATCACGGACAGGGCAAGCGCGGGTCCACGGCCAAGAAGCTGCAGCCATCCACGGGGTATTGCCAATTGCCTTGGAACGGTCGCATGGGGCCCCTCTCGCCGCGTGCGGCGGCGAACGCATCCGTGCTGGGCAGCCACTTCATCGTGCTTGTGATGGTGACGGGCGTCGCACTCGCGCGGGGGCCAAAGCTGACCGCGCCGCCGGTCACGGACAAAAACAGGCTGTCGTTCAGCACCGATTGCAGCAGCCACGCGGGCGCGTCGCCGCGTGGGATTATCACTCAGCAAAATATCCGCAACGTGGGAGGCCGCTTAGCCCGCAAAATCCGGCTCTGCGCGGTCGATTTTCGACCGATTTTGCTTGAGGTTCCGCACTGCGACATACAACTAAGGGCAACTCAACGAACTGACAGGTGCCACCCGTGTCCCTCTTTCTCATTGTTGCGGTGCCGTTCCTTGGTGCGCTGCTTCCGGGTTTGATGAATTCAGCGGGGCGCAAGGCCTGTGCGGGCGTTACATTTACCGTCACGTTGATCGCCTTTGTCGGCCTTCTGTCGCAACTGCCTGCCGTTCTGGCCGGTGAGGTTGTGCAGGCCCGCGTGGAATGGCTGCCCGCGCTCGGGCTCAACATGAACCTGCACCTTGATGGGCTGGCCTTCTTCTTTGCCGGGCTGATCCTTGGGATCGGGCTGTTGATTATCGCCTATGCGCGCAGCTATCTGGCCCGCGACGACAATATGGGCGAGTTTTTCACCTACCTGCTGCTCTTCCAAGGGGCGATGGTGGGTATCGTGTTGTCCGACAACATCCTGCTTTTGCTGATTTTCTGGGAGATGACGTCGCTCGCCTCCTTCTTGCTGATCGGCTATTGGAAGCACGTCGAGGAGGGTCGCCAAGGCGCGCGGATGGCGCTGACCGTGACCGGCATGGGCGGTCTGGCCCTGATCGGGGGGCTGTTGATCCTCGGTCAAATCGCGGGCTCCTATGACCTGTCGGTCATCCTTGAGAACCGCGATGCCATTCAGGCCTCACCACTCTATGTGCCCGCGCTCCTGCTGATCCTGTTGGGCTGTTTTACCAAATCGGCGCAGTTCCCGTTCCATTTCTGGCTGCCGCGCGCGATGGCGGCCCCCACCCCGGTGTCGGCCTACCTGCACTCGGCCACCATGGTGAAGGCAGGGATCTTTATGCTGGCGCGGCTGTGGCCGGTTCTGTCGGGGACGCCCGAGTGGTTCGTGATCGTGACAGGCGCAGGCCTCGTGACGATGGTGATCGGCGCGCTGATCGCGATCTTCAAGCACGACCTCAAGGCGCTTCTCGCGTATTCAACGGTTTCCCATCTGGGTCTGATTACGATGCTTTTGGGAACCGGCACGCCCTTTGGCGCGATGGCAGCGATGTTCCACATCCTCAACCACGCGACGTTCAAGGCCGCGCTCTTTATGTCGGCGGGCATCATCGATCACGAGGCACACACCCGCGACATCCGCCGCCTCGGCGGGCTGCGCGTGTTGATGCCCATCACCTTTGTGATTGCCACCATCGCGGCGCTGTCCATGGCGGGTATCCCGTTCCTCAATGGGTTCCTGTCCAAGGAACAGATGCTGGAGGAGGCCAACCGCACCGTGCTGTTCGGGTCACCTTGGTTGGTGCCTGTCCTGGCCACCATCGGCTCGCTCTTCTCGGCGGCCTATTGCTTCCGCTTTATCGGGCACACGTTCTTTGGTCCCGTCCGCGACGACTATCCGTCCAAGCCCCATGATCCGGGCGCGGGGCTGTGGCTGCCGCCCGCCATCCTTGTGGTGCTGGTGGTCGTGATCGGCGTGGCCCCGTTCCTGGCAGAGCCGTTTGTGAAGCTTGTCACCGCCGACGTCCTCGGCATCGCGGGCGAGGTGCCAAAGGCCTACTTCAAGATCTGGCACGGGCTGGTGCCCGCCCTTTACATGTCGATTATCGCTGTCGTCGGCGGCTTCCTCCTCTACCTCGTCTTCCCGCCCCTCCTGCGGGCTTGGGATGCAACGCCGCGCCCTGACGCCAAACCCATCTTTGATGCGATCATCGCCAGCGTGGTCGCGGCGGCACGGGGCCTGATCGCGCCTACGCATGATGGGGCCTTCACGCGTTATGCCGGTATCCTCGTGATCGCGGTCCTGGGGGCGGCCTATTACGGCTTTGTCTCCGGCACCGTGGGCGAGGCCACGCGCGACATGCAGCCGGTGACGCTGATCGCCCTTGGCGGTTGGGCAATGGTGGTCGCGGCGACGCTCGCGCTCGTATTCCTGCACCGTCACCGCCTGTTGGCGCTGGTCCTGATCGGGATCGTGGGGCTGATGGTGTCGGTGGGCTTCGTGTTCTTCAGTGCGCCTGACTTGGCGCTCACCCAGTTCACGGTCGAGGTCGTGACGATCATCCTGTTGCTCTTGGCCCTGAACTTCCTGCCCAAAGTCACGCCGACCGAAAGCGCGCCGCTCCGCCGCGTGCGCGATGGCGGGATCGCGGTCGTGGGCGGCGTGGCGGCGATGGCCCTATCCTATCACTACCTGCTGCGCGATCCGCTGGCGGCTTCGATTTCAGCCTTCCACGTGGCCAATTCCTACAAGGGCGGCGGCGGCACCAATATGGTGAACGTGATCCTCGTCGATTTCCGGGGCTTTGACACCTATGGCGAGATCATCGTTCTTGGGATTGCAGCCCTGTTGATCTACGCCCTGACGGAAACGCTTCTGGCCGGCCCGGTTCGGCGGCGACTGCTCAACCGGGAACCCGACCAGGCCTTGGCAGGTGATATGCACCCGATGATGATGGTCGTGCTGACCCGAGTGATCATGCCGGTCATCCTGATGGTGGGCTTCTACATCTTCCTGCGCGGGCACAATGATCCGGGCGGCGGGTTCATTGCGGGCCTGATCGTGTCGATCGCGGTCGTGATGCAGTACATGGCCTCGGGCTTTGGCTGGGCCTCGGCGCGGCTGCGCTATCCCTATCACGGGATCATCGGCGCAGGCGTGCTGATCGCGGGCCTGACGGGGATTGGGTCGTGGTTCGTCGGCAAACCCTTCCTGACGTCAGACTTCACCTATGTACGCATCCCGCCGTTTCAGGAATTCGAACTGGCCACCGCGGCGCTCTTTGACGTGGGCGTGTTCTTGGCTGTGGTCGGCGCGGTGATGCTATCGCTCGAGAGCTTCTCGCGCCTCGCACGGCGGCAGGACATGGTGGACAGCGACCACCCGATGGATATCAACCCGTCCCGGGACGACCAACCGGTGGAGGTGAACTGATGGAATTCCTCGTGGCCTCTGCCATCGGCGTTCTGACCGCGGGCGGTATCTACCTTGTGATGCGGCTCAGGACCTTTCCGGTGATCCTTGGCATTTCGCTTTTGACCTACGCGGTCAACGTGTTCCTTTTCGCCTCCGGGCGGCTGGTTATCGGGTCGGGTCCGATCCTGAACCGCTACGAGGAACTGACCTATGCCGACCCCCTGCCCCAAGCTCTCGTTCTCACGGCCATCGTGATCTCCTTCGGGATGACTGCCGTGGTCGTGATGATCGCCCTTGGAGCCTATCTGGGATCCAGCGACGACAGCGTCGATGACGCGCAGGAGACACCGAAATGAGCCATTGGCTGGCCCTTCCCGTTATCCTGCCGGCCTTCATGGCCCCCTTCATCGTGCTGGCAGCGCGCTATCACCTGTCGATCCAACGTGCGCTGTCGGTGGCATCGCTTCTGGCACTGATCGCCCTCGGCGCGGGCCTTGTCTGGGCCACGGCAGACGGCGACATCATGCTCTACCAGATGGGCGACTGGGCCGCGCCCTTTGGCATCGTCCTCGTCGGCGACCGCCTGTCGTCGATGATGGTCCTGCTGACCGCCGTTTTGGCTCTCTTTGTGCTGCTCTACTCCATCGGGTCAGGCTGGGACACGCGCGGGCGGCATTTCCACGCGCTCTACCAGTTTCAGCTTATGGGCATCCTCGGCGCATTCCTGACGGGCGACCTCTTCAACCTCTTCGTCTTCTTCGAGGTGCTGTTGATCGCCTCCTATGGTCTGATGATCCATGGCGGCGGCAACGCGCGGCTCAAGGCGGGCGTGCAATACGTGCTCTTCAACCTGCTTGGCTCCACGCTCTTCCTCTTTGCGCTCGGCTCGATCTATGCGGAGACCGGGACGCTCAACATGGCCGATCTGGCCCTGCGGTTGCAGCAGATGGACGAAGGCACCGCGACGGCGGGCCTGCGGGTCGCAGCGGTCCTACTGATCCTTGTCTTCGCGATCAAGGCGGCGCTGGTACCGCTCCATTTCTGGCTGCCCTCGTCCTATGCCGAGGCCCCCGCCCCGGTCGCCGCGCTCTTTGCGATCATGACCAAGGTGGGCGCCTACGCGATCATCCGGGTCTACACGATCACCTTCCCCGCCGATCTGCCTGCAACGCAAGGCCTGCATGAGGTCTGGCTGCTCCCCGCCGCGCTGGTGTCTGTCGCTGTGGGGGCCTTGGGCGTGCTGGCCGCGCGCAAGCTGGACCGCCTCGTGACCTTTGCGGTGATCAGTTCCATGGGCACGGTGCTTGTCGCTGTGGGTGTGTTCACCGAGGTCGGCATCGCGGCCGCGCTCTACTACATGATCCACTCGACACTGGCCGCCGCGATCCTCTTCCTCGTGGTCGATCTCACCCGCAGCAGCCGCGCAAACCTCGCGTTGGAAACGCAGGCCCCCGTCGCGGGCGCGGCCCTGATCGCGGGTCTGTTCTTCTTCGGCGCGATCGCCATGACCGGCCTGCCGCCCCTATCGGGCTTCTTGGGCAAGATCATGGTCCTGCAAGCCGGGTTCACCGACCCGAGCGCTGTTTGGATCTGGGCCGTGATCCTGATTTCCAGCCTCGTCAGCGTCGTGGGCTTTGGTCGCGCGGGCAGCACGCTCTATTGGAAGGCCAACACCCTGCCTGTCCCGGCAGATGCCCCTCCCGCGCCCGGCGTGATGGCCTTTGGCGCGGCCCTAGGTCTCGCGGGCGTTTTGGTTGCGGTCACGGTTCTCGCCGGCCCCATCCACCAGTTCACGCAGGACACAGCCGCCCAGCTCTTTGATGGCAGCGACTATATCGAGGTTGTGACAGGCACACCGGGCAAACTCAGCCCGCCGCTCAACCCAACCGCGGAGGGATCGTAGAATGCGCGCTCTGATGACCCGCTTTGTCCCCCACCCGCTCCTGACGTTGCTTTTGGCGGTCGTCTGGATCCTGCTGCAGAACAAATTCACGCCGGGCATGGCGGTCTTTGGTCTGATCCTCGGGATCCTGATCCCCTACATCACCGCGCCGTGGTGGCCATCGTCGCCCCGCGGGTTCCGCGCGGGCAAGATGGTGAGCTATGCTATCATCGTGCTCTGGGACATCCTCGTGGCCAACGTTCAGGTCGCGTGGATCGTGCTGACCGTCCCCAACAGCAAGCTGAAACCGGCGTGGATTTCGATCCCGCTCGACCTCAAAACGCCCGAGGCGATCACGGTCCTTGCTGGTACGATCACCCTGACCCCCGGCACCGTGTCTGCCGATCTGTCGGACGAAGGGCACTGCCTGTTGGTCCATGTGCTGCACACCGATGATGCGGACGCAGAACGCGACACGATCAAATCCCGCTACGAGGCCCGCCTGAAGGAGATTTTCGTATGATCAACCTCTTCAGCCTCGATTTTGGCGACGGGCCGGGTGCCGGACTTTTGACCATCGCCATGATCGTCAGCTTCGGCGCCGTGATCCTGTCCCAAGTCCTTGCCATGGTGCGCGTGGTTCTGGGACCCAGCGTCGGCGACCGCATCCTCGCGCTCGACACGATGGTGGTGAACGCCATCGCGCTGATCGTGCTCTTGGGCATCTCGCAAGGCACGTCGATCTATTTCGAGGCCTCGCTGATTATCGCGATGCTGGGCTTTGTATCCACGGTGGCGCTGGCGCGCTTCCTTCTGCGGGGGGACATCATCGAATGATCTGGACGACGATTGGAACCTATGCGGTCGCCATCGCCCTGCT
>JBCBFU010000083.1:0-7113 GCA_038527375.1 Pseudomonadota bacterium | reverse complement strand
CCATCTGCGAGGCGGTAGGCCGGCACATAGGCAATAGCCGCGCCATAGAGCGCCCGGGCCCGCCAGTCGCGCACGAGGAGCTTTTGACCCGCGGGCACGATGACCGCGTCCTCGGGACGTCCACGCCCCAGCGCGTCCGGGCTGATCTTGACGGCATGGGTGGTGACATACGCAGCCTCGGCCCACGCGACGCGCTGCATGCCTGCGTCCCGCGTGACGATGCGGTCGCCCGCGCCCACATGTTCGACGGGCAACAGCCCATCGCCCGTGACAATGTCCGTTCCGACGACGAATCCAGATATTTTCGCCTGCAAGGCCAACGCGGGCCGCTGGTGCAGACGGCCGACCGTTTTCGGTTCCATGGCCAAGTCCTGCTGATTTTACTGCTCTTTTTTATGGGAAAAGAATATTACAGTTGTCCTAACTTGTCGCCTCTTTTTTAACGATGTTTTTGTGCTCGCATCCGGCAAATCCCTTTGCTAGAAGCGCGCGAACTTCGGGCTGGCCATTGTGCTGGCCCGGTTGGGTTATGCGGGTGTGGCGGAATTGGTAGACGCACCAGATTTAGGTTCTGGCGCCGCGAGGCGTGGGGGTTCAAGTCCCTTCACCCGCACCAGAGACGATGAAAAGGACGAAGCGAATGCAGGTCACCGAGACCCTGAATGACGGTCTGAAGCGCGGATACACCATCACCCTTGGGGCCGATGAGTTGGACGCGAAGGTCAACGAGAAGCTGGCCGAGGCGCAGCCCGAGATCGAGATGAAGGGCTTCCGCAAGGGCAAGGTGCCCATGGCGCTGCTGAAAAAGCAGTTTGGCGACCGGGTCATGGGCGAAGCGATGCAAGAGAGCATCGACGGCGCGATGAACGAGCATTTCGAAAGCTCGGGCGACCGTCCCGCGCTGCAGCCTGACGTCAAGATGACCAACGAAGACTGGAAACCCGGCGACGATGTTGTGGTCGAGATGTCCTATGAGGCGCTGCCCGAGGTGCCCGAGGTCGACATGAAGGGCATCAAGCTGGAAAAGCTGGTTGCCAAGGCCGATGACGCCGCCGTGGACGAGGCGCTGGGCAACCTGGCCGAGACCGCGCAGAACTTTGAAGACCGCAAGAAGGGCTCCAAAGCCAAGGACGGCGATCAGGTCGTGATGGATTTCGTGGGGTCGGTCGACGGCGAGGAATTCGAAGGCGGTTCCGCCGAGGATTACCCGCTGGTTCTGGGCTCCAACTCCTTCATTCCGGGGTTTGAAGAGCAATTGGTCGGTGTGAAGGCCGGTGAAGAGAAAGACGTGAACGTCGCGTTCCCCGCCGAATACGGTGCCGAGCATCTGGCCGGCAAAGACGCCGTGTTCAAATGCACGATCAAGGCCGTCAAAGAGCCGAAAGCGGCCGAAGTGAATGACGATCTGGCCAAGCAATTCGGGGCCGAAGACCTCGACGCGCTGAAAGGCCAGATCCGCGAGCGTCTGGAAGCCGAATACGCCGGTGCCGCGCGCGCGGTGCAGAAGCGCGGCTTGCTGGACGCGCTGGACAAGGTCGTGACTTTTGAGCTTCCTCCGTCGCTGGTCGACGCCGAAGCAGGCCAGATCGCGCATCAGCTGTGGCACGAGGAAAACCCCGAAGTCGAAGGTCACGATCACGACAAGGTCGAGCCGACGGACGAGCACAAGGCCCTGGCGGAGCGCCGCGTGAAGCTGGGTCTGTTGCTGGCAGAGCTGGGCCGCAAAGCCGAGGTCGAGGTGTCGGATGCAGAGATGACGCAAGCCATCATGAACCAGGCGCGTCAGTACCCCGGTCAGGAGCGCCAGTTCTTTGAGTTCGTGCAGCAGAACCAGCAGATGCAACAGCAACTGCGCGCGCCGATCTTTGAGGACAAGGTTGTCGATTACATCTTTGAGCTGGCCGAGGTGAGCGAGAAGGAAGTGTCGAAGGACGATCTGCAAAAGGCCGTCGAGGCGCTGGAGGACGAGGCCGCTTAAGCGACCCGTTAACTCTGATGATTTAGACCCCCGGTCAGCACTGTCTGACCGGGGGTTTTTCATGTCTGCCGTTGCGCCAGCCGACACGCGGCCTTTGTTGTTCGCGCCCGAAGATGGGGCGTTGCGACCCGTTTTCTTCCTCCACATCCCCAAGACAGCCGGGTCGTCGAACAACCAGTTTCTGGCGCAGGTCTATGGGGCAGGGCAGGTGCAGACCCATGTGGAAAACCTGTTGCCCGCCTTGCTGGCCGGGGATCGCGATCCTTTGCTGCACCCTTGTATCAGCGGGCATGTGCCGCTGTGGGCATGGCGGCTGTATCGCGGGGCGGACGCTTATGCCTGTGTCACGCTGCTGCGGGACCCATGGGCGCGGTTGGTCAGCCATATCAACTGGGTCGCGCGCTATGTGGGCGACGCGCGGCTGCCGCCGGGTCCGGGGGGACAGGCGCTGGCCCGGGTGGCCAGCTGGATCCAAGAGACGGATTTCGAGGAGGTGGGCAGCCTGCGGCGGTTCATGAACGCGGTGAAGCGAGAGCCGCATTTTTCCAGCTTCGACAATTATCAGGTGCGGATGCTGCGGACGGGTCGCATGGACGCGATGGACAAACGGATGGAGGCCGCGGATGTGGATGTCGCGCGCTCTGAGCTGACGCAGTTCCTGCATGTGGGGTTCTGCGAGGATCAGGCGCGGTTTCAGGAGGGGTTGTTGACCAAACTCGGGGCCAAGACCGCCTTGCCGCGGCGCGTGCGTACCAATGTGGCGCGGATCCGCGCGCTTGAGATGGGCAACACCCTTGCGCGAGAGGTGTTTGCGCCGTGGATCGAGATGGATCAGGCTTTGGTTGGTTTTGCTTTGGGTCGCTTCGGATCAGGCTGAAACCCGCAGCCAAAGCGCTGTGCAGTCATCGCTTTTCTTGAACCGGGGAAAGGTCGCGCATTCCGCGTCGCGATCTTCAATGTCTCGGATTTGCGCAACAACCCGGTGAAGGCCGTCCCGTTTGATCGTGTCGACAAGGGTTTCGGCCGTGTGGTGCGCGTAGTCCGCGATGGCGGCTGAGAAGCCATCTGACATCAAAAGGACCTCGTCCCCGGGTGCGATCGGGCAGGATGTAAACGTGGTTGCGGCCATTGAACGTTCCGCGTCCGGGCTCAGCGCCGCGTGATCTGGCACAGACCTGGCCGCACGCCTGTCTTCGAGCACCTCACCCTGAAGTGTTGGTGCAGACCCGGCACCCAATGCGGCCGCCGCTGAGGCTTCGTCCTGCGTGTCCGGCGCTGCGGTCGCCCAGACAAGGTCGTTTTCCCTGATAACGAGGATCGAGCAATCGGCGCATTGGGCGCAGTCCAGCGTCGCATCAACGATCTGTGCAACCGCACAGGCCGCTTTGGGCGTTTCCCACGGGGCCGCTATATCGCGGGTTCTGTCGCGATCGAAGGCGTGGGCGATCGCCTGCGTGGCGCGGCCCATGGTTTCCCTGACGGTTGACCCAGCCACGATTTGAAGGGCTGTCTGTGCCGTGGCGGACAGCCACGCCGCGCCGCCAGTGGTGCCGAGCAATCCGGGCTCTCCCAGATCGGTGGCACCGTCGATGACCCACGCCAGATCGACGGTTGCACCTACGCGATCATCGTTTGGGCGATCGGGCGTCCCGTTCACACTGATGGATTGGAGAAACTGGAAGTGCATAGCGTCCGCGCCCTCGTCCTTTTTCTGCGGTGACACTTGGGTCTGACGCATCTGGGTGACGGTTTCATGACAGCGATTCAGCGCGCAAAGCGACGACGAAAAACGCCGCCCCGATGGATCAGGGCGGCGTTTGCGAAACAGGTGAGGGTGAGAGGCCCCCGATCCGGTTGGATCAGTCTTCGCTGGTGTCTTCGTCGGCATCCGCCGCAGGCTCGGGCCCGCGGGGATCGTCGTCTTCGTCGAGACCGGCGGCGCCGATATCGTCAAAGAGTTCCTGGATTTCGAACTCGGCTGCGGCTTCTTCTTCCGCGGCCAGTTCCTGGATCGACTTGCCGGAGGCTTGCAGTTCGGCCTCTTCGGGCGAACGCGCCACGTTGATTTCGATCATGGCTTCGACCTCGGGGTGGAGGCGGACCATGACGCTGTGCAGGCCTAGTTCCTTGATCGGTGCGGTCAGCACGACCTGCTTGCGATCGACCGAGAAACCTTCGGCGGTTGCAGCCTCGGCAGCGTCACGGGTGGTGACGGAGCCGTAGAGCGCGCCCGAATCGGATGCGGAGCGGATGACCACGAATTGCTGACCGTCGAGACGACCGGCCATATCTTCGGCCTCTTTCTTGGTCTCCAGATTGCGGGCTTCCAGCTGTGCTTTTTGCGCTTCGAAGTTGGCGATGTTCGCCTCGTTCGCGCGCAGAGCTTTGCCGGTGGGGATCAGGAAGTTGCGGGCGTAGCCCTCTTTGACCTGAACCACGTCACCCATCTGGCCCAGCTTGGCCACACGTTCGAGAAGGATGATGTCCATTGGATGTTCTCCTTACTTCACAGCGTAGGGCAGGAGCGCGAGGAAGCGGGCGCGTTTGATCGCGCGGGCCAGTTCCCGTTGCTTCTTGGCCGAGACGGCGGTGATGCGGGACGGCACGATCTTGCCACGCTCAGAGATGTAGCGCTGCAGAAGGCGGGTGTCCTTGTAGTCGATCTTGGGTGCGTTCTCGCCCGAGAAAGGGCACACTTTACGACGGCGGAAAAACGGTTTTGCTGCCATGGTTTAGCGTCCTCTCTTAGCGGCGGTCGTCGCGGCCACGGCGGTCGCCACGGTCACGTTCGTCACGTTTTTGCATTTGGATCGAGGGGCCTTCGGCGTGCTCGTCGACCTTGATCGTCAGAACGCGCATGACGTCGTCATGCAGGCGCATCAGACGCTCCATCTCTTGCACGGCGGTCGCGGGTGCGTCCGTGCGCAGATAGGCGTAGTGGCCTTTGCGGTTCTTGTTGATCTTGTAGGCCATCGTCTTGACGCCCCAGTACTCGTTATCCACGAGTTTGCCGCCATTGTCGGCAAGGACGGTTCCGAAGTGTTCGATAAGGCTTTCGGCCTGCGCGCCGGACAGGTCCTGGCGCGAGATAAAGACATGCTCATACAGCGGCATGACATCTCCATATTGTCGGAGCGACTTCATAGTGCAGCCAAAATACCGCGGGCAGCACACGAGAGGATCGCCGGTTCATCAGATTTCGCGGTCGCGGCGTCATGACATAGCCTTGGGCGCGGCGCAAGCCTGCCCTGATCCTGCCCTGATCGGCTGCGACCTAATCGTTAACGGATGATGACAAAGGGTAAGGGCTGATGTCGTTTACAAGTTTCGAAGAGAGCGCGGCCGGACAGGTCCGCATGGACAACTATCGCTGGGGCTACCGCCTGCATGCGCGGTTCGGTGCGGATGGGCTGGGCGCATTGATCCGCTGGGTTCAGGGGCTCTTTGGGATGGCCGCGATGATCGCGGCCGTCGGCATCTGGCTGTGGCCTGGATCGTCCTTCGAGGCAGATCTTCTGGCGATGAAGGGCGCGGTGACGCTGGCCCTGGTGGTGATGTCGGTCGTGTGGCTGCGGCGGTCGCGGGATACCCGCGCGCCTGAAATCCACGTGGACCTGATCCGCCAGGAAGTGCGCGTCATGGACCGCGAGCACCTGAAACAACTGTTCCGGTTCAGCGATCTGGGCGCGATGTATGTCAAAGACCACGCGCTGCACCTGCACGCGCCTGAAGGTCACAAACTGGCCGTGCTGGACCTTGATCCGGCGACGGAAGCGCGGCTGGCCTAATCGCGCGGCGTGACCAGATTGGTCGCTTAGGCACGCTTTGCGGTTCAAATTCCGCCCGGTGCGGGGCCGAACACAACCTGTTGAAAGTTGTGAAATTGCAAGCCCGGGCCTGCGACACATAGTCAAGTGCATCCCTCATCGATCCAAAAGGATGCACACCCCATGAAACGTTTTGCCCTTGCCGCAGCCCTGTCCACGCTGGCCACCGGCGCCTTTGCCGCCGACGCCTACACGTTGGATGCCAGCCACAGCCAAGTGATTTTCAGCTACAACCACCTCGGGTTTTCGACGACCTACGGCATGTTCTCGGGCTTTGAAGGCGAGATCATGTATGACGCCGACGCCCCTGAGAATTCGACCGTGTCGGTCTCGATGCCTGTGATGTCCATGTTCACTGGGTGGGAGCAGCGCGACGGCCATTTCATGTCGGGCGATTTCTTTGGCGCGTCCGAGGGTGACATGGTCACCTTCACCTCGACCGGGATCGAGGTTACGGGCGACAACACCGCCAATATCACCGGCGATCTGACGATGAACGGGATGACCAAAACCGTCGTTCTGGACGCGACGCTGAATAATGCAGGCGCGAACCCGATGTCGGGCACCGACTGGCTGGGCTTTGATGCGACGACCACGCTCCTGCGGTCGGATTTCGGCGTGGGTGCCTTTGCCCCTGCGGTGAGTGACGAGGTCGAGGTGATCATCTCGATCGAGGCGGGCAAGGCGGGCTAAGGCCCACCGACACCGTTGGTCTTGTTGGCCGCGCCCCTGCGAATGGGGCGCGGCCTTTCTTTATGCGCCGCGCTGCGCCGTCAGGGCGATGTCGATCCCAACGGCAAAGCCCAGAGAGCTTTCATCCGGCTGACTGGTGCCGACGTTGAAATCCATGCGGTTGACCTGTGTTTGGGCCGTGACGGTCGCCGTGTCGCCGTCGAGTGCGAGGAAGACCGGGAAGGCGAGGGGGACCGAAGCGCCCTTGATCGTCAGCGTGCCGTCCGCTGTCAGCTGCCCGTCCCGGTCCACAAGGATGGCGTCGAAGGTCGCGGTGGGGAAGCCTTCGAGGTCAAAGAAGTCCGGACCCAGCGCCTGATTTGTGACCGAGCCGAGCGTCAGAGACCCGATGTTGATCGTGGTCGCGACCGTGCCCTTCTGATCGCCTGCGGCGTCCGGGTCGTAGGAGATGTCGGATGTCCAATCCGAGAATGTGCCGGTCACGTCGCTGCCAAACTGGCGCACGGTGATCGAGATGCTGCCGTCTTGGACCGCCCATTCAGAGGCGACGGCGTCTAGGCTCGCGACCTCGGCGCGGGTTTCGACGGGTTGTATCCACGCGGCGATGCCGACGAC
>JBCBFU010000082.1:0-7744 GCA_038527375.1 Pseudomonadota bacterium | reverse complement strand
CCACAACAACGCGCGTTTCCTCGGCGTGTGTGGCGTCAATGAGCATTTTACGTGCCATGGGTCCTTCGTGCATGGCCGCGCACCGGGGGGCGCCAAACCGCGTCTGAGGCGCGCGGCAAGGCGCACGCGAGAGGGCTGTTGGGCGACCTGACGGTCACGGGCATGTCTTGTGAGAGCGATGCGCACGTCTTCGGACCGGCCAAAGGGCCGATCGACGTTCCGGTCCCGCCCTTGGGCGGTATCTGGTTGCGCGCGAAGCATCGCGGTGGTCTCCGGCGTGGCCTTGGGGGGCCGCGCCCGTTCATGTCCGGGGCAAAACCCGGCGTTCCTAACGACCTGAGAACAGGCCATTTTTCAGTCCGCCCCGCACGTCTTGGCCCGTGGGCCACGCATCGCGCAGGTGGAAAATCCAGCGGGTGACAGCCGATAAACAACTGACCCTTCGTTCAACATATGCGCCCGACGGGGGGGAACACAATGCACAATCCACACCTCAGGCGTGCGAAAGAGGTGTCAGCCCCCCACCTGCAGGAGCCGATGCAAGGCAGTATGTGACGTGAGGGAAGCCTGAGACCGGTACGGGCGCAAAGCGGCGCGCGGGATCACAGGTAGTCGGCGCGCGCCAGACCGTATTTCGCCATCTTCTCGTTCAAGGTGCGGCGCGGCAGGCAAAGCTCTTCCATCACCGACGCGATGGAGCCTTTGTGACGGCGCATGGTGTTGTCGATGAGCATCCGTTCAAACGCCTCGACATATTCCTTGAGCGGTTTGCCCTCGGTCGTCATCACCGGGCGCTCGTCCTCGGCATCTGCCATCAGGAGCGAGGCAATGGTGCCTGACCCACGCCGATTTTGCAGGACCGCGCGTTCGGCCACGTTGATCAACTGCCGCACATTGCCAGGCCACGGGGCCTGCAGCAGTTGGGCGGCCTCTTGTGCCGACACCTCGGGCGCGTCACACCCGTATTCCTCGGCAAATTGCTCGCTCAGGCGGGTGAAGAGCGTCAGGATATCCTCGCCCCGTTGGCGCAGGGGCGGGAGCGTGATCCGCAGGGCCGCAAGACGGTAGAACAGATCGGGACGCAGGGCGTCTTCACAGCTTTTGCCCTGCTCCTGCAGGTTGCAGATCGCCACGATCCGCGTCTCTGCCGGGACGCCTTGGGCATCAATCGCCGCCAAAAGCCGGGTCTGAAGCGCGGGGCTGAGCGCCTCAACATCCTCGAGGACAAGCGTGCCCCCGCGCGCGGCCTCGATCAGCGGCACGTCGCCCCCATCAGAGGCCGGACCAAAGAGCATGGGCGCAATCGCCTCTTCCGGGTGGGCCGCACAGCTGAACAGGATGAATTTCTTGGACGCCCGCGCCCCCACGGCATGGAGCGCATGGGCCACGAGCGTTTTGCCCGTGCCCGTCTCGCCATCGATCAGGACATGGCCGTCCGCCTGCCCCAGATCGAGGATATCCTCTTTCAGCCGGTCCATTTCGGGCGAAGAGCCGATAAGCTTGTTCATCAGGGCCGAGCCGTCCGACAGCTCCTTGCGCAGCGCCCGATTGTCGAGCGTCACACGCCGCGACTGCGTGGCCTTCTTGGCCAGTTCGGTCATCCGGTCGGGGTTGAACGGCTTTTCGAGGAAATCGTAGGCGCCGACGCGCATCGCCTCGACCGCCATGGGCACGTCGCCGTGACCGGTGATCATGATGACCGGCAGTGCGCTGTCCACGCCCATAATTTTGCGCAGGAATTGCATCCCATCCATGCCGGGCATCTTGATGTCGCTGACGACGACGCCGGGGTAATCGGGGCCCAGTTGCTTGAGCGCCTCTTCGGCATTGGCATAGGTTTCGGTGTCGAACCCCGACAGCGCCAGCCACTGGCTGATCGACTGCCGCATGTCCTGTTCGTCGTCCACAATCGCGATTTTCATTGCCTGAGCCATCACTCAGCTGCCTCCGTTGGCGTGGTCTGGCCCACGCGGGTCTCTGCTTGGGCCTCTCGGTAGATAGGAAGCCGCACCTCAAATACAGCCCCGCCGTCTTGTGCATTGCGCGCGGTCAGCCGTCCCCCAAGGTCGTTGACGATGCCTGATGAGATGGCAAGCCCCAAGCCGACGCCGTCGCCCGGGGCCTTTGTGGTGTAGAACGGCTCAAACAGCTCATCGAGGTCGTCGATCCCCTGCCCGTTGTCGCGCACGGTCAGAACCACATCCTCGCCCACGGCCACCAGAATTTCGATCATCGGATCGGGCGTGCCGCTGATCGCATCCAACGCATTCCTGAGCAGGTTGATAATCACCTGTTCAAGCCTGAGCCGATCCCCCATGACCCGCACCGATCCGTCGGGGATCGTCTTGACGATCCGGACGTTGCCCCGTTTCAGCTGGGGTTCCATGATATCAAGCGCACCCGACACCGCACCCCTTATTTCCAAGGGCTGGAACGCCTCGTCCCCCTTGCGGGCATAGGACTTGAGCTGGCGTGTGATCGCCCCCATGCGCGTGATCAGATCGTCGATCCGCTGGAAGGATGACAGCGCCTCGTCCGGGCGGCGGCGCTGCAAGAGCAGCTTGGCGCCCGCAAGGTAGGTTTTCATCGCGGCGAGCGGCTGGTTCAACTCGTGGCTGACGGCTGCTGACATCTCGCCCAGGGCGGCGAGTTTCGAGGATTGCGCCAGCGTCTGTTCGGCGACTTCCAGCGTCTTTTCAACCTTTTGCCGTTCGGCAATTTCCCGCTGGAGGCGTGCGTTCAATTGGCGAAGCTCCGCCGCATCGCGTTGGAAGAACAGCGCGCGGGACGCCGTTCGGCGGCTCAGCGCATAGAAGGCCAGCGCCAAAAGGATTGCGAATCCCATGATTTCGAGCGCCAGAACCGTGTTCACGCGCTGCCGGACCGAGGCATAGGTCGTAAACGATGCCATGCGCCAGCCTTGGAACGGGATGCGGATTTCCTGACGCAGAACGGCGCGCCCCTGCACATAGGCGTCCGCCGGCAGCGCGGTCCAATCGGCGGTGGCGCGCAAGGCCCGTTCGATGGCCGACGGCACATCGCGCACCTCGAGCGCCTCAGCCTCTGACAGGCCGCGCCACGCATTTTCGGTGGCAAGGATGATCTGGCCCTCGCTGTTGGTGACAAGAACCGCGTCCGCGATCCCCGCCCACGAGCGTTCGAACTTGCGCAGATCGACCTCGACGACAATCACACCCAGCGTGTCAGGGCCGATGCGAATGCGCCGCGAATAGGTGAAATCCACCGGCTGCCCGTCCCGGTTTTGCGCTGTAAACAAGGTGTCCGAGCCGCGCAGCGCGTTGATAAAGGTCGGCTCCGCCCGCAAGTTTTGACCCAGCCGCGCCCGGTCCGAGGCCGCCACCACCCGCCCGTCGCTGTCGAGTAGGAGTAGCCCCCGCAAATCCGTTTCCTCGGCAAAGCTCAAGAGCCGCTGGGATGTCTGTTGAAAGTCGCCGGAATTCAGCGCCCCGATCAGCGCCGGGTCACGGGCCAGAAACTGCGGCACGATAGCCGAGCGGCGCAGTTCGCTGGTCAGGTTGCCGGAATAAAGCGCCAGCCGAAGCTGCGCCCGCTGGCGCGTGCTTTCGGTGAAACGCTCGGTCAGCCACAGGTTGGTGATATAGATGGTCCCCACCGCCAACAGCAGCAACAGACCCAGCGCAAAGCGCACGCGCCATGTGATCGGGTTCGTCTGACCCGGAGTTTCGGGAGGTGTGGCAGCCTCTGTCATGGCGTTGAAATTACGGCCTTGGCCGCGCCATCACAAGGACCACCCATCGCACCGGCGCCATCCAGGGTCGCGCCAGTCTACGCTCAGGCGTGGGCGACCGCGTCGATCAGGCTGCGGAACAAGGGCGCGCCGTCTGATGATCCCACCGCGGCGCTCAACGCGCGCTCCGGGTGCGGCATCATCCCGAGGACGCGACGGTTGTCCGACAAAACCCCCGCGATGTCGTCCATCGCGCCATTGGGCGTCGCGACATAACGGAACGCCACGCGATCCTCGGATCTCAGGGCGGCGAGACCCTCCGCATCGATGGTGTAATTGCCCTCGTGATGGGCAATCGGCACCCCGATATCCGTCCCAGCGTTGTAGCCTTGGGTAAACACGCTGTCCGAGGTCTCGACCTTCAACTGCACGGTCTTGCAGATGTATTTCAGCGAAGCGTTCTGGATCAGCGCGCCGGGCAGGATGCCGGTCTCCGTCAGAACCTGAAACCCGTTACAGACGCCAAGCGCGTAGCCGCCCCGGTCCACATGGGCCTTCAACTCGCGGCAGATCGGGCTTTGGGCCGCGATGGCCCCGCAGCGCAGGTAGTCGCCAAAGGAAAACCCGCCCGGAACCGCCACCAGATCGACGCCATCGGGCAGCCCCGTTTCCTTGTGCCAGACCATGGTGACGTCCGCGCCCGCCTCGCGCAAGGCCACGGCCATGTCACGATCGCAGTTGGAGCCGGGAAAGACCAGAACCGCCGCGCGCATCAGGCCAGCTCCACCTGGTAGCTTTCGATCACCGTGTTCGCGAGCAGCTTTTCGCACATCTCGGTCACCTGCGCCTCGGACGTGCCGTCAGCCAGATCAAGCTCGATCACCTTGCCCTGCCGCACGCCGTCCACGCCGTCGAACCCCATATTGCCAAGGGCGGACCGGATCGCCTCGCCCTGCGGGTCGAGAACGCCGGTCTTAAGCATCACGGTCACTTTGGCGCGCATGGCTGTCCCTTTCGATGGTCCAAAAATACTCAGTTGATGAGGGTGGGTTTGGGCATGTGGGTCGCATTGGCGGGCAACACGCCCAACCGCTTGGCAACCTCGGTATAGGCATCGGCCAGATCGCCCAGATCGCGGCGGAAGACGTCCTTGTCCAGCTTGCGACCCGTTTCGATGTCCCACAAGCGGCAGCTATCGGGGCTGATTTCATCGGCCACGATCAGGCGTTGGAAATCCCCGTCCCAGACGCGCCCGATCTCGATCTTGAAGTCCGCCAGGCGGATGCCCACGCCGTAGAAGACGCCCGACAGGAAGTCGTTCACCCGCAGGCCCAGCGCGATCATGTCGTCCATGTCCTGCTGGCTGGCCCAGCCAAAGGCGATGATGTGCTCTTCCGACACCAGCGGGTCGCCCAGCGCGTCGTCCTTGTAGCAGAATTCGACAATGGGGCGCGGCAGCGCGGTGCCCTCTTCCAAGCCCAGACGCTTGGCCAGCGTCCCGGCGGCGTAGTTGCGCACGATGACTTCCAGCGGGATGATCTCGACCGCGCGGATCAGCTGTTCGCGCATGTTGATGCGCTTCATGAAATGCGTGGGCACGCCCAGACCGTTGAGGCCCTGCATGAAGAACTCGCTGAGGCGATTGTTCAGGACACCCTTGCCCTCGATCACGTCCTTCTTTTCGGCGTTAAAGGCGGTGGCGTCGTCCTTGAAATACTGCACAAGCGTGCCGGGCTCCGGGCCTTCATACAGGATCTTGGCCTTGCCCTCGTAAACCTTCTTGCGTCGCGCCATGGAGGTGTCCCTTTCCAACGGTTGGCCCCTCTTATGCCAAGGCGCGGCACGCGGCAACGCGGCTTTTGTTGCCTTTTGGCGTTGGCAATCCGCGTCAGATTTCCAATATGGGGAGAAAGCACATCCGAGGAGGGTTGAGATGTCAGGTTTTGATGATCGCGCAGATGCGTTCGAGAACAAATTCGCCCATGACGCGCAGATGCAGTTCAAGGCCGAGGCGCGCCGCAACAAGCTGTTGGGCCTGTGGGCGGCCGAGCTGATGGGCAAAAGCGGCGACGACGCGGAGGCCTATGCCAAAGAGGTCATCAAATCCGACTTCGAGGAAGCCGGTGACGAAGACGTCTATCGCAAGGTCGCGGGCGATCTGGGCGACAAGGCGTCCGAGGCGCAGATCCGCGCCAAGATGGCCGAGTTGATGGCCCAGGCCAAAGCCCAGCTGATGGACGAGGCGTAACTCATAATCTTCTTGAGGATTATGAATTTGATTTGAAGCCTGAGCACAGGCATCTGAAGGAGGCTCGCGCGCGCGGGCCTTTTTCTGTTTTGGAGCCGCCCATGCCAGCCCCCCGCCCTGCCCATCATGCCGACAAACTGACCGCCTTGATCGCAACGCAAGGCTGGGTCCTGGCCGATGGGGCAACAGGCACGAACCTGTTCAACATGGGGCTGTCGGCGGGCGATGCGCCCGAGTTGTGGAACGAGACCGAGCGCGCCAAGATCACCGCGCTCTACAAAGGCGCGGTCGATGCCGGGTCCGACCTTTTCCTGACGAACTCCTTCGGCGGCAATGCCTCGCGGCTCAAACTGCACGACGCAGGCCACCGCGCAGCCGAACTGTCGCGCATGTCGGCGGAAATCGCGCGTGAGGTCGTCGATGCCTCGGGGCGTGACGTCATCATTGCGGGTTCCGTTGGCCCCACGGGCGAGATCATGGTCCCCATGGGCACCCTCACCCACGAAGACGCCGCCGATATGTTCGAAGAACAGGCCCAAGGGCTCAAGGACGGCGGCGTTGACCTGCTCTGGCTCGAGACGATCTCGGCGCCCGAGGAATACAAAGCCGCCGCCGAGGCATTCGCCCGTGTGGGCATGCCGTGGGTCGGCACGATGAGTTTTGACACTGCAGGCCGCACCATGATGGGCACCACTGCAGCAGACATGGTGCGCATGGTCGGCAAGCTGGCGCATCCGCCCGTGGCCTTTGGGGCCAATTGCGGCGTGGGTGCCTCGGACCTGTTGCGCACCGTGCTGGGCTTTGCGGCGGCGGGGGCCGAGTTGCCCATCGTGGCCAAAGGCAATGCGGGCATTCCCAAATACCACGACGGGCATATCCACTATGACGGGACGCCCGAACTCATGGCCGACTACGCGGCGCTGGCCCGCGATTGCGGGGCCGCCGTCATCGGTGGGTGCTGTGGCACGACGCCCGAACATCTTGAACACATGCGCGCAGCCTTGGAGACGCGTCCCAAGGGAACGGCCCCGACTCTCGATGCGATTGCAGCCGCGTTGGGTGGATTTTCCTCCGAAGATGACGGCTCGAACGGCCCCAAGGCCTCGTCCCGACGCGGGCCGTCGCGCCGCCGACGCGCCGCCTAGAACAGCGAAAGCTGATCGCCTGCGCGCGGCGGCACGCGAAACAGGTCCGTGCGCAGCACAGGGCCCTTTTCCTCCAGCCCCAGTTTGCGCGTGGCCACGCGGAACCGCTGGCCCATCATCTGGGCATAGAGCCCTTCGCCCCGCATCCGTTTGAACCACTTGGCATCATAGTCCTGCCCGCCATGGGCCTCGCGCACGCGGGCCATGACCTTGGCCGCCTGCCCCGGCACCGTGCGGTCCAGCCAGTCGCGGAACAGATCTGAGACCTCGAACGGCAGGCGCAGCATCACCCAACTCGCCGATGTGGCCCCGGCATCGCGTGCCTGGGTCAGGATGCCCTCCATCTCGTGATCCGTGAGGCCCGGGATCATGGGCGATGCCATCACGCGCACCGGGATACCCGCGTTCGCCAGCCTTTCAATCGACTTGAGCCTGCGCGCAGGTGCCGGCACCCGGGGTTCCATCTGGCGCGAAAGTTTGGGGTCGAGCGTCGTGACCGACACCCCGACCGAGGCGAGGCCCTGCCCCGCCATGTCCGAAAGCAAGTCGATATCGCGTTCGATGATCGAGCCCTTGGTGGTGACCATGACCGGGTGCCGAAACTCTGCGAGCACTTCTAGACACTTGCGCATCACACGCTCG
>JBCBFU010000081.1:0-7960 GCA_038527375.1 Pseudomonadota bacterium | reverse complement strand
CGCTGGCGCGGGGGGCAGCGCCAGCGGCGCTCCTTCCGGGATATTTGCGGCCAGAAGAAGGTCAGGGCGTCAGGATACGCGTGCCCGCCGTTTCACAGAGTGTTTGCACGGATTCCGGTGGCGCGGCATCAGTGATGAAGATGTCGAGATCGGCCAGGTTCGCGATGCGCATGGGCGCGCGGCGCGCGAATTTCGTGTGATCTGCGACCAGCAGGCGGGCGCGCGATTGGCGCAGGATGGTTTGGGCCACGCGCACCTCCGCCGCGTCGAAATCCAGCAGATCGCCCGATGTGTCGAGCGCCGAGGCCCCGATGACCGCGAAATCCACCTTGAACCGTTCGAAGGTCGCGGCCGCCTCATCCCCCACAAGCGCGCCGTCTGACCGCCGCAGGCGTCCGCCCGCCACGATGACCTCGGTGCTGGGGTTTTCGGTCAGGATGTTGGCCACATTCATGTTGTTGGTCACCACCATCAGGTTCCGGTGATCGCGCAGGGCGCGGGCGACGGCCTCGGTCGTGGTGCCGATATTGAGGATGAGCGCGCTGTCATCGGGGATGAGACGGGCGGCGCGGTCCGCGATGCGGGATTTCGCGTCCCGGTTCAGCGCCTGCCGGTCGCCATAGCCGATATGGCGCGTCGAAGAGGGTAGGATCGCGCCGCCATGGGTGCGTTCCAACGCGCCCGCGGACACGAGGTGGCGCAGGTCGGCGCGGATCGTCTGCGGCGAAACACCGAGGGAGCGCGCGAGGGCCGCGCTGCGCACATGGCCCGCGGCGCGGGCGGTGCGCAGGATCGCGAGGTGGCGCAGAGCCGCTGGGTCGGTTTCGCTTTGCATGATGAAACGAAAGTAAACGAAAGCCAAGGGCCACAAAAGCCCCTAAACGAGAGGAACAAGCGGGGGCAGACGAAAGCGGGCTCTGTCGGGGCTTGCGCAGGAAGGGGGCGGCTGCGACGGGTGGCTGTAACGGAGGTGCCCATGGCCCAGTTTGACATTTTCATCATTGGTGGCGGCGTGAATGGCTGCGGGATCGCGCGGGACGCAGCCGGCCGCGGTCAGCGGGTCGGGTTGGCCGAAATGCAGGACCTTGGCTGGGCGACGTCGGCCTCGTCCACCAAGCTCTTCCACGGCGGGCTGCGCTATCTGGAATATTGGGAGGTGCGGCTGGTGCGCGAGGCGCTGATCGAGCGCGAACGCCTGCTGGCGGCGATGCCCCATATCTCTTGGCCCATGCGGTTCGTGCTGCCCTACCACAAGGATATGCGGTTCGAGAGCAACACACCGACCTCGCGCCTGTTGTCGACCGTGATGCCGTGGATGAAGGGGCGCAGGCCCGCATGGCTGATCCGGCTGGGGCTGTGGATGTATGACAGTCTGGGCGGGCGCAAACTTCTGCCCGCGACCACGACGCTTGATCTGCGGACAGCGCCTGAGGGCGTGCCTTTGGAAGACCGGTTCGAGAAGGCTTATGAATACAGCGATTGCTGGGTCGAGGACTCCCGCCTCGTGATCCTGAACGCCCGCGATGCAGAGGCGCGGGGGGCCAGGATTATGCCCCGCACCAAGGTGCTGGCGGCAGAGCGGGCGGGCGGCGAATGGACCATCACGCTGGAGGATGCGCAGGGCACGCGTCAGGTGACGGCGAAAGCCCTCATCAACGCGGCGGGCCCGTGGGTGGAGGACGTGGTGCGCACCAAGGTGCGCATGAACACGTCCGAGGGCGTGCGGCTGGTCCGCGGCAGCCATATCGTGACCAAACGGCTCTATGACCACGACAAATGCTATTTCTTCCAAGGGGAAGACGGGCGGATCATCTTTGCGATCCCCTACGAGACCGATTTCACCCTGATCGGGACCACGGATGCCGAACACAGCGATCCGTCGAAGAAACCCGAATGCACGCCAGAGGAGCGGGATTACCTGCTGGCCTTCGCCAACCAGTATTTCAAGGACGATCTGACGGCCGAAGACGTGGTCTGGACCTATTCCGGCGTCAGGCCTCTCTATGATGACGGGGCGTCGAGCGCGTCGGCGGCGACGCGGGATTACGTGTTTTCGCTCGATCAGGACGGTGCGCCGCTGCTGAACATCTTTGGCGGCAAGATCACAACCTATCGTAAGCTGGCCGAACATGCGCTGGAGAAGCTGACCGAGGCGACCGGTGATCTGGGTCCGGCCTGGACCGCCGGGGTGACGCTGCCCGGCGGGGATTTCGGGGTGCATGAGGTGGGTGCCAAGGTGGATCAGTTGCGCGCCGACTACCCGTTTCTGACCGACCGTTGGGCGCTGCGTCTGATCCGGGCCTACGGGACGGAAGCGTGGCAGGTCATGGGCGATGCCAAGACCGCCGCCGATCTGGGGCAGGATTTCGGCGCGAGTTTGAGCGAGGCCGAGCTGCGCTGGCTCATCACGCGGGAATATGTCACCTGCGCGGATGATGTGCTGTGGCGGCGGTCCAAGCTGGGGCTGCGGATGTCCGAGGCCGAGCAGGCCGCGCTCGCAACATGGGTTGAGGACGCGGTGAAATCGGCACAGGCTGCCTGACAGACGAACGAGACGACTAAGACGACGAACGGGAGGGGCGGGCATGACCTACGTTATGGCCATTGATCAGGGCACGACATCGAGCCGGGCGATCATCTTTGATGGGGACATGCGGATCACCCATGTCGATCAGATGGAATTCACGCAGCATTTCCCGCGTTCGGGCTGGGTGGAGCATGACCCCGAGGAGATCTGGAGTTCCACCGTGTCGGTCGTCAAAGGCGCGCTGGACAAGGCGGGGCTGGCAGCGGGCGACATCGCAGGCATCGGCATCACCAACCAGCGGGAGACGACGCTGGTCTGGGACCGCAACACGGGCAAGGCCATCCACAAGGCGATCGTCTGGCAAGATCGGCGCACGGCGGCGATGTGCGAGGCTCTCAAGGCCGAAGGCCTTGAGGCGATGATCACGCACAAGACGGGCCTTTTGCTCGATCCCTATTTCTCGGGGACCAAGCTGAAATGGCTGCTGGAGAATGTGGAGGGCGCGAAGGAGGCCGCTGAGGCGGGCGATTTGCTCTTTGGCACGGTCGACAGCTATCTGATCTGGCGCATGACCGGGGGCGCGCGGCACGTGACGGATGCCACGAATGCGGCGCGCACGATGCTCTACAACATCCGCGAGGGGCAGTGGGACGCCGAGATTTGTGCGGCCTACGGGATCCCCATGGGGATGCTGCCCGAGGTGCTGGATTGTTCGGCGGATTTCGGCACCTGTGGCGCGGACCTCTTCGGGGCCGAGATGCCCATTCTGGGCGTCGCAGGCGATCAGCAGGCGGCGACCATCGGGCAGGCGTGCTTTGAGCCCGGGATGTTGAAAAGCACCTACGGGACCGGGTGTTTTGCGCTCCTGAACACCGGCGACACATTGGTCGAGAGCCAGAACAGACTGCTCGGGACCATCGCCTATCAGTTCGACGGCAAACCCACCTACGCGCTGGAAGGGTCGATCTTTATCGCCGGTGCCGTGGTGCAGTGGTTGCGCGACGGGCTGGGTGTGATCGAAAGCGCGGGCGACACGCAGGCCATGGCCGAAAGCGCCGATCCTGAACAGGACCTCTACCTCGTGCCCGCCTTCACCGGGCTGGGCGCACCCTATTGGGACGCGGAATGCCGGGGCGCGATCTACGGCCTGACGCGCGGATCAGGTCCCAAGGAGTTCGCGCGGGCGGCCCTTGAAAGCGTGGGCTTTCAGACGCGCGACCTGTGGGAAGCGATGCGCGCAGATATGGGACCGGGCGGCGAGGCTGTCCTGCGCGTGGATGGCGGCATGTCGGCGTCCGATTGGACGATGCAGTTCCTGTCCGACATCCTGGGCGCGCCCGTGGATCGGCCCGAAGTCCTCGAGACGACGGCGCTGGGTGTTGCGTGGCTCGCCGGGAACCGGGCCGGTGTCTATCCGGATCGGGCGGAGTTTGCGGCGACGTGGAAGCTCAACCGCGAGTTCACGCCAGCCAAGGATGATGGCTGGCGCGAGGGGCGGTACGCCGGTTGGAAGGACGCTGTGCGCCGGACCCTTACGACAGTGTGATCACGCCGCTGGCGTCGAGCGTATAGGCGGGGATCGACATGTATTCCCCGTCCGAGGCCCCGGCCACGCCAAAGCCCGCGGCGTCGAATTCGCTGCCGTGGCGCCCGCCGCGACGGGTGCAGGCAAAGGGGATCGACGCATCACCTGTCATGCCGATGGCATAGCCGCGGTGGGGGCAGACGAGGTTGGCCACGAAATAGCGTTCGTCCTGCACCGTGCCGTCCCGGTCATTGGCGGCAGCGATCTGATCATCCGTGCGGCGCAGGACCGCCACATATTGCGTTTGATCCGTGTTCGAGAAATCGGGGCCGTCATTGGCGCGTGCGATCACGGCGACCTCACCCGGTTGCAGGTCGGACACATCGACGGGCTCATTCGCGGAGGCCAGCGTGATCAGGCGGTCCTCGCCGATGGGTTTGTTGTCCGCGACCGAGTCGGGCCAGTCGATCTGCGCCTGCGCGTTCAACAGGGCCGGGCACAGCATCACGGAGGAGGCCGACAGGGTCGCGATCACGTGGCGGCGGGAGACTTTTTGCATGGGTTCAACCTTTGCTGCTGGGAGGAGAAGAGGGGCGCGGACCCGACCACATCGCCACCAGCGTGGCGTCACGGTCTATGAAGTGATGCTTCAGCGCACCGGCCACGTGCAGGCCGACAAGGCCCAGCAGGACCCATTTCAGTGCGTAATGCGCATCAAGGAGCCTCTCGCCCAGATCGCCGCGGGCAAATGCGCGATCCACAGGCAGGAGCAAGGCGTTGTTCGTCAGGGCCGAGGCCGACACGTAGCCGGTGACCACAAAGGCGATCAGCATGGCGTAGAGCGCCACATGCGTGGCACCCGCAAGCGCGCGTTCAAGCGGCGCGTGGTCCGAGGCAGGTGTCCGGGTCCGCAGGCGCACGATCAGGCGGATCACCAGAACAATGATCAACAGCTGGCCTGCAATCTGATGGACCTGGATCGCGGCGCGGTCGCCGATTTCGTAGAAATACATCATGCCAGTGGTCACCATCACCAAGATGAAGGCAACGGTGAGCCAATGGAGGGTGCGCTGGGCTGGGCTGAACCTGGCTTGCGTCATGGGATTGGTCTTAGCCTTTGATTGGGGCGCGGCAAGGATGGGGCGGCGCCGGGCGGTGGGTGTGATCGACGTGTCTCTCTAATCCTTTGGTCGGTGCCGTATCCTGATCGCGACGTCGCAAACGAGGTAGGCAAGAGGTTGTCCTGCCCAGAAGGTAGACGCATGAGGACGGGATTGGGTTCAAAACCAAATGGCGGTTGAGATGAAAACGCGGACGCGCGTGGTGGTGATCGGGGGCGGTATCGCGGGGTGTTCGACCCTCTATCACCTGACGCAAGAAGGCTGGACCGATGTGGTTTTGGTGGAGCGCGATGAGCTGACGAGCGGCACCACATGGCATTCCGCGGCGCAGGTCACGAATTTCGGCATGAACCAGACGATGGTTGGCCTGAAAACCCATTCGATCAATCTTTACAAGGAATTGGCGGACGATCCTGACTATCCGATCAACTACCACCACGGCGATGGCGGCATCCGCTTGGCCAATACCGAGGCGCAGATGCAGGGCTACCGGCACTTTGCGTCGATGGCGCGCGGGATGGATGTGCAATTCGAGGTCATCGACGCCGAGGAATGCGCGCGGCGGCATCCGCTGATTTCGACCGACGACTTGCTGGGCGGTTTGTGGGACCCGCTGGATGGCGATATCGACCCCGCGCAGCTGTGTCAGGCGTTGGCGCGCCGGGCGCGCAAGGCAGGGGCAGAGGTCTATCGCCATACACCTGTTACGGGGCTGACCCAACTTTCCGACGACACCTGGGTCGTTCACACCGAAAAAGGCGATATCGCTTGTGACATCGTTGTGAACGCCTGCGGGTATCGCGTGAACGAGGTCGGCGCGATGATGGGCGTCCATCACCCCGTGGCGTCGATGGAGCATCAGTATTTCCTGACCGAAGAAATCCCCGCGATCCGCGACGCAGGGCACCGGATGCCGCTGCTGCGCTGCCCGATCAGCGATTACTACTGTCGGCAGGAAAAGAACGGCCTCCTGCTCGGGTTCTATGAACAGGACTGCAAGACGTGGGGGATGGACGGGATTTCGCCTGACTTTGCCAATGCACTGTGCCCCGATGATCTGGACCGCGTGACCGATGTTCTCGAAGGGGCCTTTGCCCGGATGCCCGCGCTGATGGAGGCGGGGGTGCACACGGTCGTCAACGGCCCGATCACCTATACAATCGACGGCGCACCGCTGGTCGGGCCCATCCCGGGCAAGCGCAACGCATTCTGCATTATCGGCCTGCGCGCCGGCGTGGGTGAGGGCGGCGGCCATGGCTGGCTGCTTGCGCAGCAGATCGTGCATGGGGAGGCGTGTTATGACACCTGGTGCCTCGACCCACGCCGCTTTGCGGGACACACCAATGTGGAGCTGACGGCGCTCAAGGCCATCGAAGACTACCGGAACGAATTCCGGTTCCATTTTCCGCATGAACACCGGCCCGCCGGGCGCCCCGGCAAGACGACGCCGCTCACCCCCATTCTGGCCGCTGAGGGGGCAGAGTTCACGGTGGTCAACGGGTGGGAGCGGGCGGAGTATTTCAAGCCCGACCCCGACTTCCATCCCACACTGACCTTCGATTTTGACGAGGCGTTTGATGTTGTAGGGGCCGAGGTGCGCCACGTGCAGACCCATGTGGGGCTGGCTGAGGTCAACGGGTTCAACCGGATTGAGATCACGGGTGCGGATCGCCACGCGTTCCTCGACCGGCTGTGCTGCGGCACGGTGACCAAGCGGGCGGGCCGCGTGGGTCTGGGCTATCTGCTGAACCACCACGGCATGATCAAATGCGAGGCGACCTTTGCCAACCTGCCTGCCAGTGACCGTGGCCCGGATCGGGTGTGGTTCGGGTCCGCCGCAGCGGCGGAACTGCACGACATGGACTGGCTGACCCAGCATTTGGAGGCAGGGGAGGACGTGCACCTGCGCAGCCTGACCAACGATCAGACCATCCTTGTGCTGGCGGGGCCAAAGGCGCGGGACGTGCTGACCGGGGCAGCGCGCGGGGATTGGTCGGCTGCGGCGTTTCCGTGGCTCAGCGTGCGTGAATGCTTCGTGGGCTACGCGCCTGCCACCGTCATGGCGGTCAGCTTCTCAGGCGAATTGGCGTATGAAATCCACGTGCCCAATGCCTCGCTCTATGCGGCCTATCTGGCGCTGCGCGCGGCGGGGAAGGCGCATGACCTACGCCTCTTTGGGGCGCGGGCGGTGGAGTCCATGCGGATGGAAAAGGGTTTCCTGCATTGGAAGTCGGACCTGCTGACGGAGTTCGATCCGTTCGAGACCGGGCTCGACCGCTTCGTGCGGCTGGGCAAGGGGGACTTCATCGGGCGCGAGGCTTTGATGGACCGCCATGCCGCAGGTCCCAAACGCAGCCTCGTGACGCTTGAGGTCGACAGCACCACAGCGCCCGCCCATGGGGGCGCGTCGCTGATGGCCAGCGACCGGGTTATCGGTACCGTGACCTCGGGCGATTGGGGCCACCGGGTGGGCAAGAACCTGGCCTATGCCTTTGTGGAGCCTGGACTGGCCGAGCCGGGCAGCGCGGTGGAGATCGACATGTGTGGCGCGCGCGTCGCCGCGCGTGTCATTGCGCCGTTACCGTACGACCCCGGGTTCGATCTTTTGCGGGGCTGACGTCGGCTCAGTTCGCCGTCGGCTCTCCATCAGGGGCCGACGGTTCGGCGTCGGATGCCAAGGTCGACCACGTGCTGTCCGCTGTGGGGGCATCCGGCATGTCGCAGCTGCGTGTGTGGATGTTCACCTTGGCGATGAAGTTGGCGGAAATCGGCGCGGTCACGAACAGG
>JBCBFU010000080.1:0-8438 GCA_038527375.1 Pseudomonadota bacterium | reverse complement strand
GAGGGGGAGGGATAACTCCAAAGGGATCAATTTAATCACTTCTTGACCCTCAAGTCGGACCTAAAAAGGCCAGTCAAAAATTTCTCCGCTCTCTACGCCTTAACGCATTTTGCAATCACACACCTCTGACTCGCTTTACATGGTCTTGAAAGCTCTGTTTATCCGCGAATGATGACTGGTGAAATGTTGAGGCCTGGCCGAAATCGGATGATCTAGCTCAACATATATTGCCTCACCCATCCATCTTCAGCGCCGAGATAAACGCTTCCTGCGGGATATCGACCTTCCCGAACTGGCGCATCTTCTTCTTACCGGCCTTCTGCTTTTCCAGCAGCTTCTTCTTCCGCGTCGCGTCGCCGCCATAGCACTTGGCGGTCACGTCTTTGCGCAGCGCCGATAGCGTCTCGCGCGCGATGACTTTGCCGCCGATGGCCGCCTGGATCGGGATTTTGAACATGTGGCGCGGGATCAGGTCCTTGAGCTTTTCGCACATCGCGCGGCCCCGCATCTCGGCGCGGTCGCGGTGGACCATCATCGACAGGGCGTCGACGGGTTCGTCATTCACCAGCAGCGACATCTTCACGAGGTTGTCCTCGCGGTAGCCCTCCATCTGGTAATCAAAGCTCGCATAGCCCTTGGTCACCGATTTCAGGCGGTCGTAGAAGTCAAAGACCACCTCGTTTAGCGGCAGATCATAGACCGTCATCGCGCGGGTGCCCGCGTAGGTCAGATCGAGCTGGATGCCCCGCCGCTCCTGACAGAGCTTCAGGACGTCCCCCAGATACTCATCCGGCACGAGGATCGTCGCCTTGATCCGCGGGTCCTCGATATGGTCGATCGTGGACGGGTCAGGCATGTCGGCGGGGTTGTGCAGCTCGCTCATCTCGCCGTCTTTGCCATAGACGTGATAAACCACCGACGGCGCAGTCGTGATCAGCTCGATATCGTATTCCCGCTCGATCCGGTCGCGGATCACCTCGAGGTGCAGCAGGCCCAGGAACCCGCAGCGGAAGCCAAATCCCAGCGCGGCCGAGGTCTCCATCTCGTGGCTGAACGACGCGTCATTCAGCGCCAGCTTGTCGATGGCGTCGCGCAGGTCCTCGAATTCCGCCGAGTCCACCGGGAAAAGGCCACAAAACACCACGGGCTGCGCGGGTTTGAACCCGTCCAAAGGCTCCACTTCCGCCCTTTGATGCGTGATCGTGTCGCCGACGCGCGTGTCACGCACCTGTTTGATCGATGCCGTCAGGAAGCCGATCTCTCCGGGTCCGAGGCTCTCGACCGTCTCCATCTCGGGGCGGAACACACCGATGCGGTCCACGTGGTGGACGGTGTCGTTCGACACGAACTTGATTTTTTCGCCCTTCTTCAGGCGCCCGTCGATCACCCGGATCAGGACGATCACGCCCAGATAGGCGTCGTACCAGCTGTCGACCAGCATGGCCTTGAGCGGCGCGTCCTCATTCCCACCCGGACTGGGCAAACGTTTGACGATGGCCTCCAGCGTCTCAGGAATGCCGATGCCGGACTTGGCCGACACGAGCAAAGCGTCCGTGGCGTCGATCCCGATGACGTCTTCGATCTGTTCGGCTACACGCTCCGGCTCGGACGCGGGCAGGTCGATCTTGTTCAGGACGGGGACAATTTCGTGATCCGCATCAATGGCTTGATAGACATTGGCCAGCGTCTGTGCCTCGACCCCTTGGGTGGAATCCACGACCAGAAGAGAGCCTTCAACCGCGCGCATGGACCGCGACACCTCGTAGGCGAAATCCACGTGGCCGGGTGTGTCGATCAGGTTCAGGACGTATTTTTCACCGTCCTCGGCCGTGTAATCGATCCGCACGGTGTTCGCCTTGATCGTGATCCCGCGTTCCCGCTCGATATCCATCGAGTCGAGCAGCTGCTCCTTCATATCGCGATCAGCCACCGTATTGGTGGACTGGATCAGGCGATCGGCCAGCGTCGATTTCCCGTGGTCGATATGGGCCACGATCGAGAAATTGCGGATATGTGAAAGCGGTGTCATGGGCGGGATATGTAAGGGTTTTTCGGGGCGGTCAATGGGGCGAAAGTGCACGTATGTCCGCCACGAGCGCGGCGTTCACCGGGGCCTGCATCCCGACCTTGTGGGCCAAGGTCACGACAGCCCCGTTGATCCAGTCGATTTCGGTCACGCGTCCGGCGGCCACGTCCTGGGCCATGGAGGTCGTGGCCCCGGCCTCCAACCGTTGCAAGGGCAGGAAGACACGCCGGAAAATCGGGTCGGGCATGGCCAGAACATGGGGGATCAGGCGCGGTGGCAGGGGGGCGACCTTGGCCGGTCGGATGCCTGCCGCGCGCAGGATGCCCAACGCCTCAACATAGGCCGCGCGGTATCGGGCGCGGTGGAGCCCATGGGCGAGCATCTGTGGCAGTGGGAGCCCTGAGAGCGCGTTGACCGGGTTCACGAGGTTGAGGAGGAGCTTGCCCCACAGCACGCCCTCGATATCCGCGCTGTAGGTTGTGGGCGCGCGCGGGGTCTCGGGCAGAATGCCCTTCAATGCGTGGTCAACCGTGACGTCCCCTGCGCCAGAGACGCGCCACCCGGCGGGATCCCGCACCACATTCCACGGCACCATTCCAGCATGGACTGGACGCCCCAGCAGATCGCCCAAGGCCGTGGCGCTGAACGGGCCGTTTAACAGGCTCAGGATCGGGGTATCGTTTGGGATTTGGGCCAAGGTCCCGGCCACGCCTTCGATTGCCGTGGCTTTGACCGTCACAACGACGAGACCCGAGATCGGCGCGCCCGTTAGTCCGGCATGGACTGGACCGGCATCGAGGACGTCGCCGTCCGCAAACCGGACCGGGTTTGCCCCTGTGCGCGCTGAGCGGGCCACCAGATGCACCTCAGCCCCCGCTGCGCGCCATGCGGCGGCCAGTGCGCACCCGATGGCGCCTGCCCCCAAAATTGTGATCGGCTGTCCCATGCCAAACAGGAATGACAGCCCCCGCCGGAATTGCCAAGTTGCGGTCAAACTGGCACAGTTGCGCCAACGGCCTAAGGCCGTACTGCCCGGCAACGTCCGGGTACATGAGCAGACAATCTTCGTCGCGTGAGCAGAGGCACAGCATGCGTATCATTATCAGTTTGACGATCCTATTGGCCCTTGCTGCCTGTGGCGGCGGCCGCTCTGACGGGCGCTCGGACACATCGGCGCGCGTCGCCTTTGCGAGCGGACCCATGTATGACGCGTGCCTGGCTGCGGGGCGCAAGAACGCCTCGCGCGCGCTGTGCGGCTGTATTCAGGCGCAGGCAAACCGCGATCTCAGCGCACGGGATCAGGCGCGCGCGGCAACCTTCTTTGCCGATCCTCAGCGGGCACAGGACACGCGACAGTCCGACAATTCCGCGTCCGAGGCGTTCTGGAAACGCTACCGCGCCTATGCGAATTCCGCTGAACAGGCCTGCCGCGCGGCGGTATGACGCCCGCTATCGCACCTGATCCGGACATCGTGGTTCTGACCGGGGCCGGGATTTCGGCCGAAAGCGGGATCGCGACGTTTCGGGACGAAGGCGGTTTGTGGGCGCGCCACCGGATCGAGGATGTCGCAACGCCTGAGGCATTTGCCCGCGACCCAGACACTGTGCTTGCCTTCTACGATGCGCGCCGGGCGCAGGTGGTGGATGCCAAACCGAACGCCGCGCATGCGGCTTTGTCGGCGCTGCAAGCCAAACTGGGCACGCGTCTGCTGCTCGTGACACAGAACGTGGACAGCTTGCACGAGGCCGCAGGCCACAAGCCCGTTGTCCATATGCACGGTCAGCTTGATCAGGCGCTTTGCCCAGCCTGCGACCACCGCTGGCCTGCCCCGGCCACGATCCCCGTGGCGCATCCCTGCCCTGCCTGCGGTACGCCGGGGGCGCGGCCCGATATCGTCTGGTTCGGAGAGATGCCCTATCACATGGAGGCGGTCCTGCCCGCGATCGAGGCGTGCACGGTCTTTGCGGCCATCGGCACCTCTGGCCAGGTCTATCCGGCAGCGGGGTTTGTGGAGATTGCCGCAAACCACGGTGCCGAGACTTGGGAGATCACGCTCGAGCCTTCGGGCAACCCGTGGTTCGACCATGCGGTGCTCGGCCCCGCCACGAAGTCCATCCCGGACTGGTGCGCGCAGATGGCAGTGCGGTTTGCGCCGACCTGAGGCCTCAGGCAGGCACAAACCAGTCCATTTGGGAATGATCGAGGGGCTTAGCCGTCGCTTTCCAGATTGGAATGACCGCCATGGCCCCCGTGATCGTCACCGTGATCGTCACCGTGATCTTCCCCGTGGTCACCCCCATGGCCGCCGAGTCCACCGTGCTCACTGTGTCCGGCGCCTTCTCGCGGCGCGCGCTCGTTGTCGATTGTCACCGGAACAGTGACCTCGCCCGCGGTCTCGAAGGTCAGTGTCACCTCGATGGCGGCCCCTTGCTCGAACGGAACGGTGAGGCCCATCAGCATCAGATGATCGCCGCCGCGTTGCAATGTGGCCGTCTCGCCAGCGGCAATCGCGATCCCGCCTTCGATCTCGCGCATCTGCATGACACCGTCGTCGGTCATGACATGTTCATGGATCTCGGAGCGGCGCGCGGCCTCGGTGGTAAAGGCGATCAGGCGGTCGTCGGTTTCGGTCGCGTTGGTGATCAACATGAAGGCCGCGCCAGCGCGCGCATTGGGGGTCGCGGCGCGGGCATAGGCCTCGGTCACCGTGATGCCGGACATGGCGTGGTCGTCGTGGCTATGGCTGCCGTCGTCCATTGCAAAGGCAGTGATGGGAAGGGTCGCGGCAACAAGGGCCGCAGCAAAGATGCGTGTCATCGGAATGTCCTGACTGTCGGGTTGGCTTGATAGTGTGGATCAAACCGTGACAGGCGGGGCGCGCGCGCCGGACACACCGATGGTGACAGGCGCTAGAACCGCCAGAACCACAGCAGGACGCGCAAGAGGCTCGCGTGACCATGCCGCAACCGGCGATTCGGGTGTGACCGCCTCTTGGGTAAAGAGGCCATTGGCCGCCTCACCGCACAGCGCAACCTCGGTGACTTCATTGCCTGCCGCGTCGATCAGGATCGTCGCGCTGCCATGGCCGTTGCAGATGACAATCGCGCCCGCAGGCGGCAGCGTGCCGCGCGCCACGCCGGTCCCGACACTCGTCACAAGGACAAGCATGGCCACGAAGGCCCGGATCAAAAACACGGCGCGCATGAAGTACAGATATCAGCGCCAAGCCGGGCGGCAAGACCACGTGACGCGATGTCCGCCCCCAGGTCGACGTTCGCTCGCCCCAAACGAAAACGACCCCACCAAAGGCGGGGCCGTCAAAACTCTCAATCGCGGACCGCTCAGGCCGAGGCTTGCGCCTTTGCGATGTCTTTCTTGATCTTCAGCGCGTTGGGCGACAGCTCTGCGTCTTTTGCCTTGGCCAGAAACGCGTCGAGACCGCCACGGTGGTCGACCGTGCGCAGGGCAGCGGCCGAAATGCGCAGCTTGAACGACCGGTCCAGCGTGTCCGAGCGCAGGGTCTGCTCGTTCAGGTTGGGCAGAAAGCGGCGTTTGGTCTTGTTGTTGGCGTGGCTGACATTGTTGCCAGACATCGGACCTTTTCCGGTAAGTTCGCAGCGGCGCGACATGTGACACTCCTTGCCCGGGATGGCCTAACAGAGGCCTGTGGGCGATCTTCAGAACGGATAAGGCCCCGCAGAGTCGGGGCCAGTGAATTCGGTTGGGCTGCAATAGGGGACAGCCCCACAGGGGTCAACCCCTTTTGCCGCGGCTTTGCCGCCTGATTACCCCCTGAACGCGCCGCTTTAGCGGTGCTGGTCGATCAGGATCACATTGCCGTCCGGATCGCGCATCACAAAGCTGCCGGGACCGTCACCGTCCAGCCCGCTTTCCTGTTCGATCTCGACGCCCGCGGCCTTCATCCGCGCGGCCAAGGCGCGGACATCATCAAACGGCTCGACCTCTTGCGCGGATTGATCCCAGCCCGGGTTGAAGGTCAGGATATTGCCCTCGAACATCCCCTGAAAGAGGCCGATCAGCGTGCTTCCATTGCGCAGGATGACAAAGCCATGGGCCGTGTCACCGCCCATCTGTTCAAAGCCCAAATCGCTGTAGAACGAGATCGATGTGGCGAGGTCTTTGACCGCGAGGCTCATGGAAAAGGCTGCGTTCTGCATGACGGGTCCCTGCGTTAGGTCGTGGACGCGGGTCCACTGGCCCGCCGGGACACTATAGCATGGATCAGGCCGCTTGTCGTGCCGCGGCCAATTGGGCGCTCGCATAGGCCGCCAGCGCGGCGCGTTCCCCTTCGGCCCGGGCGCGCAGGCCTTTCCAATATATCTGAGTACCGGCCTTGGCCCGGTTGTGCAGGCGCGCGATTGCGCCGGGATCGGGGACGTCCGTGAACGCCATGTCGTTGATCGCCCGCTTGTGCCCCGCCTGCCGCAGCCCCTTGTGGGCCGGGTGCCCCCCGCCCGCCAGACGACACAGCGACAGGTTCGGGGCGATCGCGGATAGCAGCCGCGCATGGGCCATGTCGGCCCGATCAAAGGGATCAACGTAAATGGCGCCGCGCAGGTCCTCGACCTTGTGACGCCTCAGATCGCCCAGCGCGGGATCGAAGCCGTCGCCATCAACGGTATAACGGGTTTCAAACGCGGCCACGTCCGGGGCCATCGACACCTGAGGCGACAGGACCGAGACATAGCTTGCCCGCATCGCACGGGCAAAGCGCAGCGCGCCAAAGCCCCCCATCGACATGCCAAAGCCGCGCACGTCACGCAGTCCATGGGTCAGCCCCCAAAGCACGCCCTCGAAAGAGGCCGTTTCATCATTCACGTACCAATCATTGGCTGCAGGCATCACGGTCAGGCAGTCATAGCCGCGGGCCAGCGCCGTGCGCAGCGGGCCAAGATGCCCGAACCCCCGGCGTCCCGGGGAGTAGAAATCAAAAACAACCGCGAGCTTGTCTGAACAGGTGTCCCCATTCGCAAGCGTCATCTCGGCGCGGATGTGATCGCCGTCGAATACAAGATGTCCCATGGCCCCACCTGCCAATTTCTGCGGGGACCAAACGCGCGCGCGATCCCCTCTCCGGCGGCCAAAGCTGGCCAAGCCCGGATGTTAATCCTGCGTTAACCATGACCTGGGGATGTGGTGATGCTGAGGCCGACACGCGTCCGGCGCGAGGCTCGTTGGAGACAAGATTGCGGCAGGTGTGGTGGGCCGGAGGCCGGACCGCCCTCAGACACTCAGATTACCAGCACGAACGGACCTAGCTGGCGGCCCGCCCGGCAAAGAGCGCGTCCAAAAGCTCGGCGGCGGCTTGGGCGGGGGCGGCGCGCCCCTCGGCGATCGCGTCTTCGGCCTCTGCGATCCGGTCGCCGGCAAGCTGGTTGAGCCGGGTCTGAAGGCCCGTGCGCAGTTCTTCCTGAAACCAATGGCGGTCTTGGGCCGCGCGGGTCGCCTCCCAGATGCCCGTGCTGCGCCGCCACTGAGCCAGCTCTTCGATGTCCTCCCACGCGGTATCGAGCCCGGTGCCCTCGGTGGCCGACACCATCATCGCCCGGGGAAACCCGTCGGGGTCCTGCGGGCGGCGGCGCAACAGGCGCAGCGCGCCCGCGTAATCGGCGCAGGTGCGGATCGCGGCGGGCTTCAAGGCCCCATCCGCCTTATTGATCAGGATCAGGTCCGCCATCTCCATGATCCCGCGTTTGACGCCCTGCAATTCGTCTCCGCCCGCGGGCGCGATCAGCAGCGTAAAGATATCGCATAGCTGGGCCACCATGGTCTCTGACTGCCCGACGCCCACGGTCTCGATCAATACGACGTCCATGCCGGCGCCTTCGCACAGGCTCACAGCCTCGCGGGTGCGGCGCGCCACCCCCCCCAAATGGGTCTGGCTGGGGCTTGGACGGATATAGGCGCCGGGGTGGCGCGACAGCTGCTCCATCCGCGTCTTGTCACCCAGGATCGACCCCCCGGTCCGGGCCGAGGACGGATCAACGGCCAGTACCGCGACGCGCAAACCGCGCTCCACCAGCGCCAGACCAAAGGCCTCGATAAAGGTAGATTTTCCCACCCCGGGCGTCCCCGACAGCCCGATGCGCAACGCTTGCCGGTCCCGCGGCAAAGCACCCAACACCGCGTGCGCCAGATCGCGGTGATCCGCGCGTGCGCTCTCGACCAGTGTGATCGCCCTCGACAACGCGCGCCGCTCACCTTGGGCCACCCGCTGGGCCAGCTCTGCAGGATCCAATGCCATGGCCCCCGTGATGCCGTGCGCCTCCGCCATAGTCCAGTGCCGATGGCCCGCACCCTTGCCCCGCGTCCATAGAGACGGCATCACCAGCCCATGTTCCAACCCAGCCTGCCCATCGACGACGCCCTGCCCGCCCTCTGCGCGGCCAT
>JBCBFU010000079.1:0-9053 GCA_038527375.1 Pseudomonadota bacterium | reverse complement strand
GTCGATCGAGGCCTATTACCAAGAGATCGGTCGCGCGGGGCGCGATGGCGCCCCTGCTGAGACGCTCACGCTCTTTGGTCCCCAAGACATCGCGCTGCGCCGCCAGCAGATTGACGAGGGGCTTGCTCCGCCGGAGCGGAAAGAGGCCGATCACGCTCGGCTGAACGCGCTTCTGGGTCTGGCCGAGGCGCTGGGCTGCCGCCGCAAGCAGCTGTTGACCTATTTTGGCGATGATGAGGTGACGTGCGACAACTGTGATCTGTGCGACCGCCCGCCCGAGGTGGCCGATGGCACGACGCCCGTGCGCATGGCACTGTCCGCGATGCTGCGGACAGAGGAACGCTTTGGCACCGGCCACCTGATCGACATCCTGCTGGGCAATGCGACGCAAAAGGTGACGAGCCGCGCCCATGACGAATTGCCGACCTTCGGGGTGGGCAAGGAATGGTCCAAACCGCAATGGCAGGCGATCTTTCGGCAGATGATGGGGCATGACCTGTGCCGTCCGGACCCCGAACGCTATGGCGCGCTGCGCATGACCCAGGCCGCCCGCCCGATCCTGCGGGACGAGGCGCGGATTGATCTGCGCATGGACACGATCAAGGCCGCGCGCCGGGGTCCCGCCGTCAAGGCACTGGTCAGTGACGAGGACGCGCCACTGCTCTCGGCGCTCAAGGCGAAACGCCGCGCGCTGGCCGAACAGGCCAAGGTGCCCGCCTATGTGATCTTCAACGACAAAACCCTGATCGAAATGGCGCAGCGGCGGCCCGGCAACCTTGATCAGATGGCCGGGATCAGCGGGGTCGGGGCCAAGAAGCTCGACAGCTATGGCGACGCCTTTCTCGCGGTCATCAACGGCACCGCAGAGGAGGTACATCCCTCGCGCCGCAAGCTCGCCGGGCGGCCAGAAGGTGCGTTGTTCGACCAATTGGCCGACGCGCAGGACCAGTTGCGCAATGGCGAAATGGGGACCGAAAAACCTTTGTCCTGCACCCCGTCCACCTTGCGCCAGATCGCGGAACGCAAACCCGATTGCCTCGATCAATTGGGCCGCATTCAGGGGATGGGCGAGCGTCACGTCGAACGCTTTGGCGAAGCGTTCCTGACGGTGTTGCGCGCAGCGTCTTGAGGCCGCGCAGCCGCCCGCTATCTTAGCATCAAACGCCTACAGGGGGCCCTTACATGCTTGTCGTCGTCTCACCCGCAAAACGTCTCGATTGGTCGCCCGTGGACCGCGACGATGTGACGAAACCGGATTTCGAGGCGGACGCGCTGCGGCTTGCCAAGACCGCGCGCAACCTGCCCCTGCGCGATTTGAAATCGCTCATGTCGCTGTCGGATGATCTGGCGCGCCTGAACCGGGACCGCTTTCGCGCATTCTCGGACGCGCCGGATGACGACGCCCTGCGCCCCGCCGCGCTGGCATTCGCCGGCGACACCTATCAGGGGCTGGAGGCGGCGAGCCTGTCGGACGACGAGATGCGCTATGCGCAGGACCACCTGCGCATCCTGTCGGGGCTTTATGGCCTGCTGCGCCCGCTGGATGAAATCCAACCTTACAGGTTAGAGATGGGCAGCCGCCTGAAAACGCGCCGGGGCGGCAACCTCTACGACTATTGGGGCAGCCAGATCGCCAAGGCGCTGAACGCGCAGGCGGCCGAGACCGGGGCGGACATCCTCGTGAACTGCGCGAGCCAGGAGTATTTCGGCGCTGTCGATCTGGGGGCGCTCAAGCCCCGGGTGATCACCCCGACCTTCCTGGAAGAGAAGGACGGCTCCGAGAAGATCGTGAGCTTTTTTGCCAAACGCGCGCGCGGGTCGATGGCGCGCTTCATTGTCCAAAACCGCGTGACGGATCTGGCCGGCTTGCGGGATTTTGATCTGGGCGGGTACCGCTTCCGCGAGGACCTCTCGAAACCAGAGGCCCCCGCGTTCAGCCGTCCCTACACGACGCAGGCCGCAGCCTAGAGACGCTCAATCGCAACCGCGATGCCCTGACCGCCGCCGATGCACATGGTGGCCAGCGCGCGCTTGCCGCCGATCCGCTCCAATTCGTACATCGCTTTGACCATGATGATGGCGCCCGTCGCCCCCACCGGGTGGCCCAGAGCAATCGCGCCGCCGTTGGGGTTCACCTTGGCCGGATCGAGGCCAAGGCCGCGCGTCACAGCAACCGCCTGACTGGCGAAGGCCTCGTTCGATTCAACGACGTCGAAATCGTCCCCCTTCAGGCCCGTGCGGGCCAGCAGGTTTTCGACGGCGGGGACCGGGCCGATGCCCATCACCTCGGGGCGGACACCCGCGTGGCCATAGCCCAAGATGCGGAACTTCGGCGACAGGCCCGCGGCCTCTGCCGCGTCGGCGCGGGCCATGACGATCGCCGCAGCCCCGTCATTGATCCCCGATGCGTTGCCCGCCGTGACCGTGCCGTCCTTCTGGAACACGGGCCGCAAGCCGCCCAGCGTTTCCATGGTCGACGCCTTGGGATGTTCGTCCACCTCAAACGCCACCATGTCGCGCTTCACGCGGACCTCGACCGGGGTGATTTGATCGGCAAAGCGTCCCTCGGCGATGGCCCGCGCGGCGCGTTCCTGGCTCTCCAGCGCAAACGCATCCTGATCTTCGCGCGTGACGCCATGCTCTGCGGCCACGTTTTCGGCTGTCACGCCCATGTGCCCTGTCCCGAACGGGCAGTTCAGCGCGCCCAGCATCATGTCGCGCGTCTTCACGTCGCCCATCTTGGCGCCCCAGCGTTGGTCCGACAGGATAAAGGGTGACCGGCTCATATTCTCGGCCCCGCCCGCAAGGCCGAACTCAGCGTCGCCCAGCATGAGCGATTGCGTAACCGACACGATCGCCTGAAGGCCCGACCCGCACAGGCGGTTCACATTCATCGCGGGCGTGGTGTTGGGAACCCCCGCTTCAACCGACGCGACGCGGGACAGGTACATGTCCCGTGGTTCGGTGTTGATGACATGGCCAAAGGCCACATGCCCGATCTTGTCTGCGGCAACACCAGAACGCTCGATGGCGGCCTTGGCGGCGATGGTGCCAAGGTCAATGGGTGCGGTTCCGGCGAGGCGTCCGCCAAAGGTGCCGATGGCGGTGCGGGCCCCGCCCAGAATGACGATATCGGTCATGGGATGTCCTTTCCGTGGTTGGCGCGACCATAGACGGCCCCGCGCGTGGCGAAAGCAAAACGCAACGTTCTTGACGCGTTGCCTGCGCGACCCACCCTTTGGCCCATGGACGAGGACAAGAAACCAAAATTCGGCCCGACCCGGGGGGAGTATATTTTTCGCATGGTGTCGGGTGCAGTGATCCTTGCGCTGATCGCCTATGCGACCTTCGCCAAGGGGATGCCGACGGGCATTACATCGACCGAATCGATCCTCTTCGGCCTGCTCTTCGCGCTGTTTCTGGTGGGTCACAGCGGATGGAGGCTGTGGACGGGCAAGCACCGCTAATCCTTGCGGCGTTCACGGGCGCCGTGCCAGCGTGCCCCCATGACCGAGACGCCGCCTGCACACATACCTGTCGCACAGACCCGAGCCGAAGAGCGTATCCTCGCCGAGGTTGCCCAATCAGGGCGGATCATGCTGGGCGATGGCAGTCGGCCCACCGCGTCCACCGCGGAGGTCGAGGTACGCGCGGCGTTCCTGCGCGATCTGTTGCAGTCGGGCGGTCCGCTGGGCGCGGGCAAGGGTCTGCGCCTGCGCGGCGCTTGGGTATCGGGTGCTCTTGATCTGCAAGGGGCCGATATCGGCGTCGACGTGTCGCTCAGCCACTGCCATCTGGCCGAAGCCGTGACCCTGGTGAACACGCGCCTGCGCGGGCTGTATCTGACAGGGTGCCACATTGCCGGGCTGGCCGCCGATCACGCGCGGTTCGATGGGTCGCTCTACCTGCGGGACGGAACCCACGTCGCCGGAGAGATCAGCCTTGCCGGCGCGGTCATCGTGGGCGACGTGCAATGCTGCGGGGTCGAGATCGCCTGCCCCGGAGCGGATGCAATCTTTGCCCCCCAGCTTGAAGTCACTGGGTCCATGTTTCTGGGCAACTACCCCTATTCGGATGGTGAAACGACACTGACGTGCAACGGGATGCTGTTTTTGTCATCGTTGCGCGTGGCCCATGATGTCTTTGTTTCGCACTCCGCGATTGCCCCCAAGGATGATCCGCTGACCGGATCGATCTTTGGCGCCACGGAAGAACACGGGCGGTCCATCGCGCTCAGCCTCGCGCGGGCGCAGGTGGGCGGGCTACTGTACTTTCAGGCCAACCAGATCAACCGGGGGATCGTGAACCTTGCCGGGGCAACGGTAGCGCGCCTGACAGACGAACCCGAAGGCCCGGGCGCCGCCTACCCGATCCGTCTGGACGGGTTCCGCTACACGGATTTCTCGCGCCACACGAACACCTCGCTGTCGGCGCGCCTCAAATGGGTGGAGAGGCGGCCCGAGGGCACGCCTTTTACCGCGCAACCGTATGAGCAATTGGCGGATGTTCTGGGGCGTATGGGACACCGGCTGGATGCGCAGGCTGTGTTGATGCGCAAGGAACGCAGGCTGAGGGAAGAAGACCGCGCCCTCATGCGCAATCCGGCGCGCAAGGGGGTGGCGTGGTTTGCCGATGGGGTGCTGCGGCTGGCCATCGGCTATGGCTACAGGCCCGCGCGGGCGCTTGTGGTCACGGTTGTTCTGATCGCCGCGCTCGGTCTCTTTTTCGATGCGACGTGGCGGGCGGGCGACATGACACCCAATGCCGCGCCCATTTTGGTGAGCGCCGAGTGGGTCCGCGCAACCCAAGTGTCCGAGACGCCGGGCGCCTATTGGTCCCAGCCGGGGCGCGCAGGACAGGATTGGGAGACGTTCAATGCCTTTGCCTATGCCGCCGATCTGCTGATCCCCATCGTCGATTTGGGGCAGGAAAGCGCGTGGGCGCCGTCCACCTCCCGTTCGCCCCTTGGGCAGGCCGCGTGGTGGATCAGGTGGTTCGCCAAGGCGCTGGGCTGGGTCATTACGGCGCTGGCCGCAGCCGCGGTGACGGGTGTTATCCGGCGGGAGTGAGCGGCGTGCGGCCTTGGTCGCCCAGCGTAAAGACGCGGTCCCCGTCCAGAACGACCGGCACCAGATCATTGCCATAGGCGGCCCCGCCATCCGCGTTGATCCGGTTGCCCGCGTGTTCGGGGAAGTCGCGCGCCGTGTGCCCGTGCACGACCATCATCGGCAGCGGCCCCCTGTGGTCGAGCCACCCGTCGCGGATCCAGATCAGGTCCTCTTCGTCTTGCAGCCGCAAGGGCAGTTTCGGGTTGATGCCCGCGTGGACAAAGAAGAACCCGTCCTCTGTGTGGGTGAGCGGGAGGCCGGTCAGGAAGTCCATATGCGCCCGCGGTACCGCGTCCTGTGCGGCCGCCTGCAGGGCCTTGTGGAGGGGGTCCAAGGTAAGGTCATGGCCAATGGCATCCAGCGCATCCACCGTGTGCCCGTTGTCGGCGCAGAATTGTTCGAGATCAAAATACGATGCCAGCGTGGTGTTGCCGCCCAGCCGGAAGTGCAACCAGGTTTTCATGGATTTGATCTTGGGATCAAAGACCTCGCCCCGGATCACGAACCGGGTGAACATGCGGTCGTGGTTGCCGCGGATCAGGGTCCAATTGCGCCCGGCGCGGTGTCCTTCAATTAAGGTGTCGAGGACGCCCCGGCTGTCGGGCCCGCGGTCGGTATAGTCCCCCACAAAGATGATTCGTGCGTCCGGGCCGCCATCGGCCTCGATCAGCCCAAGCGCCCGGTCGAGCTGGGCTTTTTGGCCGTGGATGTCTCCGATGACGTAGAGGCTGGGCATGGGGCGACTCCGGCTGGGTTTGCGCCCTCATACCGGGCGGATGAGCCGGGGGCCACCGCCGGTATGTGAGTATTTGTGGACCATCGAAAAGGGGCGCGGGTTTTACGCCGCGCCCCATCTTGGAACCAGGTTCTTTGGTCGGCTCAGGCGACGTCGAATTGTAGGTGTTTGACCTGTCCGAACATGCCGGTCGTCTCCAGCGCGTCAACGACCTCCGGTGCGACGGGGTGGTCGATATAGAGAAGCGCGATGGCCTCTCCCCCGACCTCGGCGCGGCCCAGGGTGAAGTTCGCGATGTTGACGTTGTTCTTGCCCATCGTGTTGCCCAGAAGCCCGATGATGCCGGGGACGTCCTCGTTCGTGGTGTAGAGCATGTTGGCCCCGATCTCGGCGTCGACATTGATGCCTTTGATCTGGATGAAGCGCGGTTTGCCGTCCGAGAACACCGTGCCCGCGACCGAACGCTCGCGTTCCGCCGTCACCACCGTGACCTTGATATAGGCATCGAACACGCCCGTTTTGGACTGGTTCGTGGTCGAGACCTTGATGCCGCGTTCCTGCGCTATCACGGGGGCAGAGACCATGTTCACGTCGGGGTTCACGCGTTTCATGATGCCTGCGATCACCGCGCAGTTCAGGGCGGGCAGGTTCATGTCCGCGACTGCGCCGTCATAGAGGATGTTGATCGCCTGGATGGGTTCATCCGTCATCTGGCCCACGAAGGCGCCGAGGTGACCGGCAAGTTTGACCCATGGGCCCATGACCTTGGCCTCTTCCGCCGTCATCGAGGGCATGTTCAGTGCATTCTCAACCGCCCCGTCGAGCAAGTAGTTCGACATCTGTTCGGCCACTTGCAGGGCCACGTTCTCCTGCGCCTCGGACGTGGCGGCACCTAGGTGGGGGGTTACCACTACGTTGGGAAGGTTAAAGAGCGGTGACTCGGTCGCGGGTTCGACGGCGAAGACGTCGAAAGCGGCACCGGCGACGTGGCCGGATTTCAGGGCCTCGGCCAGTGCGTCCTCGTCCACCAGACCGCCGCGGGCGCAGTTGATGATGCGCACGCCCTTTTTCATCATCGCGATGCGGTCGGCGGTGATCATGTTGGCGGTCTGTTCGGTCTTGGGCACGTGGAGCGTGATGAAGTCCGCGCGCTTGAGCAGGTCCTCCAATTCGACCTTCTCGACACCCATCTTGTCGGCCTTCTCCTCGGACAGGAAGGGATCAAAGGCGATGACCTTCATCTTGAGGCCTTTGGCGCGGTCGCAGACGATCCCGCCGATATTGCCTGCGCCGATGACGCCGAGGGTTTTGCCGGTCAGCTCGACCCCCATGAACTTGGATTTTTCCCATTTACCAGCGTGGGTTGAGGCGGAGGCCTCGGGGATTTGGCGGGCGACGGCGAACATCATCGCGATGGCGTGTTCGGCGGTCGTCGTCATGTTCCCGAAGGGGGTGTTCATGACGATGATCCCCTTCTTGGAGGCCGCGTCCTTGTCGATATTGTCGGTGCCGATCCCGGCGCGGCCAATCACTTTCAGATTGTCTGCGGCGGCGATGATTTTCTCGGTCGCTTTGGACGCCGAGCGGATGGCGAGGCCGTCATAGGCCGGGATTGCGGCCAAAAGCGCGTCCTTGTCCTTGCCCAGGTCGGGCTGGAAATCCACGTCGATCCCGCGGTCGCGGAAGATCTGGACGGCGGCTTCGGAGAGTTTGTCGGAGATGAGAACCTTAGGCATGGGTTAATCCGTCGTGCTGGGTATCAGAGTACCGTTTTGGTGGGAAAGCGAGGGGGCACATCCGGTGCACCACGCGTACACCAGGCGTACACATTGCGTACATACGCGCGGTGGGTGGCTGGTGAGCGCAACAAAGGTTAACGCCCCCTCGAATTGATTGATCAGGCCGCTTGGGCGAGGGCTTCGATTTCCGTCTGGAAGGCCCAGTCGATCCACGGGAGGAGCGCCTCGACATCCGCCGTTTCCACGGTGGAGCCGCACCAGATCCGAAGACCCGCCGGCGCGTCACGATAGGCGCCGATGTCCAGCGCCACGCCCTCGGCCTCCAGCCGTTTGGCGATGGCCTTGGCAAAGGTCGCGCCGTCGGTGATGCGGGGGTCCGTGAACTTGAGACAGACCGAGGTGGTCGAGCGCGTCTCAGCGTCCGTGGCGAGGTTGTCGATCCAGTCGCGGTCCTCGCAGAACTGCCAGACGGCCATCGCGTTGTCGCGGGCGCGCCCGATGAGGCCCGCGAGGCCGCCGACGCTGTCTGCCCAGTCGAGCGCGAAGAGGTAGTCTTCGACACAGAGCATCGAGGGCGTGTTGATCGTGGCCCCGGTGAAGATGCCGTCGATCAGCTTGCCGCCTTTGGTCAGGCGGAAGATCTTGGGCAGCGGCCAGGCGGGGGCGTAGCTTTCCAGCCGTGCAACCGCACGGGGGCTGAGGATCAGGATGCCGTGGGCCGCTTCACCGCCCAGCACCTTCTGCCAGGAGAAGGTGGTCGCATCGAGCTTGTCCCAAGGCAGGTCCATCGCGAAGGCGGCGGAGGTCGCGTCGCAGAGCGTCAGGCCCGCGCGATCCGCCGGGATCGGGTCGCCCGCAACGCGCACGCCCGAGGTCGTGCCGTTCCAGGTGAAGCAGACGTCGTGGTCATAGTTCAGCGCGGCCATGTCGACGATGTCGCCATAATCGGCGGTGTGCACGGTCGCGTCGATCTTGAGCTGCTTGACCGCGTCGGTCACCCAGCCTGCGCCGAAGGATTCCCAGGCCACCATCTCGACCGGGCGTTCGCCCAGGAGGTTCCACATGGCCATCTCATAGGCGCCGGTGTCCGAGGCGGGCACGATGCCGATCTTGTAGTCGGCGGGCACGCCCAGGATCTCGCGCGTGCGTTCGATCGCGGATTTCAGTTTGTCCTTGCCCACGGCGGCGCGGTGCGACCGGCCCAAGGGGGCGTCGGCCAAGGCGTCCAGAGTCCAGGTGGGGGGTTTGGCACAGGGGCCAGAGGAAAAACGCGGGTTTGCCGGCCGCGTAGCCGGTGCTTGGTGAGCCATCGGTGTTACCCTTACAGATATGCGCCTCTCGTTGGGGAGAGGTGTCCCACCGCCGCGTTTAGAGGGGCGCATATCTGTAAGGGTAACACCGATGGCTCACCAAGCACCGGCAACGCGCCCGGGCACGAAACCTGTCGACGTTCCGTCGAACCCGCGTTTC
>JBCBFU010000078.1:0-9371 GCA_038527375.1 Pseudomonadota bacterium | reverse complement strand
GATCTTGGTGTCGGCATTGCAGTCAGGCACGGTGATCTGAGCGCCTGCGCCAAACTGCGCCGCGAGCCCCTCGAGCGTGGTCATGTAGGTCACTTGTGCCGCGTCATAGCCCGGCCGCAGCGCCATGAGCTGCTGGAAGTGCCCACCGGCGGAAGCCACCGCGAGCACACGCTGATCATGAAACTGGGGCGCCATGGGTCTGCCTCGGCCACTTGTCGTTCTTGTCGGCGGCATACCACCCGGGCACGTGGCCTGAAAGGTTCCGTGTAAATCCCAGCAGGATGAATGGGCTGTTTTGCAGTCTCACCCTCAGCACGAAAGGCGCGTCGTCATGCGCCTGATAAGTTATGTTATGTTAAGTAACTGAATTTCCGAGGCTTTACGGCGACGTATTCTCAGTTGCGCCTTTGTATAGCCTGAATGCTTTGCTTCATCGCAGCAACATTTACCGACCGGCGGCACAGCCATGGGCCTTGTAGCGTTGCACTCCTGAAGGATCTATTGGCATGACACCTGCAAGATACCGGCATCCAGATTGCGAGACGCTATGGCTCAGCCTTTGCCAAAAGCACATTCTCTGACGCTCAGTATCATTATCCCTGTGTGGAACCGTGCGGCCTCCATCGGGGCGTGCCTGTCGAGCATCAAAGGTGCCGAGGATCGCGACGATTGGGAAATCGTGCTCGTCGATGACGGCTCCACCGATGACAGCGTGGCGCAGATACATGCCAGTTTGCAGACACTTGGCCTGACGGCACGCGCGACAGTTCTTGAACAGGAGAACGCCGGGCCCGGTGCGGCGCGCAATACCGCCATCGAAGTCGCCAAAGGCGATTGGATCGTATGCCTCGACAGCGATGATCTGTGGCTGCCCTGGACGCTTGAGACCCTTCTCGAATTCCTCGAGGAGCACCCCGAAACAGACGTTGCCTTCCTGCGCCAGATGGATCACCCGCAGGACGCGCCCGTGCCCACGCTGTCGCGGGAGCCCCTTCAATCGCAAGGCTTCACAGGCTTTCTTGAAGGCTACATGAGCAACCAATTCGGCGTCACGGTCAGCACCCACAACCTGCTGTGCCGCAGGAGCACCTTCCACGCCGCGGGTGGCTTCCAGACCGATCTTCGCGTCTTCGAGGATTCAGACTTCTTCCTGCGTCTGCCGCCAGAGGCTCACATCCGCACCGTGCGCGCGCCGATGCTCGTGGTCTATCACCTCGACACGCCAGACAGCCTCACAAAGTCCCATGAGGGGGTCATGAAGGGCCTCACCTTCATGCGTCAGGCCCATGCGCGCGGAGAATATCCCGGCGGGCAAAACCGCATCGCCATCCGGCGCATCTTTCTGGCCCGTGTGGCCCAGTTCGCCATCACCAACGCATGGCAAAATCGCCAATATGCGACGTCCTATATCCTCTTTCTGAAATCCGTCTGGGAGCTTGCCAATAATCGCTGCAGACTTTTCATCCTGAGGTATCATCAGCGTATTCTCAAAGACGCATTTAGTTCCGTGAAGGGGGCCTTTTCCCGTGGCTGACACTCAAACAATTCATGTGGCCTTTGCCTCGGACACGGTGACGGCCATGCCCATGACGGCGGCCATTGCGTCCCTTCTGGCGACGCGCGCACCCACGACACGGCTGGAAATTCACGTGCTCTCCTGCGGGATGACCACGACGGAAAAGGACCGCGCTTACAAAACAGTGGCTGACCACGGCGCGGGCGCCGCGAACCTGCACTGGCATGACATCACCGGCGCCAATGCCACGATGCTCACCCGCTTTTATACCGACAGCGATCGCCCCTACCCGCCCGCCAACTACGCCCGCCTTCTGGTGGGAGAGTTCCTGCCCGCCGATGCAGATCGCGTGATCTATCTGGATATCGACGTCGTGGCGCTGACGGATCTTGCCCCGTTCTGGAACCTTGACATGACCGATGTCACGGCACTGAGCATCCCGGATCTGCCCCATACCTCCGGCCAGCCCGAACGGCTCATGGGCATCGTCTCGGAAGAAGACCGCAGCCACTTCGGCTTTGACGGCAAGCGCCCCTACTTCCAGGCGGGCGTGCTGATGCTGAAACTCGCCCCGTTCCGCGCAGGGCTCGTTGATACGATCGCCGATGTGCTGCGCGCCTACCCGCAGCTCACCTTCCCCGATCAGGATGCGCTCAACATCACCTTGGCCAAAGAGCATCGCCTGATCGATCCGCGCTGGAACTCGATGACCAGCGTCTATTGGTACAAGGAAGGCGAAGAGCTTCCCTATGATACCGAGATGATGCGCGCGCTGCAGGAAGAGCCCTTCATCGTGCATTACTCCGGCCGCCCGAAACCCTGGGAGGAAGGCAGCACCCATCCCCTGGCCCACCATTGGCAGCGTTTCTTCGAGATGACCCCTTGGGTCGAGCGCCGTCGCACGCTTTTGACCCGTGCGATCGACCGCGTTCCCCGGGCGCGTCGCGTGCTCGGCAAGCGTCTGCGCAGGCTCTTGGGGCTCTAGAACAGGCTAAAGGGCTGCGCAGGCAGCAATCGTTTCGGCCAAAGAGACAGTGACGCCCCCGACGAAGCTGTGATTGGCGCAAATTAATGAAAGCCTTATAAAACCCCGGTACTTCCTAAGCACTTCCATTTGTCACGCTGAAAATCTGGACTGAGTTTCTTGTCATCCCCATCAAACACCCCGTCAGCCGGCCCGCTTCTTGGATCTCACATCAACCCGTTGGGACTTGGTCTCTTCGTGGCGCTGTGCGTCGTTTCTGTACCTGTCTTCTGGTTCGGGTTCGTGTCGCTGGGGCAGGCGTGGATGACGCCGGAATATTCGCACGGGCCGCTCATCCCGATCATCTCGCTCTACCTGTTCCTGCGCGAGCTGCGGGGCACACCGCGTCCGGACGCAAGCCGACCGGTTAACCGCTGGCCCGGCTATATTGTGCTGGCGCTTGGCCTTGCGGTGTCGCTGATCGGCAACCTGGTGCGCATCCCCGATATCGTGACCTATGGCTTCATCGTCTGGGTGGGCGGCGTTGTTCTGACCCTCTTCGGTTGGGAAAGAGGCAAGCAGCACCAGCTGCCCGTCATTCACCTCGTCTTCATGCTGCCGCTGCCGCAGTTCATCTACTGGAAGCTCACCACCTTCCTGCAGGGTGTGAGCTCGGAACTTGGCGTGTGGTTCGTCAAACTCGCCGGCATCCCGGTCTTTCTTGAAGGCAACATCATCGATCTGGGCGTGCTGCAGCTGCAGGTGGCCGAGGCATGCTCGGGCCTGCAGTATCTCTTCCCGATCCTGAGCTTCTCGTATCTCTTTGCGATCCTCTACCGTGGTCCGATGTGGCACAAAGCCGTGCTTTTGATCATGGCCGCGCCGCTGACGGTCTTCATGAACTCGCTGCGGATCGGGATCATCGGGATCATTACCAATTCCTACGGTTTGGACTGGGTGGAAGGCTTCACGCACTTCTTTGAAGGGTGGGTGATCTTCATGGCCTGTATCGCGATCCTCTTCGCGATGGCCGTGGGCCTGCAGCGTCTGGCCCCGAACCCCCTGCCCCTGCGCCACGCCATCGACCTCGACACCTCTGGTCTGGGCACGATCGCGGGCCGCATCCTCGACATTCGCGCCACCACCGTGACGGTCACGGCTGTGGCCGTCACCGCGCTCTTCTCGGCGGCCACGATCTTTGCGCAGCCCCCTGCCCCGGCACCCCTTGATCGCGACAGCTTTCTGCTCTTCCCGCGGCAGCTCGGCGAATGGTCCGGCATCCGCACGACCCTCGATGCAGAGATCGAAGAAGTGCTGGGCGCCGATGACTACATCAACGCGACCTACATGGCCCCCGGCGGCGATGCGGCGGTCAACGTCTTCTCGGCCTTCTACAACCAGCAGACGGAAGGCTCCGGCATCCACTCCCCAGAGGTGTGTCTGCCCGCCGGTGGGTGGGAGATCTATTCTCTCGATCCGCACGAGGTTTCGTTCCCCGACACAGAATACGGCACCTTCGAGGTCAATCGCGCGATCATTCAGAACGGCCGCGCTCAGCAGGTTGTCTACTACTGGTTCGAGCAGCGCGGTCAGCGCTTCACCAACGACTTCACCGCGAAGATGAGCGTGTTCTGGGACAGCTTGAACCATGGCCGCACGGACGGCGCCCTCGTGCGCTTCGTCTCGCCCATCGGGCCCGGTGAAACGGCCGCTGATGCAGACGCGCGCATCCTGGAGATCATGGGAGAAACCCTGCCACGCCTGCCTCGTTTCGTACCGGGCATGGAGCGCGAATAAAGGTTGGCAAAAGGCGCATCAGCGCCTTTCCTTACAGCAATGAAGAAGTCACTCATATCGTTTGCCAGAGGCAGACTGCGCGCGCGTCGCGCCGCCCGCTATGACGCAGATCAAAACAGTCAGGCCGAAGCGGCCTATGCGAGCATCATCGCAGCGCGCCCGGACCGCAAACTGTCGGAAGACCTGCGCCGCGAAATATCGCTCTACGCCGAAAAGCACTTCGGATCGAAAGTCTATGCGCCCTGGCTCTACACCTACGCCGCCTGGCGTGGAGAGTTCGTCGAGGGCTGCATCCCCGACAATTACTGCGGCCGCTATGTCGTCCCCCATTCTATGGGTGTGCACCAGTCGCTTCTCAATCAGACTTTTCAGCGCCGCATCCTGGAGACCGATAGGATCCCTGACGTGGCCTATATCGTGCGCGGGCGCCTGTTTGGTCTGGGCGGCGAAGCTCTCGATGTGGCCGCGTTCTCACGGCAGATGTTCGACGCTCATCCTTATCTCTACCTCAAGCTGCCGATCGGGCGTCAGGGGCAAGGCGTGAAACGGGTCACGGGCCAGACGTTGCCAGACGCCATAGCCACCATCGATGAAGCCACGCTTCAGTCGCCGGTAGAAAATCACCCTGATCTTGAAGCGGTCTTTCCGGGCGCGGCGGCAACCATCCGGGTCACGACCGTCCACAACGATGGTGAGGTTTTCCCAGTGGCCTCATATGCTCGCTTTGGCACAGGCAAGGATGAGCTCACTCAGGGCCCGACCAGCGTTCGCGCGCCAATCGATCTGACAACCGGGCGGATGATCGGGCCTGCGGCGAAAGCAGACTGGACCCCCATCAACGCTCACCCCGACACTGGCGTCGAGCTACCGGGACGCGCGATCCCGGGCTTCAAGGCGGCCATTGATATGTGCGTCGATCACCACAAACGCATCAGGCAGATCGCCTATGTCGGCTGGGATGTCGGCATCACGCCCGAGGAAGAGCCTATGCTTTTCGAAGGCAATGCCGGTCACGCAGGCATCAAGTTCACTGAAGCAGCCGTGGGCCCGATCTTCAAAGGGCTCGGCTGGGATCAGCTGCATCTCAAAGAGCGCAGGTAAACACGCCGCGCCCTGCGCCAAATCCTATCCTGTCCCCCGTTCTGCTTTGCGGATTGCGAGACTCGATTTTTGAGCCAAAAATGAGTTTCTTGAGTTCAATGCAGAGCAGTGCCGTTTTCCCATTGTCATCCCTACGTGGTCCGATCCTGCCTCTGGGCGTGTTGATCGTCATATGCGGCGTCTTGGAGGCCGTGCTCTTTGGAGGGGACTTGGGGCTCTGGGGCACCGGCCGCCTGCGCCAAACGGCTTATGAATATGGTGGGTTCTGGCCAGGGCTTTTGAGCACATGGGCCCCCAACTACCTTCCGCAGCCTTACACGATGTTCTTCACCTATGCCTTCCTGCACGGCGGGCCGATCCACCTGATCGTGAACATGGCGACGCTCTGGTCCTTGGGGTCTGCGATCATAGACCGTGTGGGGACCGGTCGTTTCCTTGCGCTTTACGTGGGAACGGCTATCGGCGGCGCGGGCGGCTACGGCGTTTTGGCTGAGACCGTGCAGCCCATGGTCGGCGCCTCGGGCGCGCTCTTTGGACTGGCAGGGGCGCTGCTCGCCTGGACCTATATCGACCGCTTCACCGCGCGCATCGGCCTTTGGCCCATCGCACGTGTGGCCGGTCTCTTGGTGGCGATTAACGTGGTGATGTATTGGGCGCTCGATGGCCAACTGGCCTGGCAAACCCACCTGGGCGGGTTTCTCATTGGCTGGATGCTGGCGTTCCTGATCGATCCGCGCAGCAGGGCTGTCGAATAGCGGGGCGGCCTCACATGAAGGCCGCCCAACCGTTTTTAGTTTGCGCCGTGGAACGCGTTCACGCCTGCGGGGAGGGTATAAAGCGGCCCCTCGAAGGCATGCACCTTGTACATCTCTTGCGCGAAGTCGCTCGGCTGGCCGTTACGCCCGCTCGGCACATCAGGCATGAGGCTGTAGCGCGGCATCGGATCGCCGTTCACATAGCGCCACGGATCATCGCCCCAGGCATCAAGCGCGAAGTAACGCGCGTGATAGTCAAAGAACGCTTCCTGGTTCCACGTCGTCCGGAGCCCCATCGCCAACAACGCAACCGTCTGACCCGAAGCCCGCTCGGTATGTCCCACAAGGCGGTAGAAGTTCGCGTTCGAGTTCCAGAGGTTGTTGACCTGGAAATCGGGGATTGATCCCCCAATCGGCGTCCCGCCGATCCACTCGGGCACGGCTGGCGCCTGGCCCATGGCGGTCTCGTAGGGATTGTGCGTGCCGCCGTCTTTGCGACCTGCCCCCTGCCAGCCGGGCACTTGGGTCTCGGCGATGACGGTCGGGGTCAGATAGGCCCGCATCCCGTCTTCCTGCATGGCCGTGGCGGCGGTCGGCGACGTGTTGTCCCTGACCCAATCGCGCATCGTCGCATCGCCCAGAAGATGGCCTGCAATCACGATGAGAGATTTGCGCCCGCCATTGTGGCCACCGTCAGGGGCCATCCACTCCGAGAACCCCTGAGCATAGGCCGAGCGGATGGCGCCGTAGGCATCAATGCCCCGCTGAACGAGGGATTGGATGATCACGCGCTTCTGCTCGATGGGAATGTCGCAGACCATCACCGCACAGGCTCTGTCCGTGTCGGCCTGATAGTCACGGCCGTACGTTGCGCCACCTCCATCTGCCTTGAGCGAGTAGCGCTCCCAGTAGCCGACGGGGTCAAAAAGACGGCGCCGGAAATCAGGCTCGATATTCGTCAGCGCGGGAACGTTCTTGTCAAAGCCGTCCGTGGACAGGGAGGGAATGCCCGCCTCGTTGATGTCCGAATACCGGAAGCGCGGGCGTGCGCCCAAAGAGCTGTCCCAGATGTAGGGCGGTGCGAACTCGTCATCGAAGGGCACGGTGTCGACGCAATGAATGAACATGAAGCGCCTGATGCTGGCCGTGCCCGAAGCATTGTCGCGCGACTTGGCCACCACCAGCACGTCACCCGGTGACATCGTGATGGGCCCCTGCGTCACAGCAGCTGCGCTCCAGTCGATGGAGTTGACGTCGTTCTGGTCGAAGCCCTGGGTGCTGTTGCTGTTCATCGACATGACGTTGAGCATCGCCCCGTTGCCCTGACGGCCGTCGGCCATCGCGCCATAGGCTGGCACGTAATCGAGCGTCACCGTCGTCGCGGCGCCGCGTGGTTTCACCCACAGATCGCCCAGACCGATATTGCCGGTCAGGTAGTGACCCACATCCACGTCTTCTGTGGTGGTGAAGGTCGCCTCTTCGATGTCAAAGCTGCTGAGCGTCGAGGACGGCGCGAACCCCGCACCGTTGTCATCCGCAATATACTGCCCCGGAAGTGCGCCCTGCCCTGCGGCGCCTGTGGGCACAAATGCTGCTGTGTGGCCACCGCGGGTGTTGTTGTACCCGGTCATGTAGTGGTCGACGTCGGGGCTGTCCCCGGCAACAGTGCCCTGGGCAAACACAGACCACATATACGCGTTCCACGCATAATACTCGCCCTCCACGGAGGGGAGGATCGGGTCGCGGGTGATCCCATAGGGCCCTTGAATGGCACTGTCAGACGCACCGCCCCGCACCGCATGGAAATAGAAGTTCAACGAATACGCCGGCACATTGCTGAGCGTCGGGAAAGAGCGGGTGCCGGAACCGGCGGCCACATTCGTGTCCCCGTCAACGAAGTCATGGGGACCAATGTTGACCACGGTACAGCGGCGGATATTGCCGGCCGCGCCCCCCGGTCTACCGGTCGAAAAGGTCAGGCCCGTTGTGGCCTCGGTCAGCTTGACCCAGAAAATCTGAGAGGTGTTGTTGTCTGATTGCTCGCGCAGCTTTGCCACATCCGTCTCGATCGGATCGACACCATCAGACGACATGGGCACATCCCCTGACGCCCCTTCCGAGGAGTAGAGAAGCACCAGCATATCCCCCGGCAGACCTGCGGGGCCCACACCACCGGTGTTGGCAAACGTCTCGACGGACAGGATGCTGCCTTGCACGGGCGGCGCCGCCACCATGACACCGGGTGTCTCCACCGTCGCTTGCGCGCCAGCGCTGGCCTCGCGGGTATAAATCCCGCCGGGCAGACCGGTTGTATCGAGCGTGGCATGTATGCCGCCACTGATCGGGGTCCCATCGACTTTCCACTGGTATGTGGTGTTGGCGGGGCCGTCATAAGCGCTCACGGTGAGCACATCACCCACATTGGGCGACTGCTGGTCGATCATGCCAGGAACCAGCGCCTGCACGACCACGGACGTATGGTCGTCGCGGATCAGACGGTTGGCACCGCCTTCAGTGACTACATTGACCATGTCATCGCCAAGCTCGACCTCAATGCTCTGCAAGTTGTCCCAAACGGACGGCGGGATAAGCCGGATCTGTGTCATGATGCATCTTCCATCTCGGTAAGAAGGGTATCGAGGAAGCCCCAGCCATCCGCCGAAGGCAGGGCCGTGAGGACAGTCTCATCGAACTGCCAGTGACCATTGCCGGGGTCAGGGGGAGGCGAACCACCGTCATCCAGCGGTGGGGTCGCCGCGAAGCTGAGGCCAAGCAGCAGCATCAGAGCATCGCCGTAATGCCAGTTGCCGTCGTACCGGTCGCCCAAATGCGGGTGGCACGTACGGGAAAGCCCACACCGGCAGCGATGTAGATGGTCGCCGTCGTATTCCCGGGCGTCGTCACTTGTACGAAGCCGCTCTGCGCGACATTGATCGCACGAGAAACCACCGTGAGATCGGTGCTGTCGCTGGGGGTCACGGGAACGAGAATTGTCGCAGGGCTCTCCAAGCCCGAGGCATAATCCTTAAATGGGTCTGACATCGGTCAAGCTCCTTTTCGAAGAGGGGGGCTAAAGGGCCAGGAGAAGACAGCCACGCCACGCGCCTGCCGTTCCGCCAAAAGCAGATGAACCAGCAGCCACGCTATCTGCGTGAAAGGATGTGTCGCGCACGCGCCAGACATCAGGCGGCGTCTCCTTCGTTCGCCAAGACACCGGGACGGCAGCACAAAAAATCCG
>JBCBFU010000077.1:0-9709 GCA_038527375.1 Pseudomonadota bacterium | reverse complement strand
CGGGCTGAGCTCGACGCTCCTTGCTGCAAGTGCCTTTGGTGGCGCAATGACCACCGCAAACCTCGCTGCCGCGCCGAACTTGAGCGTGAACTTGGGCTCCTTGGCAAACCGCTTTTCATACGTTGATTCTGCCGCGGCAGCGAGGTTTGCGGTGGTCATTGCGCCACCAAAGGCACTTGCAGCAAGGAGCGTCGAGCTCAGCCCGTAGTTCCCTGCAATCTTAAAGAAATCTCGACGTGAGACTCCTTTGATACGGTCATTGATCGCCATTATATCCTCCCGATTAGGCAATTATTGAGACGTTTTATATCAAAAAAAGCCTAGATTAGCTTTGGCATTCTGCATAGACTTTTTTTCAATCTGGGGAGGATTGATACGTTGAGTGCGGATTATGTGATTGTTGGGGCTGGGTCGGCAGGGTGTGTTCTTGCCAATCGACTGAGCGCCGATCCGTCCAACAAGGTCGTTTTGTTGGAGGCTGGCGGGCGCGATCTGAACCCGTGGATTCACATCCCGGTCGGCTACTTCAAAACCATCCATAACCCGAGCGTCGACTGGTGCTACAAGACCGAACCCGATCCCGGTTTGAACGGGCGGTCCATCGAATGGCCCCGTGGCAAGGTTCTGGGTGGCTCATCCTCACTGAATGGCTTGCTCTATGTACGCGGGCAGCCGGAAGACTATGACCGCTGGCGGCAGATGGGCAATCGCGGCTGGGGCTGGGACGATGTGCTTCCCCTGTTCAAACGCTCCGAGGCGAACGAGCGTGGCGCGGACGAATTCCACGGCGAAGACGGGGGGCTGTCGGTCTCGAACATGCGTATCCAGCGCCCCATCACGGACGCCTGGGTCGCCGCCGCGCAGGCGGCAGGATACAAATTCAACCCCGACTACAACGGCGCGGATCAGGAAGGTGTCGGCTTCTTTCAACTGACCGCGCGCAATGGGCGGCGGTGCAGTTCCGCGGTCGCATTCCTGAACCCGGCAAAGAAGCGTCCGAACCTCGAAATTCGCACCCATGCGCAGGTCGAGCGGATCGTGTTGGAAGGCAAACGCGCCACCGGTGTGGAATATACCGACCGCGCGGGCCGCAAGCAGATCGTCAGCGCCGCGCGAGAGGTCATTTTGTGCGGTGGGGCCATCAATTCCCCGCAGGTTCTGATGTTGTCGGGCATCGGCGAAGCCGACCAACTGCGCGAGAACGGAATTGACGTGGCGGTCGATTTGCCGGGCGTTGGCAAAAACATGCAGGACCACCTGCAGGCGCGGCTGGTCTACAAATGCAATGAACCCACGCTCAATGACGAGGTCTCGACGCTCTTTGGGCAGGCGCGCATCGGTTTGAAGTATCTGATGTTCCGCGCGGGTCCGATGACCATGGCCGCCAGTTTGGCGACCGGGTTCCTGAAAACGCGCGAAGACATCGAAACCCCGGATATTCAATTCCACGTGCAGCCCCTGTCGGCGGAAAACCCGGGCAAGGGCGCCGATCCGTTTTCGGCCTTCACCATGTCGGTGTGCCAGTTGCGCCCTGAAAGCCGGGGCGAGATCCGCCTGAACGGGCCGGGGCCGCGCACCTATCCCAAGATCATCCCGAACTATCTGGCCACCAAGACCGACTGCGACACGGTTGTGGCGGGGGTGAACATCGCGCGTCGGATTGCCCGGCATGCGCCGCTGACATCTAAAATCTCGGAAGAGTTTCGGCCCCATCCCGATCTCGACATCGAAGACTATGACGCGACGCTCGACTGGGCGCGCAACAACACGGCCTCGATCTATCACCCCACGGGCACCTGCAAGATGGGGCATGGCCCCGATGCCGTCGTGGACGATCAGTTGCGGGTCCACGGTGTTGCGGGGCTGCGGGTGGCCGATTGTTCGATCATGCCCGAGATCGTGTCAGGCAACACCAATGCCCCTGCGATCATGATCGGTGAAAAGGCGTCGGACCTGATCACCGGGCAGGCCATGGCGCAGGCTGCCGAATAAGTCGCAGGCGGAACCAACATCCCTGATCTTGCGTTAACCCTTCGTTAACCTAAGCTGCTTTGACAGCGTCTTTCGGGGTTGGGGGACTTCACATGACACGTATCAAACGTTTTTCGGCGGCTGCTGCCTGCGCGGCGTTGCTGACGGCGGGCACCACCGCACCGGCACAGGCCGACTATCTGGCGGCTAAGGGCATCTTGCTCGGGATTGCAGCGCTCAGTTCTGCCGCGCGGTCGCAACAGGCACCGGGCACATCGGCCAATACGCACTATGCACTGACCGGCCAAGGCAAGCCCGTGACATCGCGGGCGCAGGCCGCCACCGGGTGGGTGCCGCCATCGCCGCCGCCGGTGATCTACCACGCGCCGAAACACCATCACGCGCCCAAAAAGCACAAGTGGTGACACACAGCCTTTGAAACAAATCGGCTGTTCAAGCCTTGTTTCTGCCGCAGGTCCGTCCGGCTGACGCTCGGACCTGCGGTCACTCCGGTCCCATCATCAAACGGGATCGGAGATCACTATGTTTTATCGCAGCCTTGCAGCCGTCGCTGCACTGTTCGTCGGCGCAGCCCCCGCGATTGCCCAAAACACCGGGCAGGGGATTTACGACACGTATATCAAGGGCAAGACATCGGCGAACACGCACTACGCGTTGACCGGCCAGGGGCAGGCGACGCCATCAGCAGGCCATCTGAGCCCACGCTACCGGACGCAGTCTTATGTTGTGGGGATGTGGGTGGCGCCGGATGGGCGGTTGTGGGACTGCGATGCGCGTGGCAATTGCACGCTCAGCCGCGGCTAGACCATCTTGATGACGTCAGCTTCGATCGACAGCATGTAACCCTTGCGGGCGATGTTCTTGACCAACAACTCGCTGACCATCTGATTGCCCAGCGCGTCACGCAAGCGTTTGATCCGCGTGGCGCCCGCGGCCTCGTCACAGTCGGCGGCCGAGCGGCCGGATATCACGGCCTCAAGCTCGGACCCCGACAGCACGTCCCCATCCATCCGCGCCTCTGCGAGCACAGACAGGGTTTCAATCGCGGCCTCGGTCAGTTTGAATTCCATGTTGTTGAGCAACACGACATTCGTGTCGCGGCTGATCACAAGCGAATTTACCTGAATGCCCGTCCGCTCGATCTCGCTCATCCGGCGGTTCATGGCGATCAGCGCAACGAGGAAGACGAGGGTCGCGATCAAAAGCGCCGTGGCAAAGATCAGCAGCACAAAGATCACGAGCCGATAGCTCGCCAAGACGTCCGAAAACGCGGTGCCGGATTCCGCCAGGATCTCCAGCAGCTTGATTTCGGCCCCGGAGTTCAGGTTGTCGTTCTCGACAAAGAGCTGCTCGACCCGCGTGTTGAACGCGTTGGCATCCGGCAGCGTCCACAGAAGGAGCGCACCGGTTACGGCCAGGATCGCCACGATTGCCGCGACGCCCAGCGCCACGACACGTGTGCCCGTCTGGCGCGCGTCAGTAGCGGAGGAAGAAGTCTCCAGCACTCGCTTTCCTTTCATCAAGACCGCTATCGTCGAACGTGGAGACCACGTTCAGCAAAGTCCAGCCGCCGGTCGCGACCCGGGGGCCCAGTTGCACGGCGGCATTGGCGGCGGTGCAGGGTTCGTTGATCTGCGCCACACCGTAGTGCAGGCGCAGCGGATCGTCCTGCTTGGCCTTGTAGTCGGCGTAACAGGCGGCCTGTGCGGCGCCCGCTGTCATCAGCGCGGTCACAGCCAGTGCGGGGAGTGAGAGCATGCGTTTCATGCCTCAAACCTGCGCTGTCGCGGGGACGATATGCAATAACCCCGCCCCCGATGGGCGGCGTTATTGTCTAGCACTGTGGCGATATTGAGCGACATCGCCGCCCCAGGCCCAATCCTTTCATCGCAACCCGCGGTCAGTTGCCGACTGGCCCCGACATGAAAGGAAAAGACATGTTCAAATCCATTGCTGCCGCAGCGCTTTCCGCCACCATCGCGCTGACATCGCTCACCCCCAACACGGCACAGGCCGCCGATGCCGAAGATGTGGCCAAGGTGCTGTTTGGCGCGCTTGTGCTCTATGGCATTGCAGATGCTCTGGAGGACAATCGCAAGTCCACGCCCAAGGTCACGACGACGCGCAAACACAACCCCGTCACGCGCCCCCACCGCCCGGGTCCGCCCAAACATGCACGCGCCGCGCGGTACACGCTGCCCGCGTCCTGCCTGCTGACGCACCGCCAGTGGGGCAACAAATCGCGGACCGTGATGGGCAATAGCTGCCTGAAGTCGAACTTCCGCCACTACAACAAGTTGCCGCAAAACTGCTTCCGCCGCTTTGACACCGTGCGGGGCACGCGTGTGGGCTGGGGCCGCGTTTGCCTGAAGAAAGCTGGCTACACCTGGTAAGTCCGGGTGTCCGGGTCCCGCCAATTTGGTCGCGGGCGGGACCGTCAGGGAAGGGGAAGGGTTACATGGGGCCCTTCCCCTTTTCCGTTGCATATGAGGTTGAGCTTGCAGGCACCGCGCGGCAGGGTCGCGCGATGAAGACGACCCCAGACAACAGCTTTGAACAGGCCGCGATGACGCGCGGCTGTACCCGGGTGGCGGGCGTCGACGAGGCAGGGCGCGGCCCATTGGCGGGGCCGGTGACGGCGGCGGCGGTTGTTCTGGACCCGACGCGCATTCCCGAAGGTCTCAATGACAGTAAGGCGCTGGGCGTCGCAGCCCGTGAACGGCTCTATGACGAAATCCTCGCGGTGGCGGATGTGGGGTTTGGCCAAGCCAGCGTGGAAGAGATCGACCAGATCAACATCCTTCAGGCGTCCCATCTGGCCATGGTGCGCGCCGTCGCCGATCTGACGACCCCGCCTGATCACGTCTTGATCGACGGCAACCGCGCGCCGCGCGGTCTGACCATCCCGCATGAGACAATCGTCAAGGGCGACGCACGCTCTGTCAGCATCGCGGCGGCCTCGATTGTGGCCAAAGTCTGGCGGGATCGTGTCATGTTGGACTTGGCGCAACAGCACCCCGGCTATGGCTGGGAAACCAACCGCGGTTATCCATCAAAAAGCCATATTTCAGCCCTACGAAATCTTGGTGTGACCCCACACCATAGGAGATCGTTCAGGCCAGTATACCAAATCTTGTGACAAGAAAAAATGCTAAGATATTGATTCAATAAAGCTTTTGACAGCGAATCATGTCTGACTCACATTGGGCGCAACCAATGGAGCGCCCGGCAAACGAGGCGCCGGGGACAGAGGCAGATGGGGCACAACATGCTCAAGGAAAAGGGCGCAAAGGCGCTTCCTTTGAACAGTATTCTTGCGGGCGATTGCATCGAGATCATGCGGTCGCTTCCGGAAAATTCGGTGGATCTGATATTCGCGGACCCGCCCTATAACCTTCAGTTGAAGGGCGATCTTCACCGCCCTGACAACAGCCGTGTCGACGCCGTTGACGACGCGTGGGATCAGTTTTCCAGTTTCGCCGCCTATGACCGCTTCACCCAAGACTGGTTGGCGGCGGCGCGCCGATTGCTCAAACCCGACGGGGCGATTTGGGTGATCGGCAGCTATCACAACATCTTCCGCGTGGGGGCAGCACTGCAAGACGCGGGCTTCTGGGTGCTGAATGATGTTGTCTGGCGCAAGTCGAACCCGATGCCCAATTTCCGCGGCAAACGGTTCACCAATGCGCATGAAACGATGATATGGGCGTCGAAATCCGAGGGTGCCAAATACACCTTCAATTACGAGGCCATGAAAGCGCTGAACGAAGGCGTGCAGATGCGCAGCGACTGGGTTCTGCCGATCTGCAATGGCGGCGAACGTCTGAAGGACGCCAACGGCGACAAGGCGCATCCGACGCAAAAGCCCGAAAGCCTGCTCCACCGGGTGATCCTCGCCACCTCGAACGAAGGTGATGTGATCCTCGATCCGTTCTTCGGGACCGGAACCACAGGTGCAGTGGCCAAGATGCTGGGCCGCAACTTCATCGGCATTGAACGCGAGGCCGCGTATCGTGAGGTGGCCGAACGTCGGCTGGGCAATGTGCGCAAGTTCGACAAGAGCGCGCTGCAAACGACCCGCTCCAAACGCGCCGAGCCGCGTGTGCCATTTGGCCAGTTGGTCGAACGCGGCATGCTGCGCCCGGGCGAGGTCCTGACAGGGCCCCGCGGGCAAACGGCCAAGGTGCGCGCTGACGGCACGCTGGTCAGCGGCGATGCAAGCGGTTCGATTCATCAGGTCGGTGCCGCGCTCGAAGGCGCGCCCAGCTGCAATGGCTGGGCCTACTGGAATTTCAAACGCGATGGGAAGGCCGTGTCGATCGACCTTCTGCGTCAACAGATCCGTTCGGAGATGCGTCAGCGTCCAAACTGACGCGCCCGGACCAAAAGACTACCGCCGGTGCCTGTGGCCTGACACATGGCATCAACTTCAGCCCCGCCCTTGTGGCGGGGCCTTTTTTTGTTCCTAGCTGCCTGCTTCCAAAGCGCGGGATATGTCGCGGAATTGCTCAAACATCTCGGCGTCATCGAGCGGGATCAGGTCCGGCACCTCGATCTGGCTGAGCGCGTCGTAATCCGCAAAGGATTCGGCCATCAGCCCCGTCAGCGCCGATGCGGTTTCCAGCGTCTGGAGCGTGTTGACGGCGGCATCCGCGGCTTCATTCGCCTGACCAAGGGCGCGAGCAGTGTCCGTGCGGCGGGCGCGTAGCATCGTTTCATAGTCGCGGGTAATGTCGATGATCCGGGCCTGCACGGCGAGGTTGGCATCATAGGTCGCCTGCACATCCTCGGATCGCGCGGCGCGTTTGGCGGCGCGGGTGCGGGCCATCAGGTCTTCGGCCTCGTCGCGCATACGTGCGATTTCGGGCAGCCACGTGCCGTCATAGGCGTCCAAATGATGTGACAGCATTCGCGCGTGCATCAGCCGTGTTATGGATGCGGTCGCCAGATAGTCCCCCGCGATATCGGCGGCCACGCCCTGGGCCATCAGATCGGCAAGCTGGCGTTCGACCTCGGCCAGCACCTCCAGCGTTACGGCGCTTTCCACAATCAGCGCGCCGTTCACAGGGAACAGAGCCGCCGCCGCCTGATCATGGGTCAGCGTCACACCGTGGTTCTGCGCCAGATCATTGGCAAAGCCGCCAATTGCCGCCTCGCGCGCGGTCCGCAGGGCATTCAGCGTTGCGTCCGCCTCGGCCAGTTTTGCCTCGATATCGGCAGGCGATCCCGGTGCGACCTCGCGGCCCAGAAGGCGGTCAAAGGCGCTCAGCGCCTCGTGGCTTTGTGCCGTCATGCGTTTGCGGAGCAAGTCCGCGCGCAGCCCTTCGGTCGTGGCGATCCGGTCTTCCAGCGTGCGAACCTCGCGGGACCAACGATCATGGGTGTCTGGCGCGATCCGGCCCAACGCACGATCCATCGCCCGGTTCATGCGCTCGTCGAATGCCAGCGGGGCGTCATCTTCGGGCAGGCTGCCGCGAATGCTGTCCAGCTCTCCGAGCAGGTATTCGATCAGGTCCGAGGCTTCGGCCTCTTGCGGCGAGGTTTGCGCACCCAAAGGCGCGGCAAGCGCCATGGCGCAGGCGGTGGCAAGAATGAAACGACGCATGTGACCTCCCCAAACAGTCTGGGGTGACGGTAGCCGGGTCGCGGGGCACTGCAAATCAAACATGCTCTGCCGCGACGGAATGCGCGGCCGCCCGCGTACCAGTCTCAACAGATCGGAGGCCGCACGATGAAGGTGATCATGTTGATTTTAGCGATTGCGCTGGGTTGGCTGTTGCAATGCGCGAACGACACGCCGCCGCCCGTGGCTGACAGCATCCAGACCCCGGTGGTGACGACACAGCCGGTTTAACGCGGCAGCGGGTTGCTGCCCGTGGTGTAGGGCGTCCAGTCCGTCACTTCGGGATAATAGGTCTCGCGCCATTTGCGCACCCGCGGGTTCATCACGCGCTTCCACAGGGTTGGGAACATCACGAGGATGCCCATCACCGGATAGCTATAGGGCAGTTGCGGCGCGTCAGCCTCGGAATAGGTCTGAAGCAGCGGAAAACGACGGTCGGGTTTGTAGTGGTGATCGGAATGCCGTTGCAGGTTGATCAGAAGCCAATTCGACACGAGGTGGGAGGCATTCCACGAATGGCGTGGCTGCACGTGTTCGTATTTGCCGTTGCCCAGATGTTTCCGCGTCAGGCCGTAGTGTTCCATGTAATTGACCATCTCAAGGTGCCAGATGGCGATCCCGGCTTGCACGAGGAACAGCAACACACCCCAAAGCCCGCCAATGACAAACGCCAGCAGAAGGAAGGCCCCCTGCAACGCCCAGTACCGGAAGAACGGGTTGGACCGGTCGTACCAGGGCAGGCTTTTGCGGGCGAGCATCGCCTTTTCAGCGCGGAACGCCGATGCCAGACACTGCCGCAGCACGCGCGGATAGTAACGGTAGAAGCCCTCGTTATAGCGGGCCGTGACCGGGTCCTTTGGCGTCCCGATATAGCGGTGATGGACCAGCAGGTGTTCGGACCGGAAATGCGAATACAGGACCATTGCCAGTAGAAGGTCGGCCGCCCAACGCTCCTCCACCGGCTTTTGGTGCATCAATTCGTGGCTGTAGTTGATCCCGATGGTGCCGGTGATCACACCCACCCCGGCAAAAAGCGCGATCTGCTCCCAATTCGACAGATGCCCGGACCAGACGGTGTAGGCCATGATGCCGAAGATCGTGATGAACTGAACAGGTGCCCAGATCAGCGTAATCGCCCGGTACCAGAACAGCTGTGCGTCCTGCGTCGCGGGGTCCGGGTTTTCGGTGTTGAGCCCCGCAAAGCTGTCGATGATCGCGAAAAGGTACCACGTGACGGCGGGCACCAGCAGCAGCCACCAACCCCCTTGGCTTGCCGCCAGAAGGGCGAGCGGGGGCAAAAGCAGGGAAATCCAGAACGGCATGGCCTGAATGAAGCCATGGTTGGATGCGGGCGTTTGGGTCGCGTCGGTCATGGTACTAGACTATCCCGTTCACTTTGCGGCGCACAATGCGACGTCACGTCAGGTCAAAGACCTTGCGCATCAAGGTCGGCAGGGACGCCGGCCGGAAATCCGCGCGCGTGATGAAGCGTCCCCGATCCGGTTGCGCGTCTGCGGCGACATCGGCGGTGTGGATGCGCAATATAAGGTGGAAATGGGTGAAAGTATGACGCGCCTCGGCGCCCGCGTCCCGCCAATCGGCGGCCAGCGGCGGGGCGGGCTGCACCGCGCCCGCGTCCTCGCGCCAATCGGTCGTTGGCCATCCGAGCATTCCGCCCAAGAGGCCCTTGGGCGGGCGATCTTCCAGGAGCAGCGCACCATCCGCGCGACGCGCGACATAGGCAATCCCGTGGCGCGTGGGCTTGGGTTTCTTGGGCAATTTCCGGGGCAGATCGCTTGCGGTGCCTTCGGCCCGCGCCACGCAGGGATCGCGCCATGGGCAGATGCCGCAGGCGGGATTGCGCGGTGTGCAGATCGTGGCGCCGAGGTCCATCACGGCCTGCGCGTAATCGCCGGGCCGCATCTCGGGCGTCAGGGCGGCGGCGTATTCGGTAAAGAGCGGCTTGGCCGTGGGCAGCGGCGTCGGGTCGTTGTGCAGCCGGGCCATCACCCGTTCGACATTGCCGTCTAGCACAGTCGCGGCCTCGTCAAACGCGATGGAGGCGATGGCCGCCGCCGTATAGGGTCCGAGATG
>JBCBFU010000076.1:0-9719 GCA_038527375.1 Pseudomonadota bacterium | reverse complement strand
CAAGAACAACCGTGATCAGGAACTCCAAGCTTGTCAGCCTCAAAGACCTGGAAAACCAGCAGACACATTGACCAATTCCACCCGTTTCAGGTGTGAGAATCGCATATGCAAATACAGGGTAAATGATGTGTGTGCTCCGTGCTTCTTACCCAGTCCGCACCACATCCCCCACCCGTTACCCCACCGGACGCCGCCCACCATTTCCACTGGCCCCGCCCCCGCCCCTGCGCTATCCCGCGCGCACAGCTAACGGAGGCCGAAATGCACGATATCAAAGCAATCCGCGACAACCCGGACGCCTTTGACGCCGCTCTCGCGCGGCGGGGGGACGCCCCCCAATCGTCGTCTCTTCTGGCCATGGACGAGGCGCGCCGCGCCGCCATTCTGGCCGCCGAGACCGCGCAGGCCGAGGCCAACAAAGCCGCCAAGGAAGTGGGTGCCGCCAAGGGTCGGGGGGACGAAGATGAATTCCAACGCCTCCGTGCGCTAGTGTCTGAAAAGAAAGCGGAAATCGCCTCCCTGCAGGAGCAGGCCAAGGCTGAGGATGCCCGCCTGACCGACGCGCTCGCCCGGATCGCCAACCTGCCCTATGACGACGTGCCTGACGGCGCGGACGAAGACGACAATGTCGAGATCACCCGCTGGGGCACCCCGCGCGAGATCGCGGAGGCGCGGGAGCATTTCGACATCCCCGCCGTCGCCGCGTCCTTCGATTTTGAAACCGCCGCCAAGCTCTCCGGCTCGCGTTTCGTGGTCCTCAAAGGTGCCGTCGCCCGTGTGCACCGGGCGCTCGCGCAATTCATGGTCGACACCCATGTCGATGAGAACGGGATGGAGGAAACCGCCACCCCCGTCCTCGTCCGCGACGAGGCCATGTATGGCACTGATAAGCTTCCGAAATTTGGCGATGACAGCTATCAGACCACCAATGGCTGGTGGCTGATCCCGACATCCGAGGTCACGCTCACTTACTCGGTCGCCGGTGACGTGCTGGAGGAGGCCGCGTTGCCCCGCCGCATGACCGCCCACACCCTGTGCTTCCGGTCCGAGGCCGGGTCCGCAGGCCGCGACACCGCCGGCATGCTGCGTCAGCACCAGTTCGAAAAGGTCGAGATGGTGTCCGTCACCCATCCCGACCACTCCGACGCCGAGCAGAAACGCATGCTGCGCTGCGCCGAAGGTATCCTCGAAGCCCTTGAAATTCCTTACAGAACGGTCGTTCTGTGCACCGGCGACATGGGGTTCGGCGCGCGCCGCACCTACGATATCGAGGCGTGGTTGCCCGGTCAGAATACGTACCGCGAGATCTCCTCGGTCTCCACGACTGGGGACTTTCAGGCACGCCGGATGAATGCCCGCTTCAAACCCGCCGATGGCGGCAAACCGCAATTCGTGCACACGCTCAACGGCTCGGGTGTGGCCGTCGGTCGCTGCCTGATCGCGGTGCTGGAAAACGGGCAGCAAGAGGACGGCTCTGTCACCTTGCCCGAGGTGCTCAAACCCTATCTGGGGGGCAAGTCGCGGATTGCGCCGGATGGAACTCTTTCCTGATTTCGCGGTTTCTCGGACATGCTCCGCTATCTGACCCTTATCGCCACGATCACCTTCGTGCTCAGCCCGCTCGTGACGAGCCCGTTTTCTGGGTTCGAAGCCGATCAATTGCCGGTGCCGCAGGTCGACCCCCCGATCCAGCCTGCGGGTTGGGCGTTCTCGATCTGGGGCGTGATCTACCTGTGGCTGCTGGTGTCGGCGGTCTATGGCGTCTTGCGCCCCACACCCCATTGGGACGCCGCCCGCGCGCCGCTTTTGGTCTCGCTGGCCATCGGCACACCGTGGTTGGCGATCGCCAATGCTTCGGTCCTGTGGGCCACGGTCACGATCTGGTTGATGTTGGGCACGGCCATACTGGCGCTGCTGCGCAGCCCGGTTGAGGATCGCTACTGGTTCCGGTTGCCCGTGGGCCTCTATGCCGGGTGGCTGTCGGCGGCGGCGTTCGTGTCGCTGGCCTCGCTTGCGGCAGGCAACGGCATCCTCGACGGCGTGATCTGGGCGTGGATCGGCATTCCGGCAGCCGTCGCGCTCGGCATTGTGGTGCAGACCCGGGCCACGCAGGCGGCCACCTATGGCGCGGCCATCGCCTGGGCGCTGGTGGCGATCATGGTGGTGAACCTGAACGACCTTGTGGGGATCGCAGCACTCGCAGGCATCGGCAGTGCGGTCATGGCAATCATGGCCGTCCGGTCGATGAAGATCTGAACCCCTACCCTGACGCCCGCGCGTCAGCTGCCATGTGGTTTCTTCCCCAGATGCTTGCGCAGCCGGGACGGCGTGGATTTCTTCTTGTCCTTGTAGGGGTTTGCGTCCCCCTGCCCGCGCATGTGCAGACGGATCGGCGTGCCGGGCATGTCGAAATCCTCGCGCAGCCCGTTGATCAGATAGCGCGAATAGCTATCGGGCATCTTGTCGGGGGCCGAACACATCACGACAAATCCAGGCGGGCGCGTCTTGGCCTGCGTGGCGTAGCGCAGCTTGATCCGGCGTCCAGCGGGTGCTGGCGGCGGATGCGCCTCGACCATCGCGGTGAGCCAGCGGTTGAGCGCCGATGTTGGCACGCGGCGGTTCCACACGTCATAGGCGCGGATCACGGCGGCCTGAAGGCGGTCCACGCCCTTGCCGGTCTTGGCTGACACGGTCACGAGCGGTGCGCCCTTGAGCTGCGGCAACAGCCGCTCGAACGCTTCGCGCAGATCGCGCAGCTTTTGCTGCTTTTCGGGCTCCACATCCCACTTGTTGACCGCCACGACCACGGCGCGGCCTTCGCGTTCGGCCAGATCCGCGATGCGCAGGTCCTGCTGTTCAAACGGGATCGCCGCGTCCAGAAGGACGACCACCACCTCGGCGAATTTCACCGCGCGCAACCCGTCCGAGACGCTGAGTTTCTCCAGCTTTTCCTGAACCTTGGCCCGTTTGCGCATGCCAGCCGTGTCAAACAGGCGGACCGGCACGGTGCCGTCGTCCCCCTGCCAATCCATCGTGACCGAGATTGCGTCGCGCGTGATCCCGGCCTCTGGCCCCGTCAACAGCCGGTCTTCGCCCAGCATGCGATTGATGAGGGTGGATTTCCCGGCATTGGGCCGACCCACGACGGCCACCTGCATGGGTTTGGCGGGACCGTCCGTTGTGGGCTCTCCATCCTCGTCGAGCGCCACATCGGTGTCCGCCTCCTCGGCGGCGGCGCGGTCGGCAAAGACCTCGGCCAAGGGGCCCAAGGCCGCGGCCAGATCACCCATCCCCTCGCCGTGTTCGGCGCTGATCCCAATGGGTTCGCCCAAGCCCAGCGCGTAGGCCTCAAGCAAGCCATCGGAGCCCGCGCGCCCTTCGGCCTTGTTGGCGGCAAGGATCACATGGGCCGACCGCTTGCGCAGGATATCGGCAAAGACCTCATCAGCGGCGGTGACGCCCGCGCGCGCATCCACGATAAAGAGGCAGATATCGGCCATATCGACCGCACGCTCGGTCAGGCGGCGCATGCGGCCTTGCAGGCTGTCATCGGTCGCCTCTTCCAGACCCGCGGTGTCGATGACCGTGAACTTGAGGTGGCCCAGACGCGCCTGCCCCTCGCGCAAGTCGCGGGTCACACCCGGCTGATCGTCCACAAGCGCCTGTTTGCGCCCGATCAAGCGGTTGAACAGGGTGGACTTGCCGACATTGGGCCGGCCCACGAGGGCAAGGGTAAAGCTCATCTCAAACCATCACAGCAATTGGCCGCCCCATATGGGGCGCGCAAGGCGCGGCGCATACACCATCGCCCAAAGAACGAAAAGGGGGCTGCGAATATCCCGCGTCAGCGGAAGGCGTGCAACTGCCCACGCGCCGAAACAACATACATCGTCTGGCCCGCCACAACCGGTGCGCTGGCGGCACCACCCGGCAATGCAAGGCTGGCGACCTGTGTCCCTGTGCGCGGATCAAAGCCCCGCACGACATCATCGCTTGAGGCCACCCAAAGGCGGCCCCCGGCCAGAACCGGACCGCGATGGGCAAAGATCTCTTTCTTACGACGCTCGCGCTCCTGCGTGTAAAGCGGCAGGGCAACCGACCACAGCGTGGCCCCGCTGCTCGCATCAAGCCGCATCAGCGCATTCTGGTCGGAGACGATAAAGACCGATCCACCCGCCACCAGCGGTGGGGAATAGCTGCCCGCATTGGCCGTCCACGCCCGTGCGCCGCTGTCGATATCCAGCGCCACCATGCGCCCGCCCTGATTGGCCGCATAGACCCGGTTACCGGCCACGACCGGATCGCCCGCGATGTCTGTGATGCGCGCATAGGCGGCACCCGTACGGTTGCCCAGGATCGCCGCATCCCAGCGGCGCAGCCCGCCTTGGCGGAAGGTCGCGACCAACTCGCCCGAGGGGAAGGGGAAGATCGCCAGCGTATCCGTCACCGCAGCGCCCGGCCCGCCCACAAGGCCCGACCCAGACGGTGTGCCCGACACCTGCCATTCGATCCGCCCGCTTTCGGCGTCGATCACCCAAGCCATGCTGTCGCGCGCCGCGACATAGACACGGCCATCGAAATAGGTGGGCGCAGCCCCACCCGATGCGTCGAGGTCTTGCACCCAAAGCTCGCCCCCCGTGGCCGGATCGAGCGCCAGAAGCTCTCCAAACCCGGTTGTCACGAACAACGTGTCATTGCCAAAGGCGAGGCCACCGCCAGACGCATGGCCCGAATTTTCGAGAAGCGGGGTCAGATCGCGCGACCACGCGGGCGTGCCGTCCACGCGGGTTGCCGCGACCGTGGACCGCGCGTCCAGCGTGTAGACCACTCCGCCAACCACGACCGGATCGGCCGTAATGCGCGCGCGACGCGAGTTCCCTGCGCCGATATTCGTCGAAAAGAGCGGTGCAGGCGTCGCGGCAAGCGCGGGATGCGCGATGCGGTGCGTGGCGCTGCCGCCCTTGTGGGTCCAGTTGGCATTAGTTTGCGCAGCGGCCAGCGACAGCGCTGGCGCATCGGCCTGCACGCCCGTCAGCGCAGCGACGCCATCTACAGAGGTCGCCGCGACCACCTCGCCGCCCAGCGTCTCGCGCTGACCTTCCAAGGGGGCATCGCGCCCATTGCCACAGGCGGACAAAAAGAGCGCCGCTGCACACAACAGGAGGGTGCTGCGGCCAAGGCCGCCCGCAAGAGGTTTCGTTGTCATAACTGTGTCTGCCACTGCCGGCCCCACCCCTATTCTTCCGAGGGTGCCAAACCTCTACCATCCAGCGCGGGACTTGCCAACTCAGGCGTGCCGCCCAGCGCGCGCATGATATCGGCAATCCGCCGCTCTTGCTGTTGCGACGTCTCGGCATCGACCAGCAGGTCCTGCATCTGGCTCAGCGCCGTCTCGACATCGCCCGCCGCCGCGAGATCCAGCGCCGCCAGTTCCAGCGCCACCGTCCGATAAGGCGCGCCCGGTTGCGACAGCGCATCAAGCGTCAGCGCGCGGTCTTCGGCCTCCATACCGGTGTCCAGCGACAACCGCTTAATCTGGGCAAGGTCGCGGTAGAGAGGGCTCAGGTCCGGGCGTGCGGCAAGCTCGGACAACACCTCACCCGCGCCCGCCGGATCGCCCGCCTCGGCGAACTCGGCAGCGGCCAGAAAGGCGGCGACCACGGCGGCCTCGGTCTCGTCCCCGGCCAGCACTTGCAGGGATGCAGCACGTTCGGCGGGGTCGGTGGCCGACAGCGCCTGCGTGATCGCATCACCGCGGGCTTGCGCCGTCTGCGCGGCTTGGGCCTTGCGCCATTCGTTCCACGCGGTACCGCCCACGATCAGAATAATGGCCAGCACGGCGATCCATCCATAGCGGCGCATCATCGCGTAAAGGCGGTCGCGGCGGACCTCCTCTGTGACCTCTTCGATGAAACTGTCGGTATTGCTCATATCCGCGCCCTTTTCCGTCCACGCGCATCCGCGCGACGCCCCTTTTGCGCCTGATACCGCTTTCGCTGATGAAAGAACAAGTGCCTAGCATTTCACGGCATTGTTGCGCGCTTTGTCACCACAAGCTTCGCAGGCGCAGAAAAATTACTGACACACGGGTCATTACCCTTGAAGGGTTCCCTAACGTCCTCTATCTCGCACCATAGACAATGGTCCGTTCAGGCTGTTCCCGCGTAGTGTTCTGGACCACTCCAACAGGCGGCTTGCATAGATATCGGCCGTACCGAAGACCAAGAACAAGGACGCATCCATGCGCATTCTGTCGATCATCACCGCAATTCTCGTGGTTGCCTTCCTGTTTGTGCTCGTCTTTGAACGCGACCTCCTGACCGGCGGGGCCGGCGACGATGCCGCCGCCATGCAAGACGACGGCACCGAAACGACAGCTGCGGCTGAAGCGGACACCGGCGCAGACACTGGCGCCGACATGGCCGAAGACACAACGGGTGTCAGCGTCGTCGTTCTGGCCTCCACGGCCCAAAACATCGACAGTGCCGTGCAGGTCCGGGGCCGGACCGAGGCCGCACGCCAGGTTGACGTGCGGGCCGAGACGACCGGCGCAGTGGTGTCCACGCCCTTGCGCAAGGGGGCCTTCATCGACGCAGGCGATCTGATTTGCGAACTGGACCCCGGCACGCGCGAGGCCAGCCTTGCCGAAGCGCGGGCGCGTCTGGCCGAGGCGCAAGCGCGCGTCCCTGAAACGCAAGCCCGCGTGACCGAGGCGCAGGCGCGTCTGGACGAGGCCTTGATCAATGACAACGCGGCATCGCGCCTGTCGCAAGACGGCTTTGCGTCTGAGACCCGCGTGGCCCAGACCCGCGCATCGGTCGAGGCGGCGCGCGCATCCGTCCAAGCCGCGCAAGCCGGGCTGAGCACGACCCAAAGCTCCATCGAAAGCGCGCAAGCCTCTGTCGCAGCCGCACAGAAAGAAATCGACCGCCTGACCATCACCGCCCCCTTCGCGGGCGTGCTGGAAAGCGACACAGCGGAACTCGGATCGCTCCTTCAGGCAGGCGGGCTGTGTGCCACCATCATCCAGCTTGATCCGATCAAGCTCGTGGGCTTCGTCCCCGAAGTTGACGTCGACCGGGTCGAGGTCGGGGCGCTGGCGGGCGCGCGTCTGGTATCGGGCCGCGAGGTTCGGGGCCGGGTGACCTTCCTGTCGCGGTCGGCGGATGAGACCACCCGCACCTTCCGCGTCGAAATCGAAGTGCCGAACGCCGATCTGTCGATCCGCGACGGCCAGACCGCCGACATCCTGATCGCCGCAGAAGGCACCTCTGCGCACCGGCTGCCGGGATCGGCGCTGACGCTGAATGATGCGGGCGACCTTGGCGTTCGGATCGCGGATGCCGACGATATCGCCCGCTTTAAACCCATTACCCTTCTGCGCGACACGCCCGACGGCGTGCTGGTCGCAGGCCTTGATGAAACCGCCCGCGTTATTGTCGTGGGCCAGGAATTCGTGACCGACGGCGTGCCCGTTCGCGTCACCGTTCGGGAGGAATAGGAATGACCGGAGTCGTCGATTGGGCCGCGTCACGCGCGCGGATGGTCCTGGCCTTCATCGCGCTGTCGCTTCTGGCAGGCGGGTTTGCCTATGTTTCGCTTCCTAAAGAGGGCGAACCCGATATCGACATCCCCGCGGTTGTCGTCTCTCTCCCCTTCCAGGGCATTTCTGCTGAAGACTCAGAAAAACTCCTAATCAAACCCATGGAGGCCGAACTCGCCGGGCTCGATGGGCTGGATTCCATGTCCTCCACCGCCGTGGACGGCTATGCGAACGTGGTCCTCGAATTCGAGTTTGGTTGGGACAAGAGCCAAACCCTCGCCGATGTGCGCGACGCGATGAACAAGGCCGAGGCGAACTTCCCCAGCGGGGCGGACGCCTACACCATCGAGGAAATCAACTTCTCTGAATTCCCGATCCTGATCGTGTCGCTGGCGGGCGAGGTCCCCGAACGTACGATGCTTCAGGTCGCAAAAGACCTGCAGGACCGTCTGGAAAGCATGGATGCCGTGCTCGAGGCCTCTCTCGCCGGTCAGCGCGACGAGATGCTCGAGGTCGTGATCGACCCGCTGAAGCTCGAAAGCTACAACGTCACCGCCGGTGAATTGATCAATGTGGTCGTCAACAACAACCAGCTGATCCCGGCAGGTGCGGTGGACACCGAAAACTCCTCCTTCGCGGTGAAAATCCCGTCCTCCTTTGACGACAGCCGCGACGTGTTCGCGCTTCCGGTCAAAACCAATGGCGACCGCGTCATCACACTGGGCGACATCGCCGACATCCGCCTGACCTTCCAAGACCGCGAGGGCACGGCCCGGTTCAACGGCGAAAGCACGATTGCTCTGCAGGTCGTCAAACGCAAAGGCTTCAACCTGATCGACACGGCGGCCCTCGTCGCCGACGAGGTCGAACTGGCACAGAGCCTCTGGGCGCCTGAACTGCGTGAAGCGATCACCGTCAATATCTCCAACGACCAGTCGCGCACCGTGCGGTCCATGGTGGCCCAGCTTGAGGGGTCTGTCCTGACGGCCATCGCACTGGTGATGATCGTGGTTCTGGCGGCGCTGGGCACGCGCCCCGCCCTCCTCGTGGGCTTCGCGATCCCCACATCGTTCTTGCTGTGCTTTGCCTTCCTCGCCGTCATGGGGATCACCATTTCCAACATCGTCATGTTCGGTTTGATCCTCGCCGTGGGGATGCTCGTGGACGGGGCCATCGTGGTCGTCGAATACGCCGACAAACGGATGCAAGACGGCGCCGGCCCGATGGAGGCTTACACGGACGCCGCCAAGCGCATGTTCTGGCCCATCGTGTCGTCCACCGCGACAACGCTCTGTGCCTTCCTGCCGATGCTGTTCTGGCCGGGTGTGCCGGGTGAGTTTATGGGCATGCTGCCCGTGACGCTGATCTTCGTTTTGTCGGCATCGCTCCTCGTGGCGCTGATCTACCTGCCCGTTCTGGGCGGCGTGACGGGCCGGGTGAGCCGCGCGATCAATGCGGCCTCGGACGGGCTGCGGTCTGGGCTTCCTTGGATCGCACGCGCAGTGCTCGTGCTGATCGCAGGCGCGATCTGGGTCTCGACCGCCATGATCGCCATCAATCCCGGCGACACGATCGGCATGACGGGTCTCGGCGGTCACGCGGTGGGTGGTCTGCTCTTTATCCTTGCCTGTCTGGCCCTTTCGGCCTGCATGGGTGCGGTGCAACTGCAGGGCCGCGAGCGCCGCATCCGCGGCACGCGCCAGCGCACGCTCTTTGGCCATTTCATCAAATTCATCGCCGCCAACCCGATCATGCCCATCGTCATGCTGGGCGTTGTGGGCTTTGTCGTGATGACGACCTTCTCGTATTTCGGGGCCAACAATAACGGCGTCGAATTCTTTGTGGAGACCGAGCCAGAGCAATCCATCGTCTATGTCCGCGCGCGCGGGAACCTGTCGCTGGAGGAAAAGGATGACCTGCTGATGCAGGCTGAAGAAATCATCCTTGCCAATCCCGGTGTTTCCTCGACCTTCTCCTTTGCCGGCGCTGGCGGCCTGAATTCGAACACTGGTGGTGCAAGCGGCCCGCTCGACACCATCGGCCAGGCCCAGCTGGAGCTTGTCCCATGGGAGGACCGCCCGCAGATCGAGGAGCGCACGCGCCTCTTTGGCCGGGTCCACCACAGAGGTCGTGAAGGGGATCAGGCCAAAGAGGCGCGTACGCTCCTCGATCTGCG
>JBCBFU010000075.1:0-9791 GCA_038527375.1 Pseudomonadota bacterium | reverse complement strand
CCAGATCGGCCAGCGTTTGCCCGATCCACGGGCCCGCGAGGACACGGGCAAGTTCCACGACCTTGAGACCTGAGAGAGGCGCATCATCCGACATGCCCGACTTAGACTTCAGCCAATGACCGAGAACAAGCCCGCCCCTTCTTCTGGCAGAAAATATCCCGGGGTGCTGCGTCTGACGTTCAAGCGGCCTGCAAGCCCTTGCGCGCGGCCACGAGTTTCGGGATCGCCGACTTGAATTTAAAGAACCCCGCCGTCGCATAGGGCCAGGCCTGCGCGTCATAGTCCCGCAACACCGGGACCACGGAGATGTCGCCATGGGCGTCATTCAGCGCGTCGGACACCCAGCCTTCGGGCGCGTAGGGGCTGACGATCTGGGTCGCGCCATGGTCGGCGGCGAAGCCCTGCACGTCGCCTGCGTCGATCCACGATACGGATCCCAGACGGGGGCCGTAGCGGTCGACGGCGTCTTGTGTCAGGTCGCGGGTGAAGTCCTTGACCCCGGGCGAGACATCGAGCGGGCTGCGCCGATCCGCATTGGTCACGACGGCAGTCGCCGTCACCTCGACCTTGTCCAGCACATAGCCCGGCGACAGGTCATCCTCGTGCAGGATCAGCACGGTGGGTTTGTCCGCGTCGGGCGTGCCACCGGGGTGGAAGGGCTGGCGGTCGGGGTGCGGTGCGCCGGCCAGGGCCGGGGCCTCGGTCGCCAGTTGATGTGTGGGGCGGAAGCGTTCGCGGGTGTATTTCGCGATGTTGGAGGTGCGCGCCAGATAGGTCTTGCCCTGTGTTTGCAGCCCCGCGACCCAGCGCCAGCTGAGCGTGTTGGAGGCGGGATCGCCGTCCAGCAGATGGCGCAGGAAGAAATCGGCCCCAAGCTCCCACGGCAATCGCAGGGTGAAAATCCAGATCGAGGCGAACCACATGCGCGCGTGATTGTGGAGATAGCCCGTATCCACCAGCTCGCGCGCCCAGGCGTCGAAGCCGTCGATGCCGGTCTCGCCCTTGCAGGCGGCCTCCCATTCGCGGCGCAGCCCGCCTTGGGTCTGCACCTCGTTCCAGGCGCGGTGCACGCCGTCGGTATATTGGCGCCAGACCGGGCGGCGCAGTTGCAGCCAGCCTTTCCAATAGGTCCGCCAATAGACCTCTTGCACGAATTTCTCGGCGCTGGAGAGCGAGAAGCGGCCAAGGACGGCGTCGAGCACTTCACCTTCGGTCAACGCGCGGTGGCGCACGTAAGGAGACAGCGTCGAGACATGCGGGTGGCCTTCGTGGCCCAGGTCATAATTGCGCAGGGACGCATAGTCGCGGCCCGCATGGGGGGCGAAGTCGGACAGGCGTTCGAGCGCGGCGGTGCGGGTGGGTGCAAATTCGATCATGCCCCGGACCTAGGCGGGCGGCCACGCGCGGCAACTGCGCGATCCGCCGCGCCGCGCCGACAGACGTGTCGCTATTCGGCGGGTGTCATGGCCCCGCAGGCCTGTGCAAAGCACTGACCAAAGACGAGGTCCCAACCGGTGAAGTAGCCACCGCGCATCGCGGGACCCTGATCGCCCAGGACCGCCCATCCGTCGTGGATCAGCGTGATGCGTGTGCCGGTACCTTGCGCCTCGAACCGGACATCGAGGAAGGTCGCCTCGGCCTCCGGCCGGCCCACATGCCAGGTCATGGCAAAGCGGTCGCCCGGCTCCCACGCGGTGATCGTGCCCCAGGGGTGGCGCGTGCCGTCGGGTTTGGTCTCCTCGATCAGCCCGCCCTTGCGTGGGTCGATGTGGAGCGCGTCGGGCACTTTCCCGGGTGCGGTGTCTTCATTGGCCGTGAGCGAATGGCTGTCGAGCGGCCACCAATCGGCCATCTTGACCGTGAAGAGCGTAAACGCCTCTTGCGGTGTGACAGGCACTGACAGGGTTTTCACAACGGGATCGAGCGACATGGCGGCCTCCTTGGACATTTTGGCAGCGTGTTGGGTGGCGTAGGCGGAAAAGGCGGAGAGCGCGTCGTCCCAAAGCGTGTCGATATAGTCTTTGAGCGCGCGCACCCCTGCGTTGGACAGACGGTAGAGCCGGCGTGTGCCGATCTGTTGACACTCCAGCAGGCCCGCATCCGAGAGCACCTTGAGGTGTTGGGAGACCGCAGGCCGCGAAATGGGCAGGCTGGCGGCCAGCGTTCCCACCGGCTGCGGCCCCGCGCGGAGATCGTCGATGATCTTGCGCCGGTTGCCATCGGCGAGGGCCGCAAAGATCGCGTCCTTACAAGGGGATGTTGGGTCAGGGTTCATGGGAGTCTTGCGTAAGTCAATATTGACATTATGTCAACGAGAGTAAGTCACAGCTTACATAAATTGCCGTTAGCAGAGGTGGCCGGATCGCGGAGCGGTCAATTGAGTCACCACGGGACCACCATCGGGCCACCAAGGGGCCGCCCTTGTAGACCCCCGCACGCGGCACTAAGACTCGCTTAAGCCTTTTGCTCCAAGGCTCATCCAAACAGACAGGCAGGACCATGCACGATCCGATTGAGACCTATAACAACCTTGTGCCCATGGTGGTCGAACAGACCAGCCGGGGCGAACGCGCCTATGACATCTTCTCGCGCCTGCTGAAGGAACGCATCGTTTTCGTGAACGGTCCGGTCCATGACGGGATGAGCCAGTTGATCGTGGCACAACTTCTGCATCTTGAGGCCGAGAACCCCAAGAAAGAGATCAGCATGTATATCAACAGCCCCGGCGGCGCGGTGCATGCGGGGATGAGCATTTACGACACCATGCAGTACATCCGCCCCGCGGTGTCGACACTGGTCTGCGGCATGGCGGCCTCGATGGGGTCGGTCATCGCGATCGGTGGTGAAAAAGGCATGCGGTTCTCGCTGCCCAATGCCGAGGTGATGGTGCACCAGCCGTCGGGCGGCGCGCAGGGCATGGCGTCCGACATCCTGATCCGCGCCAACCATATCGAGCGCACGCGCGAGCGGCTTTACAAGCTCTACATGAAACACTCCGGTCAGGATTATGAGACGGTGCAGGCCGCGCTGGATCGCGATTACTGGATGACGCCGGAGGAGGCCAAGGAGTGGGGCCATATCGACGAAATCGTCGAAAAGGCCGCGCAGATCGGCGACGACTGAGGGCCGTGAGCCCGGGCTGAGCGGCGTCTGAGGGCGCCGCGCCCGGGTGGAAGACACGACTTGGGCCGCGGTGCAAACGCGGCCCTGTTTTGCCATTGTGGCCGGGAAGCGCAGCCCTTAGGGTTGAAGCAATCCTGTCGCCACAGGGCATGTGTGTTGGGGATCGGAACACCGGTCGTCCCGCACACGTTGGCGGTAGGACGCGGGACACGACCCGTGTGGGACACAAAACGCGCGTATTTGGCGTGGAAAGGCGTGACGATGGCAAGCAATTCAGGCGGCGACAGCAAGAACACCCTGTACTGCAGCTTCTGCGGCAAGTCGCAGCACGAGGTTCGCAAGCTGATTGCGGGGCCCACGGTCTTTATCTGCGATGAGTGTGTCGAGCTGTGCATGGACATCATCCGCGAGGAGACGAAATCCAGCGGCCTGAAGTCCAGCGACGGCGTGCCCACGCCCAAGGAAATCTGTGAAGTTCTGGACGATTATGTGATCGGTCAGGGCCACGCCAAGCGCGTGCTGTCGGTGGCTGTCCACAACCACTACAAACGTCTGAACCACGCCGCGAAATCCGGCGATATCGAGCTGTCGAAGTCGAATATCATGCTGGTGGGGCCCACGGGCTGCGGTAAGACGCTGCTGGCGCAGACGCTGGCGCGCATTCTGGATGTGCCCTTCACCATGGCGGACGCCACGACGCTGACCGAAGCGGGCTATGTCGGCGAGGATGTCGAGAACATCATCCTGAAACTGCTGCAGGCATCGGAATACAACGTGGAACGCGCGCAGCGCGGGATCGTTTATATTGACGAGGTCGACAAGATCACGCGCAAGTCCGACAACCCGTCGATCACCCGCGATGTGTCGGGTGAGGGTGTGCAGCAAGCATTGCTGAAGATCATGGAAGGCACCGTCGCGAGCGTGCCGCCCCAAGGGGGCCGCAAGCATCCCCAGCAGGAATTCCTGCAGGTGGACACCACGAACATCCTGTTCATCGTCGGCGGGGCCTTTGCAGGCCTCGACAAGATCATCGCGCAGCGCGGCAAAGGCACGTCCATCGGCTTTGGCGCGGACGTGAAATCCAATGACGAGCGCGGGACGGGCGAGCTCTTTACCGAGCTGGAGCCGGAGGACCTGTTGAAATTCGGGCTGATCCCGGAATTCGTGGGTCGTCTGCCGGTGATCGCGACGCTGGAGGATCTGGATGCGGACGCTCTGGTCACGATCCTGACGCAGCCCAAGAACGCGCTGGTCAAACAGTACCAGCGCCTGTTCGAGCTGGAGGATACCGCGCTGACCTTTACCGACGAGGCGCTGAACGCCATCGCGGCCAAGGCCATCGAGCGTAAGACCGGGGCCCGGGGCCTGCGGTCGATCCTTGAGGGTATCCTGCTTGATACCATGTTCGATCTGCCGGGCATGGACAGCGTGACCGAGGTCGTCGTGAACGAGGAGGCGGTCAATTCCGACGCGGCCCCCCTGATGATCCACGCCGAGGCAAAAGAACCCGCAACCGCAGGGTAAGGGCAGGGCCCTCATGACACTTGGGCCCGCCACACCAATCCTACGCAGTTTCGACGAAGCCAAGGCGCGTGCGTTTTACGTCGATTGGCTGGGCTTTCGGGTCCAGTTCGAGCATCGCTTTGGCCCGGATATGCCGCTCTATCTGGGGCTGGAGCGAGACGGTGTTGTGCTGCACTTGTCCGAGCACCATGGCGACACGACCCCGGGGACGCGGGTGCGGATCGCCTGCGAGGATCTGGATGCGTTTTATGCCGAGATCACGGCGCGCCCCTATCCCCATCTGAACCCCGGCCCGCCGCAGGCTCAGGATTGGGGTGAGCGCGACCTGACGCTGACGGACCCGTTCGGCAATCGTCTGACCTTTCATCAGGATCTATGAGGTGCCCGCCATGGCGGATGTGAAACGCATTTCGACCGGCTCCCCTTTCGAGCGGGACATCGGGTATAGCCGGGCGGTTGTGGCCGATGGTTGGGTCTTTGTGGCCGGGACCACGGGCTATGACTACGCCACGATGGAGATGCCCGAGGCGGTCGAGGATCAGTGCCGCAATACGCTGGCCACCATTGGCCGCGCGCTGGAGAAGGCGGGCACCAGCCTCGATCACGTGGTCCGCGTCACGTACATTTTGCCCGACCCGGGTGATTGGCCTGCGTGCTGGCCGGTGACGTCCAAAGTCTTTGCCACGGCGCGTCCGGCGGCCACGATGTTGCAGGCGGGCTTGCAAAACCCCGAAATGAAGATCGAGATCGAGGTGACTGCGCGTTTGCCCGGATAGGTGGGGCCGGTGAGGTGCGCGATTGCGTGCCTGCGACCCGGCGCGCTCTGGACCTGGCCTGCGGGCTGGGGCATAGGAGGGCAACGCAGTTTGGAGACCGCAGCCATGGGTATTCTGTCCACGTTGAAACGCGCCGCCGTCTGGTGGGAAGGATCGACGCTGAACACCGCTTTGTTCACGTGGCGCAAGGGCGTGAAGGTGGGCGAGGATTCCGTCGGGAACACCTATTACCGCAACGCCGATGACAGCAAACGCTGGGTGATGTTCAACGGTCTGGCCGAGGCAAGCCGGGTCGAGCCCGAATGGCACGGTTGGCTGCACCGGACATGGGACGAGCCGCCCACCGACCGCCCGCTGGTCCACAAGCCGTGGGAGAAGGAGCATCTTCCCAACCTGACCGGCACCGCGCAGGCCTATGCGCCCGCAGGGTCGATCCGGCGCGAAACGCCCGAGGATCGCCGCGATTACGAGGCGTGGAGCCCCGAATAAGGGCCGCGCAGAGCACCAGGTGGCACCGCGCGATGACGCTACGCGAACATACCGTTGAGATTTTGACCGGGGCCGCCGTTGTGGCCTTGGCCGTTGGCTTTTTGATCTACGCGATGGGCGTATCGGGATCGGGCCCGCGCGCAGGCACCTATGAACTGACCGCGTCGTTCCGGTCGGTCGAGGGCGTGTCGGTTGGCACGGATGTCCGGCTGGCGGGCGTCAAGATCGGGTCCGTGACGGCCTTGGATTTGAACCCCGAGACGTTCCGCGCGGACGCAACCGTGGCCATCGCCGAGGCGATCAGCGTGCCCGATGACAGTTCGATCCTGATCTCGTCCGAGGGCCTGTTGGGCGGCAGTTTCGTGGAAATCCAACCCGGCGCGTCCCCCTTCGCGATGGAGCCCGGCGACACCTTCTTTGACACGCAAGGGGCGGTGTCGCTGATCACGCTGCTTCTGCGCTTTGTGGGCGGGGACGGTCAATGATGGGGCGCTTGGCGTTGGCGGCGGTGGCTTTCGCCGCTCTGGCGGGGAGCGTTCCCGCGCAAGAGGCCACGAGGGCGCCCGGGGCAGTGCTGCGGTTGCTCGACAAGACGGCCGGGCAGGTCGAGGATGTCGATCTCTTTACCGGGCAGGTGGCACAGCTGGGCGGTATCGACATCGCCATGGGCGAGTGCCGCTATCCGTCCGGGAACCCGTCGGGCGATGCCTTTGCGCGTCTCGACATCACCGAACGCGACGGCGGCGAGACCTTGTTTTCGGGATGGATGATTGCGTCGTCGCCCGCGTTGAGCGCGCTAGATCACGCGCGCTATGACGTTTGGGTGCTACGCTGCAAGACGTCCTGAACGGCGCCCGGCAAGGCAGGTGATGTGAAGGAGGCCGCGCGGTCCAGCGCCTCGGCCAATTGGGCGCGGTAGGTCGCGCGCGGAAGCTCCACCCCGCCCAGTGACGCGAGATGCGGCGTGATGAACTGCGTGTCAAAGAGGTGGAACCCCCCACGGCGCAGCCGGTCCACCAGATAGACCATCGCGATCTTGGAGGCGTTGGGGCGGCGCGAAAACATGCTTTCGCCGAAGAACGCCCCGCCGATGGCCAGACCGAAGATGCCGCCGGTCAGCTTGCCCTCCTGCCAGACCTCGATCGAGTGGGCGAAGCCTGCATCAAAGAGCGCGTTGTAGAGCCAGTGCAGCGTCTCGTTGATCCAGGTTTCCCCGCGATCCGCGCAGCCCTCGACCACCCCGCTGAAATCCGTGTTCAGGCGAATGTCATAGTCTTGGCGGCGGATGGCCCGACGCAAGCTGCGCGAGATGTGCAGCCCATCTAGCGGAATCACGCCCCGGTAATCGGGATCGACCCAGAAGACATCCGTGCTGCCGCGGGCCTCGGCCATGGGGAAGATCCCGGCCATATAGGCCCTGAGCAGCAGTTCAGGGGTAAGGGGGATGTCGTCGCGCATGAGGCTGAGTCTAGCGGATGGTGTCGCGCGGGGGAACGGGGCAGTTGCCGCGTGGACGCGGCAGCGAGAGACGCTGTCTCTCGCGCTCTCTGAGGTATTTGTCGCCAGATGAAGGAGGGGCTTGGGGGGCGGGATGGCCGATGATAGCCTGCTGGGCATGGAGCGTATCTTGATTTCGGCCTGTTTGATCGGGCAGCCCGTTCGCTATGACGGGGCCGCGAAAACCGGGGCTGATCCCGCGTTGTTGGCGCGGTGGCGGGCCGAGGGGCGGCTGGTGCCGGTGTGTCCGGAGGTGGCCGTGGGGTTCCCCACGCCGCGTCCCCCAGCGGAGATCGCGGGGCGTGGTGAGGAGGCGGATGGCCGCGATGTGCTGGACGGCCTGGCCCGCGTCGTCGAGGCGACTGGAACGGATGTGACGGCGCAGTATCTGCGGGCCGCGCAGGAGACGGTTGCCTTGGCGACCGCGCGGGGGTGCCGCCACGCGGTTTTGACCGATGGCTCCCCGTCCTGCGGGTCCGGTTTTATCTACGATGGCAGTTTCAGCGGCGCGACGCGGCCCGGCATGGGGGTCGTAACGGCGGCCTTGCGCGCTGCGGGCGTGCGGGTCTGGGCGCAGGGCGAGATGGCCCAATTGGAGGCTGCATTGGCCGAGGGCTGAGCAGGGCCGCCTGTCCGGGGCCGCCTGTCCGGGGCGCGCGCCGCTTGGTGCGTCAGACCGCGCCGTGGGTCCGTTCGAGCCATTTTTCGAGCCAGTGGATCGTGTAGTCGCCAGAATGCACGTCCTCTTCGGCCAGAAGGGCATGGAAGAGGGGGACCGTGGTCTCCACACCGTCGACGATCAACTCGCCCAAGGCGCGGTTCAGGCGCGCGAGCGCCTCGGGCCGGTCGCGGCCATGCACGATGAGCTTTCCGATGAGCGAGTCGTAATGCGGCGGGATCGCGTAACCGTCGTAGAGCGCGCTATCCATGCGCACGCCAAGGCCACCGGGGGCGTGATAAGCGGTGATCTTGCCGGGGCGGGGTGCGAAACCGGGGAAGGTTTCGGCGTTGATCCGCACCTCGATCGCGTGGCCGTTGATGGTCAGATCGTCTTGGTTGAAGGACAAGTCGTGACCTTCGGCAACGCGGATCTGTTCGCGCACGAGGTCGACGCCAAAGATGGCCTCGGTCACCGGGTGTTCGACCTGCAGGCGGGTGTTCATTTCGATGAAATAGAACTCGCCCTTCTCGTAAAGGAACTCGATCGTGCCTGCGCCGATATAGTTGATCTTGGCCACGGCCTCTGCGCAGGTCTTGCCGATACGGGCGCGTTCTTCGGGCGTGATGCAGGGGCCTGGAGCCTCCTCGAACACCTTTTGGTGGCGGCGCTGGAGCGAGCAGTCGCGCTCGCCCAGGTGGACGGCGTTCCCTTTGCCGTCGCCGAAGACCTGAATTTCGATGTGGCGCGGCGTCGTCAGGTATTTCTCGATATAGACTTCGTCGTTGCCAAACGCGGCCTTGCCTTCGGCGCGCGCGGTGCGGAAGGCGTGTTCCATTTCATCCGCGGAATTGGCGACCTTCATGCCCCGCCCGCCGCCGCCAGCGGTGGCCTTGATGATGACGGGATAGCCCATCTCTTCGCCCAGTTTCTGGGCTGTCTCGAGGTCGGGCACGCCGCCGTCGGAGCCGGGGACACACGGAACGCCAAGCGCCTTCATCGTGTCCTTGGCTGTGATCTTGTCACCCATAATGCGGATGTGTTCGGCGGTGGGGCCGATGAACGTGATGTCGTGATCTTCGAGTGCCTGCACGAAGCCCGCGTTTTCGCTCAGGAAACCATAGCCCGGGTGGATCGCGTCCGCGCCCGTGATCTCGGCAGCCGAGATGATGGCGGGGATGTTCAGGTAGGATTTGGGCGAGGGTGCGGGGCCGATGCAGATCGCCTCATCCGCCATGCGCACATGCATGGCGTCCGCGTCGGCGGTGGAGTGGATGGCGACGCTTCCGATGCCCATTTCGCGGGCGGCGCGGATGACACGCAGGGCGATCTCGCCGCGGTTGGCGATGAGGATCTTGTTGAACATTATTCGATGATCATCAGCGGTTGGCCGAATTCCACCGGCGCGCCGTCTTCCACGAGGATGCGCTTGACGGTGCCGGAGGCGGGCGCGGGGATCGAGTTCATGGTCTTCATGGCCTCGATGATCAGGATGGTGTCGCCTTCCTTGACCTGCGTGCCGGTGGCCACAAAGGCGGCGGCGCCCGGTTCGGCCTGCATGTAGACCGTGCCGACCATGGGCGATGTGACAGCGCCGGGGTGATTTGCGGGGTCGTCTGCGGCGGGTGCAGCCGCTGGGGCCGCCCCCGGGGAAGCTGTTTGTGCAGCGGCGGCTGCGGGTGCGGGGGCCGGGGCGGCGGCTGGAGCTGCGACATGAACGGGCG
>JBCBFU010000074.1:0-10789 GCA_038527375.1 Pseudomonadota bacterium | reverse complement strand
CGCGGCTGAAGGAGCGCATCCGCGCGATGGCCGAACGGCTTATCCGGGTGGCCGCCGAACGTGCCCTGCGCCGCGCGCCGATCATGGAGCCGCCACCGGGCATGTGGGACGCGTTCTGCGCCCGCTTTCCGTATCAAGAGACTGATGATCAGCTGAGCGCCATTCAGGCCACGCTGGAGGATATGGTGTCCGGGCAGCCCATGGATCGCCTCGTCTGCGGCGATGTGGGCTTTGGCAAGACCGAGGTCGCGATGCGCGCGGCCTTTGTGGCGGCCATGTCGGGCGTGCAGGTCGCCGTGATTGCGCCCACGACCCTTTTGGCGCGCCAACACGCACAGAGCTTCCGCGAACGGTTCCGGGGTTTTCCGTTGGAAGTCAGAAGCTTGTCGCGCTTTGTTGGCACGAAAGAGGCGACCGCGACGCGCGAGGGGCTTAAGCGCGGGACCGTTGATATCGTCGTGGGCACCCACGCCGTTTTGGCCAAACAGGTGCGCTTCAACAATCTGGGCCTGCTCATCATCGACGAAGAGCAGCGGTTTGGCGTGACGCATAAAGAGCGGCTCAAACAGATGCGGTCGGACATTCACGTGCTGACCCTGACCGCCACACCCATTCCCCGGACCCTGCAACTGAGCTTGTCGGGCGTGCGGGACCTGTCGATCATCGGCACGCCGCCGGTCGATCGCCTCGCGATCCGCACCTATGTGAGCGAGTTCGACACCGTCACGATCCGCGAGGCGCTGCTGCGCGAACACTACCGGGGCGGGCAGAGCTTCTTTGTGGTGCCGCGCGTGTCGGACCTCTCCGAGATGGAAGAGTGGCTCAAGGAAAACGTGCCCGAAGTCAGCTATGTTATTGCCCATGGGCAGTTGGCCGCGGGCGAGTTGGACGACCGCATGAACGCCTTCTATGACGGCAAGTTCGACGTGCTTTTGGCCACGACGATTGTGGAATCCGGCCTCGATATTCCCACGGCCAACACCATGGTCGTGTGGCGCGCCGATATGTTCGGATTATCGCAATTGTATCAGATTAGGGGCCGTGTGGGCCGGTCCAAGACCCGCGCATATGCCTATATGACAACCCGCCCGCGCAAGCCGCTGACGGCCACGGCGGAAAAACGGCTGCGTGTGTTGGGGTCGCTCGACAGCCTTGGGGCAGGGTTCACGCTGGCCTCCCAAGACCTCGATATCCGGGGCGCCGGCAACCTGCTGGGCGAAGAGCAGTCCGGCCAGATGCGCGATGTGGGCTATGAACTTTACCAGCAGATGCTGGAGGAGGCGATTGCCAAGATCCGCTCGGGCGAGGCCGAGGGGCTGTCGGACGACACCGATCAGTGGGCGCCGCAGATCAACCTGGGCGTGCCGGTTCTGATCCCCGAGGAATATGTGCCCGACCTCGATGTGCGGCTTGGCCTCTATCGTCGTCTGTCGGAACTGACCACCAAGGTGGAGCTGGAGGGCTTTGCCGCGGAAATGATCGACCGCTTTGGCAAGCTCCCGCGCGAGGTCAACACGCTCCTGCTCGTGGTGCGGATCAAGGCGATGTGCAAGAAGGCCGGGATTGCCAAACTGGATGCCGGGCCAAAGGGCGCCACGATCCAGTTCCACAATGACAAATTTGCCCGCCCAGAAGGTCTGGTCGAATTTGTTCAGGATCAGCGCGGTCTGGCCAAGGTCAAGGACAACAAGATCGTCGTGCGCCGGGATTGGAAATCGGACGCGGACAAGATCAAGGGTGCCTTCGCCATCGCCCGCGATCTGGCCGAAAAGGCGGGCGCGATTAAGGTCAAGAAATCTGCGTAACCCGCGGCAATTTCAAAGAAAACCAGACGGACCCGATCGCGCAGAGCAAGATGCCTACCAATAGCGGAACTGCTGTTCCGTTGAACGACATCGCGATCGGCACCGTGATCAGCCCCGCGCCGAGCGTGGCGATGGAGGTTACCGTTGCCGCCGCTGTGCCCGCGATGTGACCCATGGGTTGTAGCGCGATCGCATTGGTATTGCCGATCACGAACCCAAGGCTCAGGAAACTGCCGAACATGTTGAGGCTGACGATGACCAATTGCGCCGCGCTGCCCGCAGACGTGGCCAGCAGCGCCACCAGTGCGATGGCCGCGAATGCGCACCACGTCATCAGCGCGATGCGCACGATGGGCGTCATGCCCAAGCGTTCCACGATGCGGGCGTTAATAAACGAGCTGATTCCGCCGATCAGGGACACCGCGCCGAGGATATAGGGAAAGAGCGTGCCTGCGTTCAGGCTTTCCTCATAGACCAGCGGGGCGGCGGTGAGGAAGGAATAGAGCCCGCCAAAGATGCACAGCTGCGTCAGTAGCGCCGCGCGCGTGTGCGGGTGGCGCAGGGTTTCGGCCATCTGCGTAACCCAAGTGCGCAGGTTGAGCGCGCTGCGATCCTCGGGCGCAAGCGTTTCGGGCTGTTGAAGATAGAACCAGAGCGCGCCGATCCCTGCAAAGACGGCAAACACGGCAAAGACCGCCCGCCATCCCAGCCATTCCGCCACCCACGCGCCTAGGACCGGGGCCACGCCCGGCACAAGCGTGAAGATCATCATGACGATGGACAGGGTGGCCGCCATGGCGCGTCCTTCGAATCGGTCGCGGATCACGGCCATGCCGCCCACGCGCGGCGCGGACGCGCCCAGCCCCTGCAGGACGCGGCCTGCGATCATCAATTCAATCGTGGGTGCCATCCAGCACATGACCGCACCCACAGCATACAGCCCCAGCCCCCACAGGATCAGCGGACGCCGACCGATGGCGTCGCAGATCGGCCCTGCCAGCACTGTGCCCAGTGCGAGACCGAGGAAGAAGACCGACACGACAAGCTGTGCGTTTTCCGGCGCGGCAGGCGACAGCGCGGTCCCGATTTCGGGCAGCGAGGCGAGCATCATGTCGATCGAAATCGCGATGGTCGAAAACAGGAACGCCATCAGCGCGACAAAGCGCAGCGACGGCTTTTGAGCGGGGGCAGGGTGAGTCACTGAAATCCAAACGGGCAAATAATGAGACCAGAGTGACCCGGCTTGGCCCCAATGAAAAGCCCCGCCAAACGTCGCGGGTCAGCTTTCCGCCGATGCCAGCTGTACGTTGATCTCCGAGATCACTTTCGCCCACATCTCGGGCGGTTGCGCACCGGGCACGGCATGCTGCTGGGCCACGATGAAGGTCGGGACCGAGTTCACGCCCATCTCGCGCGAATGCGCGTCGCGGTCCCGGATCATTTGCACGTCTTCCTCGGTCGCCAGCAGCTTGCGTACCACGGCGGCATCGAGGCCCGCACTGTCAGCAAGGTCCGCCAAAACGTCGTGATCGCCGATATCGCGGCCTTCGACAAAGTAGGCTTGGAACAGGGCGTCGACGACGGGGCCTTGCCGCTGTTCGAGGCCCGCCCAGTGGATCAGGCGATGCGCGTCCACGGTATTGGGCGTGCGCTTGATATCGCCCAGATTGGCGGTCAACCCGATCTCATCCGCGTGTCGCTGGATTTGGCCATAGACACGGACGGCCCCCTCTTTGCCGCCGAACTTGGCCTCCAGATACGCGGCGCGGTCCATTCCGCCTGCGGGCATATCGGGGTTCAGCTGAAAGGGATGCCATTCGACGGTGAACGGGTGATCGGGGTTTTCGGCCAACGCGCGATCAAGCTGCGTCTTGCCGATATAGCACCACGGACAAATCGGGTCGGAGAGGATGTCGAGCTTTACCATGGTCCTGCCTTACCGGGGCGGACCGGGGGCGTCGATGGGGAAGTGATCACGCCTGCGGGATATCTGGAGCGGGATAGAGGTCACGAAGCGCGCGGCGTTGCAGCTTGCCGTTGGGTCCGGTGGGTAGATCGGGCACGTGGCACCAGATGCGCGGTTGCTTGTAGCGCGCCAGTCGGGTCGCGGCATGGGCGGCCAGGTCTGCCTCGGGGATCGGTGCCTCGGCGGTGTAGAAGGCGGCGATGACGCGCGCGTCCGCAGCGACGGGGATGTCAGTGACGGCGACGGCGGCAATGGCGGGATGGTCGGTCAGGGCTGCCTCGACCTCAAGCGGGCTGACGCGGTATCCGCCCGCGTTCATCATGTCGTCGCTGCGGCCTTGGTACTGAATGCGCGCGCCATCCTGCCGCGCGAGATCGCCGGTGACAAACCAGTCGCCGGTGAGGGGCAGCGTGGGCGCGCCGTCCTCCAGATATCCCAGCATCAGCCCCTGTTCGTCGCGGCGAATCGCGATGTGGCCGTCATCGGTCAGTTGCACGCGCCGCCCGGGTTGCGGGGTGAGCGACGGGACGTCCCCGGGCGCGGCGCTCAGGAAGGTGGAGCATTCGGTCATGCCGTAGGCGTCGTAGACCGGTCCCACGTGGTCGCGCCACCGGGCGGCGAGATCGCCTTGCAGATGCTCACCCGCGGTAAGGGTGTGGCGCAGTTTGGGCAGGCTCAGCCGATCTGGTGTCTTGAGCAGCTTGCGCAGCACACCCGGAGCCGCGGCAAACAGGGTCGCGTCATGGCGGTTCATCAGCAATGGCAGGGCCTCGATCGGGGTGCCCTCTGCCGGGATCAAGGCCGTGGCCCCCATCGCCCAAGGATCGAGAAGGCCGGTGCCCAGTGTGAATGTCCAGTTCATCGCCCCCGCGTGGAGGAGCCGGTCGCGCGGTGTCAGACCGTACCAGCCGTCCCACATCATCCGGCGCGCCCAGACGGCGCGATGCGCATGCGCCACCGCGCGCGGCGTGCCCGAGGTCCCCGAGGTGAAGACGATATAGGCGAGCCTGTCAGGATCGCCCGTGACCGGTTGCGCTGGCGGCAGGCTGGTCATGGCGAGGATATCGGATTGGGTGATCGTGCGCAGCGGGGCCGTCGGGGCCGCCACACCGTCGCCCAGCGCCATCGCGGCAGGGGCGACCGTGGGCAAAAGGCGATCCACCTCGGGCGCCGTCAGCTGCGCCGAGGTCGGGACCGGAACGATGCCCGCCGCGATGGCGCCCAGATAGGCAAGCGGAAAGCCCACCCCGTTGGGCAGCCGCAAAAGCAAGCGATCACCGGGGTTCAACCCCGCCTCCAAAAGGCCGGTCGCGACGCCCAAGACCGCCGCGCGCAGGCGCCCATAGCTCCACCGATCCGAGCGCGCCGTCGACAAAACCGCCAGCGCGATCTTGTCGTCATCGGCGTCGCCGTGGTGGAGCACGTAATCAGCCAGGTTGAAGCGAGGCGGGCAGGGATTGGGATGGGAGGCGGACCGGGGCGTCATAGCGCCACGGGTAGGCAAAGGGGGGCGACGTTGCAAGCACAGGGGCGCGGGCGTATGGTTTATGACATGTCCGATCTGTCCGACCACACCGCCATCATTCGCATCGCCCGTGAAACCGGGGAGGAGGAGGTTGCCCAACCTCTGGACCTCGGCGCGCGGGTGCGAGAGCTGCGCAAGGCACGCGACTGGACGCTGGAGCAGGCCGCGCAGCAGGCGGGGCTGGCACGTTCGACCCTGTCCAAGATCGAGAACGGGCAGATGTCGCCCACCTATGAGGCGTTGAAAAAGCTGGCGGTGGGGCTGGAAATCTCGGTGCCGCAGCTCTTTACGCCGCCGGTCAAAGGGCAGGTGAACGGGCGCATGGCGGTCACGGTTAGCGGGTCTGGTCAGTCAACCATCACCACGACCTACGAGCACGAGATCTTGGCCGGGGCGCTCACGAAAAAGCAGATGTTGCCCTATCGTGCGCTGGTACGGGCGCGGTCGATGGACGATTTCGACGGCTGGGTGCGCCATGACGGGGAAGAGTTCCTCTTTGTGCTGACGGGTGTGGTGCGGCTCTATACCGAGTTCTACGAACCGGTAGAGATGCGCCGGGGCGACAGCGCCTATTATGACGCGACTATGGGGCACAACGTGGTGTCGGTCAGTCAGGAAGATGCGACGATCCTGTGGGTGACGTCGCTCACTTAGACGCCATCGGTTCGCCGCCTTCATTTCGCGGGGCGCTGCCCCGCACCCCGGAATATATCTAGTCAGAAGAAGAGGGGCGCGTGTTCGCATAGAGCCAGCCCAAGGCGTAGGTGGCCAGCGTGGCCGTGACCAGTTGGATCACGATATAGGCCGGGACATGGGCCGGGTTGATGCCTGCAAACGTGTCCGAGAGGCCGCGCGCGATAGTCACCGCCGGGTTGGCGAAGCTGGTGGAGCTGGTGAACCAATAGGCCCCCGTGATGTAGAACGCGACGAGGGCCGGTACGGCCTCCGGTCGCGATTTCAGGCCGCCGAAGATCACGAAAAGCAGACCGAAGGTGGCGATCGCCTCGGACGACCAGAGGCCCAGACCCGCCCGGTCGGTGGTCGAGGTCTGAAAGATCGGCTGGTCGAACATCACATGGGTGAGCCAGACCCCGATGATCCCGCCTGCAATCTGCACGATCGCGTAGAGTAGCGCGCTGCGGCCGTCGATGTCGCCGCGCAGCCAGAAGGCCAAGGTGACGGCGGGGTTGAAATGCGCGCCGGAGATGGGCCCGAGCGATAGGATGATGACGTAGAGCATCGCGCCCGTGGCCACGGCATTGGCAAGAAGCGCCAGCGCGATGTCGTCGGTGAGGGTCTGGGCCATGATGCCAGAGCCGACCACGCCGATGAGGAGGAGGGCGGTGCCGAGGCTTTCGGCGATCAATTTGCGTGTCATTGGACCTGACCTGCGCTGTTCAAAGCCGCCTGCAGCGCTGCGCGGTCGGTTGGGTCAACGTCCATGGAAAGGAATGCATCGGCGCGCCGACCGAGGATGTCATAAGCCGTCTGAAAGGCGGCCTCCCAGTCGGGTTCGGCGGCGGCGGCCGGGTCTTCGACCCCCCAATGGGCGCGGGCGGGAGCGCCGTTTGGGCCTGCGGGCCAGATTGGACATTCCTCACCCGCGGCGGACCCGCAGACAGTTATCACGGCGTCCATCTGGGGCGCATCTTCAGCGCCGAATTCGTCCCAGCTTTTGGAACGAGCGTCTGACGTGTCGATCCCGAGGGATGCCAGCAAGGCCACCGATTGCGGGTGTACCTTGCCCGCCGGTTTGGAGCCTGCTGAGAAGCTGGTCACGCGCCCGTTTGAGCGCGTACGCAGGATGTATTCAAGGAGGATGGAGCGGGCCGAGTTGCCGGTGCACAGGACAAGGATATTCATGAGAGCCGGGTAGGGGGGAGATGTAACAGCTTTATGACGGTACGCTACCAGACGAAGAGATCGGCCGATTGCGTGATCGTGTCGAACCCGCCTGTCAGGCTGATATTGACCGAGAACGGGTCGTTGCCGCCCAAGACGCTGCCTTTGTAGGAGATGCTGATGCCCAGATCGTCGGCCTGTTCGAGGAAGGTGATGACAACGTAGGCATCGTCGCCCGTGCCACGATTTCCGCGCACATCGATGGGTGTGTCGAAATTACGGAACAGGATGGTGCCGTAGTCGCCCACGATCTGGCTGATGTCGATGGCGTCCACGCCCTGTTCAAAATCGAGGATCTCGGCACCATCGCCGTTTCGATGGAACACGAACAGGTCCGCGCCGCCGTCGCCTTGCATCGTGTCGTAGCCCTGGCTGTCGATCAGGATGTCGTTATCGGCACCACCGCGCAGGGTGTCGCGCCCCAATCCGCCGTCGAGGATGTCCTCTCCCGGGCCGCCCAAAACAAGTTCGGGCAAAGAGTTGCCCACCAGCACATCGTCGCCGGTGGTCCCGTTCAGGATGAAGACGGTGTTCTCCGTGATGACCGTGCCATCGTCGAAATGAATCTCTTCGATCATTCTAAAGAGGTCGGAAAAGCCGTTTGTGGTGTTGAAAGTGCGGATAGCGGTCCAGAGGTAAGTGCCCGTGCCATCATCGACGCCAAAGCTGATTTCGTTTTCCGAGTAGGTGACAAGTAGGTCGGCCAGCGTAATGCCGCCTGCGAAATGCAGGATATCGGTGCCCATGGTGTTGGACGCCTCAAAGATGATTTCCTCGAATTCGGTCGCTCCGCCGTCGCCGCGGAAAATGCGGTAGGTGTCGCCATCTTCGCCACCCGCCATGAAATCAGCATCCAACCCGCCAATCAGGATGTCGGCTTCCGCGCCGCCCGTCAGGGTGTCCTCGCCCGCATCGCCAAAAAGCGTGTCGACGGCAGCGCCGCCTTGGAGGGTGTCGTCGCCACCGTTGCCAAAGATTGTACCGCCATCGCCAAAGGCGACGATTAAATCGTCCAACTCGGTGCCGAACCCCTGCAAACGCACGGCCGAGGTCCAGGTGGTGCCATCGTCGAAGATGATTTCCTCGAACATGTTCCAAAACGTCGCTTCGGGGTTTCCGCTCCCGATCCCGACCGATGTCCAATGCCATGTCCCCGCGCCGTCACCGAGCCCGAAATGGATCATGCCCGCCGACATGGTGATGGCGAAGTTCGACACGGAGACATTTGTGAAGCGGATGGTGTCGTAGCCCGCGTTGAAGTCCTCGCGGAGCGTGTCGAGACCTTGCGTGGCCGATCCATCGCCCAACGCGACAATAAAGGTGTCGTCGCCTGCTCGGCCCCAAGACAGGTCATTGCCGGTGCCGCCCACCAGCAGGTCGTTCCCGTCGCGCCCTTGAAGCGTGTCATCCCCGCCCATGCCGTACATGTCATCGCCGGACAGGGTGGCCCACATCTCTTCATTGCCGCTGGTGCCGCGTTGGGTCAGGCCGGTGGCCGCCGTCCATTGGGTGCCATCGTCGAATTCAATGCTTTCGATATAGTCCCAAAGATCGCCGCTCGCCGTCGGGGTCACACCGGTGTAGAGGTAGCTGTTGTCGTCGAGCAGACCAAAGTACCACGCGAGGCCGGTGACGCCGGCTGGTCCGGTAATGGAATATGATTTCATCACCAGTTCGCTGACCGCGATGCCTTCGAGCCGCAGCGTGTCATTGCCTTGGTTCAGCAGTTCCACGATGTAGTCGCTGCCATCGGCTTTGCCGTCGCCGACCGCCACGCGGTACGTGTCGTCGCCGTCGCCGCCCCACATCTCGTCCGCGCCGCGCCCGCCCTGGAGGATGTCGTGGCCGGCATCGCCAAACAGACGATCGGTGCCACGTCCGCCGTTCAGAATGTCGTCGCCGCCGAGACCCGACAGTGTATCGGCGCCGTTGTTGCCGAAGATGACCTCCTTCGTGAGCGAACCCTGAATGACATCGTCGGTGGACATGCCATTCATGATGATGCCGGTCGTTGCATCCCAAACGGTGCCATCATCAAATTCGATACGTTCAATGAGGTCGAGGAAACCAAGGGTAAAGTTGCCAGCGACCAAGGTTTCGCGCAGCACCCCATGATCATCGAACAGCGCAATGACATGGCCTTCCGCGCCCCGGTGATAAATGAACACCTCGGAGGGGAGAACGCCGCGGATGCGAATAGTGTCGGTTCCGGCGTTTGGCGATTCGCCGAGATAATCGGTTACAGTGGCGCCTTTCAGCGTGCCGTCGCCACGGTCGATGATAAAGGTGTCATCCCCGCTTCCGCCGAGCATCAGATCGGCGCCCGCGCCGCCATCCAGCGTGTTGGCGCCAGCCCGTCCTTCGAGCCTGTCGTTTCCGCCATTGCCGATAAGCGCATCGTTTGACCCGGCGCCCAAGAGTTGATCGTCGCCGCTTGTTCCGACCAATTGCAGACCCGTCGTGGCGTTGATGATCGTGCCGTCGTCAAACTCGATAGCTTCGACATAGTCCCAGAGATTGGACCCCGAAAAGACATGCGTGACCAGCAGGTTGCCAGCGCCGTCGTCGATGGTGATCCGGAACGTCGAGCCTGCGCCGCTGAACAGGACCTCGGACGGAAGAACGCCAACTATTCTGATCTTGTCAGTGCCTTCGCCCGCGTTTTCCCAGATCAGGTCGGTGAAGCCCATATTGGGGACACTGCCGTCGCCCCGGCGCAGGATGTATGTATCGTCACCCGTGCCGCCGCGCATCTCGTCCGAGCCTGCGCCGCCATCGAGAATGTCGTTGCCGCCGTTGCCCGTCAGGCGGTCGTCGTTGCCGAACCCGTAGAGTTCGTCATCTGCGGACGTCCCGGTCAGAAAATCCCGAAACTGGCTGCCATTGTAGATCGCCGATCGAGACGGCATCCAAAAGGAAGACATGTTGAAAACCCCAAACCCCTATCTGTGTCAAATAACACTCTGCGGGGTTTGGCGCCAGTGATGGTCAAGTCATGTGGCTGTGAGGTGGCTATTCCTCGTACCACCACACATCGGGCTGAAAGCCGATCCAATCGCCGTACATTGGAAGGTTGCCCGCATCAAAACGCAGCGCCGCGTCATGGGCCAGACGGCTGGCGGTGTATTGATAGATGGGGATTACATAGCGGCCCGACATCAGCACACGATCCAGCGACCGGGCGGCGGCGAGGAATTCATCCTGACTGCCCGAATTCACCAGCCGATTGATCATGTCCTCGGCGGCGGGGGAGTTCATTCCCATGATGTTGCGCGACCCGGGCTCTTCGACGCCTGCCGATCCCCAATAGCGCATCTGTTCGTTGCCGGGGCTCAGCGACAGACCCCAGCGATAGTAGATCATGTCGTAATCATAGGCCTGCGTGCGTTCCTTGAGCTGGGCGCTGTCGACCTTGTCGATCTCCACCGCGATCCCCATCCGGTCGAGCGCCTGCGTGTAGAGGTCCATCATGGTCTCTACCTCCGACGCGGCGTTCGAGATCAGGACCTTGAACGTAAAGGGCGCGCCGTCGGGGCCGGTCATCACACCGTTCTCGACCGTATATCCGGCCTCGGCCATGCGCTCGATCGC
>JBCBFU010000073.1:0-11039 GCA_038527375.1 Pseudomonadota bacterium | reverse complement strand
GATCATCCAGTTGGCAATATCACCATTCTGGGCGACTTCCATTGCGCCCAGGATCGCCATGGCGATTTTGCCGCCCCGGATCATGCCAAAGCTTTGAGCCGAGTCAAAATACGCCGTTTGCGGCAGCTCGGTGATTGTCTGTTTCCCAGCGTTGATCAGGTCCGGGTCAATCGTATCCTCGGTTGGGAACGGTCCCATGCCCAGCATTCCGTTTTCCGACTGCAACGTGACCTCGACCCCCTCGGGAATATAGTTAGACACCAGCGTCGGGATCCCGATGCCGAGGTTCACATAGGTGCCATCTTGCAGCTCTTGCGCGGCGCGGGCGGCCATTTGATTGCGATCCCAAGCCATTATGCTGCCCTCGTTGTGCGTTGTTCGATGCGCTTCTCATGTTCGCCTTGGATCAACCGATGCACATAGATTCCCGGCAGATGGATGTTGTCCGGATCAATGGATCCGGTCGGCACGATCTCTTCGACTTCCGCGATGCAGATTTTGCCGCACATTGCCGCAGGCGGGTTAAAGTTGCGAGCGGTTTTGCGAAACACCAAATTGCCCGTTTCGTCCGCTTGCCATGCCTTCACGATGGACAAGTCTGCGAACAAACCTTCTTCCATGATGTAGGTTTCAGGCTGACCTTGGGGACCCGTGGCGAAATCCTTATGCTCTTTGCCTTCCGCGATCACAGTTCCGACACCAGTTTTGGTATAAAAGCCCGGAATACCGCATCCACCAGCGCGCATCCGCTCAGCCAGCGTCCCTTGCGGATTAAACTCAAGCTCCAACTCACCAGAGAGGTATTGGCGCATGAACTCTGCGTTTTCACCGACATAGGATGAGATCATCTTGCGGACTTGCCGGGTTTGCAAGAGCACACCAATGCCAAAGTCATCGACGCCTGCGTTGTTGGAGGCAAAGGTCAAATTTTTAGTGCCCGCCTCTTTAATGGCATCGATCAAAAGCTCCGGAATGCCGCACAGACCGAAACCGCCGGCCGCGATCAACATCCCATCGTGCAACACGCCGTCCAAAGCAGTGGCGGCTGTCGGGTATATTTTCTTCATGCGGAGCCTCTTTGGCTGGCTGTCTTCATCGTGGGTTCTGGGATACCGGGATCAAAACGAAACACGGTCCCCTCCCTTTAGATCAAGGATTTCTCGCGCCTCATCGGGGGTCGCAACCTCGCACCCCAAATCTTCGACGATGCGACGGATTTTGGCGACCTGCTGGGCGTTGCTTTCCGCCAATGAGCCGCGCGAAATGAACAAGCTGTCTTCAAGCCCAACGCGCACATTGCCGCCCATTTGGCTGGCAGTTGTCCCAAGGGTCATTTGCGCGCCGCCCGCGCCCAGTACGGACCACCGGTAATCGTCGCCAAAGAGACGGTCTGCGGTGCGTTTCATAAAGATTAGGTTATCAACCTCGGGCCCGATGCCGCCCAAAATTCCAAAGATAAACTGGATAAAGACAGGTGCTTTGAACAACCCGATATCCATGCAGAATTTCAGGTTGTACAGGTGCCCCACGTCATAGCATTCATGCTCAAACTTGACGTCATGCGGCGCAAGGGTTTCGGCCGCTTCCTGGATATCGCGAAAGGTGTTGCGGAAGATGTTGCCGTCAGAATTTTTGACGTAATCCTTTTCCCAATCAAACTTCCAATCGTCATCCCCGTAGCGTCCCGCCAGCGGGTGAAACGAGAAATTCATCGACCCCATGTTCATGGAACACATCTCAGGCGAGAAAGTCTTAGCTGGCGTGATCCTGTCTTGGATCGACAAGGTCAGCGACCCACCGGTTGAGATATTCACGACCGCATCCGTGGCCTGTTTTACGCGCGGCAGAAACGGCGCGAAATCCTCTATGGCGACTGACGGCGCGCCGGATTCGTTGTCGCGCGCATGAAGGTGTAGGATCGACGCGCCTGCCTCAGCCGCCTCAACGGCCTGCTGCGCAATGTCGTCATAGGTAAAGGGCAGCGCATCCGACATCGTGGGCGTGTGGATCGCTCCTGTCACGGCGCAGGTGATGATTGTCTTTTGCTTTTTTCTAGCCATGTCTCAGCCCTTCTTAGTGGGTTTGTTTGCCTTCACGCGGTAGCTGAGCGGGAAGAGTTCGAAATCGAAACGCGCGCGGATCAGACCCCAGAGGCCTTGGGGCGCTTTGAGCATGATCACGATGGCCACAAGTCCCAGGATCATCAGGTAGATGGTGCCCAGGTCGGCTAGGGTTTCGCGCAGAAGGAAGAAGATCAGCGTTCCAATGATCGGGCCTTCGATGGTGCCAATGCCGCCAATTACGACGATAAAGATCACGAACGCCGTCCAATCATTCACCGAAAACGCTGCATCGGGGGAAATCCGCAGCTTCTGCAAGAAGATCAGCGCGCCGATCACGGATGTCAGGGCCGCGGTGACCAGGTAGACCACAAACTTGGTCCGCCAGATGTCGATCCCCAGCGATCCAGCCGCCAATTCATTGTCGCGGATGGCCGTCAGGGCCAGCCCGTTGCGCGACCGCAAGAACAGATAGACGGCGGCGATCACCAAAACGGCAGAGCCAAGCGCCAGCCAGTAGCTGAGATGTTCGCGCCCGGCACGTGATGACGCCAGGGACCGGACGATGCCCACCGGCAGTGATGAGCCGGACCCACCACCCAAGGCAGAGACTTGTGCAAAGGACAGGCGGAACACCTCGGCGATCACCCAAGTGCCAATAGCAAAATAGGCCCCGCGCAGTCGGAAAATTAGTAAGGCAACCGGGATCGCCAGGATCGCGCCCACAAGACCAGCAAGGATCACGGCAACAATGGGATGCGTCCCTGCAAATATTGTGAACGCAAAGAGCATGTAACCGCCCAGCCCCACATAGGCCTGCTGACCCACAGAGACCAAGCCTGCATAGCCCGCCATCAGGTTCCAAAGGCTCGCGAGCGCCAGGTAGAGGAAAATCTCACCCATCAACCTCAGCTCCGCGCGCCCGGCCCAATAGGGCGCGGCCACCAGAATGAGGAGGAGGAGCGCTCCCAGTACGGCAATGGTCTTGGTCGCCTGGGAGGATCGGGTGACGTGATAGCTATTGGGAGTCATTCGTTGATCCTCGGGAACAGCCCATTGGGCTTGATGGCCAAAATAACGAGGAAGATCAGGTGCCCGGCCAAGAGCTGCCAACCGGGGTCGATCTTGGCCCCAACCGTTTGCGCGACACCCAAGATCACCCCACCCGCCAAGGTGCCCCACAGGTTGCCCAAGCCGCCAATGATCACGGCCTCAAAGCCAAAGATCAGACGCCCGCCACCGATAGAGGGGTCAAAGCTGGTGCGGATCCCCAACATGATGCCCGCAATCGCCGTCACTGCCAGCGCCAACGCCATGGCAAGGCCAAAGATATGCCGACGGTTCAGGCCCATCAGCTGAGCAATCCCTTGGTTGTCGGATGTGGCGCGAAAGGCGCGGCCCAAAGCTGTGCGATAGAAAATCCACTGCAAACTGGCGATTACGGCAACGGCAATGGCAAAGGTCATCACCGGCAACACGCCCAGCGACAGCCCCCCGGTTGCAAGGCTCGCCGTTTCCAACGCGCCAGCGTTCATCTTTTGCGGATCGGCGGAATACGTCTCTAGCAGCGCGTTTTGGATGATGACGGACAGACCAAAGGTCACCAGCAGTGGCGGCAAGATGTCTTTGCCCAAAGTTTGGTTCAAAACGCCGCGCTGCAAAACGTAACCAATCACCGCCATGGCTGGCACAACAATGACCAGCGCCGCTAGCGGATGCAGGCCCAGAACGGTGGTCACTGACAGGCCCAAATAGGCCCCCAACACGATCAGATCGCCATGGGCGATATTCACCAGCCGCATGACCCCAAAGATCAGGGACAAACCCGCCGCAAAGAGCGCGTAGAGCCCGCCGAGCAGGGTGCCTTGAACAATTGCATTTACCCAGTCCATCTCATGCCACCCCGAAATATGCGCGGGAAATATCCTCGCGCGCGACCGTTTCTGACTCCCCTTCGAGAGAGACGCGCCCTTCTTGCAAACAGTAAAAGCGCTGCGATACGGCCAGCGCCTTGGTGATGTCTTGTTCCACGATCAAAGCGCTCATCCCTTCACCAATGATGCCGGGCAGAGCCGCGTAAATGTCTTTGATGATGATCGGCGCCAGGCCCAGGCTGATCTCGTCAAACAAGATCAGGTCTGGATTGGCCATAAGCGCGCGCCCAATCGCCACCATTTGCTGTTGCCCCCCAGACAGAGAGGTCGATTGCTGGTGTTTGCGTTCCTGCAAAATCGGAAAGAGCTTGTAGACCGCGTCCAAGGACCATGGCCCTTTGCGCCCGACCTGTCCGCCGATGATCAGGTTTTCCTCGACCGACAGCGATGGGAAAAGCTGCCGCCCTTCGGGCACCAGGGCGATGCCCTTTTGCGCCACCTGGTCTGCGCGCAGCGCGCCGATGGCGTCACCGCGATAGCGCACCATGGCAGCCGCGTTTGGCGTCAGCCCCGATATCGACCGCATCAGCGTTGATTTGCCCGCGCCGTTGGCCCCGATGATGGCCAAAACCTCGCCTTGGGCGACCTCTAGATCAACGCCATAGAGCGCCTGAAAGTCCCCATAAAACGCGTCGAGCTGGGTCAAGTGTAAAACGGTGTCACCCATCGCCATCGATCCCCAAATAGATTTCTTGTACCTGTGGGCTGTCCATGATCGCGCGTGGTTCGCCCTCGGCAATTTTGCTGCCGAAATCGATGACAATCAGTTTGTCCACCACAGCCAAAAGCGCATGAACCACGTGTTCGATCCAAATAATTGTCACCCCGCGGGCGTGAATATCTTGGATCGTCTTCACGAGTGAGGTGCATTCTGCCTCGGTCAAGCCGCCAGCGATTTCGTCCAACATCAATAGTTTAGGCTTGGCGCAAAGGGCACGGGTCAGCTCCAGCCGTTTGCGCCCCAGCAAGGTCAGTCCGCCTGCGAGCGTGTTGGCACGGTCGAGCAGTTCGGTCTGATCCAAAACTTCGATACAGTGGTCTTCGGCTTCCTTGCCGCTCAAGCCACCCGCCTGAGTGGCGGCAATCATCGCATTTTCGAAAACGGTCATGCCTGAGAAAGGCTGCGGCACCTGGAAACTGCGGGCCATTCCGGCCCGGCATCTCTTGGCGGCACTGCTGCGCGTGACGTCCTGGCCATCGAACATGATTTGCCCTGAATTCGGCGACAGCGTCCCCGTGATCAGGTTGAACATAGACGTCTTACCCGCGCCGTTCGGCCCGATCACGCCAAGCGCCTGCCCAGCCTCGACGCCAAAGCTCAAGTCGTTTGCGACCGTGATCGAGCCGAACGACTTTGAGACCTTATCCAATGTCAGAAACATGGACATCATACCTCGTAGGGTTCGAAGAGGCGGCATGGCCTGAGCCATGCCGCTATTTTAGCTTTGATTTAGATGCGAGCTTACGACAGAAGCTTGAGCTCACCAGTCAATGGAATGTCAGGCGCCGTCGAATTCGCAACAATCTTGAGATCGAGCGCATCGCCATCACGTTGCCATTGCCCCGCAACAAGCGGCGTTTTGGTGACGTTGTTGATCGGGCCGTTGGCCCAATTCACATTGCCGGTGATGGTGTCGAGGTTGGTTGACGCAATCGCTGACACGATCGCGCTTGGATCCTCTAGGTCCTCGGCACGCTTGATGACATCCGCCACCACTTCGAAGAGTGCGTGTTTGAACCCGATAGGCTGTGTCCATGGACGCCCAGATGCCGCTGAGTAACCATCAGCCAGTTCTTTTGCGCTGGCGCCGGTAAGGGAAGAGCTAAACGGATGGTTCGGGGACCACCAGACCTCGGAGGACAGACCGTCGCCGCGTTCGCCAAGCGCCTCAATCACCGACGGGAACAGTAGCGCCTTGCCGATGGTTACGACCTTTGGGCTGAACCCTTGCTGTGCCGCTTGGGCCCAGAAGGTTGCGAAGTCCGGCGGGATCATATTGCCGGTGATGATTTCACACCCCGCGGATTTGAACGCAGCGATTTGGTTGCTGAAGTCATCTGACAGCGGTTGATAGCGGCCTGGATCGGTCAGCGTATACCCAGCGGCGGCCAGCGGTTTGGGCAGGCCCAGCTCTGCATCGCCCCAGGCATTGCCATCCGCATCGTTGGGGAACAGACCGCCAACCTGTTTGGCAACGCCGCTTTGGTCCCACATGTTCAGGAACGCGCCGATCACATCCTCAAGGCCCCAGAAGAAGTGATAGGTGCTCAAGAACCCTTCGCCTGGCACGCCGTTGCGGCCAAAGAAATAGGGCTGCCACGGACAATCGGTCGTGATGCAAGGCACCTCGTTGATCTCAGCCTGGTCAGAGACCGGGTTGACCGTGTCGGGTGTCGAGGCGGCGACTATGAGGTCGACCTCATCGCCGAGGATCAGGTCGGCGGCCACTTCTGCCGCGCGGTTGGGGTTGGATTGGCTGTCTTTGGAAATGATCTCAACCGTGTAGGTTTTGCCGTTGTTTTCCAGCCCCGCCGACATGGCGGCCTGCACGGCATTCAGCACATAATCGTCCGCCTCAGCGAAACCTGCCAGCGGGCCGGTGCGTGGGCTAACGTGGCCGACTTTGATCACAGGGTTGTCTGCATAGGCACGGCCAGCCGTCAGAATGGCAGGAGCCGCCAGCGCTGTCGCACTGCTCGCCAAGAAGCGGCGGCGCGACCATGTTGATGTAGTCTTTGTCATATTTTCCTCCCATTTGCCGGTCGATTTAACCGACTTCCTTTTTTGCTCAGTCTAGCAGTATCTCTTCTAACTTTCGCAGATGCTGCGCCACGCGCGCACGCACGGCCGCAGCTTCTTCCTCCGTCCAGGTTCGGAAACCTTCGCCGGTCCTCATGCCAAAACGGCCCTGTTTTACCAGATCTGCGAGATGCGGCGACGGGGCTGCGCGCCGTTCAAGATCGAACAGCACGTTTTCGTGGATATCGAGTGTCAAATCGGTGCCCACAAGGTCCGCATTTTCAAGCGGACCCAACACGGCAAGCCTGCGGCCGAAGCTGGATTTGATGACCGTATCCACGGCTTCCGCGTCACAGATATCATTCTCAACAAGGCTAATCGCCTCGCGCCACAGCGCATGTTGCAAGCGGTTGCCGATGAAGCCGGGCACATCCTTTTTGACCCGGACTGGCGTTTTGCCTGCATCTGCCAAAACGGCCATCATCTGATCGGTGACGCCCGCGTCGGTCCATTCGGTGGCCACAACTTCGACCAGTGGGATCATATGCGGTGGGTTCCACCAGTGCGTCCCTAGCGCTCGGTTTTTCAGCCGCAGGTTCTCCATGATCTTTGTGATGGGCATCACAGAGGTGTTGGAGGCCAGAATGCAAGTGTCGGGCGCGTGGGCTTCGACCTCTGCAAAAATGGATTGTTTGAGCTCCAGCTTTTCAGGGGCTGCTTCAAAGACGATTTCTGCGTCATGCACGGCACTGGAAATGGTGCCGCAAATCTCGATCTTTTTGAGGATCTTTGGGATGCAGTCCTCGGGCTCACCCAACCCCTTGAGGCTGTCTGAAATCCGCCGTGCCACGGTTTCACGCGCGGATTGGACCGGATCTGAAATGCGGACGTATTGCCCAGCCCGCGCTAAGGTCAGCGCGATGCCGTGCCCCATCAGACCGGCGCCGATGACGGCGGTTTGGATGTTTTTGCGCATCCCTCAGCCCGCCGTATAGCCGCCATCGGCATAAAGGATATGCCCAGTATAAAAGTCAGACGCCGCAGAGGACAGGAACAAAAGCGGTCCTGCCAAATCCTCCGGCTCGCCCAACCGGCCCTTGGGCACGCGGGCGAGGAAACCGTCGCGCACCTTGGTAGCCTCTGGCGTGTCTTCGAACATCCAGGCCGTGAGTGGTGAGCGGAACACAGTCGGCGCAATCGCGTTCACTGTGATTCCGGCGGGCCCGAGTTCGCAGCCTAACGCCTTGGTCAGGCCGTCAACGGCCGCCTTAGATGCGCAATAGGCTGTGTAGCCCGCCGGATGACCCAGCAGACCGCGCGCGGAGGAGACGAAAACGATCTTGCCGCCGGTGCCTTGGGCGGTCATTTGCGCCGTTGCTGCCCGCGCAATCAACCAGGATTGCGTGACATTGGCGTCCATCACACCGTCAAAGGTGCCGGGTTCCATGTCGGTGATCTTGGCGACTTTGTTCATTCCCGAGGCCACGACCAAAATGTCGAGACTGCCAAAGGCGGACACCGCCTCGGCCACCAAGGACGCACAGGCAGCTTCACTATCTGGTCGGGCATTGATCTGGTGCACCTCACCAGTGCAAGTGTCTGCTACTTCCGCCATGGCCTTAGCATTGCCCGCGGCCAGCACAACCTTGCACCCCGCGCCGGACAGGCACCGCGCGGCCACCGCACCAAAGGCGCCCGAGGCCCCGGTAATCAGCGCCACCTTGCCACGTACATCAAACATTGAAAGCGGATTGTCGAGGGACATGGGCTTACTCCGGTCTCTGGCCATTGGGATAGGGGATCACGACAAGCATTTTGCAGATATGGTTGGTCTTGTTTTCGATGCGCCGCACCTCACTAGGAGGCACGGTGCAACTGTCCATCGCAGCCAGAACGGTTTCTTTGCCATCAACCTCGATGGTCATTTCGCCTTCCAAGACGACGTAGACTTTTTCAAACGGCGTGCTGTCTGGTCCCGCGCCACCGCCGGGCAGAAACTGTGAAAAGCCCACCCATTGGTTTTCGGGCCCGCCGTCTTCGAACCCCTGGAGGCGCAGACCCGTGACGCCCCAATGATTGGGCGCGTCATAGGTCTGGGCATCAGCAAACCGTTTGAGATGCATCAGAACGCCTCGCCGGCTTCGATGCGGTAGGCCTGCTGTTTGTCGGTGATGGCGACCAAACGGATGATGCAGCCATCGCCGCGATCCCAGTTCCACGGGAAGAACGCGAATGTAACGCGCTTGCCAGTGACCGCATCGAGATCGCCGCCAACGTTTTCAATGCCTAGGATGCCGTTAGAAAACAGGGTGTTGTGGACAGGCTCCCATACTGGGAAATCGTCTTTCCAATCATTGCCGCCGGACCATTCGCGGTATTCTTCCTCAAGGTGCGGCAGGATGGGGCCGTTGCGTTGTGGGCCAATAGCCGTCGCCAGCGGATGGTCATTGGCTTGGGTGTCATGGCCAACCACCTTGACGCCCTTTTCAACCATCCAGTCTGCGGCGGACTGCACTAGGCCGGGGCAATAGGCAAAGTAATCGCCATCTTCATACTGTTTATGCCAGCCTGTGTTGATGATCAGCACGTCGCCTTTGCGAATGGCGTGCCCGCAGGCCTTTTCCAGATCATCGCCCGTGATCGACTCCCATTTTTTCTTGGGGATCGACACAACGAGGCCGGAGCCAAAGAAATGCGGCAGCGGAACCTCGTCAATAAAGGGCGTGCCCTGCACCACGTGGGCAGGCGCGTCGATATGCGTGGTGACGTGCATGGTGGTGGTGATCGTCTGACTCAGAACGCCTGACTTGGCCATGTAGTGTTTACGCTCGATAGCGACGTCTTTGAAATACGGCCAGTTTGGGCACTGATAGCCAAAGCGGTGGCTGAGGTTCACAAACTCAAGCCCCATGTCGTTGTCTGTGTTTGATTGGAATTCGATTCCGCGAATTTCTACCATGGATACAAGTCCTCTGTTCACCGCCGAGGCGATGTTTGGTTGTGTCGAGTTTTTCGGTAGGCCTCCCAGCCCGATTCTCTTTTTGGTACACATGCACCGCATCGCGATCAAGAAAAATCGCCATGCGGTATATATGTATCACAATGCGGTTATTTATTGACAGGCCGTTTTAGGCGGCTATGAGATACATAAATCTTTGAAAAAGGCGTCACAGCGATGAAAGACAGTCAAAACGCGAGAAGTGGAATCCAAGTGATTTCGCGGGCCGCTACCGTGTTGCGCAGCCTGAAAGAACATCCCGAAGGGTTAAGCCTGGGCCAGATCGCCACGGCTGTCGGCTTGCCGCGTTCGACCGTTCAGCGGATTGTCGGGGCGCTGCAAGTGGAACGCCTGTTGATTGCCAACCCATCCGGCGGCGGCGTGCGCCTGGGTCCCGAACTGGGCGCGCTGGCTGAGGCGGCACAGTTTAACACCGCTGAACTCTGCCATCCGCTCTTGACGGAGCTAACGCAGGCGACGGGAGAAACAACTGATCTCTCGGTGTTGAGAGGCGGCAAAATGATCTTTATCGATCAGGTGCCCGGAACCCATCGCCTGCGGACCATTTCTTCAGTTGGTGAAGTGTTCCCGGTGACGACCACGGCAAACGGTCGCGCGTGCCTGGCGAAACTGCCCCGCGATATCGCACTGACCTATGCAAAGGCCGAGGTGGAACCGACAGACGCGACTCTCAATGTCGACAACTTTTCTCAAATTCTCGATCAAATTGTGGAAACAGGGTTTGCATATGACAACGACGAACATTCCGACGGCATTTCTGCCATTGGATTTGCGTTCCGTGACCTATCAGGTGAACTGCACGCTATTTCGGTACCCGTTCCAACTTCGCGATTCATAAGTCAAAAACCAACGATAGAGGCGGCAGTAAGAAGTACAGCGGAGTCGGTTAAAAAGGTGATGAATACCGCTTAAACGGTGTGGGCTTCGTTGTCTTGCCTGTAGGCGTTATGGCGATTGGTTTTTCCATGCGTATGCTACTTGCTGCACCTGACAGTTATGCTACGTCACCACAGCCAAATCCGGGTCAGGTGGTGCTCACGTCCAAACCACCAAATGAAGTTGAAACTATCATCCGACCTCCGCTGCGCAGAACTCAACAGTCTTGAATGACCGATCTTATGACTGGCGCCACGCTTCAAAGCAATTCATGCCACCAATGCGAACAAATGCTGCGATAGCAAAGAACAAAAACCGAAAGTCCGCTTGGTCCCGCGATGCGGTCGTCCTGCATGCCAAAATGCTGCGCACACGCGTCAATGTCCGCTTCAGGGAAGCTGCATTGCAGC
>JBCBFU010000072.1:0-11989 GCA_038527375.1 Pseudomonadota bacterium | reverse complement strand
AACGACAAGCACATCGAGGTCATCGTGCGCCAGATGCTGCAAAAGTGGGAGATCCTCGACAGCGGGGAGACGACGCTTCTGAAGGGCGAACATGTGGACAAGGCCGAATTCGACGCTGCCAACGAAAAGGCACTGTCGCGCGGCAAGCGTCCGGCCCAGGGTGAGCCGATCCTTCTGGGGATCACCAAGGCATCGCTCCAGACGCGTTCGTTCATCTCGGCGGCGTCCTTCCAGGAAACCACGCGCGTCCTGACCGAGGCATCGGTCCAAGGCAAAAAGGACAAGCTGGTCGGCCTGAAAGAGAACGTCATCGTGGGTCGTCTGATCCCGGCAGGCACCGGTGGGGCCACGCAGCGCGTGCGCCGCATTGCCCAAAGCCGCGACAATGTCGTGCTCGAAGCGCGCCGGGAGGAGGCGGAAGCCGCCGCAGCCCTGGCCGCGCCGACCGCCGACGACATCGTGGGTGGCGACGAGTTCGACAACCTGATCGTCGATACGCCGGAAAGCCGCGAGTAAACCTCCGGCACATAGGAATTGAGAAGGGGCCTTTCGGGGCCCCTTTTTCGTGGCGGTCCCTCATGGGTCTGCCGCTTGCTCGGGGCCGCCCCGCGCCTACCTGATCCCCATGACAAAGACCGAGAATTTCGACCGGATTGAGGTCGCCTCCGAGGCCGATCTCTGGGCGTGGATGACGGCCAATCACGCACAGGCGGCGTCGGTGTGGCTGGTCACGTGGAAGAAGCTGTCGCCCAAGTACCTGTCGACCGGGGATGTGCTGGACGCATTGATCGCCCATGGCTGGATCGACGGCATTCGGCGCAAGCACGAGGACCCCGCGCGCACCATGCAACTGATCGCTCCGCGCAAGATGCAAGCCTGGGCCAAGAGCTACAAGGATCGCGCGGCGCGGCTGGAAGGAGAGGGGCGGATGCATCCAGCGGGGCAGGCGGCCATCGAGACGAGCAAGGCCAACGGCATGTGGGCCTTCTACGATGACGTGGACGCGTTGATTGACCCGGCTGACCTGACGGCTGCGCTGGACGCCGAGGGGGACGCACCGGCATGGGCCGCGTTGCCAGACGCCCATCGGCGTAATGTCTTGCGCTGGATCAAGTTGGCCAAGACCGACGCGACACGGGTCAAGCGGATCGCAGAGGTCGCGCGCACCACACGCGCCGGCACACGCATCCCGCAGATGTAGGCCCTATCTTTTGCGCCGGGGCCGTTCCGGTGGCGCTGCAAAGCTTGGCGCCAAATCGGGGAAGAGGCTTCCGGTCCCGCCATCGCCGCCCGGGCGGTCATAGTGCGTCATCCAGCGGGTCGGCGGCGCAAGTTCGCCCGAGGCAGCCCATTCGAAATACCCCAAGGCACCGGGTGCAGGGATCGCCTCACACATCTCCGCATTGGCGAGCAGGAGGCCCATGGGCCCGCCGAACCATTCGCTGTCGCTTTCACTGATGATGTCGATCACATCGACCGCCCCCACGATGGCCCCGCGCGGCAACGCATCGGGCCGGGGACAGGTCACGCCGTGCCGATGGAGCCGCCAGTGCCCCCATTGAAACTCGTCTTCCTTGAGCCCTGTGGCCGCGTGGATCGCGATGCGGCGGCAATCCATATTTCCTGCCGCAATCGACCCTTTGCTGCGGTTCTCGATCACCTTGTGACCCGCGACGATGGCCCACGCCCACGGCTGGCGGACGGAAAGGGCAAGGGGTGGCAGATCGGTCATGCCTGATCAGCTAGGTGCGGTTCACGGGTCTTCCAGCCGGTCGGGCAACCCGCCGTCGCGGTTCCACCAGCGGTTGGGGTTTTCGCGATCGGGGTCGTAGGCGGCGCGGTGCACCCAATCCTCGCGGCAGAAGATCACCGGCTCCTCATAGTGGTGAACACTCAGGATCGCATCCATGACGCGGGCGAGCACGGTCGCGTCCCGCTCGACCGAGATCTTGAGTTCCACCATCGGATAGGTCTCGGTCCCGCCGGGCTGAAAGCTCTCCACATGGGTGTCTGTGGTGGACCCGGCCATGGGGCGCGCGGTTTCATAGCCCTGCGCGGTCACGCTCGCGTTGCGCTCATACCGGCCATAGGACAGCGGGTGCACGGCCATGACCGCATCAAGGATCCGGCCCACATCCCCGGGCAGGGTCTGGATTTCGAGCGTAAAGGCGGCCTCGAACCGGCCGGATTGCGCGGCATAGTCGGATAGGTCATTTGACGGGGACATGGCGGGCCTCTCACAGCGGTCGGATTTGCAGCTTGCGCGAATTCCCGTCCCGCCGTCTAGTCTCGCCATGACCCGACCCAGCGCACCGACATTGCCGCCTGCATCAACCGGTTCCGACAACCGCAAAGGCGCGGCGTTCATGGTCGGGTCGATGACATTCTTCGTGCTCAATGACGCGTTCATGAAGGCACTGGGGGCGGAATGGCCGCTCTTTCAATCGCTCTTTATCCGGGGGATCGGCGTCGTTTTGGTTATGCTGGTCCTGGCGGCGGCGCTGGGGCAACTGACGGTGCGGCTGCCCCGGCGCGACTGGCTCATCCTGCTCATCCGCACCCTGTGCGAGATGGGGGCGGCCTATTTCTTTATCTCCGCGATCTTCAACATGCCGCTCGCGGACGCGACCACGATCATGCAATCGCTGCCGTTGACGATCACCATGGCGGGCGCGCTATTCCTGGGCGAGCGGGTGGGCCCGCGCCGCTGGGCGGCCATCGGGGTGGGCTTTGTGGGCGTGATCCTGATCGTGCGCCCGGGCTTTGAGGGCTTCAGCATCTATTCGGTCTACGTGCTGATCACGGTGGTCCTGATCACGTTGCGCGATATGGCCGTGCGCCAGATGTCACGGTCGGTTCCCACGGTGCTGACCGCGCTTTTGTCCGCGTTTGGTGTGATGCTGCTGGGCGCCGTCGGCTCGGTGGGGGAGGTCTGGGCGCCGTTTAGCCTGACCACGGTCTTTGCGTTGGGTGGGGCCATCGCGACCGTCATCGTGGCGTATATCTGTTCAGTCTCGGCGATGCGGTGGGGCGATATCGGGTTCGTGGCGCCCTACCGCTATACCTCGATTGTCGTGGCGCTGATCATCGGGTTCGCCTTTTTCAACGAGGTGCCCGATCGCATGACGTTGATCGGGGCCGCGATCATCGTGGTGACGGGGCTCTACACCCTCTACCGCGAACAGAAGCTGATCCGGGATGAGGCCCCAGACGATACCCCTGGTTAGGCGGCCGCTGCCATCTCGCCCACCAGCACATCCGCCTCGCGCCCGCTAATGACGGGTGCGGCAAAGGCGGGTGGGTTGGTCGCCAGATCAGGGAAGATCGCGAACAGTTCGTCCCGCACGGCGTCTTCGACGCCCCGCATGGCCTGCGCGCCGGGATAGAAGCTTTCGGACAAAACACCCGCGGCCTCCACGATCATGTGCCGGTCAAAGATCAGGTGCACGTAGGACACCGCATCCCGCGGCGCGCGCGAGACACCGGGCAGACCCAGCAAACGGTGGGCCGGGATCAAGACTTCGGATGCACCAGTGAGCAATTCGACCTGGGGTGAGGCGATCAGCATGCGGTGCTGGGGCGACACCTCGAGCGCGCGGTCGTTTCCAATGGCGCCAGCTTCGAACCGGATGGGGGCCAACGGGCCGTGCCCCGACACGACGGCGGTTGCGACCAGTGCCACGGCGACCTCGCCATGGTCGCGGGTCCACAGCAGATCGCCCGAGGCGAGGTTTTCGACCGGTTTGGTCGCGCCACCCGCAACGCGGACATGCGTGCCCGCGACGAAGCAGGGAATGAAGTCTTCGTATTCCGACCGGCCATTATTGGTGCCGCCGACCTTGACGTATTGCACCCCGGGCGTCAGCGGCGCGGAGGGCGAGAACCCCCAGATGTCGCTGAAATTGCCGTTCTGCGAAAAGACGCTGACATTGATGACGGGACCTGTCGGGTTTCCGTTCACGTCCAGTTCGCGCAGCCGCAGGATCGACTCGGATTCGACGCCCGTGCCGTCGGCAACAAGCCCTTTGCCATCGGTGATGGTGTGGCCGCCGGGATTGCCGTCCTCAAAGACGTCCGGGTTGCCCCCGGTATCATCCAACTCGATGATCCGCGTCGGGAAACCGCCGCCGAATTCATAAATCGTCCCATTGGGCGAGTTGCTGTTGTTGATGATCGGATCGCCGGGATTCTGGTTGGAATTGCCGGGTGCGCTGACGACGGTCAGCGCCTCGTTATCGATTGCACCAAATGTCCGCAGTACCATACCAGCCCCCACAGTCTAAGAATCGTCAAATACACCCTTACTATATAGTGCGACTTCGATTGCGTGCCGGGGAAAGATGCGGGGGCCGCTGCATAACCGGCCAAATGCCGCCAGCGTGGGCGCCAGAGCGCCGTTTTCAGTTAACAATGCATGAAACGTGCCCATATTGTTTCAGTCTTGGCTCGCGTGCGACACGACGGATGCAGCCCGCGCCGTGGTGTTGACAGGGCACCATGGCGGGTGTAGGACGCGCGCACTCTGGCACCCCCCAAGTGTGTCGGACATCAAATTCTGAGTGGTCACGATCCAGGGTACGTCCCTCGATCCTCTGAATGCCCCCGCACCTTCCCACGGATTTGGGAGGGTTTGCGGCTTTTGCGCTTGGCCCATGGACGCGTGGACCCAAGCAAACGAAACCCCGGCGGGCCGTCCCGCCAGCACATGTGTTAGGAACGGGAAGAACGCCCAATGCCAACGATCCAACAGCTGATCCGGAAACCCCGGCAGCCCAAAATCAAACGATCCAAGTCGCAGCACCTTGAGCAATGCCCGCAGAAGCGTGGCGTTTGCACGCGTGTCTACACCACGACGCCCAAGAAGCCGAACTCGGCCATGCGGAAGGTTGCGAAGGTTCGCCTGACCAACGGCTACGAGGTGATCAGCTATATCCCCGGTGAAAGCCACAACCTGCAGGAACACTCGGTTGTGCTAATCCGTGGCGGTCGTGTGAAAGACCTTCCCGGCGTTCGCTACCACATCCTGCGCGGTGTTCTGGATACCCAGGGCGTCAAAGACCGGAAACAACGCCGTTCGAAGTACGGCGCGAAGCGTCCCAAGTAAGAGGATTAAGATATGTCGCGTCGTCACGCCGCCGAGAAACGTCAAGTCCTGCCCGATGCCAAGTATGGCGATCTGGTCCTGACCAAGTTCATGAACAACCTGATGCTGGACGGTAAGAAATCCGCAGCAGAGCGCATCGTCTACGGTGCCCTGGATCGGGTTGAATCCAAGGTCAAGCGCGCCCCTGTGGAGCTGTTCCACGAGGCGCTGGACAACATCAAACCCGCCCTCGAAGTGCGTTCGCGCCGCGTGGGTGGTGCGACCTATCAGGTGCCCGTCGAAGTCCGTCCGGACCGCCGCGAAGCCCTGGCGATCCGCTGGCTGATCTCGGCCGCACGCGGTCGCAACGAAAACACCATGGAAGAACGCCTCGCCGGTGAGCTGCTGGACGCCGTCCAGTCGCGCGGGACCGCCGTGAAGAAGCGCGAAGACACCCACAAGATGGCCGAGGCGAACAAAGCCTTCAGTCACTACCGTTGGTAACCCTTTAGGCATTCAGGAGCAGCCAAATGGCACGCGACTATCCTCTCGATCGCTACCGCAACTTCGGCATCATGGCGCACATCGATGCTGGCAAAACGACCTGTTCGGAGCGGATTCTTTACTACACCGGCAAGTCCCACAACATCGGCGAAGTGCACGATGGCGCGGCGACCATGGACTGGATGGAGCAAGAGCAAGAGCGTGGCATCACGATCACCTCGGCTGCGACCACGACGTTCTGGGAGCGCACCGAGGACGGCCAGACCGCCGACACGCCCAAGCACCGCTTGAACATCATCGACACCCCCGGCCACGTGGACTTCACCATCGAAGTCGAACGCTCGTTGGCGGTTCTCGACGGTGCCGTGTGTGTTCTGGACGCCAACGCAGGTGTTGAGCCGCAGACCGAAACCGTGTGGCGTCAGGCTGACCGCTACAAGGTTCCGCGCATGGTGTTCGTCAACAAGATGGACAAGATCGGCGCGGACTTCTTCAACTGCGTGAACATGATCGAAGACCGCACCGGCGCGCGCGCCGTGCCCGTGGGTATTCCGATCGGTGCGGAATCCGAGTTGGAAGGTCTCATCGACCTCGTCACCATGGAAGAGTGGCTGTGGCAGGGTGAAGATCTGGGCGCGTCCTGGATCAAGTCCCCGATCCGCGACAGCCTGTCGGACATGGCCGCCGAATGGCGCGAGAAGATGATCGAAGCCGCCGTCGAACAAGACGATGACGCGATGGAAGCCTATCTCGAAGGCAACGAGCCCGACGTGGCAACCCTGCGCAAACTGCTGCGCAAGGGCACGCTTGCGCTCGACTTCGTGCCGGTTCTGGGTGGGTCTGCCTTCAAGAACAAAGGTGTCCAGCCGCTGCTGAACGCTGTGATCGACTATCTGCCCAGCCCGCTGGACGTGGTCGACTACATGGGCTTCAAGCCGGGCGACGAGAGCGAAGAGCGTAACATCGCGCGCCGCGCCGATGACGAAATGCCGTTTGCCGGTCTGGCGTTCAAAATCATGAACGACCCCTTCGTCGGCTCGCTGACCTTCACGCGCATCTATTCGGGCGTTCTGAACAAGGGCGACACGCTCCAGAACACCACGAAGGGCCGCAAGGAACGCGTCGGTCGTATGATGATGATGCACTCGAACAACCGTGAAGAAATCACGGAAGCGTTCGCAGGCGACATCATCGCGCTGGCGGGTCTGAAAGACACCACCACGGGGGACACCCTGTCGGCGGTGAACGATCAGGTCGTGCTGGAAACGATGACCTTCCCCGATCCGGTGATCGAGATCGCGGTCGAGCCGAAAACCAAGGCCGACCAAGAGAAGATGTCCGCAGGTCTGCAGCGCCTTGCCGCCGAAGACCCGTCCTTCCGCGTCGAAACCGACCTCGAGTCCGGTCAGACGATCATGAAAGGCATGGGCGAACTTCACCTCGACATCCTGGTCGACCGTCTGAAGCGCGAATTCAAGGTCGAGGCGAACATTGGTGCGCCGCAGGTGGCCTATCGCGAAACCATCGGTCACGAGATCGAACACACCTACACCCACAAGAAACAGTCGGGTGGTTCGGGTCAGTTCGCAGAGGTCAAGATGATCATCTCGCCGACCGAAGCAGGCGAAGGCTATTCGTTCGAGAGCCGCATCGTCGGCGGTGCCGTGCCCAAGGAATACATCCCGGGCGTCGAAAAAGGCATCCAGTCGGTCATGGACTCCGGTCCGCTGGCTGGCTTCCCGGTGATCGACTTCAAGGTCGCACTGATCGACGGTAAATTCCACGACGTGGACTCGAGCGTTCTGGCGTTCGAAATCGCGGCACGGATGGCGATGCGCGAAGGTCTCAAGAAGGCCGGCGCCAAGCTGCTGGAACCGATCATGAAGGTCGAGGTCATCACGCCCGAAGACTACACCGGTGGCATCATCGGTGACCTGACATCCCGTCGGGGTCAGGTGCAGGGTCAGGACACCCGCGGCAACGCGATCGCAATCGACGCGATGGTCCCGCTGGCCAACATGTTCGGCTACATCAACACTCTGCGTTCGATGTCGTCGGGCCGTGCCCAGTTCACCATGCAGTTCGACCACTACGATCCGGTTCCGCAGAACATCTCGGACGAGATCCAGGCGAAATACGCCTAACCCACAAGTTCCCGGGGCGGCGGGCTGAAGCCCGCCCTACCCACCACCCGTAGGCCGGGCTTCAGCCCGGCACCCCAACGAGAAGACAGGAGGCCATCATGGCTAAGGAAAAGTTTGAACGCACGAAGCCGCACGTGAACATCGGCACGATTGGTCACGTTGACCACGGGAAGACGACGCTGACGGCGGCGATCACGAAGTACTTTGGTGACTTCAAGGCGTATGACCAGATTGACGGCGCGCCCGAGGAGAAGGCGCGCGGGATCACGATCTCGACGGCGCACGTTGAGTACGAGACCGAGACGCGTCACTACGCGCACGTCGACTGCCCCGGCCACGCGGACTACGTGAAGAACATGATCACGGGTGCGGCGCAAATGGACGGCGCGATCCTGGTTGTGAACGCAGCTGACGGCCCCATGCCGCAAACGCGCGAGCACATCCTGCTGGGCCGCCAGGTTGGCATCCCGAAGATGGTCGTGTTCATGAACAAGGTTGACCAGGTCGACGACGAAGAGCTGCTTGAGCTGGTCGAGATGGAAATCCGCGAGCTGCTGGAATCCTACGAGTACCCCGGCGACGAGATCCCGATCATCGCGGGCTCGGCCCTGGCGGCGATGGAAGGCAACAACCCCGAGATCGGCGAAGAGAAGATCAAAGAGCTGATGGCGGCTGTGGACGACTACATCCCGACGCCTGAGCGTGCGGTGGACCAGCCGTTCCTGATGCCTGTGGAAGACGTGTTCTCGATCTCGGGCCGTGGTACGGTTGTGACCGGTCGTGTGGAGCGTGGCGTGATCAACGTGGGCGACGAGATCGAAATCGTCGGCATCCGCGACACGCAGAAGACGACCTGCACGGGCGTCGAGATGTTCCGCAAGCTGCTGGATCGCGGTGAAGCAGGCGACAACATCGGCGCGCTGCTGCGCGGGATCGACCGTGACGGCGTTGAGCGTGGCCAGGTTCTGTGCAAGCCGTCCTCGGTGACGCCGCACACGAAGTTCGAGGCAGAGGCCTACATCCTGACGAAGGATGAAGGTGGCCGCCACACGCCGTTCTTCGCGAACTACCGCCCACAGTTCTACTTCCGGACGACGGACGTGACGGGCACCGTTGCGCTGCCCGAGGGCACCGAGATGGTGATGCCGGGCGACAACCTGAAGTTCGACGTTGAGCTGATCGCGCCGATCGCGATGGAACAGGGCCTGCGCTTCGCCATCCGCGAAGGCGGCCGCACCGTCGGCGCTGGCGTCGTCTCGAAGATCACCGAGTAAGGCTTCTTACTCTGCGAATACCCGGGTGAGGCTTCCACGGCCTCACCCACCCAAACACCCGGTTCGACGTGGGCCCGCAATTCCGTGTGGTCGACCTCTCAATCGTTAAGAAGCCGCGAAAGGCAAGTGACATGGCCGTTAGCCAAAACATTCGCATTCGGCTCAAGGCGTTCGATTACCGCGTGCTGGATGCAAGCACGCAGGAAATCGTGAACACCGCCAAGCGGACGGGCGCCCAAGTGCGCGGACCGATCCCGCTGCCGAACAAGATCGAAAAGTTCACCGTTCTGCGTGGTCCCCACGTGGACAAGAAATCGCGCGATCAGTTCGAAATCCGCACGCACAAGCGTCTGCTGGATATCGTTGATCCCACGCCGCAAACCGTGGACGCGCTGATGAAGCTCGACCTCGCCGCCGGCGTGGACGTGCAGATTTCGGTCTAAGGGAGGGCACCTGTCATGTTGCGCTCTGGCGTTATCGCAAAGAAAGTCGGGATGACCCGTATCTTCCAGGAAGACGGCAAGCAGATCCCGGTCACGGTGCTTCAGTTGGACAACCTGCAGGTTGTTGCACAGCGCACCGCGGAAAAAGACGGCTACACCGCCATCCAGTTGGGTGCAGGTCAAGCCAAGGCAAAACGCACCAGCCAAGCCATGCGCGGCCACTTTGCAGCAGCAAAGGTGGAGCCCAAGCGCAAGGTCGCGGAATTCCGTGTGGATGCCGACAACCTGATCGAAGTGGGCGAGGAAATCATCGCCGATCACTACTTTGAGGGTCAGTTCGTCGACGTCACCGGCACCTCGATCGGTAAAGGCTTTGCCGGTGCCATGAAGCGGCACAACTTCGGTGGTCTGCGCGCGTCGCACGGTGTCTCGATCAGCCACCGTTCGCACGGCTCCACCGGTCAGTGTCAGGACCCCGGTCGCGTCTTCAAAGGTAAGAAGATGGCGGGCCACATGGGTGCGGCCAAAGTGACCACGCAGAATCTGCAGGTCGTGAAAACCGACAGCGACCGTGGCCTCATCATGGTCAAAGGCGCTGTTCCCGGCTCCAAAGGTGGCTGGGTCACGGTCAAGGACGCGGTCAAGAAGCCCTTCCCGGAAAACGCAATCGTGCCCGGCGCCCTGATGAGCGCCAAGCGTGAAGCGATGAAAGCCGCCGAAGAAGCCGCCGCCGCCGCGGAAGCCGAAGCCAAGGCCGCCGAAGAGGCACGCCTGGCCGAGGAAGCCGCACAGCAAGAAGCCGCTCTGGCCGAAGCAGAAGCCTCCATCGCTGCCGATCAGGCCGCCGAGGCAGATGCCGCGCCCGAGACTAAGGAAGGTGACGAATAATGAAACTCGACGTCATCAAACTGGACGGCGGCAAGGCCGGTTCGGTGGACCTGTCCGACGATCTGTTCGGTCTGGAACCCCGCGCCGACATCCTGCACCGTGTCGTCCGCTGGCAGCGCAACAACGCGCAAGCCGGGACCCACAAGGTCAAGACCCGCTCGGAAACCTCGTATTCCACCAAGAAGATCTATCGCCAGAAGGGCACCGGCGGCGCACGCCACGGTGACCGCAACGCGCCGATCTTCCGCAAGGGTGGTATCTACAAGGGCCCGACCCCGCGGTCGCACGGCCACGACCTGACCAAGAAGTTCCGCAAGCTGGGGCTCAAGCACGCGCTGTCGGCCAAGGCCAAGGCGGGTGAACTGGTCGTGATCGAAAACGCCGAAGCCGAAGGCAAAACCGCCGCTCTGGCCAAACAGGTGAAAAACCTGGGCTGGAAACGCGCGTTGGTCATCGACGGCGCGGACGTGAACGAAGGCTTCCTGCAGGCCGCGCGCAACATCGAAGGGCTGGACATCCTGCCCACCGCTGGTGCGAACGTTTACGACATCCTGAAACGCGACACCCTGGTCCTGACGAAGGCCGGTGTCGAAGCACTGGAGGCTCGCCTGAAATGAGCGCCAAGGCAGAACATTACGACGTGATCCGCAAGCCGGTCATCACCGAGAAAGCCACGATGGCGTCCGAACACGGCGCCGTGGTTTTTGAGGTCGCCCCGGAAGCGAACAAGCCGATGATCAAAGAGGCCGTCGAGGCCCTGTTCGGTGTGAAGGTGAAAGCCGTCAACACCGTGGTCACCAAAGGCAAAAACAAACGCTTCCGCGGCCGCCTGGGCACGCGCAAAGACGTCAAGAAAGCCTACGTGACGCTCGAAGAGGGCAACACGATCGACGTGTCGACCGGGCTGTGAACTCGCCGGCGCCCGTTTGAAAGCAACAAGCAGACATGCGGGCGCCGGTAATACACGATGTTGTATGCGCGCCAGAGTGCGCGACCAAACCTTGACGTGGATGCAACTACGTGATTCGATTCGAGAATAATGGTTCGGAGATCGGACATCTTATGCCTGACCTAACGTTTGAACAAAAAAAGAAGAGAGTTCGTGAACTGTTGGCGCAGGATAGTGCGTTAAACAATATCATCGGTATGACCAAGCCAAATGATGCTCCCAGCTACGATGGCGACAAATTGGTTGCCGAAAGTGGGAAGACTGTTGAGGCGCGTGTTGGCAAGTACGCCAACGTTGCTCGTGATATTGCCGCTGGAAAGAAATTTATTAGGCAATAATCGGTGACAGTTCGTGAGTTTGACTTTCCAGACGGCTACGTTGCTGACCGAATAGCTGAGCACTGGCATATGAGCGAGAAGTTCATCCGCTCATTTGAGAACAAATACTTCGGAAAGCGCGATGAAGGGCCTTTAGTTGGCATCAACGAGGGTCGCTTCTTGCTGGCTGTTTCAAGCGCATATCGCGACATCCTTCGTTACAAGATCTACCATCAAGAAGACCCTGAAACGGAAAAACTCGATTGTGTCAAACGCTGCGCGTATCTGCTAAAGTGGTTCATGAGAATCCGCCCTTTATACGTTAAGGTTCCCGCCGACGGCGTTAAGGTCGGGGCTCCATTGGCCACGCTCGAAATGGCAAATGAA
>JBCBFU010000071.1:0-12650 GCA_038527375.1 Pseudomonadota bacterium | reverse complement strand
AAGTTCGAGTATCCGATCAACCGCTTCGCGATGGAGACTAAGCGGCAGCTGGACGTGCTGGACCGCCATCTGGACGGGCGCGACTGGATGGCGGGCGACGCCTATTCCATCGCCGACATGGCGATCTGGGCATGGTACGGACAGCTTGTTCTGGGCCGCCTCTATTCCGCCGCGGAATTCCTCGAGGTGGAAAGCTATGCCAACGTGATGCGCTGGGCCAAGGCCATCGATGCGCGCCCCGCAACGCAGCGAGGCCGCATGGTGAACCGCAGCTTTGGGGAACCCGAGATGCAACTTCGCGAGCGCCACGATGCGTCGGATTTCGAGACCAAGACACAGGACAAGATCGGCGGGAGCGACGGGGAATAACCGCTTGAGGTCGGCTGCGCCTTTCACTAGGACGGTCAGCGGAGACGTGGCCGAGTGGTCGAAGGCGCTCCCCTGCTAAGGGAGTAGGCGGGAAACTGTCTCGAGGGTTCGAATCCCTTCGTCTCCGCCACCCACCATTCAAATAGTTGAAGTGCTTATGATCTGTTGGGTTGTCCTTATGAGGTCCCCGCACATGCTCGCACGCTCGGGTGTGCTTTGACGTTGCGGTCTTAAACCCCCCACGTCCGCCGCTGAATCGCCCGTGGTCAGTTGGCGCATTCGGTCGCGGTCGATTTGGCTGTGGCCAAGCAAAATCGTCTGGACGTCTGTGTGTCAAAGCTTTCACGCAGTGCGTCCAGCATGGCTCATGCTGCTGCGTTTGAGCATGAGCGGACGTTGCCGGACCTGACAGGATTCAGCACTGACGCGAGGTTTTGAACCCCTTATGAACCCACACCGGCCTTTGTGACGTGTCGCTTGAGTGTTGCTTCAGATGGTGCGGGCTTGCCCGAGCGTTCTTCCTGAACGTCAATTCGTGGGCGTCATCTTCGTTACGCAACGAGGATGGACATAAAGCATCACCGTCGCGGCGTGTCTCAACGAGCAAGAAGGCTCCGTCAGAAGACCGAAGCGATAGCGAAGATGCTTCGACACGGTCGATGCCCCCGCCTGCACAAAGCTCGCGCGCGCAAAATCGGCCGGATTGACAAATCCGATTCTTCTTGTCAGGAAAAGGGTAGCCAAACTTACCGCCGGCTGTGAATGACCCGTTGAAAACACGCCAAAGCGTAGGCGCCCTGTGCGTCGCGCGCGGCACCTGTTCTTCAACTGCATCACAGCAACTTTAGGTGCGTGAATTTAGCCAAAAACAACGAATCCCAAATTCCGCTGACCGGATAGTCTGCGGATATGCCGCCGTGGTGCGCCAATCGCCGCTGCGTGCGCGGCACATAGCCCACGAAGGACAGACGATGAAATCCCTTATGTTCGCAACCACCGCTTTGACACTTGTCGGCGCCGGAGCTTTTGCTGAGGGTCATGCCTCCAAAGAAGCGGTTCTGGAAACCTATTCCGATATCGCTGTTGCAAAGTACGAAGACAGCCTCACCACCGCTCAAACGCTGGCCGCTGCTGTTGACACGCTTCTGACTGCGCCATCAGCCGAAGCGCTGGAAACCGCCAAAGAGGCGTGGCTGGCAGCGCGTGTGCCTTACCAGCAGACCGAAGTGTTCCGGTTTGGCAATGCCATCGTTGACGATTGGGAAGGCAAGGTGAACGCGTGGCCCCTTGATGAAGGTCTGATCGACTATGTCGATGCGTCTTACGGCGGTCCCACGGACGAAAACGAGGCCGCAGTCCTGAACGTGATCGCGAACCCAACCTTTACCCTGGGTGGCGAAACGGTAGACGCCTCCAACATCACACCCGCACTGTTGGAAGGCACTCTGCAAGAGGCTGACGGCGTCGAAGCAAACGTTGCAACGGGCTATCACGCGATTGAGTTCTTGCTCTGGGGCCAAGACCTGAACGGTCATGGTGCAGGCGCTGGTAATCGTCCATGGACCGACTACGCGATGGGCGATGTTTGCACGAACGGAAATTGTGACCGGCGTGGCGAATACCTCAAGGCTGCGACTGATCTGCTGTTGACGGATTTGGAATTCATCGTCGCGCAATGGGCGGATGACGGCGCAGCCCGGATGGAACTGATGGCGGACGCCGATGCAGGTATCTCGGCTATTCTGACGGGGATGGGGTCGCTGTCTTATGGTGAGACCGCTGGCGAGCGCATGCGCCTTGGCGTGATGCTCAACGATCCCGAAGAAGAGCATTCCTGTTTCGCCGACAACACCCACAACGATCACTTCTACAACGGCGTGGGTATCCAGTCCGTCTATCTGGGGTCTTATACCCGCGTGAACGGCGAAGTTGTGGAAGGTCCATCGCTGTCGGATCTTGTTGCGGCCAAGGATGCTGACCTTGATGCGGAAATGCAGGCCAAACTGTCTGCGGCGGTGCAGGCGCTTGGGCGGATCAAAACTGCCGCAGAGGCGGGTTTCAGCTATGACATGATGCTGGAACGCGGCAACGCTGCGGGTGAAGCATTGGTTATGGGTGGTGTGAATGGCCTGATCGATCAGACCCGTTCCATTGAGCGTGTCGTTGCTGTGCTTGGCGCCGAGATTGCGATTGAGGGGTCAGACAGCCTCGACGATCCAGAGGCGGTCTTCCAATAAATCCCTCCCTTTGTGGGCGCGGCAATTCTGCGTCGCGCCCACAACGCTGCACAATGGTGTCACGGTCCAATGAGCCTCATTCGCGCTGCCTGTATTCTATCGCTCGTTGCAACGGCATCTGCTGGCGATGTTCTAGACGAACCGCATTTGAACATCATACCTCGAACGGAGGCTGAAGCGGCGCGCATAGCGAAGGTCACAGCGCTCCCCAATGAGTTCGACATCCCGCAACCCTTTGAAGCAAAGTCAGCGGGCGCGGCGACGGTCAGGGCGATGAACAATGCGAATGCGTTCTCGCAACCCAGCGCAAACATCTCGTTCCAGGACGAACTGACCTTCAAAGTCGGCAATGGCCTTTTCAAAAAACTCTGGGTCTCGTCGCCTGCCTCGACCTTGGCGTCGGACGGGCTTGGACCGCTCTACAATGCGCGGTCTTGCCAACGGTGCCATATCAAAGACGGGCGCGGCCACCCGCCGGAACCGGGGGACGACAATAGCATCTCGTTGTTGTTGCGGATCTCAATTCCAGATGTAATTCGCCAGACAGAAGACTACCTCGCTACTCTGCCGGACCCGACATACGGCACACAATTGCAGGATTTTGCAGTCGCGGGACACCCGGCGGAGTACACGCTTGAGATTGGCTACGAAGACATTCCGGTCGCGCTGAGCGGCGGCGAAAGCGCGTCGTTGCGCAAACCGACTTATACCGCTGCCAACCTTGGCTATGGTCCCTTGCATCCGGATGCGATGCTTAGCCCGCGCGTTGCGCCGCAGATGATTGGTCTTGGCCTGTTAGAAGCGATCCCCGCCGCCAGCATTGTTGCGCTGGCAGACCCGGATGATGCGGACGGGGACGGAGTGTCAGGTCGTCCTAATGTCGTGTGGTCTGTCGAGTATGATCAATGGATGTTGGGCCGCTTTGGCCTGAAGGCAGGCAATCCAACCGTGCGGCAACAATCAGCCGATGCTTTCGCCGGGGACATTGGGATTTCAAACCCGCTCTTTCCCCATGGTTGGGGGGAATGCACCGATGCTCAAACAGCTTGCAAAGCTGCGGCGCACGGCGATGGTGATGACCGCGTTTTTGAAGTGGATGACGAAGGTCTGGACCTTGTGACGTTCTATTCCCAGAACCTAGCCGTCCCCGCACGCCGCAATGTCGACCGTCCGGAAGTCTTGCAGGGCAAGCGCGTTTTCTACGAGACCGGCTGCGTCTCCTGCCACCAACCGAGCTTCGTTACCCACCGTCTGGAAGATCAGCCGGAGCAGAGCTTTCAGCTGATTTGGCCTTATACCGACATGCTTTTGCACGACATGGGCGATGGTCTGGCCGACAACCGTCCTGAGGCGCGCGCAAATGGCCGTGAATGGCGCACCGCGCCGCTTTGGGGCATTGGCATGACAGAGCGTGTCTCAGGTCACACCTACTTCCTCCATGATGGCCGCGCGCGGAACCTGCTCGAAGCAGTCTTGTGGCACGGCGGCGAGGCACAATCGCAACGTGACGCTGTTGTCGCGATGCCACCAGAAGATCGCGCTGCCTTGATCACCTTTTTGGAGAGCCTTTGATGCGTGCGTTAATTGTTGCTGTGTGCCTTTGGTCGGCACCGCTTGCTGCGTCACCGGTTGAGCCAATCGTCATGCAGCATATTCTTCCCGGGTTCACAGTTTTAGAGCAGGAAACTGCCAAACTGGCGGCCACTGCCGGGGCGAACTGTACGCCAGAGGCTCCCGAGCTTCGAGAAGGCTACCATGCCGCGTTCGATGCGTGGGTTGCGGTCAGCCATCTGCGCTTTGGCCCATCCGAACAAGACGACCGTGCCTTTGCACTCGCGTTCTGGCCTGACCCGCGTGGATCGACACCCGGCACTTTGGCTGGTCTGATCCGCAGCGCTGACCCGGTTGTCGAAACGTCCGAGGGTTTCCAACAGGTCTCCATCGCCGGTCGGGGTTTCTACGCCCTGGAATTCCTGCTCTATGACCCGCAGTTTGCCAATGCTGACGCCGAATACCTTTGCGCGTTGATACAAGCGGTAGCAAACGACATTGCCCTGAACAGCGCCGAAATCTCCTCTGAGTGGCGGACGACCTATGCCGCTTTGATGGTGGACGCGAACAACGACACTTACCGCTCGGACAACGAGGCTGTGCGCCAACTCTTTACCGCGCTTGCAACAGGTCTCGAGTTCACGTCACAAGCCCGCCTCGGTCGCCCAATGGGCACCTTCGAACGCCCCCGTCCCAACCGGGCAGAGGCACGGAGGTCTGGCCGTTCGCTTCGACACGTTTCCCTGTCCTTGGCGGCAACTCGCGACCTTGCAAACTCGTTGTCAGAATCTGATGCAGAACTCGATGCGCTGTTTGCAAAAGCAATAAACCAAGCCGGTGACCTTGATGATCCAGCCTTCGCAAATGTCGCCACACAGCAAGGCCGCTTTCGCGTGGAAGCCCTGCAATCCTCGATAGAAGATATTCGACGGTACGTGTCAGGGACCCTAGCGCCAAGGTTAGGAATCGAAGCGGGATTCAATTCATTGGATGGCGACTGATGTTTGCGCGCCGGTCAATCCTCGCCGGAATGATCGCGGCCTGTCTTGCGCCCAAGTCAACCTGGGCCGAGGCAGGCAATCCGGCCTTCCTTTCGGCGGCGAGGGCGGCTGACGGGTCTTATGTCCTATGCGGTCTATCGGAAACTGGAGACATCACCTTCAGGATTGACCTTCCCGCGCGTGGTCACGCCGCCGCTGCGCATCCAATGCGACCGCACGCGGTGGCTTTTGCGCGCCGTCCAGGAAGTTTTGCGATGGTGCTCGATTGTGCGTCGGGGGATGTTTTGCAGCGCCTGCATGCGCCTGTTGGGCGGCATTTCTATGGTCATGGGACGTTCACCAACGACGGTGAAATTCTGGCAACGACTGAGAATGATTTCGAGGCCGGGTCTGGCGTCATCGGGCTTTGGGACGCGCGAAACGGCTACGTGCGCATCGGGGAAATCCCGTCGGGTGGGGTCGGTCCTCACGACATAAGAACCCTTTCCGATGGCACGTTCGCGGTCGCAAACGGGGGGATCGAGACACATCCAGAGACCGGTCGCACGAAGCTAAACATACCGACCATGCGCCCGAATCTGAGTTATGTTTCAGTTGATGGGGACGTGTTGGACGTCGTCGAACTCGCCCGCGAACTTCACAAGAATTCAATTCGGCATCTCGCGGTGTCAACGTCCGGGCAAGTTGCAATGGGTTTGCAGTGGCAAGGTGATGTCGCCGATAAGGTGCCACTTGTCGCTTTGCATGACAGAGCGACTGGCAGTCTCTTGCTGAACCAAAGTCATTCCTCCAAGCAGATGAAGGGGTACGTTGGCAGCGTTGCGATGAGCAATGACAAGATCGCCGTTACCTCGCCACGTGGCGCGACGGTTCAAATCCTGCACGCACAGGATTTGTCCGTTCTCCAGAAAGACAGTCTACGCGATGTGTGCGGCGTCGCGCACATGTCGGCAGGATTTGTAATCACTTCGGGCTCAGGCGATTTTCAAGTTCTTGGAGACGGTGTGCGTGCGAAACAAGCTACGCTGAGTTGGGACAACCATTTGGTCGAGTTGCGCGCGGGGCAACGTCTTTGACAATAGACTGTGGCGTCCACTGATCCGTCAAAGCGGTGAGCGTTCCACGAAATACTGGTAATTGTCCGCGTTATCGATGGCGGTGTCCGGGTCGTTGCGCGCGAGCGCGAGGCAGCGGTTGGGGCCGATATCGCCATAGCAGTGATCGTCCGTTTCCGGTCCGATCGCGAAGTGAGAGAACTCGTGCAGGAGCGTTCCCCATGCGCTGTCCTGCTGTGCGCCGACTTGGGAGAAGAACGCGTCGCACAGAGTGACCTCAAACGACGTCCCCGCAATCAGGTAGGCGAGCGTTCCAGGCGAGCAGGCCCCCTGACCTTGGGGCATACAGGTATAGGCTGGTTGCGAAATCAGAGCCTGGCTTCGGATCGTTTCAAGGTTGCTGCGCACGGTCGCGGCACGGCCTGCGTCATAGGCCCCAAACCAAAGGACGTAATGGGGCGTGTCGGCAACAAAGTTCAGCGCGCCATCGATGCGGCCCGCGATCTGGCTTTGCGCCCAACCGATATCGTTGATCTGCGAGGCCGAGCAGGCGGTGGTGTTTTGCGCCTGCGCCGCGCCAGCGGCGGCGAGGCAGGCCATAACCGTGCCAAATACTGTTGATTTCATATCAATTCCTCCAGGTCGAATAGGGCAGAGAACCGGGGGCCGGTCTCCTGAAATCGGGTGCGCCAGTCGGCCTCTAACGCGTCGGCGACGGGCTCTTCGGCGTAGCTTGCAGGTCGGAAATGCTCGATTTCCTCGATGAGGAGTTTGAGCCTGCCGTCGCCCTGTGCGCCGTCTTCGTAGAGCGACAGATCAAGCCCGTGGCGCCACGTCAGGTGCGTCCCTTGTGCGGGCTGGGGAGAGACCAGAACGCAGTCGGCGGCGGGCAGTTCGAACGCGCGTCTGCGGTCATCGTCGTCCTCGCTGGGGGTTTCGGCCTTGGCGATGGCGTCGGTGGGTTGCTTGATCAGCCTGCGTATGGTGGCGCCGTTTGGCCCGGTGCTTTCGCGAAAGAGCGTCAGGCGCATTGCCGGGGCCGATGTCAGGCGCCGCAGGTCCACGCCCTGCTTGTCCGTGGCGTCAGCGGTCGCAGCCTCAAACGGTGCGCGTTCGCAGGCGGCGGGACCGTCGATTTGCACCGCGAAGACGCCGTCCTCGTTGGCTGAGACACGGGCGGTGCGTGCGCCGAGAGGCTGCGCCCATTGCACAACGGGTCGAGAGCATCGAAGGGCGGGGATCGCGTGGGGCTGATATCGCACGATGCCCAAGCGCACAAAGCCATCGGGCGCCTCTGCGGGGTCGAGGGTGATGTCTATGAACCACTCCTCACGCTCGGGATCGAAACGGGGGCGGTAGAGAGCAAGACCCACGCGCATCGGCGGTTGGGCGGCCTCGTCATCTTGCCGGTTGGCGTCGCCTTCTGCGTCGAGGGGCATGAGGACATCGGGGACAAATTCCGCGCAACGAATGTCGTCCTCTACGCGGAAGAGATCGGCGATTGCGGATGGGCGCAGAACCGGTTCGGTTTCGCGCCCGCCCCGGACCGGATCGCTGCCGCGCCGCGACACGAACGCACCCCCCGGACCAAGGTCATCGTCTGAGAAGCGCAGCCCGTCGGTGCCCATGTCCGCGAGGTCGATCACGCGGTCGTCGTCGCCGTTGTAGCGGCCAGGCACCTTTACCCGTGTGCCTGACTGACCTCCCAATTGCGGCGGCCATAGCACGATGCCCACCTGTTCGTCTTCGCCGCTGGAATACCATTCCCGGCCCAGCGGAATGCGCAGGGATGAGGCGCGTTGGTGCCACAGTTGTTTGGGTGTGTCCTCGGCCCCACGTGGTGGGTCGGTGGACACATCAAGGAGCGGGATCGGCGCCTTGGCGTCGGGTTTTGCAGGGCGGATCGTGGCGGGAAGGACAATCTCCACCGCCTCTGACAGGTGTGCCTGAAATTGGGCAGGCACGGGTTCGGCGGGGACATGATCGCCTGTGTTGTAAACGCGTCCTTCGCCTTGCGTGGCGGTCCATGGATCGCCCGCGCTTGCAACGCGTGCGGCGGTGCGCATGTCTTCCATTGTGCGCGAGAGGGCGTTCAGACGCACCTGCATGCGTCGGGCCTTTCCGTCGGGAAAGATGTGCCTGTGTGCGATCCGGGCTGAGCCAGGCAGCTGACCCAGAAAGAGGGCGCGCAGGTCCAAAAGCCCGCCCGGCAGCGCGCGCGGGAGGCCTTCGACCCGGAGCAGGTTGACCTGCGCCGCACGTAAACGCACGCCACCATCGGCGGAGACCTCAAATCCAAAGAGATCCTCGGCGTCGCGGTAGAGCGTGACGTCGCCTTGCCCCGGCAGCGAGCGGACGAGCGGCGTGCCATCGAGGCTGCGCAGCGGGGGCCATTCCCCTTTGCGCCGCTGCTGGAGCGACCGCCCCCGGTTGCGATCGTCGAAGGTCGTGGTGCCGGGGAGGGTGACGTCGGCCACGATTTCCACGCTGTCATTGGCCACCGCATCGAATGCGACGGCTCCATCCAGGACAAGCGTTGCTGCGGCTGGCGCGCTCACCGCCATGGGAGCGTCAAGCGCGCCGCTCAGGTCAGCGGGCCGCGCGGCGCGCATCGGACGCGCCTGCGGACCGGCAAGGGCCGGAAGCAGAGCCTCCTGAGGGTCCAGCGGCAGCGCGGCCTCCGGTACGGCGGGCCGGGCAGGCGCGCGATTGCTGGCATGGAGCGCGGTGAGCGTGGTCAGGCCAACGACTTCCGGCAATGGCGCCTTGTGCAGCATGTCGACAATCGTTGCCCCGAGCGCCTTGAGGCTTGCGGCATCCGGTGTCGAGAGGCCGCCGGGCGCGGTGTAGGAGCGCGGGTCTTCCGAGGCGGATGCGAGATGCTTTGCAAGGCAATCCGCGAACTTTCCGGGCATTTGGGCGCGTGCGCCAGCAAGGAGCGCGGCCCGCGCGTCACAGCCCGTGTCGCGCCCGCAATTCGAAAGGTTCACGCCAAGCGCTTGGACCAGCGCGTGATCACGCGCGAGCGCTGTCCCGGTGGGAAGAACCCAGACGTCGATTTCGACGTCTTCACCGGGTCGCAGGACAAGGCGCAACTCGCGGGCATCGATCTTTTTGCCGGTCTTATCCGCGAACCCGTCGCCCGCAGCATCGGGATAGAAAGGTTGCGCATCCTGATCAGGACCAACTGTCACGATATCGGAGACTGCGGAAACGGGCGCCTTGCGCACGGTTGCCGGACCCGTTTGCACGGTCACGACGACGGGGATCGGATCGCTGGGGTTCACCGCGCGGCCCAGATCGTAGACCAAGGGGCCGCCGGACAGGTATTGGGTTTCACCCTTCAGGCGGATTGCAAAGGCCAGCCGGGTTGCGAGGGGGTCGGCGTAATAGCGGTTCACTGGGGAGGCACCCTTTGACCCGGAACCGATCATCTTGAAAACCGCGTCGCCCAGCACATCCGCGTCGGGCAGGGCCGCTTGTGGCGTATCCGTATACGTGCGGCTTTCGATCGAGGCCCGGTTGTTGAGCCCCGTGCTATGCGTGGTGCTGGTCACGACCAGCGCCTCACGGTCGGTGATCGCTCCGCTTAAGGCGCGCGCGCCGAGGACGTCCGGGTAGGCCGACGCGGGCAGGGCAGAGGCCCCATCTGTCGTATCAAAGGCTCCGTGCCATTCGGCCAGATCGAAGGGGACACTGGGTGCGAGGATGACACGGTGCGTGATCGACGGCGTGCCACGCGCCTTCATCCGGGCGTCATCGTCGCCTGCGCCCGCCGCGACTGAGCGCACGACCATGCGCGGTCCTGTATCAAAGCCCATGGGCCCGCAATCCGCCGAAATGGGGGATTTGTCCCCGTCTTTCTTGATATTGGCTCCGCGCAGGGCGTGACCGACCGGAATTGCAAAACCGGGGGCCGCGATCTTTTCGTGCCGCAGAAAGCGAAAGGCCGGGTGTGTGGACGCGCCCGCTGTGTTCCGCGGCGGGTAGGCGGCGGTGCTTGAGGCATCAATTGCATCCCCAAAAGTTTCCGCTCCGGGCGAGACGCCACCGGAGTAGACCACAGAGAGCGCCACCCGGTATGGAACGCCAAACCGCAATGCCGCTGGTCTCGCGTCGTCATGTAGGCTGTAAGTGCGCCCGAAAACATGGATGTCCCGGGACGCGCCTTTGCCCGTGGTGAAATCGACGCCCATGGGGCTGCCGTCCCATGTGGTCACGGCCTCCTCGATGACGGCTTCAGAGAGCTCCTCGCCCGCAGGCAGGAGGCGTGAGGCCCCGCTTTGGTAGCTGTGTTCCAGCACGCTGCGCTCCCACTTGTTTGGAAGGACAGCGTCCACAAGATCGCTTGCCAGCTGCCTTGCCGTCGCCTCGCCAGACGTACCGTATGTGATGCAGCGCCCTTCCAAGGGAAACCAGCGGGTTGATGCGGGATCAAAGCGGTCAGGAAGCCCGACCAGTGCACGGGTCCCCGTCATGAGGTCATCGGCGTCAAGGACAAGGTCCAGATCGCCATCACCAGGTGCAGAGATGCGGTTGTCGCGCCGGGCAAGTTGGAGCGCCGCGTCGTTCGAGGCGCTGCGCATCAGGAAGGTCAGGCCGCCCGTCAGGATGCGGGGCCCGAGACTGAGGGCATCTGCAGGTGGGCGCGGGGTCTCAGGAGATTGCGGGTCGGCGGTGTCGACATTCACCTGCCGTGCCATGCGGCGCTGCATCTCGCCCTCTGTGGCGCTGCGCAGATCGATGCTGGACAGATCGAACCGGGGCTGTGGCGCGTCCTCGCCGCAGGCCCCCGATGACAGCGCAAGAAAGCCCAGCGATTGGGTGGGTTCGGGCGTGCTGTTTGCGCAGGCCAAGGCGCGGGCGGCGGCGAATTCAGTGGCGGGCCAAAACGCACGACCTTTGTCGAGTGCGGCGACTTCGCAGAGCGTCCACGTATATCCGGCACCGGGTGGCACGCCGCCAGAGTTCGTGGTCGCAGCGACAAGGTAGAAGCCCGGGGCGAGCGTGTCGGCTGGCAGTCGCAGGTCCGCGCTCAGCCCGAAAATGCGCGCCAGCACGGGATCAGATTTGATGGCTGCAAAACGCTGAACGATGAGCGTTTCGTTTGCGCGCGAGCTCTTGGGAATGGTTTTGGAAGGATCCTCGACCTCGGTGGGTTGTTTGTATTGCGGCCAGCTTGCGTAGTCGTGCACGCCCTGTGCGGCGGCCATCGCGTCTTCGCGCGTTTCTGTGACATGCGCGCGCGTGGCGCATAGGTGGTCGTGACTTGCGGGCGCTGCGCCGCAGCCGCCGTTCCGGAGCCGGTCAGCTTCGGCCTTGTACGCGGACGCGGCGCGTTCGCGGATGCCGTTCAGGTTCTCATTTGCGCAGTAGTAGGACTTGAGCTTGAGCGCGCGGCGCACCGCCGCCATCGTCTTTTCCGATTGGGTTTCGGGATCGTCCCGGACGGTATCGATTGTAGACAGGTCAAGATCGTCGCCCAGAAGATCCTGAAGCGCCTTTCGGTCCGTGTCGCCCAGCGGGAAGGTGTCGAGCAGAGGACGCAGTTCCTCATAGATCGCGTCACGGTCCAGCGCGTCACAGCGCGCGGCCTCCGCAGCCTCGCGCAGACCCACCTCGCCGCAGGCCTCTGCGAGCGAGAGCCTGAGTTCGTGGGCGCGCTGTTGATCAAGCGCGAGTGCGAGGTCCGCATGGGGCACAGGCAGAACGCCGCCAATGGTGGCTTCGTCCTCGAACGCCTTGCCCTTGATTTGGCCGTCGACCCCGAAATCCGCCCGGTCAAGGGGCGCAACATTGCCAGAACCTGCGGCCATCTGCCGTCCGGCTTTGATCCCCGCGTTTGCCTGCGAGGTGTTGAGCGATTGGGCGAGGTCCGCCCAACGCCCATTGGCGGCCTCTTGCGGGGCGACCATCACGTCCGCGGCGTCCCGTCCTGCGGCGCGCAGTTCGGCCTTTTTCACGGCTGTGGCGTCGGCTTCGGCTTTGGCGTTGCGAATGGTGCCTTGGGGTTGGAGGGATCGGTTCCAGAGGTCGACGGCGTTGCGCCACGTCGCTGTGTCCTGCGTGCTAAGCCCCAGCACATCCGCCTGAATGGTTTGAACGGCGGCTTTGGCGGCAGCGCTTTGCGGCCGCAGGGCATGGGCCGCGTCGGCGCCCGACAGCGGGATGAAGGAGACGTAGACCCCTGCACTGAGCTTTTGCGCGATGTCGGCAGGCCATGTCCGCAGGTTCATGTCCCCGCCGTCATCAGGTTTCGGGTCGAGTTGCAGCGTCAGGCGCAGCGCCCCATCGTCCCAACGCCCTGCCGCGAGAACGTGCAAGTCTTCGGTGACCGGAAACGGGGTGTTGTCCTGACCCGGCCGCGTGTTTTCTACGGTAAGCACCATCAGAAATAGTCCTCGCTCATGGGCACTGACGCAAAAGTATTCCCGAGG
>JBCBFU010000070.1:0-13229 GCA_038527375.1 Pseudomonadota bacterium | reverse complement strand
CTGGGTGGCGGATCGGGACTGGACCGTCAGGCGGCGGGTCTCTGTCACCGATACGGGCTATGACCTTGTGCTGTCGCAACTGGATACGGTCGCGCAAGTGACGGTCAACGGGGTGGAGGTGCTGTCCGCCCAGAACGCATTCCGCCGGTATAGGGTCGATCTGAGCGGTGCCTTGCGGGCAGGTGACAATGAGATCGCGATCACCTTCCGCTCTCCCACCGCTGCTGCAAATGCGGCGCAGGACGCGCAGCCGTTTTTTATCCCCTACACCAAGAATTACCCGGTCCCGAACGGCAATATGCTGCGCAAACCGCAATGCGATTTCGGTTGGGACTGGAATGCCGCGCTCATGCCCATGGGCCTGTACGGGGATCTGAGGCTGGAGCCTCAGGTCGCGCTGCGCATCCGCGATGTGCTGGTCCATCAAGCCCATCAACCGGGCCGCGTCGATGTCACAGTGACCGCGCTGTTGAGCGGGGCGGCCACGGGGCGCGAGGTCGTGGCCTCGGTCTGTGGGGTCACGTCCACCGGCACAATCGAAGGGGACCGGGCCGTCTTTGTCCTGTCGATCCCGGACCCGGACCTGTGGTGGCCTGCGGGCCAGGGTGCCCAACCCCTGCATGATCTGACCGTGACCGTAGACGATGCCGTGGCCACGCGGCGCATCGGATTGCGCGACATGGCTCTGGTCTCCGAGCCTGACAAGATCGGGCGCAGCTTCCTGTTTCGTGTGAATGGACGGGACGTGTTCGCCAAAGGTGCCAACTGGATTCCGGCGGACGCCCTGCCCAGCGCGGTCACGCCAAAAGGCGTGCGCGATTTGCTGCAATCGGCGGTCGACGCCAACATGAACATGATCCGCGTTTGGGGCGGCGGCTGGTACGAAAGCGATTGGTTCTATCAATGCTGTGACGAGCTGGGCCTGATGGTCTGGCAGGACGCGATGGTGGCCTGTTCGCTCTATCCTGCGGATGACGACTTTCTGGCCGAGGTCGATGCCGAGGTGCGCGACAACGCCGCCCGCCTGCAACACCACGCCTCGCTGGCGCTGTGGTGTGGCGATAACGAGTTGATCGGCGCGCTGACATGGTACGAAGAGAGCCTGAAGGACCGCGACCGGTTCCTCGTGATGTATGACCGTCTGAACCGGACGATTGAACAGGCGCTCAAGGCCGTCGATCCGCAGGTGAACTGGTGGCCGTCATCGCCATCGCCCGGGCCGCTGTCCTTTGGCGATGCGTGGCACGACGACAGCTCTGGCGACATGCACTTCTGGTCAGTCTGGCACGAAGGCCGCGACTTCGATCACTACCGCGACGTGGCCCCCCGTTTCTGTTCGGAATTCGGGTTCCAGTCCTATCCGTCCATGGACGTGATCCGCCGCTTTGCTGCGCCGGAGGATTTCAACATCGCCGCCCCGGTGATGGAGAGCCACCAGAAGAATGACGGCGGCAACGCCCGCATTGCCGAGACCATGTTCCGGTACTTCCGCTTCCCCGTCACCTTCGAGGATTTCGTCTATGTCAGTCAGGTCCAGCAGGGGCTGGCGATCAAGACAGCCGTGACGCAGTGGCGGTCCCTGATGCCGCATTGCATGGGGACGCTGATCTGGCAGTTGAACGATACATGGCCCGTCTGCTCCTGGGCCTCTCTCGACCATGGCGGCGGGTGGAAGTTGCTGCACCACATGGCCGCGGATTTCTATCAGCCGCATCTGGTTACGGCGGTGCCGGGGCCGGACGGCGTGACATTGAAAGCGGTGAGTGACGGGCCCGAGGCCTATGACAGCCGGATCGAGGTTCTGGCCCTGTCCATGGACGGGACCCTGCGACGGTTGGACGAGAAAACAGTCTCTATGACACCGGGAACGGTACAGGACGTTCTGACGACCAGCGTGGGCGATCACCAGATGATCTACTGGCGCTGGACCTTGCCCGATGGCAGCACGGCGTCGGATCATTTCGCACCGAAGCCGTACAAGGCCTATGACCTGCAGCCGTCCGGGACCCATTTGCAGGTCGATGGGAACTCCATCACGCTGACATCCCAAACGGCGGCGTTCTTTGCGTCGGTCGAGGCTGATTGCCCGGGACGTTTCTCGGACAATGCGGTGTTGGTCCTGCGGGACCATCCCGTCACCATCACCTTCACACCCGACACGCCATCGGACCGCGCCAGCTTCCGCGTGCGCGATCTGCACTCCGCCACCTATGACGACCCACAACAGGCCCCCTCATGACCTTTGCTTATCAGCTCTATTCCTCCCGAAACTTCACGCCCTTGGGGGACACGCTGCGCATGGTGGCGGACCTCGGTTACGCGGGGGTCGAAGGCTACGGCGCGCTATTGGCCGATGCCGATATGCTGGCCGCGTTGGAGGCGGGTCTCAAGGATTCCGGCCTTGCCATGCGGTCCAGCCACGTCGCGCTGGATGATGTGGAACGCGACCCGGCGGGCACGATTGCCATTGCGCGCAGGTTGGGGATGGAGCAGGTGCATTTTCCCTATCTCATGCCTGACAACCGACCCACTGATGCCGCGGGCTGGGCGGCCTTCGGGGCGCGCTGCGATGCCGCCGCCGCCCCCTTGCGGGATGCGGGCCTGACCGTTGGCTGGCACAACCATGATTTTGAGTTCCGCGCCCTGCCCGATGGCTCCCTCCCGTTTGACCACATGATGCAGGGCAATGATCTGGCCGTGGAACTGGACGCGGCATGGGTCGCTGTGGCCGGGGTTGATCCCAGCCAGGTTATCGCCGCCTATGCCGACAGGTTGAGTGCGGTCCACCTCAAGGATCGCGCACCCGAGGGTGACAAAACGGATGAGGACGGCTGGGCCGATCTGGGCTCGGGATCTTTGGACTGGCCTGCCTACGCCGCGGCAATCAAGGCCACGGACTGCAATCATCTGGTGATGGAACATGACAATCCCAGCGACCACCGCCGCTTTGCGTCCGTGTCTCTGGCCGCCGCGAAGGAGCTTTGGGCATGAAGATCGGCATCATTGGCTGCGGCAATATCTCGGCCGCATATCTGCGCCTCGGCCCGATGTTCAAAGGCGTGGATATCACCGCCGTGGCCGATCTGGACATCAGCGCCGCACAGGCGCGCGCTGAGGAGTTCGGCGTGCGCGCGATGTCCGTCGAGGACTTGCTGGGGGATGCGGGCATCGATGCCGTGGTCAACCTGACGATCCCGGCGGCGCATTACGAGGTGACGTCGAACATTCTCGCTGCGGGCAAGCACGCCTATTCCGAAAAACCGCTCGTCCTCACATTGGAGGAGGGGACCGCGCTGGCCCAAAAGAGCGCGTCGACCGGTCTGCGCGTCGGCTCGGCCCCCGATACGTTCCTCGGCGGAGCACACCAGCAGGCCCGCGCTATGATCGATGCGGGCGAGTTGGGAGAGATCACGGCGGGCACCGCCCATGTGATGGGGCACGGCATGGAAGGTTGGCACCCGAACCCGGATTTCTTCTTCCAACCCGGAGCGGGTCCGATGCTCGATATCGGGCCCTATTACGTCACGAACCTGATCCAGCTTCTGGGGCCGGTCGCGCGGGTGGCGGCGCTCACCTCGATGGCCACGCCGACGCGGACCATCGGGTCGGAACCGCGAAAGGGTGAGGTCATTCCGGTGGATACGCCGACGAACATCCACGCCCTGCTTGAGTTTGCCTCGGGCGCGACGATCACCCTGTCGACCAGTTGGGACGTCTGGGCGCACCGCCACGCGAATATGGAGCTGTACGGGACGGGCGGCAGCCTGTTTGTCCCTGATCCGAACTTCTTTGGCGGTACGCTAGAGCGGTCGGGGCAGTCGGGAGATATCAGCGAAGTGGCCGCCTGGGATCACCCCTTTGGGCGCGCCAATGACGGGACGCGCGCAAACTATCGCTGTGCGGGTCTGGCCGACATGATGCAGGCCTTGGATGATGGGCGTGACCATCGGTGTTCCATCGAATTGGCCGTGCACGCGACCGAGGTCATGACCGGGGTGCTCGCCTCAGGCGAGGCGCGCCAATTCGTGGAGATGACTACAACCTGCAAACGCCCCGAAGCCTTGGGGCCAGATGCGGCTGCAGCGCTTTTGTCGTCATGATCCGCAATCCGATCTTGCCGGGGTTCAACCCCGATCCGTCGATCTGTCGGGTGGGCGCGGACTATTACATCGCGACCTCGACCTTCGAATGGTATCCGGGCGTGCAAATCCACCATTCCCGCGATCTGGTGAATTGGACGCTTGTCGCGCGCCCACTGAACCGGGCCGCATTGTTGGACATGCGCGGCAACCCGGATTCGGGCGGTATCTGGGCCCCGTGCCTTAGCCACGCGGATGGCAAGTTCTGGTTGGTTTATACGGATGTCAAACGGCTCGATGGGTCGTTCAAGGACGCCCACAACTACATCACCTGTTGCGAGACGATCGACGGCGTATGGAGCGATCCGTGGTACGTGAATTCCTCGGGGTTCGATCCGTCTCTGTTCCACGACGATGATGGGCGCAAGTGGTTCACCAATGTCCAGTGGAACCACCGTGGGACGGGGACGGGCGGCAATCCGACCCATGACAGTTTCGATGGTATCCTGATGCAGGAATGGAGCCCCGAGGACGGCCTGATTGGCCCTTGCAAAGTGATCTACCACGGAACGGATCGCGGCCTGACCGAGGCCCCCCACCAGTTCAAGCGCAACGGCTGGTACTACCTGACCACGGCCGAGGGCGGGACGGGCTATGACCATGCGGTGACGCTGTCACGGTCCCGCGATATCTGGGGCCCGTATGAGGATCATCCGGACAAACACGTGCTGTGTGCGGCGGAGACCGACAACGCGGTCCAGCGAACGGGTCATGGGCAATATGTCGAAGGCGCCGACGGTCAGCATTACCATACCTTCCTGATGGGCCGCCCGATCCCCGGCCCGGACGGCACGGGGCAGTTCTGCCCGCTGGGCCGCGAGACGGGGATCGAACGCGTGGTGTGGCGCGACGATTGGCTCTACCCCGAACAGGGCGGGATGCTTGCCCGGGCCGAGGTGCCCCATGATGCCACCGCCCGCGAGCCCGAACCCGTGCGCCACGACCCCTTTCCAGACGCCCTACCCATGGAGTTTCAGTGGCTTAGGACGCCTGATCATGATCGGCTCTTTGCCCTCGGGGACGGGGCGCTGACCCTCTTCGGGCGCGAAAGCCTGGGCAGCTGGTTCGAGCAATCCCTCGTCGCGCGGCGTCAGGAGCATCACGCCTATGACGCGGAAACGGTGCTCGATTTCGATCCGCACACCTATCAGCAAGGTGCAGGCCTCACGACCTATTACAACCGGACCAAGTTCCACGCGGCGATTGTCACCTGTGACGCGGATGATGGGCGCGTGTTGCAGGTCATGTCCTGCCCCGGAGATTACCCGGACGGCGGGTTGGTCCTGATGGGGGATGCCGTCCCGCTCGACCCCGGTCCAGTCACGCTCAAGGTCTGCGTGCGCGGGGCGGTCCAGCGGTTCTATTGTTCGCAAGGCGACTTGTGGGACCCCGTGGGACCCGCGCTCGATGCCTCTGTCATCTCGGACGAAGGCGGGCGTGGCGAACACGGATCCTTCACCGGCGCGTTTGTCGGCATGGTGGCATTCGATATCACCGGACAGGGACACCCCGCGCGCTTCACGCGCTTTGGCTATGTGCCCAAGTAATCAGCCAACCGCGTAAGCCCGAGGTCCAGATTGGCGGCCGTGCCGCCACCCACGCCCAACCTGATGTGGTCAGTCACCCCGTAAGACGACCCCGGCAAAAGGAACGTCCGGTACGGGTCGGCCAGCAGGTTGCGGGCAAGGGTATCGCCATCCTCCCCCGTCACATGGGCAAGGCCGATCAGCCCCGCCTCGGGCCTGTGCCAGCTAAGCCGGGATTGCGCGGAAATATAGGAATCGAGCTTGTTCAGGGTCTGTTTCGCGTCTGCGCGGGTGGAGCGTAGGGCGGCGTCATAGCGGCCCGGACGCAGGGCGATCTCGGCGATGTGTTCGCCAAGGATGTTCATGATCTCGCTGCTGTTTTCGCGCAGGATCACCGCGTCCATGACCATGTCCGGATCGGGGCAGATCAACCAGCCCGTCCGCAGCCCCTGCAGGCCCAAGGCCTTGGACACCGACCCGGTCGTGATGCCCTTTTCGTATAGCCCCGCGATGGAGGGCGGGCGTGGGCCGGTCCACTCAAGCCCGGCATAGACCTCGTCCACCACCAGCCACGCATCGGCAGCCCGGCAGATCGACACGATCTCGGTCAGTTCATCTTCGGTCAGCAGCTTGCCGGTCGGATTGTTCGGATTGGTTAGGAACACAAGCTGCGTCGTCTTCGTCACGGCTTTCTTGAAGGCCGCCATGGGGAAGGCCCACGCGTCCTCGGCCCGGCGGGTGACATGCACCATCTTGGCCCCGATGGCCTGACCCAGCACGTCGATCTGGGGCCAGCCTGGGGTTTCGGTCACCACCCGGTTTCCCGGTCGCACGAGCTGTTGGAAGGCGAGGTAGTTCGCCTCTGCCGCGCCTGCGGTCACCAGTAAGCTGTCGTGTGGCAGATCAAGGTTGGCTTGCCGCAGGATGTGGTCCACCAGCTTGGGCAGGCCCCGAAAGCTCTGACCGTTCCAATCCAGCGGCAGGTCCGGGTCGAGGTCGTTGAGATAGGCCCCCAGGGTCGGCGGCTGCGCCAGAGAGAACCCGAGGAATGCCTCGGGCGATGCGTCCGTGGTTTCCAGAAGGTACTGGAACAGCGTGTGAATCTTGACTTTCTCGACCATCACCTTCCCCAATGCGGCCATGCTGACCGGTCGCCCCATATCCCTAACAGTGTTGGACTATGGCACGTTTCGTGTCCATTCCGGCCCCCGCATCATCGGTCTGATGGGGGCGCTTGTGCAAACGGACGCGGGCGAACGCGTTCTGATCGACACAGGGATGCCCGCCAAATACGCCCGGGATGCGGACGCCGCGGGGACCGAGGATGGCCTGCACAGCTTTGGCGAAATCGTCTCTATGTCAGCGGAAAACCTGCCCGATGCGCAATTGGCCAAGGCGGGTGTGGACGGTATCGACCTGCTGGTGATCAGCCACACGCATATCGACCATATCGGGGGGCTGCACGGATGGCCCGGGGTCCCGATGGTCATATCCGCGGTCGAGCGTGCGTTGCCCAAACCGCTCTATTGGTCGGGCGGGCAGATGATGGAGTGGCCAGATCGCGAGACCCGGTTGATCCATGGAGGTGGGACGCTGGGTCCGGGGTTCGAGGTGTTCTTTACGCCCGGCCATGCGCCGGGGCAGTTGGCCTTTGCGATTGACCTGCCTGCGACGGGGCGTGTGATCTGGACGTCCGACGCGATCTCGCGACCGGCCGAGATCGATGAAGCCTTTGATACGGCTTGGGAGCCCCAGACGGCCTTGCATCACGCCCGGAGGCTTTGTGCGATGCCCCATGATTTGATGATCTACGGGCATTGCCCGGAGCAGTGGAAGACGCTGCGCAAGGCGCCTGAGGCATACACTTAGCGAACGTCTGGCCCGGCGGATACGCCGGGCAGCGCCCGGACCGACCCCACGGGGAGGGCGCTTCTCGCCCACCCCTCGGCCCGGGCGATGCCCTCGTCACTTCAAAGTGGTTGCGAAAAGCTAACGAACGTCCCGCCCTTGGTTCAGGATAATCACATTCCCGCTGCACACATCGCCCATCGGGCCCGCCAGATGCGCGACCCAACCCGCAATCTGCGCAGGCTGCATCGCCTCGCCATGCGGCATGGCTGAAATCGCCTTGGCCAGCGTCGCGTCATCCAGAACGCCAAAGAGCGGGGTTTCCGTCATCGCGGGCGCGATGGAGTTCACCGCTATCTTGTCGGTGGCATAGCGGCGCGCGAGGTCTTTGGTCAGCGTGTCCATCGCGGCCTTGGAGGCGCGGTAATGCGGCGGGTCGAAGACGTCGAAATTATAGGCCCCGTTGGAGGAGATGTTGACGATCTTCTTCACGCCCTCCCGGCCCAGCATCAGGGGCACCGCCGCCTGACAGCAGTGGAACATGGACGAGAAGTTGATCTGCATTTGCCGGTCGAACTCCTCGACTGGGATGTCGGGGAAGTCCGACATGAAACAGGTGCCGGCGTTGTTCACGAGGATGTCGAGGCCGCCATGACGCTCTGCGATCCCCGCAAACGCGGCCTTGATCGCGTCGGTGTCTGTCAGGTCGATCTCGATCGGTTCGGCCGTTGTGCTGGGGCGCAGGTCCATCCCGATGACATGGTGCCCCTGATCCGTGAGGGCCTGCGCAATCGCGCTGCCCAATCCACCCGCGGCCCCGGTGACGACGGCTATGCCCATGTTTCTTCCTCCCCCATTTCCCGGCACTTAGCCATACCCGGGAAGGGGATGCAAAAAGGGCCGCCCCGGCGATGGGACGGCCCTTCGAATGTTACGGAGGCTGGGACGGTTAGACCATCCGGCCAACTGGGACGCATTGCTGCGTCAGGGGTTGCCCTAACGGCGTGCCTCCCCAGTTGTTCCGCCCGCATTCTCCAGAACCTTCATTGACACTGGATCACCTCCTTTCTGATGTTTCGCCTATGCGTTTGAGTTTTGCATGGGCGCGATCAAAGTCAAGAGATGACCACAGCATGTGGTGTCACGCCGCGGCGCGCTGCCCAACGATCAGGCGGAACGGGATCAGCGCGATGAGTGCGAGCGACAGTTTCACGCCCCAGTCCGCCACAGCCAGCGACACCCAGAGCGGCACCACCGGGCCTGCGCCCAACAGAGGCACGCCCTCTTGCGCCCATGTGGGCATGTTGGCCGGTTCCACCATGTTCAGCGTTGCCGAGAAGGCGATGAAGAAGAACAACGCGGTGTCCACGGTCGATCCGATAAGCGTCGAGGCCAGCGGCGCGCGCCACCACGACCCTTCGCGCAGGCGGTCAAAGATCGCAACGTCGATCAGTTGCGCCGTCAGGAAGGCAAGGCCCGATCCCAGCGCGATGCGCAGCGTGACCAGCGGGCCGAATTCGCCGATGATTTGCGTGCCGATCAGCGAGCAGAAGACGCCGACGATAAAGCCCACGAACACAACCTGCCGGGCGGCTTTGGCCCCGTAAAAGCGGTTCATGAGGTCGGTCACGAGGAAGGCCAGCGGATAGGTGAACGCCCCCCAGGTCAGCCAGTTTCCGAACAGGAACTGAACGAGGATGTTCGAGGCCACAACGATGGCGGCCATGGCAAGAATGCCGGGAATATGGGTGCGGGTCATGTGATGGGTCCGTTTTGACAAGGGTGCGGCACTTGGCCGGGCGGGGATCGCTCCGGCGGTGCGCGTCCTAAGCTGCGCCCGTGCCCTTGGCAAGAGGTTTTGCGACCAGCAGGGTTACTGCGACGCGAGGACAGCCTCGCAAGCCTGCGGCAGATCCCCCAGCACAAGCTCGCGCCGGGGCGGCGCAGGCGTCGCGTTGGGATCAGGGGGAGGCGGGTTCAGGATGCGGTCCACCCAGCCTTCGGCCTCCGCGCAGCCATCGCCAGGTGGGGGCGGTGCCTGATCGGTGCAGCCCGTTGCCCCGGCGGGGCAGTTCAGCCGGACATGGAAATGATAGTGATGCCCCCACCATGGCCGGATTTTACGCAGGTAGGCGCGGTTCCCGGTCTCGCGGTTGCACATGTCGACCTTGGCACCGGGGAACACAAAGATACGCGCCACACGTGGATCACTCGCGGCGAGTTTCAGGACCTCGCGGTGTTCTTGGGTCCAGCGGTCATTCGTGTACGCGCCAGCCGCCCTGCGCATGGAAATGGACGAGATGTTTTCGCGCGCATTCACGCTGAGATCGAGCTGGCGGGGCGGCAGCATCCAGATGTCGATGTCGAGCCCGCTCTGGTGGCTGCGATGGCCGGTCAGCATGGGCCCGCCGCGCGGCTGGCTCATATCCCCGATATAAAGCCCCTCCCACCCGTCGAGGCGGGCGACCTTGCGGCTGAGCTCCTTGACGTAGTCGACGGTGACGGGCTGCGCCCAATAGCGGTTCCGGCTCAGACGCATGGCCTGCCATGTGGGGCCGCTTTCGGGCAGGGCGACCGCGCCTGCCTGACAGCCGCGCGCATAGCCACCGATGGGCTGCGCGCGCTGGGCAGATCCCTCCTTGGCCGCGCCGAACAGCGTCTTGGCAATGGGGCCGGTGCCCGCGCGAGAGACGTCCACCGACGCGCTTTGCGCGCTTGCGCTGTCCTCGGACGGGCCGCAGCCCGCGAGGACAACCGCCATGGCGGCGATCAGGGTGCGGGGATGGAGGATTTTGACCATTCTGCGCGATCTCCCTCGGGGTTGACCCAGCGTAGCAAGAAGAGGCCGATCAGGAAAAGGCCAATCACGGGTGTAAAGCCAAGCCGCGCGTCCTGCAGGAAGTAGGTAAAGGCCGCGATCAGCGCGGGCGCGAGGAACGCGGTGGCCTTACCGGACAGGGCAAACAGGCCAAACGCCTCTGTCGGGCGTTCCGGATGGGTATGCCGCACCATCATCGACCGCGAGGCCGAATAGATGCCGCCACCCGCCGCGCCAATGAGCGACCCGCAGATGTAGAGGATTGCGTCCGGCACGATCGAGCCTTCGGAGAGTGGCATCACGAAGAACGCAAATTCGCGGCTGGTCGACACGATGGCAAAGCTGACAAGGATCAGCGTCCAGATGCAGAACATGATGACCGGCCGGGGCCCCCTCGCGCGGTCAAATCGGCCAGCAATCGTGGTGCCAACGGCGGCCGTGATGACGCCCACGATCCCAAAGATCGCAATTTGCATCAGCTGCCAGTCCAGCACCAGAACCGCGTAGACCCCGCCAAAGGCGTAAAGCGCATTCAGCGCATCGCGGTAGAACATGGACGAAAGCAAGAAGTTCAAAAGGCTGCGCCGCTTGACGACATTGCGCAGCGATGTGCCCAGATCGCCGAGGGCCTGCCGCATCCCGCCTTGACGGTTGGGCGCGCGGCCTTCGCGGACGTAGATGAAATAGGGGATCATGAAGACCATGAACCAGATCGCGATAAAGGGACCAACGGCGCGCGTCCCCTCGCGCTGGGTGCCGTCCAGCCCAAAGGGCGGCGACAGGCCCGCCGCGGTCGTGCCGGCCTCGGTATCCAGCTCAAAAAACAGCGCCAGCATGATCAGCAGGGACACCAGCCCGCCCCAATACCCGAGCGCCGCCCCGTCGCCGGAGATCTTGCCGATCTCGTCCTGATCCCCCAGCGAGGGCAGGATTGCGTTGGTAAAGATCAGCGCGAATTCGGCGGCCACAAAGGCAACAGAAAACGCGATCAGGCAGAACAGCCAAGCCGACCCATCTGGCACCATGAACCACAGCAGCCACGACCCGATCACATAGACAACGGCAAAGAGGATCAGCCAAGGCATCCTGCGTCCCGTGCTGTCCGCATAAGCCCCAAGGATCGGGGCGGTGATTGCAATGAACAGTCCGGCGACCGCCTGACCCAGCGACCAGACCGATTGCGCCTGCGCATCGGCGGCCTGTTCATCAAGGCCCGTCGTCAGGAAATACTGCGACACGACATCCGCGAAATACGGTCCGAAAATGAATGTCAGGCCCAGCGTGTAAAACGGCTGTGTCGCCCAATCAAAGGCCATCCAGCCCCAGATGCGCTTCTTCAAGCTGACCTCGGCCATGCTTGCTCTCCCCCCAAAGTTCCCTTTGGTCACTAAACGGGGGCGGTGCGGATGCGTAAAGTAATCCCTGACGTCATTGCCAGATTACGTGGCAAATGTGTCCTGCATGGGGGGCCAGTCGCGGGTCGCCTCGGCCTCGACCCAGTTTTGGGCCCATGCGGGCAGGGGCGGGGATGTTGGATCCTTGTCCAGCGCCACGGCGACCTCGGCCATGGGCACGGATCGGTGATTGGCCACGACCGCGGTGCGGAACAGGCAGTGGTTGGCGCATTCGCCCGACCGCTTGAACATGCCCTGTTCGATATAGGTAAAGCGCTCATCCCAGCCCAGAAGGCGGGTTCGTTGTTCGTACCGTTCAAAAGGCACCAACCGCTTGCGGTAGCGGACCGAGGCACCGGCGACAGCGAGGCCCCAGCCCTTTTCCTTGAGCACCCGCCAAAGCCCGATCCGTACGGCGGCCTGAAAGCGCCCGAATTCATAGAGCGTCAGGATGCGCCCGTTGTTCATCTCGACAAAGATATCGCAATCCAGGGGCGACACCCGGTGTTGCGAGATGTGGACATCCAGCAAATCCATGGGCGGCATCCGCCGGGCGGCAGCGAGGGTAAGGGCAAGACGGGCAAAGGGGTACATGGGTGCGAACCTGCATCACCTTACGTCCGCGTCAACCGTGACCCGGCGGAAGGTTCTTGCGCGCAAGGGGACAGCCGCCTACCTGTTTCCAAACCCAAGCGAGGAGCGGCCCCAATGACCAGCCTCTTTCAGATCATCATGTTGCTGCTGGATGTGGCGACGTTTTTCATCTTTGCCCACTTCATCATGAGCTGGCTGATCGCGTTCAACGTGTTGAACATGAGCCAGCAGTTGGTGGCGCAAATCTGGTACGGGCTGAACCGGATACTCGAGCCGATCTACAGCCCCATCCGCAACATCCTGCCACAGATGGGCGGGATCGACCTTGCCCCGCTGGTGGCACTGCTGATCATCTACGCGCTGCGGATCATCCTGATCAACAACGCGGGCGTCTTTATGTAGGTGCAGATGGGCGGCAGCCCGCAACATGTTGCCGCCCTCCACCCATTCAGCCTTGTTCAAAGTTTATTAATATGGGACCGATTGGATAAGAGCAGCCAATCAAGAACAGGTCCCCTCCGCGATGTATGATGCAGCGGATCCCGTTGGGCACGACACCCTTCGCACGGTCTTTGGTTTCGACGCCTTCCGGCCCGGACAGGCAGACATCGTGTCTGCGGTCACCCGGGGCGACAACGTGCTGGCCATCATGCCCACGGGCGGCGGCAAATCCTTGTGCTTTCAGCTTCCTGCACTTCTGCGTGACGGGATCACCGTCGTCATCTCCCCCCTGATTGCCCTGATGCGTGATCAGGTGCGCGCTTTGCAGGCTGCGGGTGTCTGTGCAGGCGCGCTGACATCCAACAACACGGATGAAGAAACGGATGCCGTCTGGGACGCGATTGAAACCGGCGATCTGAAGCTGCTCTACATCGCGCCTGAACGCCTGGCGGCTGGCTCTGCGCTGGGC
>JBCBFU010000069.1:0-13242 GCA_038527375.1 Pseudomonadota bacterium | reverse complement strand
AGGCGTCGGCGACACGCGCGGCACGTCCGCCGCCTGAACGGTTTTTTTATCGAGAAACGAGGGCAGAGCCCGGACCGCCGGGGTGGGCGAGAAGCGCCCGCCCCGTGGGGGGCGGTCCGGGCGCTGCCCGGCGTAACCGCCGGGCGGAAAAACCTCAGACGCTCAGGCCTGCGGCCTCCCGCGCCAGCGTCTCGATCCGGTCCCAATCGCCCGCCTCGACCGCATCCTGCGGCGCGACCCAGCTGCCGCCCACGCAGATCGTGTTGGGCAGCGACAGATAGTCGTTCGCATTCTTAAGGCTCACGCCACCGGTGGGACAAAAGCGCACCTGCGGCAGGGGCGAGGCGAGGCTTTTCAAGAGCGCCGCTCCGCCTGCGGCCTCCGCCGGAAAGAACTTCTGCACGCTATAGCCTTTCTCGAGCAGCGACATCACCTCGGACGCGCTCGCGGCACCGGGCAAAAGCGGCAATTCCTCGTGATCTGCGGCGGCGATCAGCGCGTCGGTGGATCCGGGCGACACGCCGAACGTCGCGCCCGCGGCTTTGGCATCCTTCACATCATCAGGCGTCAGAAGCGTGCCTGCCCCCACCATACCGCCCTCGACCTTTGCCATCTCCTCGATAACCTCGAGCGCGGCGGGGGTGCGCAGCGTGACCTCAAGCGCGGGCAGGCCGCCACGCACCAGAGCCTCGGCCAAGGGTCGGGCATGGGCGGGGTCATGGACCACCAACACGGGCACGACGGGCGCTGCCTCGCAAATCTCGGATGCGCGGAGGGATTGTTCTTGCGGGGTCATGGGGCGTCCTTTTGACGTGTCGTTCGCGTGTTAGACCACAACGCCCGCGCCGGTGACGGCGGGCCCTGCGGTTTGGCGGAACACCTCGAACAATTCGCGCCCCACGCCATGGCCGTTGGCCGACAGATCGGGTGTCGCCGCAGGGCGGCTCGTCCAATCGGGGTTCAGGTTCTCAAGCGTTCCGTCTGCGGCATTTACACGGATCATGTCCCCATCTTCAACATAGGCCAGCGGCCCACCTGTCACGGCCTCGGGGCTGACATGGATGGCGGCGGGCACTTTGCCCGATGCCCCCGACATGCGCCCGTCGGTGACAAGCGCGACCTTGATCCCGCGGTCGAGGCAGACAGACAGGCAGGGCGTCAGGTTGTGCAGTTCCGGCATCCCGTTGGCACGTGGTCCCTGAAAGCGGACGACGACGACAGTGTCCTGCGAAAACTCGCCCCGTTGGAAGGCGGCCTTTACGTCCTCCTGGTTTTCAAACACGCGGGCCGGGGCGGTGATGTCGTGCAGCTCCTCCTTGACGGCAGAGACCTTCATGACACCCGTTCCCAAGTTGCCTTGCAGGCGTTTGAGGCCCCCGGTCGGCTGGAACGGATCGGTCGCCGGGCGCACGATCTTGTCGTTGTGGCTTTCCTTGGGGCCTGCGCGCCACGCGGCGCCTTGCCCTTCAAGAACCGGTTCCCGGGTATAGTGGGACAGCCCGTCGCCTGCCACGGTCTGCACGTCCTCGTGCAAAAGCCCGGCTTCCAAAAGCTGCGCGATCAGGTATTGCAACCCGCCCGCAGCGTGGAAGTGGTTCACGTCGGCCAGACCGTTTGGATAGACCTTGGCCAAAAGCGGGATCGCGGGCGACAGATCGGCAAAATCCTCAAGCTCGATAATAACGCCCGCTGCGCGCGCCATGGCGGGCAGGTGCAGGATCAGGTTCGTAGAGCCACCCGTGGCCATCAGCCCAACCAGACCGTTCACAAAAGCCTTTTCATCCAGAATGTTGGATACTGGGCGGTAGTCGTTGCCAAGCGCCGTGATCTGTAGGGCGCGGGTCACGCCCTCGGTCGTCAGCGCGTCGCGCAGGGGCGTATTGGGGTTCACAAAGGACGCCCCCGGCAGGTGAAGCCCCATGAACTCCATCAGCATCTGGTTGGAATTGGCCGTGCCGTAGAAGGTACAGGTCCCCGGCCCGTGGTAAGACGCCATTTCAGCCGCCATCAGCTCTTCCCGACCGCAATCGCCTGACGCGAACTTCTTGCGCACGGCAGCCTTTTCATCGTTGGGCAGACCGCTTGTCATCGGACCTGCGGGCAGAAAGATGCCGGGGATATACCCAAAGGTCGCGGCCCCGATCACGAGGCCCGGCACGATCTTGTCGCACACGCCCAGATAGACGGCGGCGTCATAGGTGTTGTGCGACAGCGCCACGCCTGCGGCCAACGCGATCACGTCGCGGGAAAAGAGCGACAACTCCATCCCCACCTGGCCTTGGGTCACCCCGTCACACATCGCGGGCACGCCGCCCGCCACCTGCGCCGTGGCCCCCGCCGCGCGGGCGGCATCCCGGATCAGGGTGGGGAAGCGTTCAAAGGGCTGATGCGCCGACAGCATGTCATTATAGGCCGTCACGATCCCGAGGTTCGGCGCACGCGCGTCGATCAACGCGCCTTGGTCATCCCCCATGGCGGCATAGGCGTGGGCCTGGTTGCCACAGGTCAGATGCGCGCGCCGGGGGCCATCGGCAGCGGCTGCGGCCATTTTATCCAGATAGTGTTTCCGGGTGCCTTCGCTCCGGGCGATGATGCGGTCTGTGACACGGGCGAGCGTTTCATGGATTGGCATGGGGCAGGGCTCCGGCTGGGTCGCGGCGTGGGTGTGTGTGGTGCAGGGTAGGGTTCTGCACCGCTTTCGGGGCGGGGATACCACGGCGTGTTACCGCTAACAATACCCGTTTGGGGCATCATTATGTCGCCCAATTTCCCTGCTGTGGCCGCAATTAAGCCCTGATTAACCATGAGTTTGAGGACTGAATGAAACGGTCAAACAGGAAAGGTGCGACCATGATGTCTATCTTCAAATGGTGTGCCGTAGCGAGTGCCCTTGTCTCCCTTGGTGCATGTAGCGCCTACGATCCCGCAACCCGGTCCGCGCCGCTGGAAACGCCTGCGCTGGTTGCTGCGCAGCCGTCCTTTGACGTGACCGAACTGAAAATCAACGTGCCCAAGCGCCTGACGGTGTCCGAGGCCAACAGCTATTACCCCCGGGCCGACATCGTGTGGCGCGGCGATGCGATGGGCGACCGGCATAAGCAGGTGCTGGCGATCTTTGCCGACAGCTTCCAGCGCGGCACGGCCGAATTGGAAGGCGTGCAGCCCATCAGCGTCGAGGTCGAGGTTCTGCGCTTCCACGCCCAGACCGAAAAGGCGCGCTACACAGTGGGCGGTATCCATTCGATCAAATTCAACCTGACGGTACGTGATGCGCAGACGGGTCAAGTGATCGTTCCAACCCGTTTCGTGAACGCTGATCTGCCAGGGCTGGGTGGCTCTGCCGCGATCGCAGCAGAGGCGCAGGGCCAGACGCAAAAGGTGCGGATCACCGATCACCTCGCTTATGTGATCGAGCAGGAACTGACCCGCCCGCTGACACCGGCGATCTGAGGACACAGACCCAGGGCAGATCGGCCCTACACAAAACGTGAACATTGAATTAGGGGGGACGGCATGACGCTGTCCCCCCAATCCGTTTCCGACCAGCCCACCATCCGACTGACCCCGCGCGCCGATGCCCGCCGTATTCGGTTTGGCGCGCCGTGGGTCTTTGCCAATGATCTGGTGCTGGATCGCCGCACCAAGAAGCTTGCCCCCGGCACCATTGCCCGGCTCGAAGATGCCGAACGCCAGTTTTTGGCGCAGGTTGCGGTAACACCCGCCTCCAAGATCGCCGCACGTGTGCTGGATCGGTCGGAAGAGGCCGTGATCGATGGCGACTGGATTGCCGCGCGCATCACCCGCGCCGCGGCCCTGCGCGCGCGCATCTATGATGCACCGTTCTACCGGCTGATCCATGCCGAGGCTGATGGTATGCCCGGCGTGGTCATCGACCGGTTCGGGGATCACGCGGTTGTCCAACCCAACGCAGCCTGGGCCGATGCCCGGATGCCTGAAATCACCTCTGCGCTGCAAGGCATTGGAATTACGTCCGTTATCATGAACGGAACAGGCCGGGCCCGCGCGCTGGAAGGATTGCCCGAGGGGCGCGATGTCATCTGCGGCACGGCCCCCGACGCGCCCATCCCCGTGCCCATGAACGGGGCGACCTATATGGCCGACCTCATGGGCGGGCAGAAAACGGGCCTGTTCTACGATCAGCGGCCTAATCACGCCTTCGCACAGACCTTTGCCAAGGATGCGCGCGTCCTCGACGTGTTTTCCCATGTGGGGGGCTTTGGCCTCGCGGCGCTTGCGGGTGGCGCCGTGCATCTGACCTGCGTGGATGGCTCGGCCCCCGCGCTGGCGCTGGCGCAAGCGGGCGCAGACGCCATGGGCCGCGAGATCGACACCCGGCAAGGCGACGCCTTTGACGTGATGACCGGGATGGCCGAGGCGGGGGAGGTGTTTGACGTGGTCATCTGCGACCCGCCCGCATTCGCGCCCGCGAAACCCGCGCTCGAGGCGGGCTTGCGCGCCTATGAACGGGTCGCGCGACTGGCCGCACCGCTGGTGGCGCCCGACGGCATCCTGGGGCTGTGTTCGTGTTCGCACGCAGCCGACCTGTCCAAGTTCCGGGCCTCGTCGCTGCGTGGGCTTGGCCGCGCCGGGCGCAGCGCGCAAATCCTGCATACCGGCGCCGCCGGTCCCGATCACCCGACCCATCCCGCCTTGGCCGAAAGCGGATACCTCAAGGCCATGTTCCTGCGTCTGGGCGCACCATGAGGCAGCCCACCAAGGTCCTGCTTGATGCCTGTGTCATCTATCCGACCGTGCAACGGGAGATGCTGCTGAAGACCGCGCGCGCGGGCCTCTACCAACCGCTCTGGTCCGAACGCATCCTCGAGGAATGGCGCATCGCGGCGGGGCGTCTGGGGCCACTTGCCCAAGCCCAGGCCGAAGGCGAGATCGCCGTCATGCGCGGCCTCTGGCCCGAGGCGATGGTTCGCCCCAATGCCGGGGTCGAGGCGCGGCTATATTTGCCTGACCCAGACGATATCCACGTTCTGGCCGCCGCCGTCACCGGATCGGCCGAAATCCTGCTGACCGAAAATTCCAAGGATTTCCCGAAACACACCCTGTGGGAGGAAGGTGTGCGGCGCGACACGCCGGACCATTTCCTGACCACGATGTTCGTCGTGCACCCCAAGACCCTGCGCGCCATCGCCGATGAGGTGTGGGAGACCGCCCGCACCATGGAACGCTGCCCGCCCACGCAGCGCGCCATGCTGAAAAAGGCACGGCTGCCGCGACTGGCCAAAGGGCTGGAGAACCTCGACTACTAGGTCGTGCCCCAGCGCGCCTCGTTGGCCTCGATCGCGGCGATGCGTTCGCTGGATTTCGGATGCGACAGCAGCCACGCAGGCACCGCGCCCGCGCGATTGGCCGTGAGTTTGTCGAGCTTCGAGAAGAGCGATTTTTGCCCCGCCGTTCCGATCCCCGCCTTGACCAGCAGCGCGCTGGCATAGGCGTCGGCCTCGTATTCATCGGCCCGTGACAGACGCGCGGCCAAAAGACCCATCAGCGCGTTTGCGATCATCGGCCCGATAAAGGGCAAGAACCGGTTGAGAACCAGCGCAAGCGCCGTGCGTGCGGCGTTCTGGGATGAGAAATCGATCATCCGCCGGCGGGTATGGCCCAGGGCCACATGCCCCATCTCATGCGCGATCACGCTGGCCATCTCGTCCCCCGACACCGCGCCGCGGCGGAACTGTTCATAGAACCCCCGCGTGATGAAGATGCGCCCATCAGGTGCCGCCAACCCGTTAATTTGATCCACCTCGTACAGGTTTACCTCGATCCCCGGCAGATCGAGCGCGCGCGCCATCGCTGTAATCTGCGGGTCAAGGTCGCGGTCGCGCAGGGGTTTGGAGGCCTGCGACAGGTGCCGCTTGGTCGACCATGCCGAAAACTGGAACATCACGAGGCCATAGAGCACGGCCAAAAGGATCGGGGTCACAAGTGCCATGGGGCAGATATGGGCAGGGCCCTGGCCCGGGGCAAGGTCTTAACCCCTGGTTGACCACGTCCCTGCATTCCGGTGGCGCAGGGCGTGAAAGGGACCTTAATTGACGTTGGGGGCACCTTTCTGAAAGGGGCCAAAAATGACAGCCCAGCAAATTATGGTGGACGGCGTATCCTATACGCTGACCTATCAGGACGAATTCACCGGTAACTCTGTGTCGGCATGGCAGGGCCATGGCTCGGACGGGCGTTGGGCCACATCGTTTTCGCCGCATCTGGAGGATGGCCGTTGGATCGACCGCAACGGAGAGGGCCAGTATTACGTCGATCCCGACACGCAGAAATTGCCCGACACGATCTCCCAGTCTGGCGGGATCCTGTCGATCCAGGCGCATGAACTGACCGCCGCCGAGCAAGCCGAAGCCGATGGTCAGCAATACGCCTCGGGCCTTCTGACGACGGAAATGACTTTCGCCTCCGAAGGGGGCTACATCGAAATCAGCGCCCAAGTCGCCGATCAGCAGGGATTTCTCAGCGCCTTTTGGCTGTTGCCTGCGGACGGCGATTGGTCCGATGAAATCGACGTGTTCGAGGTCTTGGGCCACGACCCCGATACGGCCTACACCAACCTGTGGGAGGACGGCGTGGGCGATTCCGTTGCGATTGCCACGACGGACCTGTCAGACGGCTTCCACACCTATGCGCTGCATTGGACGGATACCCATATCACCTGGTACATCGACGGTATCGCCGTTCGGACCGAGGCCAACACAGTGACCGAAGAGATGTATCTCGCTCTCAGTCTTGCGGTGGATACGACGTGGACCGGCGATGTGGATGCCACGACCGATTTCTCGGATGCCTTCCTGATCGATTACGTGCGCGTCTATGAACAGACCGACGATCCCGACCGCAATCCGGGCATCCCGGGCGACAACAGTTACACGCCGAGCCAGGAATACGGCAACGGACCCGGCGACGACACGCTCTACGGCACACGCTGGTCGGACACGGTCAACGGCGGCGGTGGCAATGACACGATCTATGGCCGCAAGGGGTTCGACATCCTGTCGGGCGATGACGGGGACGATACACTCTACGGTCAAGAAGGCGGCGATGACCTTTATGGCGGATCTGGCAGTGACAAGCTGATCGGCGGGAAAGGCCGTGATATCCTGACGGGCGGGGCGGGCACCGATCACCTCTGGGGCGGCGTATGGGCCGCGGACGGGAAAACCGATCAATTCGTTTTTGAAAACGGCGGTGGCAAGGACTTTGTCCATGACTTTGAGGTCGGCATCGACCTGATTGATCTCAGTGCGTTTTTCACGACATGGGCGGCCGTCTCCGGCGCGTTCGACGACCAAGGATGGGCGACCAAGATCGACCTGGCCGCCATTGGCGGCGCGATCGGCGACATGGTGTTCCTGAAGGACGTGAACGCCGCCGATTTGACCTCTGACGATTTCCTGTTTGGCGCGGGCGTGTAGCGGCGGTGCCGTTCAACCCCGCGTCAGCATCCGCATGCCCGCGTCGATCCCATCGAGCGTCATGGGCACCATCCGATCCTCAAAGATCTGACGGATCATCTGGATGGATTGGGTATAGTCCCAATAGTGCTGCGGCACCGGGTTGATCCACAGGTTCGATGTCCATTGATCGCGCGCGCGCATCAACCAAGTTGATCCGGCTTCGTCGTTCCAATGCTCGTTCGCACCGCCTTTCATGGCGATCTCGTAGGGGCTCATCGAAGCGTCGCCGACAAAGATACAGCGATAGTCGGGTCCGTAGGTGCGCAAGACCTCCCATGTGGGGGTCTGGGCATTCCAGCGGCGGCGGTTGTCGGTCCACACGCCCTCATACAGGCAGTTGTGGAAGTAGTAGTATTCCAGGTGCTTGAATTCGGCGCGGGCGGCTGAAAACAGCTCCTCCACGGTTTCGATATGCGGGTCCATCGATCCGCCCACATCGAGGAAGAGCAGGACCTTGACCGCGTTGCGCCGCTCGGGCCGGGTTTTCACATCGAGGTATCCGTTCTCGGCCGTGGCCCGGATCGTGCCGTCCAGATCCAATTCGTCCACCGCGCCGTCGCGCGCCCATTGGCGCAAGCGTTTCAGCGCGACCTTGATGTTGCGCGTGCCCAGTTCGGAGGTGCCTTCGAGATTGCGAAACTCGCGCTTGTCCCAGACCTTGACCGCACGCTGGTGGCGGGACCGATCTTGCCCGATGCGCACGCCTTCGGGGTTGTAGCCATAGGCACCGAACGGGGAGGTGCCGGCGGTGCCCACCCATTTGTTGCCACCCTGATGGCGGCCTTGCTGTTCCTTCAGCCGCTCGCGCAGCGTCTCCATCAGCTTGTCAAAGCCACCAAGCGCCTCGATCTCGGCCTTTTCCTCGGCGCTCAGGTGCTTTTCGGCCATCTTCTCCAACCACTCACGCGGCAGGTCCACGGCCTCGACCACCTGATCGAGCGTGATCGCCTCGAGCCCCTCGAAGGTCTGCGCAAAGGCGCGGTCAAAGCGGTCAATGTGGCGTTCGTCTTTGACCATCGTCGTGCGCGCCAGGTAGTAGAACGCCTCGATATCGTAGGTCGCGATCCCTGCGCGCATGCCTTCCAGAAAGGCGAGGTATTCGCGCAAACTGACCGGCACGCGGGCCGATCGCAGATTGTCAAAGAAGGGCAAGAACATACGCTAACCCTAGCGCGGGATCACAGGCGCGACAGGATGATAAACGCGAGCATCCCCAGAACGCCGCCCAAAATCGCAAAGCCCGCCGCATATTGCAGCATATCAAGCGTCTTGCCCTTGCGCCCGCGGGCCAAAAGAGCGCCGTAAAGCGCACCAAGGATCAAACCGGCAATGGGCAGCATGGGGCAGGGTCCGTCTGGTCGGGGCCTCTCAGAGACCGGCAAGGCGGTCCTGTTTGGCGGGGTTCAACTGGGCAATCTCGCGCAGGCGCGCCGTCACGGCGGACGCGTTGCCGAACCCGTACCGCGCCCAGCCAAGGCTGTCCAGACGCACCGTTCGCGCCTCGGACGCGCGGCCCTGAAGCTCTAGCGCCTCGGCCCGGAACATCATCAACGACGCCAGAAGGGCCGCGTTTTCGTGGCGACGCGCCGTTGTGATATGCGGTTCTGTCACGCGCAACACGGTCTGCGCATCGCCTTCCAGCAGGGCAAAGGCCGCCAGTTGCACGGCCACGTAGGCGCGGTGCAGCTGCATCTCGGGCTGGCTGGCATAGACACGGTCTGCGGACAAAAACGCGTTTTGGGCCGCGTCGGGATTGGACGCAATCGTCAGTCGCCCCAGCGCGTAATGCGAAAAGCCCAGCCTTGCATCCTGCCACCCGCGGGCGGTCCCCATGTTGATGGCGTTCTCAGCGGCCTGACGGCGACCCAGCGGCGCACGCGCCGATCCCAGCGCCTTGGCCATCTCGTCGATCCAGTCGCGTTGGGTCCGGGGTGTCAGGTCCACGACCGTGTTGTTGCCCGCGGGGTTCAGACGCGACAGGATCGCGGGCAGGCGGGCCGCCACATCCTCGCGCGACATCCCGTTGGACAGTTCCGGCGCGTAATACGCCTTGAGGATCAGCATGTCGAAGCCCGTCAGCACCGTGTGGATGTTGTCGTCATTGAAGACGGAGTCGGGCAACCGGTAGAGGTCGTTGAGCGGGCCGAGCGCTTGGGCGATTTCTTCGTGCAGGCAATCGCGCAGCTCTTGCGGCGCACTGTCCGACGGCAAGAAGATGGCAACCTGTTCCCGCCGCGACAGGCGCACCCAATCGACGCGGGGACCCCGGCGGGCGCGTTTGAAATCCGCCCAGTCACGCACATTGGGCACCACAAAACAGGCCGCATTCGGCACGATGCGCTGCATCTCTTTCTTGGGCAGGGGCACCAGATTGATGTTGGCGCTTTCATCGGTCGTGACGGTGATGTTCAGACCCGCTTCAAGCCGCAGCCGTTGCAAAAGGCTCCCCAGATCCGGGGCGAGCGATACAGGTGCCTGTCCCACCACACGCAGGGAAATCGGCCCCTCGAACCGCGTCAGGATATCGAGCGTGCGCCCGCTTTCCATCCGAAAGGACAGATCCATGAAATCGCGTGCAATATCCGTGTTCGACCGCGTGGCGCGCGGTGCAGGCGCCGGGCCAAATGTTTTCATCGCGGGCAGGCGGTCGGGCAGGGCGTTTGTGGCCGCACGGCCAGTGATATCCAGCCCAATGGTCGGCCCTTGCACCGGCGCACAGGCGGCCAGCGCCATGAAGGCCCCGAAAAGCCATTGCCGGGGGCCCGTCACCCGCATCATGCCGCCTTGCGCATGTATTTGATGAAATCGGTCTGAACGCCAATGCGATCATACAGTTGGCGCGCGACCGAATTGGATTGCTGCGTCAGCCAATAGACCGACGGCGCGCCTGCGGCATCCGCGGCGGCATAAACCGCTTCGACCAGAAGGCGACCGATACCCTGACCCCGCACCTCTGGTGCGGCATAGAGGTCTTGCAGGTAGCAGACATTGTCCTCGCGCCAGCCGTGGCGGTGCATCAGGAAATGCGTCACGCCTACCAGCTTGCCGTCCTTTACGGCCACGAGGCCTTGGAATTCGTGGGGATCACCAGACGTCATGCGCAGGAACGCGGTGCGAAACATCGTGTCGCCCAGCGTCGTCTCGTAAAACGCCAGATACTCGCGCCAAAGCGCGGACCATGCGTCGTAATCATCGTATGTCAGCGCCCGAACTTGCGCCTCACTCACACTGCCTGCCAACGGTCTGTCCCAAGTTTCTTGGTTATTGGAACGTTGTTAGGAATCGAGTGCGGCGGAATCAGGGGTCGAATATGGCCAAACTAAGGCAGGGGCGCCGACGCCTGCCTATCTGCGTTGCGAACGGGCCATAAAGGCAAGCTTTTCAAAGAGATGGACGTCCTGTTCATTCTTCAAAAGCGCGCCGTGCAACTTTGGCAGTGCGTCTGCGCCGTCGCGGCGAATGTCCTCGGCGGTCAGATCCTCGGCCAGAAGCAGCTTGAGCCAGTCGAGAACTTCCGACGTCGACGGCTTTTTCTTGAGCCCTTGTGTCTCGCGGATGTCGTAGAATTGGGTCAGCGCGGCGCTCAGCAGGCTGTCCTTGATGCCGGGGTGATGAACCTCGACGATCTGGCGCAGCGTGTCGATATCGGGAAAGCGGATGTAGTGGAAAAAGCACCGCCGCAGAAAGGCATCCGGCAGCTCCTTTTCGTTGTTTGACGTGATGATGACCACGGGCCGGTGGCGGGCCGCGATCGTCTGGCCGGTCTCGTAGACGTGGAACTCCATCCGGTCGAGCTCTTGCAGCAGGTCGTTGGGAAACTCGATATCGGCCTTGTCGATCTCGTCGATCAAAAGCACCGTCTTGCCGTCGGCCTCAAACGCCTGCCAGAGCTTGCCCTTCTTGATATAGTTGGCGACGTCATGGACCCGGTCGTCGCCCAATTGGCTGTCGCGCAGGCGGCTGACGGCGTCATATTCATACAGGCCCTGCTGCGCGCGCGTGGTGGATTTGATGTTCCACTCCAGCATCGGCAGACCCAGCGATGCCGACACCTGCCGCGCCAGTTCGGTCTTGCCCGTGCCGGGTTCGCCTTTGACCAGCAGGGGCCGTTCCAGCGTCACGGCGGCATTGACGGCCACGGCCAGATCGTCGGTGGCGATATAAGTGTCGGTGGACGTGAACTGCATTGTGCGCTGCCTTTGTTCGTGTGGCGGTCTGACACCTATCTGTCGTGCCTTTTGGCTAGTGACAAGGTGGGGGAAGGGGCGTAAACCCCGCCCAACGCTGCAAAGCGGGGGAACCGGTGGCCCCGAACGAGGGGGGCCCCAGCATTGGGAGCCGCACATGAAAGCCGAAGTCTTTTTGCCAGATGACTATCGTCCCGCCGAGGACGAGCCGTTCATGAATGAACGCCAGACCGAATATTTCCGGCGCAAGTTGACCGCGTGGAAGGCGGAATTGATGTCCGACAGCCGCGACACGATCGAAGGGTTGCAGGACGGAACGCGCAACATCCCCGACATTGCCGACCGCGCGAGCGAGGAAACGGACCGCGCGCTGGAACTGCGCACCCGCGACCGTCAGCGCAAATTGGTCAGCAAGATCGACGCGGCGCTGCGCCGGATTGAGGAGGGTGAATACGGCTATTGCGACGACACGGGCGAGCCGATTTCGCTCAAACGTCTGGACGCGCGCCCCATCGCGACGCTGAGCCTCGAGGCGCAGGAGCGTCACGAGCGCCGTGAAAAAGTGCACCGCGACGACTGATGTCGCTGAACGGTATGCAAGTCGCCGTCGTCGGCGGCGGTATGGGCGGCCTCGGGGCCGCCCTTTGTTTTGCGCGCGCCGGGGCGCAGGTGCAGGTCCATGAACGGGCTGACGCGTTTGCGGATGTTGGCGCGGGCATTCAGGTCTCTCAAAACGGGTTGCGCGTGCTGGATGCGCTCGGCCTGGGCACGGCTGCGCGGGAGGTTGGCTTTGCCTCGCAAGGGCTGACGCTGAATTCGGCACAGGGACGGCGGGTGGCGATCTTGCCCGGTGGCGCGCGCGAGACGCTGCTGTTTCACCGCGCGGATCTCATCGCTCTTCTCGCCGATGCCGCCACGGCCGCGGGGGTGCAGATCACTTTCGGTGCGAAGGTGACGCCGGACGCCCCACCCGATGCCGATCTCATCATCGCCGCGGACGGGATCCGGTCGGCATTCCGACCCCATGTGACGGGGCAGGACCGGCAGGCGACGTTCACGGGCCAGGTGGCGTGGCGCGCACTGGTACCCGCGCCGCAAACGGTGAACGCGGGCGGCGTGAACGTCTATATGGGCCCGGGGCAGCACGTGGTGGTCTATCCCCTGCGCGGTGGGCGCCTTCTGAACATCGTGGCCGTCGATGAGACCGAGACCTGGGTCGACGAGGGGTGGAGCCAACCCGCCGACCCGGCGGATTTTCAGGCCTTGTTTTCGGGTTTTGGCGGGCCGGTCGGCGCGCTCTTGCCCCACGCACGGGACGTGCAGCGCTGGGGCATTTTCGCCCATCGCATCCCGGATCAGTGGTCGCGCGGGAACGTGGTCTTGCTGGGCGACGCGGCCCACGCGATGCCGCCCTTTCTGGCACAGGGGGCCGTGATGGCGCTCGAGGATGCGTGGCAGTTGGCGGCCTGTCTGGACGGCGCGCCGCTGGCAAAGGGCCTTGCAGAGTATCAAGAGATCCGCAGTCCGCGCGTGGCGCGGGTCTTGCGCGAGGCTTTTGG
>JBCBFU010000068.1:0-14574 GCA_038527375.1 Pseudomonadota bacterium | reverse complement strand
GGCCGAGCTGATCTGATCCTCGGTATAGGGTTTGGAAATCAGGAAGGCGGGTTCGGGACGCTCGCCCGTCAAAAGCCGCTCTGGGAAGGCGGTGATGAAGACCACCGGGACATCCCCGAGAGCAACGAGGAGGTCGTTGACCGCGTCGATACCGGAGGAGTTGTCCGCCAGTTGAATGTCCGCAAGGATCAGGTCCGGTTTTTGCTTGCCACCCATTTCGACGGCGCCTGCGCGCGTGCGTGCGATGCCCACCACCTGGTGGCCCAGATCCGACACCATCGCCTCGAGATCCATGGCGATGACGGCCTCGTCTTCGATGATTAGGACACGTCCGGCGATGCTGTCGGCCATTTCACGATGGGCGACGCTGATCAGATGGGATACTTCGTCCGTGTCCCGCTGCATGATCGTGGCGATTTCGGCGACGTTGAACCCTTCGAGCGTGGACAGCAGAAGCGCCTCGCGCGTGTGCGGTGTCAGTTTCGACAGGTGTTTGCGCGCCGCACCTTCGATGCCCGAAGCGGGGTCCGAAGGTTCGATCGTGTGCGTGCTTTCCCACATGGAATGCAGGGTGCGAAACAGCCCGACTTTGATGCCGTCTGAGGCATTGAGGATGGACCTGTCTTGCAAGATTGCTTCAAGTGTCGCGGCAGCATAGGTGTCGCCTGACGCCTGCGAGCCCGTCATGGCCCGCGCGTAGCGGCGCAGGTAGGGAAGCTGAGCCCCGATCTGACTTACGATGTCTGCAGACCCGTCTGACATTGCCATTTTATTTTTTTCCCCAATTTGAAAATTCTCGGGAACTTAACGCGGATGAAGGGGTTAGGTTCCCAAGCGCATTAAAAGTTTTTCAGGATTTAGGCTGCATGTCTAATAACAAACCTTCACCTCAGGCACGGGATCAGATCGATGAGAGTCTGCGCCGCGTGTTCCAGGAGGACACCGAGGCAGAGCTGCCGGATCGGTTCAAGGAGTTGTTGGATCAGCTTCGCAATCAGTCAGAAGCGCCATCAGATGACGGGGACGCGTCGTGAGCGCCTTGGACCCGCGCGATGAGTTGGTTGACCACCTTCCATCCCTACGCGCCTTCGCCCTCAGCCTGACACGCAACGGTGCCATTGCCGATGACATGGTGCAGGACACACTGGTCAAAGCGTGGACGAATATCGAAAAGTTCGAAGCCGGGACAAACATGCGTGCGTGGTTGTTCACGATCCTGCGCAACACCTACTATTCCAACCGCCGCAAAGCGCAGCGCGAGGTGGCGGATGTGGATGGCATATTCACCGAGTCCATGGCCGAAAAACCCGCCCATGACGGTCGGTTGCAGATGAATGACTTCCGCGCTGCCTTTGCCCAACTGCCGGATGAACAGCGCGAGACACTGATCCTGGTGGGTGCGAACGGATTTTCCTACGACGAGGCCGCCGATATGTGCGGCGTTCAGGTCGGCACGATCAAAAGCCGCGCGAACCGAGGCCGCAAACGTCTGGCCGAGCTCCTTCATCTGGATGAGGACGAGGCGCTGGAACTGACCGACAGCGCGACCGTTGCTGTCGTGGCGGCAAACCCCGCAAGTGCGTTTTAATGGCTGATATGCGGTGACAGAGGACGATGAAACAACCGGCGGTTGGCTGAATTGGCACCGTCGTCTGACGGTCCGCTTAGTTGCGCTTTTGACCTTGGCCCTGCTTCCGCTGGGCCTTTTGGCATTTTTGCAGACCGGGTCCCTGACCGACGAGGTCGAGCGTCGAACAGAGCTGTCGCTGGTTGCGAAATCCCAGGCTTCGGCATCGGGCGAGTTGGCATTGCTACAGCGTGCGATCGGCGCTGCGGAGGCATTGTCTGTTGCGATCCGCGATTTGCGCGATGACCCCGAGGCCTGTTCACAATTCCTGCGCGACTACTTGGAACAAACAGAGCGGTATTCATTTGTCGGATGGCTGGCCCCCACCGGAGAGTTGGCCTGCTCGTCCGTTGAACCTGAGGTGGTCCAGGCTGCGAACGCAGATTTCTCGCAAGATCTGGTTTTTCCGCGCTTGTCGGTGCGCATAGTGCCTGATCCGGCATTCAGCACCGTTCCTGTGGTTGTTCTGACCGTTCCGATTGTGCGCGATGGGCAGGCAGACGGCGTCATATACCTGTCTGTACCACGTGACCGGTTTTCGGCCGCGTTTGATCGGACCGATCCAGCGACGACACAGCCCTTGAGCGTGGTCGCCTTCAACAACGCTGGCGAAGTGTTGTCGGGGGAGATGGTGGCCCAGACCGACCGGGTGTCTCTGCCCAGCAGCTTTGCCTTGGACGAGCTCACTTCGGAGGCGCCAGCGGTTTTGGTCGACACAGATCAATCCGGGGAACAGCGCCTTTTCGTGCATGGCCCGCTCTTGGGTGATGCGGTGTATTTCCTGACCGCGTGGGCAGATGATGCGGGTGTGAACGATGGAACGGCACCTGCGAGCGTCATCCCCGCGTTGATGTGGTTGGCGAGTATTCTGGTGGCCGCTTACGCCGTGCATCGCTTGGTGGTGCGGCACGTGATGGATCTGACGCGCCGGATGTCGGATTTTGCGCGTGACCGAACGCTGAAACCCGTTGATCCGGGCCGCGCGGGATCTGTGGAGGTCGCGCGACTTGAGGCGTCGTTTGAGGCGATGGCGCTGGGTTTGTTGTCAGATGAAGCCGTTTTGGAAAGCGAGGTGCGCGAGCGCAACGTGCTTTTGAAAGAGGTGCATCACCGCGTCAAAAACAACCTGCAAATGATCTCGTCGATCATGAGCATGAACATGCGCCGCAGCAAATCGGATGAAACCCGCAAGGTGCTGTCGCGGCTTCAGGAACGTGTTCAGGGGATGTCGGCTATCCACCGCAATCTGTACAAGATGGACGATTTGAGCCGGGCAAATGCGGGATCGCTCTTGCGTGAGGTGGTCGCGCAGATTGTCACCGTCAATAGCAGGCCAGAAACCGGCATGAACATCCAGACCGAGTTCGGCGAAGTCCCCCTGTTCCCCGATCAGGCGTTGCCGTTGTCCTTGCTGACCTCGGAACTGGTTACCAATGCTATGAAATTTGCCGATGCCGAAGCGCCCAACTTGCCAGCGGTCGAGGTGGATTTCGGCGTCACATCCGCGGGGTATGCGAACCTGCGGGTGACCAATACGACAGCCGGGCCAATGGAGGGCACGGAAAATGGCATCGGTCTGGGCGCGCAGTTGATCAAGGCGTTTTCGTCCCAGTTGGGCACAACGCCCGAAATCGTGAACGAAAGCGGGCGTTATAGCGTGTCTGTGGAATTCGAAATCGAAAGCTTCCGGGAGGAAGCGTTGGATTATTGATCCACGCCGAGCGTCACTGTGGGTTCAACCGCGGCGTCGCCTTCAACCTGATCCTGATTGAAGCCCGCCCCGGCAATCGTAAGGAGCATTACGAGACCGAACGCGACCGCCACGCTGATCCCGACCAACGGGCCAATATGACGGCGGCGTTGTTTTTCCTCGCTCACGTTTGTTTCGGATGCTGACATGCTGCGTTCCTTTCCTTGCTGAGTAGAACAACGACGGAGAACGGGTTCGAGTTCCGTGATCACGACGCTTGCCAGCGGGTCGCTCGCGGTAGTAGCCCGCAGGTATGGCGCCAAACGCATCCATTTCGACACCCCCAGCGGAGGCCGGGCAATCGCCCCTACGGGAGATGATGGCACGTTACGCACAGCCCGGACGGGTTGTGTGGATCGGGGTGCGGCCCGCGCGGCGTGCGCTTATGTCCGAGGTCTCGACGTCTATGCTGTCCCCCAACGGATTGGACGGTGATCGGGCCAGGGGCGGCAAGCGCGCGGTGACGTTGATCCAAGCCGAACACTTGCCTTGTATTGCTGCCTACATGGGCTGCAAGGACGTCGCGCCGGCAGACTTGCGCCGGAACCTCGTTGTGTCTGGTCTGAACCTGATCGCCTTGCGGGGCAGGGTTGTCCGGCTGGGCACCGCGGTGATCGAGGTGACCGGCCCCTGTGCGCCCTGTTCCCGGATGGAAGAGACCTTGGGCCATGGCGGTTACGCGGCGGTGCGGGGGCATGGCGGCGTGACCGCGCGCGTTATTCAGCCCGGTTCGGTGGACGTGGGCTGTGCCGTTGAGCCTTTGGCAACGCCGGTGCAGGTGGGTGACGGAACATGATAGGCCCCGGGTGGCCAATAGCGCGTGCGGGCGCGCGTGTGGGTCTGCTGGGCGGGTCCTTTGACCCGGCCCATGGGGGGCATGTCCATATCACGCGCGCCGCCCTTGCGCGTTTTGACCTCGACCAGATTTGGTGGCTGGTGACACCGGGAAACCCCTTGAAGGCACATGGCCCTGCGCCTTTGTCCCGGCGTGTCGCGGCAGCCCGCGAGATCATGCGCCATCCGCGCGTGACCGTAACTGATCTGGAGGCGCGGATGGGAACACGGTTCACGGCGGCCACCATCGCGCGGCTTACCCAGATCTATCCGGGCGTGCGGTTCACGTGGCTGATGGGGGCTGACAACCTGGCCCAGTTCCACCGCTGGCAGGATTGGCAGGACATTATGGAAAGCGTGCGCGTGGGCGTGATTGCGCGCCCCGGTGACCGGATCGATGCACGGACATCCCAGGCCGCACGCGTCTATCGGCGCCACAGGATTTCTGGACGCGCCTCGGCCCTTTTGGGGAAGGTCGAGGCACCGGCGTGGTGTTTTATCAACGTGCCGATGTCGAGTGCGTCATCCACGGCGATCCGGGCTGCGGGGGGATGGCAGAGCGAGACTCGCGAACCCTGACAGCACAAGCAGCGTGATCCCGGCCATGGCAAGCGGATCGGGGATCGTGTCGAAGACGACCACCCCAAAGACTGTGGCCGCGACGATCTGGAAGTAGACGAAGGGCGCGAGCCGCGTGCTTTCGGCCATGCGCATGGCAAGGATCAGCAGCAGATTGCCTGCCATCGAGCCAAGCGAGGACACCGTGACCAAAACGCCAATTTGCGGTGTCATCACCGGAATATTGGCAAGGCCCAGCGGCGCAAGGAGCAGGGTCGGGATCGCCAGTTGGGAAAAGAGCAGCATCGTGGGCTGCGCCACGTTTGCCAGCCACCGCGAGGTTGTCAGGAACGTCCCATAGAGACCGCCCGCCAAGACAGCAAAGAGCAGGGCGGGGCGCATATCTTGGCCGGGCTGCACGACCAAGATGACCCCCAGGAACCCGACAATGAGCAGCGCGGCCCGCGCTGGGGTGGCGGTTTCGCGCAGGAAGATCGCTGACAGAGTGAAGGACACGATGGGGCCGATGAAGAACGCCCCGAAGACATTGGCGATGGGTTCCGTTTTGAGCGCCGTCAGGATTGAAGAGATCGCTGCCGCAATGATCGCGGCCCGAAGCCAGATGCGCGGATCGCGCAGAACCCGTGCCTCGGACCAGTCCACAAACGGGGCGAGCAGGACGCCCGCAAGCGCGAAACGCGTCCAGGCCACAAAGAAGGGCGACACGCCCCCAGCGGTCATGAGTTTGCCCGCGGTGTCCCCCAAAGGGATACAGCACATACCCACAATCATGATGCCCACGGCACGCCACATGGCGCGCACCCTACAGGCTTGGCACGAAACGAAAAGGTGACTTTGCAAGCGTTGGCGCGGCAAGGTGATCTGGCTATGGTCGCGGCATGTTTAAGGATCACGGGTCGCGTATGACCTCTCCCATCTCTCGGCGCGGACTGTTGGGCGGTTTGGCGGCATTGGCCGCGACGCCGGCAGTGGCGAATGCGCCCTTGTCGTCGCCGCGTCCTGCGGCGCGCCCGGGATCGGTTCCGGTGGTGATCCGGGATGCCCAATCGCTTGTTCTAGATGCGGGCCTGTCGGGGCTGACGGCGTTTGCGGTTGGCGATGCGTCCGGGGAGATCGCCGAGGCGGGCGCCGCCGATGCGCCTTTGCCGCCCGCGAGCGTGGCCAAGGCGATGACGGCCCTTTATGCGCTGGACGCGTTGGGTCCGAGCTATCGGTTTGCGACCGCGCTGCGCGCGACGGGACCCATTGAGGAGGGCATCGTTCAGGGTGATCTGATCCTGCAGGGCACAGGCGATCCGATATTTGACACCGACGCTTTGGCCGGGTTGGCCGAAGAGCTTCAGACCGCCGGGATTACAGGGATCACGGGCCGGTTTCTGGTCGATGGGTCAGCCGTGCCCGAGCAATATCAGATCGACCCGTCGCAGCCGGTGCAGGTTGGGTACAATCCGTCGGTGTCGGGGCTGAACCTGAATTACAACCGCGTCCATTTCGAATGGAAGCGGGCGGGCGAAAGCTGGCAGTTGAACATGGACGCGCGGGCCCGGCTCTATCAACCGCAGGTCAAGGTGGCGACCATGCGCCTGCGGGCAGAGGCGAGCCCGGTCTATACCTACGAATTGGGAGAGCAGCGGGAGCGTTGGACCGTGGCGCGGCCAGCGCTTGGGAATGGCGGTGCGCGATGGCTGCCGGTGCGGCGGCCGTCCATTTATGCGGGCGACGTGTTTCGCACGCTTGCGACCGGGTTCGGGTGCCAGTTGCCGTCGCCGCAGGTCTTGGACGGTGTACCTTCGGGCGCGGTCGTGGCGACCCATGTTTCGCCCACGTTGCGCGGCCTCGCAGGCGGTATGTTGCGGTATTCGACCAACCTGACCGCAGAGGTTTTGGGCATCCGGGCCAGCCAAGCGCGCGGGGCGCAGCCTGCGGATCTGGCGGGCTCCGCTTCAGAGATGAATGCGTGGTTGGCTGAGCGGTTCGGGGTGGGGATGTCGCTTGTCGATCATTCCGGTCTGGGGGATGCGAGCCGGGTGACGGCGCGGGACCTTGTCAGGATGATGGGACAGGCGGGCGCGGATCAGTTCGCGCCGATCCTCAAGGAGTTTGCGTTGCGCGGGTCGGACGGTGCGCCCTTGGCGTCGCCGCCCGCGGTGGTTCGGGCCAAGACCGGGTCGCTAAACTTCGTGAGTACCCTGTCGGGCTACGTGCTGCTGGGCGATGGTCGCTCGCTGCCGTTCGCGATCCTGAGCGCGGATCTGGAGCGGCGGCAGGCAACGGCCTCCCCCGATGTGGAGCGGCCTGAAGGCGCGCAGTCATGGGCGCGGCGTGCGCGGCGGTTGCAGAATACGTTGTTGATGCGCTGGGCGCAGGTCTACGCCTAGAGGTGGCGACTTAGTCCTTCCACGTCCGGAAACGCGCGCGTGCGCCCCGTTCGATGGCGGCGGCGGCAAGACGGCCGATGTCCAACTCGTACCGGATTTCTTGCAACATCTCGAGCTCGGCCTGATCGGCGCTGCCGTCCGCGGCGGCGACGTCGCAGGCCAGTGCATAGGCCGTTTCATTGAGCCCTTCCGGCAGGCCCTCCCGCAGGAGGCCAAAGAGCGCGTCGAGCCCGTCATCTTCGGAAAAGAGGTCGAACACGGTTTGTGCGATCTGGCCGATCCGGTCGGTGTCGTAATTGCCGAACACCGGCAGGTGGTTGACGATCCCTTGGATGGTCACAAGTTCGGACGTGCGGATTTGTTCGTCCGAGGCAGAGACCGCGATCATCAGGGCAACGAGGCTGTCCTGGGGGCTGAGCGAATGGGCCGTATCGTTCATATCCTGCGCATCCTTTCGCGGCTTGTATTGCTTTGGGTTTTATGGCCCTTACGCGGGCGCGGCAAGGTGGCCGCCCGAATTCAGAGGATGACAGCGACATGTCTGATTTGCGTGACGCGGCGATGACGTCGAAAGCGTGGCCTTTTGAAGAGGCGCGCCGGCTGCTGAAACGGGTTGAGAGCCGCAAGAACGACAAGGGATACGTGTTGTTCGAGACGGGCTACGGTCCGTCGGGCCTGCCGCATATCGGGACCTTCGGCGAGGTTGCGCGCACTACGATGGTGCGTCGTGCGTTCGAGGTCATCAGCGATATCCCGACGAAGCTGATCTGTTTTTCTGACGATCTGGACGGGATGCGGAAGGTGCCGGGGAATGTTCCCAATTCCGAAAGCCTGACGGAGCATTTGCAGAAGCCGCTGACGAGCGTCCCCGATCCGTTTGGCACGCATGAGAGCTTTGGCCACCACAACAACGCGATGCTGCGGCGGTTCCTCGACACGTTTGGGTTCCAGTACGACTTTATCAGTTCGACCGAGTTCTATGGAACGGGGCAATTCGACGAGGTGCTGTTGCGCGCTGCCGAGCGGTATGACGATGTGATGAAGGTCATGCTGAAATCGCTGCGGGAAGAGCGGGCGGCGACCTATTCGATCTTCCTGCCGATCCATCCTGAGACCGGACGGGTGCTGTACGTTCCGATGAAGCATGTGGACGGCAAAGACGGCACCGTCACGTTTGACGATGAAGACGGGCGCGAGTGGACGCTGCCGGTCACCGGTGGGAACGTGAAGCTGCAGTGGAAGCCGGACTTTGGGGCGCGCTGGGCCGCGCTCGATGTCGATTTCGAGATGTACGGCAAGGACCACAGCACAAACACGCCGATCTATGACCGAATTTGTGAGATCCTGGGCGGCAAGAAGCCTGAGCATTTCACCTATGAGCTGTTCCTGGACGATCAGGGGCAGAAGATCTCGAAGACCTCGGGCAACGGGATCAGCATTGATGAATGGCTGACCTATGCCGCCGATACCTCGCTGTCGTATTTCATGTACCAGAAGCCCAAGACGGCGAAGCGGATGTATTTCGATGTGATCCCGCGCGCAGTGGACGAATACCATCAACAGCTGCGCGCCTATGCGGGCCAGACGACCGATCAAAAGGTCAACAACCCGGTGTTCCACATCCACGGCCACAACGTGCCGCCTTCGACGATGGTCGTGCCCTTTGGCATGTTGTTGAACCTCGCATCGGTGTCGGGGGCTGAGGACAAGGCGACGATGTGGAAGTTCATCGGGCAATACGCGCCTGAGGCGTCGCCCGAAGGCAATCCCGATTTGGACGAAGCTGCCGGGTTTGCGGTGCGGTATTTCCATGACTTCGTGAAACCCGCGCGGGAATTCCGCGCGCCGACCGAAGATGAGGCCGCCGCCTTGCGCGACCTTGAGGCGGCGTTTGGCGACGGGGCCGTGGCGCAGGACCATATCGCACGCAAGATCGCTGCGATGGGTCAGGACGATCCGGTGCCAGAGGTCGATTTCGACGATGCGGAGTTCCTGCAGACCGTGGCGCTGTCGGTGGGCAAAAACCACGGATACGGCAACCTGCGGGACTGGTTCAAAGTGCTCTACGAAGTTCTGCTGGGCACGAGCCAAGGGCCGCGCATCGGGTCCTTTGCCAAGCTTTATGGGCTGGAGAACACGCGTGCGCTGATCGCGGATGGGGCTGCGGGCAAGCTGGTGTGATTTGACGAAGGGGTCTGGCGGCTTAGCCTCTTACACATCAGCTGAGGAGGTCCGCCCATGCCCATCGTCACCCGCCTAGTCATGGCTCTTGCCTTGGTGTTCGCCATTGCCCTTCCCGCGTCCGCGGATGAGGCGGGAATACGCGCGACGATCACCGGTCAGATGGAAGCGTTCCGCGCCGAGGATGCCGAAGGGGCGTTTTCCTATGCCGCGCCCAATATCAAGGGCATGTTTGGCAGTGCCGACCGTTTCGGGATGATGGTGCGCAACGGCTATCCCATGGTCTGGAATAATGTGGACGTTCAATACCTTGAGCTGCGCGAGTTGGGTGGGCGTCTGTGGCAGATGGTACAGGTGCAGGATACCGACGGTGGCTATCACTATCTGGACTACCTGATGGTGGAAACGCCGGACGGTTGGCAAATCGCCGCTGTACAGTTCCTTCCCGCGCCCGATATCGGCGTCTAAATCACGTCAACACCCGCCTGCGTGACCCCTCTGCGCGGCCACCGTGACGGTCCCCCAAGGGGGCGTTAACCCGTCGTTGATACTTCCTTCTTCCGCAAAGGCCGGGGGCCGACCCCCGTGCCCGTGATGAAAACCGAGCCCCCACGCCGCCCGCGTGGGCACGCCCGTGGGGACCCTCACGTGAAAAGGGGTCATTCACATGAACAAGGCGATTACCGACGGTGTGGTGTTTCAACCGCCCAGCTTTGCGGACGGTCTCGATGTCTGGTCGAGCGGCGACGGCACTCCGGGATCGGATACCTATGACAATTCCACGACAGCAGCTTTCGTTCCTGCCGATCAGGATTTCGGGTCTTGTCTGGAAGTTCTGAAAACGCAGACCGTCACCAAGGTGCGGTACATGGGCGAGACGCCGATCTTGCCGGGCTGCTATTTGAAGGTCACCGCGCGCATCAAGGTGATGAGCGGGATTTTCCCATCGGTTCGCATCGCCGGATGGGCGGGTGCAGCGGGCGGCACGAATGTCGCCAATGTCGTGCAGATCGGTCAGTCGGTCGCGACCACGGCCTATGGCACGGTTGTCGAAGTGTCGGCGCTGGTTGGTACCGGCGACCGCAGCGGGGTCGATATGGTGTGGGGGCCCACAGCGCTCTACGGGCATTTCGGGCTCGATCTGACGGGGGCCAACGGGGGCGTGGTCCGAATTGACGACGTCGAAATCGAAGATGTCTCGGACGTGTTCCTGTTCGACCAGCTGGGTCAGGTGGACGTGCTGGATTATGGCGCCATTGGCGACGGGACGACCGACAACGTGGCGGCCTTTGCGGCTGCGGATGCCGCCGCAAACGGGCGGACCGTTTATGTCCCGGCGGGGGTCTATTTCCTGGGCAGCAACACGACGATGGAAAACGAGGTTCGGTTCGAAGGCACCGTGACGATGCCCGATGACAACCGGCTGGTCCTGACCAAGAACTATGATCTGCCGAACTATGTCGCAGCCTTTGGGGACGAGGTTGTCGCCTTCAAAAAGGCGTTTCAGGCGCTGTTGAACTTTACCGATCATGAGAGCCTCGACATGGGCGGGCTGCGCATCCGGTTGAGCGAACCGATCGACATGCAGGCTGCTGTGGGCAACCGCGATACGTCAGCCGTGCGGCGTGTCGTGCGCAACGGGCAGATCCAATGCGACAGCTCCGCGGCGTGGGACACCGATGTCCAGACCAGCCAGGCCACCTATGATCCCAACAGCCGGCTCCAACTGCGTGATGTGGCCAACATCTCCAACATCCAAGTTGGATCGCTGGTCGAGGGTGTGGGCGTTGGGCGCGAGATTTACGTGCAGGAGGTCAATGTCGCGCAAAGCCGGCTGACCCTGACCCAACCGCTCTATGATGCGGCGGGCACGCAGATATTCACGTTCAAGCGCTTCAAATACGCGCTGGATTTCATCGGCTTTGCGGACCTGTCGCAGTTCACGCTGGAAAACATTGAGTTGCAGTGCAACGGCAACGCGTCCGGGATCATGATGGCGCAGGACGGCGTCGCGTTTCAGCTGCGCGACAGCTACCTGACGAAACCCAAGGATCGCGGCATCACGAGCGCGGGCTTTGGCTGTCAGGGCATGATGATCGACCGCTGCAACTGGACCTCGAACGAGATCGACATCCCGGTTCAGGACCGTACGACGATTGGTTTCAACATGAACGCCAATGATGTGAAGATCCGCGACAACCGGATCGTACGGTTCAAGCACTTCTGCATTCTCGGCGGATCGGGCGCGGTCATCACCGGCAACCATTGGTTCCATGGGGATACGACGACGGACGGTATCCGCAAGGCCGGGATCATCTTCACGCAGAACAACGTGAAGAGCATGATTACGGGCAACTACGTCGACAACAACTTCATCGAGTGGACGAACGAGTATACCGAGAGCCCGGATTTCAGCTCGACGTTCCCGTTTGGCGGGCTGACGATCACTGGCAACGTGTTCACGGTCAATGATGTGGCCCCTTGGTTCCGGTTCCTCGTGATCAAGCCGTATGGACAGGATCACTACATTCAGGGCCTGGCCGTGATCGGAAACGTCTTCCGCGCAATCAATGGCGCGATTGAGCGGGTCGAAGATGTCGACACGACCTTCGCGGATCTCGACGCGACGCGGCATCGCAACGTGATCTTTGAGGCGAACACCTACAATTCGGTCACGGATGCGGTCTACAGCCCCTACAAGATCACCCATACCGAGGCGTCCGCGGAGCAAACTTGGGTTGTCGATCTGTCGCCCAACCTGCCGTTCAACGGGGACGCGCGCTATGTAGAGAGCGTGGTGCAGCAGGGTCGGTTGCGCAATTCGGCCAATGACGTGAACACGGCCGCCCCCTATGTCGAGGTCGACCAAGGCACCAACCGCGATCAGGTGCACATTCACTGGCCTGAACCGCTGCGCGGGACCGTCGCGTTGAGCGTCCGCATGGATCGGCCGGATTGACCCTAAGTCTTTGGAATCTGCAAAGGGCGTCCTTCGGGGCGCCCTTTTTTGTCAGACGGTTCGCAAATCGGACGTGGCCAGCCGATAGGCTTTGCCAAAGCCGCCGTTCAGGGTGGCGGCGGAAATTTCGAATTTCAGGAACTGGAAATCCGTGAAGTCGACATAAAGACCGGCCTTTGGCCGCAGGGCGAGGTAGGACGCGCGCCAGTCGTCTTTGCGCTGCGGGGTTGCCATGGCGGTCAGCATCAGGCGCGGATGGGTCAGGGGGTCACCGCGCGCGGCGGGCGTCCCGATCATCAGCGAACAGCGCGCATCCAGCGCGAGCGCTTTCGTGTGATCCGACAGCGAAGAGATTAAGGTGATGGCCGCCCCGTCTATCCACGCGAATGCGATGCGCGACACGGCGGGACCGCCATGGTCCGGGTCGATGACACCCAATGCCGCATGGGTCGAGGTTGCCAAAAGCCGCGCGATTGTCTCGCGCGCCTCGGCGTCTAGGTCGCGGTATGGGTTAGCCTGTGCCATGGCGCGAGGATGGAGGAACCGGACCCCATGTCAAATCTTGTCGAAGAAAATGTGCAGGACTACCCGCGTCCCCCGCGGCTTGAGCCGTTTGAAGGACGCATTCAGGTGACCTTTGCCGGGCGGGTCATCGTCGACACGACGGCCGGTTGGCGCGTGCTCGAGACGCATCACGCGCCCACCTATTACCTTCCGCCCGAGAGCGTGGAGGCCGACCTGTTGCCCGCCGGGGGCGGCAGCCTTTGCGAATGGAAGGGGCGGGCCGAGTATTTCTCGATCAAGGTTGGGACTGCCATCGCGCCACAAGCCGCGTGGCGGTATGCGCGCCCCACCAAAGCCTTCGAAAGCATCGCAGGCTATTTGGCCATCTACGCGCATGCGATGGACGCGGTGTCCGTTGCGGGCGTGCCCGTGACGCCGCAACCGGGATCGTTTTACGGTGGTTGGGTCACCCCGAACCTCCGGGGCACCGTGAAGGGCGCCCCGGGGACCGAAGGGTGGTAGATTACTGCAGACGGTCTGCGACGTTGTCGGCGAATGTGTTGATCATCGCCGCGTAGAATTCGGCGCTTGCGGTGTAGATCGGCGCGCCCGCATCGGTGAGCGGAATGGTCAGCTGATCGGCATTCACGGTCAGGTCATAGCGAATGTCGTTTGCCGAACCCGGCACGACAATGGCGACCGATCCGGCCAGTTGGGCGTCGGCGAGGCCGATGGCATTGGTCAGCCCATTGGCAAGCGCGATCGTGTCCATTTCGATCAGCACGTCTGCGCCTTCCTCGGTGATTTGATCAACAAGGCGCAGGGCAAGTGCCTCCTCCATATCGCGCTCGATATTGGCCCAGACGGCAGCACCTTGGAGGTTTTTGATGGCCGAGACATCCGCCACGACGTCGATGGTGTCGACAAAGGTGGTGGCGGACGCGGCGGTTGTGGTCAGCGCAAGCGCGGTGGCGGCGATGATGCGATACATGAGATTATCCTTTGATTGCGGTGTAGGGTGTGTGGGCGCATGGGTTACACGCGCACCGACGCGCCGCGCGGCCCGGCCAAGAGCCAGACCAGAAAGCCCACGAGGGGCAGCACGATCAGCACAAGGGTCCAGATGATCTTGGCGCCCGTGCCCGCCGACGACGTCAAAACCTGATAGACTGCGTAGATGGACAGCAGCAGGACAATCAGTCCGACAAGGCCATATTCCATAGCGTTTCTCCTTTCGCGGTTCACGGGATCAAGCCCGTGGGTAGGCGATTGGTTCCATGGAACAACTTGCGCTGACGTTTGGTTGGGAGGGCAAAGACACGAAAGGAAACGCTATGAAAATTGGAACCGCAATCGCATTGGGCATCGCCGCTGCTGTTGTCGTCGGTGCCGCCGTCTACATGATCGACGTGGACCAAACCCACGAGGCCGCCTTGCCGGAGGTCACAGTCGAAGGCGGGCAGATGCCTGAATTCGACGCCGATGTTGGAAGCGTGGACGTGGGTGAGACGACGGTCACCGCCCCGGTGCCCGAGGTCGACGTTACAGTGAACGATCAGGAGTTCAATTTGCCCACGATTGAGGTGTCACCGCCCGAGGAAAACGTGGCCGAAAACAACTAACGCACGCACCCAATGGGTGCGACTGTCGTGGTCCGGCTATCCGAATTCCGAATGCAAATGGTCGCGCGCGGAGACCCAGATCGCCGCCGCGACCGCCATCATCGACAGGGCGGACAGAGCGACCGTCAACAGCAGCATGG
>JBCBFU010000067.1:0-14814 GCA_038527375.1 Pseudomonadota bacterium | reverse complement strand
GAACCGGTGTACACGGATTTGCAATCCGCTGCGTCACCACTCCGCCAACTCGCCGCCGGGGCAGGGGGGCCTGCCAGTGGTGGAGAGGCGATACGCCGGGGGGCGCGGGGCGTCAAGTTCCTGTGGGCAAATTGCGCATCTCGTGGACGTCATATTGCGCAGCCGTGCCAAATTGCGCAAAACCCCGTGTAAGCGTTGGATTTGCGTTGCAGCAGGCCCATCCCCATGCAATAGCTGACCCAGGCGTCAGTAACCGGACGAGAAACTTCACATGATCGATTTCGCCACACGCCGGACGATGATGGTCGACACGCAGGTGCGCCCGTCGGATGTCACCAAGCTCCCTATCATTGACGCGCTTCTCAAGGTTCGGCGCGAGGCCTTTGTGCCCGAGGATGCGCGCGAGGCGGCCTATATTGGCGAGCATGTGGCATTGGGCGGCGGGCGCGTGGTTCTCGATCCGCGCACCTTTGCCAAGATGTTGGATGCGCTGGATATTCAGCCGGGTGACCTCGTGCTCGATGTGGCCTGCGGGACGGGCTATTCGGCGGCGGTTCTGTCGCGGCTGGCGCAGGCTGTGGTCGCGCTCGAAGAAGATGCGGCGCTTTATGCGGACGCCGAGGCGACCTTGGCGGACGAAGGCGTCGATACCGTGGCCTTGGTGCAAGGGCCGCTCGCCGAAGGGGCGGCACAGCACGCGCCGTTTGATGCCATCCTCATCGAAGGCGGGATCGAGCATCTTCCCGACACGTTCGCGGATCAATTGGCCGAAGGTGGCCGTATCGCCTGCATCATGATGGAGGGCGCGTTGGGCATCGTCCGCGTGGGCTACAAGATCGATGGCGATATCACCTGGCGGTTTTCATTCAACGCCACCGCGCCCCTGCTGCCAGGCTTTGCGCGGGCGGAGGCGTTCACTTTGTAAGACCATCCCCGCTGCAGGTCCGGTCACGGTCTGGGCACGGGACACACGAGGACCATAAGGACCTGGGGGAGAGCAAGATGTTGAAGACAGTGGCAATGGGCCGTTTGCGCGCGGGCTGCGCGCGGATTGTGGTTGTGGCAGGGCTCGCGGTTGCGGGGATGCCTGCTGCGCTGCAGGCCGAAACACTGGCTGACACGCTTGCCGCTGCCTATGACCACTCGGGGCTTCTGGAACAGAACCGCGCGGTTCTGCGGGCGGCCGACGAAGACGTCGCGCAGGCGGTGGCTCTGCTGCGTCCGGTCATCGACTACACGGCGCGGGTCGGTCTGACCGCCGGGAACGTGGTTCAGACGACGCAATCCTCGGCATCGCTCGAAATCGCGGCGCGTCTGCTGCTGTGGGACGGGGGTGCGACGCGTCTTCGGGCAGAGATCCAGAAAGAGACCGTGCTGTCGACCCGTCAGGGGCTGATCTCTGTCGAACAGACTGTGCTGCTGAACGCGGTAACGGCTTACATGAGCGTGCGCGAGGCGCTGGAATTCGTGGCGTTGCGGGAAAACAACGTGCGTCTCATCACGCAGGAGCTTCGCGCCGCCGAAGATCGGTTCGAGGTGGGCGAGGTGACCCGCACGGATGTGGCGCTGGCCGAAAGCCGTCTTGCCGCCGCGCGGTCGCTTCTGGCGTCTGCCCGGGGCAGCCTGACGCAGTCTGTGGCCACCTTTCAGGAGGCGGTGGGTCGCCGTCCCGGGCCGCTCGCCGCGCCGAAGGCCGCGCCTAAACTGCCGCCGAACGTGTCATCTGCGCTGGCCATCGCGCGCCGCACCCACCCGCAAATCCTGCAGGCCCAGCACGACATAACAGCCGCGGAACTGACATTGGCGCGGGCCAACAAGGCCTTGAACCCGACATTGAGCGCAAGTGGTTCCGTCACCTTCGCAGACGGGGACCAGCGTACCGATCAGGTCGGGTTGACGCTGTCGGGGCCGATCAGCCAAGGGGGCGCGCTGGCCAGCCAGATCCGGCAGGCGCAGGCGCGGTTGGACGGGCAGCGGGCCAACCTGCATGTCATCCGCCATTCCATCGATGCCGCCGTTGAGATTGCTTATGCAAACCTTGCCGTCGCCGCAGCCAGTCGCGAGGCCAGCATCCGCCAGATCACTGCGGCGCGTGTGGCCTTCCGCGGTGTCCGCGAAGAGGCGACCCTGGGCGCGCGGACGACGCTGGACGTGCTGGATGCCGAACAAGAGCTTCTCGATGCGCAAGCCAGCCTGATTTCGGCCGAAGCGCAGCAGACCGTGGCGGCCTATACCGTCCTGTCCGCGATTGGCATGCTAACGGTGTCGGACCTTGGTCTGCACGTGCAGCAATACGATCCGGCGGCCTATTACAATCTGGTCAAGCGCGCGCCCCAGACGATCTCGGACCAAGGGACGGCCTTGGACCGCGTGCTCAAAAGCCTCGGAAAAAACTAGAACTTTAGTCGACCGTTGAACGGAAGGCGCTGTTTGGTTACTTTGAAGGCTGAGGCCAGAGAAGTGTGTGCATGTCAGACCCTGTAACAAACGTCGATATCGAAGACGTCCTGTCGTCGATCCGCCGGTTGGTGTCTGATGAGGCGCGCCCGGTCGAGGCCGTGTCAGCGTCGCCACCCGCCGCCTTGGTGTTGACGGCGGATCACCGGGTGGATGCACCCGAAGCGGCGCCTGCGTCCCCAGATATGGAAGATACCGTGCGCAGCGCCGCCCGGGCCGAGCTGGAGCGCGCGATTGCCGAGCTTGAGGCCGCTGTGGGCATGGGGGCGTCTGACGACGACGCCGATGACGACAATCAGGAAGCTGTCGAAGTTGACCATGTTGACGATGGTGGCGACGACCATGACGACATCGACGGCCAAGCCGATGAACGGGGCGATGAACCTGGCGATGTATCCGGCGACGCCGCGGACAACATGGCGTCCGCAGCCACCCAACCGCAGGCACAGATCGAGGATGCAGAGATTGCCGCCGACGACCTGTCGGCGGAGGAGCTGGACTGGGAAGCGCCCATTGGCCACGCGGTGCCCGGACCGATCCCGGATGCGCAGGGCTCCGATGACACGGCAAACACAAACGAAGCGGACGGCCAGCAGGACGAAGCCCCGCTGGTTGACGCCTCCAGCGTCGTTACACCCTTCATCGACCGCTCCCTTGGCTCCGAGGCCCCGCTTTCGGCGGCCGACAAGATCGACCGCATCACCGGCGGGCCGTCAGATGACGCCCTGACCGACGGGGAAGAAGATACACAGGCCGCCCTGTCCGCGCGGGAGCGGCAAGACGGCGAGGCTCAGGACGACGCGGATCACGCGGTCGAGGCCCATGTTGAAGCGGCCAGCGATGATCAGGGCCATGCGGATAACTTCGCCGATGAATTTGCCGTCACAGGCGAAGCGGACAATGCCGAGGACGACCATACCGCCGCCAATGACGCCTCCTTCGAGGCGGACGTCCTTGACGCTGACGTCGTCGATGATGCGGCCCTTGATGCTGACGCAGAGGCGGACCCGGACGGCCCGCATTTCGACACGCCGACAGGGCCCTTCAACGCGGATCACGACGATCCCTATCCCGCGTTCAGCACGCTGGACCATGAACCGGTCCCCGAATTCGCAATCGACGAGGATGTTCTGCGCGACATGGTCGCCGACATCGTCCGCTCAGAGCTTCAGGGTGAATTGGGAGAGCGGATCACGCGCAACGTGCGCAAGCTGGTGCGGCGCGAGATCAACCGCGCGCTGGCCGGTCAGGATCTGATCTAGGCCGAAATCAGACCGGCTCTGCCACCTCTGCGCCTAGCTCCATCATCGCGGCAACGTCCAGATGTGCCTCCACATGGGCGGCCAGTGCATCGAGCGTCTCGTCCACCGTGGTGGCATAGTCGATGCCTTGCGGCGTGGCCCCGAGACCTGACAGGAATTCGCCCCGGAACGCGTCGCCCGAAAACATGCCGTGCAGGTAACAGCCCCGCACCCGTCCATCGACACTGGCGGCCCCGTCGATGCGGTCATCAAGCGCGATCCACGCGCGGTCCGTGTCGGGACCGGTCGTGACGCCCAGATGGATTTCATACCCGGCCAGCGCGGTGCCCGTGTCGATCACCCGTGCGCTGCTTTGCCGGACGCGCTTTTGGGGCTTCATGTGTGTCACGGTATCCAGATGGCCCAGCCCGGGCACCGATCCGGGCGCCCCTTCGATCCCGTCGGCATCCACGATCTCGCGGCCCAGCATCTGATAGCCCCCGCAAATTCCCAGGACGTGACCGCCGCGCCGGATATGGGCGGCAAGGTCGATGTCCCATCCCTGCGCGCGGAAATGGGCGAGATCGGCGATCGTGGCCTTGGACCCCGGGATCAGGACGAGGTCCGCGTCGCCGGGCAGCGGGCGGCCCTGTTCGATGATCTCGACCGTCACGCCGGGTTCGGCCACGAGCGGGTCGAGGTCGTCGAAATTTGCGATCCGGTTCAGACGGGGCACCGCGATCTTGAACGCGCCACCCGGCCGCGTGGCGATATCCATCACGTCCTCGGCCGGGAGGCGCCACGCATCCGAAAACCACGGCAGAATGCCCAGCGGGGTCCACCCCGTGCGCTCTGCGATCTCGACCATCCCGGCGTCAAACAGGGTCGGGTCGCCGCGAAACTTGTTGATCCCAAAGCCCGTGATGCGGGCGCGATCCGCAGGCGGCAGGATCACGTCCGTGCCGACGAGCTGCGCAATCACGCCACCCCGATCGATATCACCAAAGAGGATGACGGGGACGCCTGCGGCCTCGGCAAAGCCCATATTGGCGATGTCGCCCGCGCGCAGATTGACCTCCGCGGGGGAGCCTGCGCCTTCGACGATGATCCAATCGACGTCGCGGGCCAGACGGTGAAAGCTGTCCAGCACCCGGGGCATGAGGGTGGGTTTCAGCCGGGCATAATCGCGCGCCCGCGCGGTGGTCAGGCGTTGCCCCTGCACGATCACCTGCGCGCCGGTATCGGTTTCGGGTTTGAGCAGGACGGGGTTCATGTCCACATGGGGCGGCACGCGGGCGGCCCATGCCTGAAGCGCCTGTGCACGCCCGATTTCGCCGCCTTCGGCCACGGCGGCGTTGTTGGACATGTTCTGCGGCTTGAACGGCGCGACCCTATGCCCGCGCAGCGTGAGCGCCCGGCACAGGCCCGCCACGATCATCGACTTGCCCACGTTCGAGCCCGCGCCCTGGATCATCAACGCCTTGGCCATTTCCCCTCCGACTGGTTAGCGTTGGTTAGCGCGCGGCGCGGGGGGGTACAATGAATACACCGGCACATCTGATCATCGGGGCGGCGGCCTTTGGACGCCCGGATGCCGCGAAGGTGACACTGGCCGCGCTGTTGGGCGGGTTCCTCCCCGATGCGTCGCTTTACCTGATGGCGGGGGTGGCGATCTTTGGGATGGGCATCTCGCCCGAAGTTGTGTTTCGCGACCTTTATTTCTCGGACGCGTGGCAACAGGTCTTTGCCATCGACAATTCCTTCGTGCTTTGGGGGGTGGCCTGCGCGGTGGCGGTGTGGGCGCGGTCCGCATGGGCCGTGGCGCTGACGGGGGCCGCGCTGTTGCACATCGCGCTGGATTTCCCGTTTCACGCCGAAGACGCGCGCATGCATTTCTGGCCGATCACCGATTGGAAGTTCATTTCTCCCATCTCGTATTGGGACACAAGCCAAGGCGGCGCCGTGTTCGGCGTGATCGAGATGGTGCTGGTCGTGGCGCTGACGATCTATCTGATCGCGCGGTTTCGGGGCCGGTGGTGGCGGGCGGTCTTTGTGGCGCTTGCGGCGCTACAGGTCCTGCCATTCTTTGCCTGGGCGCTGTTCTTTTAGACGACCGGCCTTGCCAAGCCCCCAAAAGGAAAAGAGCGCGCCCGGTTGGGCACGCTCTTTTTCGCGGCAGCGAATGTTGGGTGGATCAGGCCGCTTCGGCCTGTTGGCGGCGTTCGCTTTCCTCACGCGACAGCGCGACAGAGGTGCGCACACCCTTGGAGACGAATTCCATCAGACCCGAGACAACGCGTTCGTTGGGGTCGATACCGGCGCAGGACAACACTTCGCGCCCATCGCGCGAGCGGGCCCAGCGGGCGATCTGGTCGGGTCCGTTGCCGTATTTCTTGTCATCGGCAATGGCATCGTCCAGCGCTGCCAACACAACGGCAGCAAAGAGTTTACGGGCACGGTTGCCTTGTTCGTTGTTGAACGCGGTTCCGTCGACGAAGTCTTTCATCACAGGTCCTTATTCTTGCTCTTGTATCTTTCGGCGTTTGGCCTTTATGGCCGAAGAGAGCCGATTCGGGTGTCCGATTTAGGAATGGCGGCCATGCGTCGCACGCATAGCTGGGCCGTGATCGATCCTAGGTGACGTGGCTTGTTTCCCATTCCAACGGCAGATATAGGGTCGATCAAATTTCGTTCAACCTTTTGACAAGGTTTTGCCACATGCCCAAAATTAACGGTAACGAGATCAAGATCGGCAACGTGCTTGAGCATAATGGCGGCCTTTGGTCTGCGGTCAAAGTCGATCACGTGAAGCCCGGCAAGGGCGGTGCGTTTGCACAGGTCGAACTCCGCAACTTGCGTAACGGTTCAAAACTTAACGAACGGTTTAGATCCGCCGACAAAGTCGAGCGTGTTCGACTTGAACAGAAGGATCAGCAGTTCCTGTACGAAACCGACGGCATGCTCGTCTTCATGGATATGGAGACCTATGAGCAGATCGAATTGCCGGCGGAACTGTTGGGGGATCGGCGTCCGTTCCTGCAGGACGGGATGACAGTGCAGATCGAATATTACGAGGCCGAGGCGCTGAACGCGACGGTCCCGCAAAAGGTCACGTGCCAGGTGGTCGAGACCGAGCCGGTCGTAAAAGGCCAGACTGCCGCCAACAGCTTTAAACCCGCGATCCTCGATAACGGGGTCAAGGTGATGGTGCCGCCATTTGTCGGCCAGGACGAGATGATCGTCGTGAACACCGAGACAATGGAATACTCCGAACGCGCCTAAGGGGCGTCGTCCTCCAATATCACCGTGGCTGTCCCGGCCTGTGCGGGGCCTGTCATACGGTCGAACCTGAGGTAGGCCAACGCGTGCCCGCCGGCCACCGTGTGCAGCGTGCCCGCAGCCTTGCCATTGACCGTTACCTCATCGCCTTGGGACGCGTGGCCATCGACACGCACGCGCGCGATGCCTTTGCGCAACTGGGTCTTGTGCTTCATGCGTGCGGTGACCTCTTGGCCCACATAGCACCCCTTTTTGAAGTCCACTCCGCCCAGCCGTTCAAACCCTGCCTCGAGGATGTAGGTCTCTGGCCCGAGCTCCGCGCCCCATTCGGGCACGCACGCCGCCACGCGACGCGCCGCCCAATCGGGCAGGTCTGCGGCCTGCGCCTCGCCATAGGCGCGCCAACCGAGGGACGGATCGCGCGGGTCGGCGAATGCGCCTGCGGGCATGGGGCCATCGCCCTGCGCCACCAGCCTGTCGTCCCAATCGAGCGTCACGTCAGCGCGCAATTTGTACATCGACAGCCGCGTGGCGAGTGTTTGGGCAACCTCTGCATCGACATCGATCAGGACCGCGTTCCCGTCGGGCACAAGGAAGAAATCGGCAATCAGCTTGCCCTGGGGGGTCAGGAGCGCCGTATAGACCAGCCCGTCCTTCAGACGGTCCACATCATTCGTCACCAATCCCTGCAAAAACGTCAGGGCATCCGCGCCTGCGATGCGGATCAATCTGCGGGCCATGGGCTTTCCCCTATTGCTGCTTCTGGTCATATAGGACGCCTGACACGGAGACACGAGTGCCTGCACATCTGAGCATCATCATTCCCACCCTGAATGCCGAGAGCGATCTTGCGTCCACGCTTCTGAGCTTGATGGAAGGGGTTGAGGAGAACCTGTTGCGCGAGGTGATCGTGGTCGATGGCGGCTCGGAAGACGCGACAGCGTCGGTGGCGGATGCCTGGGGGGCGGAGGTTGTGACTTGCGCCCCGGGGCGGGGTGGCCAGCTGCGCGCCGGGGCCGAGGCCAGCAAGGGCGCGTGGCTCTTGTTCCTCCACGCCGACACGCGGCCCGATCCCGGCTGGGCCGAGGCGGTGAAGGCGGCCATGCAGCGCGGCACGCCCGGCTATTTCTGGCTTCGGTTTCGCGCACAAGGGCTGGCGCCCGCATGGGTGGCGCGTTGGGCCAACCTGCGCAGCCGCGCCTTCGGGCTGCCTTATGGCGATCAGGGGCTGTTGATTTCGCGCCGCCACTACGATGCGGCGGGCGGATTTCCCGATCAGCCGTTGATGGAGGATGTCGCGATCATGCGGCGCCTTCGCGGGGTGGCAAAGCCGCACCCCATGGGTCACATCGCGCGCACGGGGGCCGATCGCTACCTCCGCGACGGCTGGGTGCGCCGCGGCGCGCGAAATCTGTGGCTTATGACCCGGTATCGGCTGGGCGCAGCGCCCGAGGCCTTGGCCCGCGCTTACACCTCGTCCCGGAACTGAAGCGCGTGCAGGGCCGCATAGGCCCCGTTGGCGGCCAAAAGGCTGTCATGGGTGCCTGTTTCCACGACCTTGCCGTGATCCATGACCACGATCTTGTCCGCGTTGCGGATGGTCGACAGGCGGTGGGCGATAACGATGGTCGTGCGCCCCTTTGCCAGCGTGTCGAGCGCCGCCTGCACGGCTTTTTCCGACTTGGCATCGAGCGCCGATGTCGCCTCGTCCAGCAGCAGGATCGGGGCATTGCGCAGCAGGGCGCGCGCGATCGCGATGCGCTGGCGCTGTCCGCCCGACAGGTTCGAGCCGCGCGGCCCCGCCGGACTGTCGAGACCCTTGGGAAGCTGGGCCACAAATTCTGACGCGTTGGCCGCGCGCAGGGCCGTGTCGATTTCATCCTGTGAATAGGACTGACCGAGGATGATATTGGCGCGCAGATCCTCGTCAAAGAGCAGCGCGTCCTGACTGACCACGGAAAAGAGCGCACGCAGATCGGCGAGGGCGGCCCGGGAAATCTCGGTGCCCCCGATGGTGATCGTACCCTTCGCCGCGGGGCTGAGCCGGGTGAGCGCGTTGAACACCGTGCTTTTGCCAGCGCCCGAGGCCCCGACAAGCGCCACCGTCTGACCCGCGGGGACCACCATCGACAGCCCATCGAGTGCGTGCTTTTCGCCATAGATCACGTGCAGGTCGTCGATCACGATGTCGCCGGGCGCGATCGGTTGCGGGTCCGTGGGCTCCAGCGATTTGGGGTCGGTGTTCACGATCTCGATCACGCGTTCCAGCCCGGCGGCCATGGTCTGGGCGATGCCCGACAGCGCCCCCAGACGTCTGAGGGGGTCAAAGGCCAAGGCCATGGCGGTGAAGAAGCTCATGAATTGGCCCACGGTCTTTTCGCCCGAGATGATCTCACCCCCGCCGTAGATCAGCACACCCAGAAATCCGATGCCCGTGATGACGTCGATGAGGCCCGGCATCATCGCGCGACCGCTTTCTGACACTGTCTCGACCCGGACGCGTGTGACGTTCATGTCGGCAAAGCGTTTGGCCTGAAATTGCTCCAGACGGTTGATCTTGATGGTCATGATCCCGTGCAGGATTTCATCCAGACGCAGGTTCATGCGGGCGCTGACCTCCATCGCGTCGCGCGATTTGCGTCGGATAAAGCGTTGGATCACCAGTGACGGAAGGATGAGCAAGGGCACGCCCACAAGGGCAATCACGGTCCAGAGAGGGTCGGTGGAGAAGGCCACGCCGAACAGCAGCACCAGAGAGACCATGTCCCGCCCGATCCCAAGCGCGATGTTCTGCGCGCTGGAGATCACGCCGGCCACATCGCCCTGAATGCGGTGCATCAGGTAGCCCGGGCCATGCACGCTGTGGAAATCGCCATCGAGCGTCATGACGTGATCCAAAAGATCATTGCGCATCTCGCCGGTGGCGTCTTGGGCCAGCCATGCGGTCAGCGTGCGCTGCGCCACCATCGTCACCGCGCGAAAGAGGAAAATCCCGAGGATCGCAAAGCCCACGGTCGCCATCGCGCTGCGCGAGCCGCCGATGAACACATCATCAAACATCGGCTGCATGAGATAGCTGACGCCAGCCAGCGCGCTGCCCTCAACGGACATAAGCAGCATCGCCACGATGATCCAGCCCAGACGCTTGCGCCCGTAGTGCCGCCAAAGCCAGCCCGTGCGCGCACGATCGGTGTCAGCGTTAACCTTTTGCATCGCCTGCGGCCTTCTGCCCCTTCCAATCGCGGGTCATCTGGTGGGGTTCATAGCAGGTCTTGAACCATGTCTCGATGTCGATGCCCGTCTGGGCCTGCGCATCTGCATAGACGTCGAGGATATGATCGAGGATGCCCGTTTTGGTCGATTTGAGGTGCAGGTATTTGAACGACAGTTGGCTGCGCGCCTCTTCCACGCTGTGCCCGGACCACAGCAGATAGAGCACGGACACCAGACCCGCGCGATCCGCACCGGATTTGCAATGGAGCAAGATGGGGCGCTCTGCGTCGCGGAAGATATCGAACAGCTTGAGAAATTCGTCCCGGGGCGCCGCGTGCCGCGCCCCCAGTTCCACCGCAAGGAGCGTGAGGCCATGGGCCTCTGCCGCGCGCTTTTCCAATTGGTAATGGGGCTGATCGGAGGTGCCCCGCAGCGTCACGAGCGTCTTGATCCCCATATCCGCATAGCGCGCGATCCGCCCCGGTCCCGGCTGGTTGGACCGATAGATGCCCGGCGCGACCTCGTAGAAATTTGTCCAGAGGTGGCGCAGCCACGCGTGGTCAAACAGGTTGAAATGCACATGCGCCGCAAGACGCCCGCGCGGCGTCGACAGATCGCGGCCAAAGGACCGGCGGGCTTTGCGGTCCCACTGGCGCAGGCGGTCATAGAACTGTGCAAACATGTTGGGATCGTCCCGCCTGGCGTCCGCATCGTGCGGTCGCGCCTATTTATTCCGCGCCTCTTGCGGATACAAGGTTTGCGCTTGGCCGCAGGGCGGCGTTGCACCCGCGCGCCGTTTGACCTCCCTCCACCTGTGACATACCTGCGGATCAAGCCACGTGAAGGAGCCTTTGGTATGTCGCTTGCCCATGGTCGTCAGTACCTCGCCATCCCCGGTCCCTCGGTCACGCCAGACCGGGTCCTGCGCGCGATGCACCGCCCTTCGATGAATATCTATGCGGGCGAGTTGGTGGAGCTGACCCATTCGCTGGTGCCTGACCTTAAGGCCGTCGCGCGCACCGATCACAATGTGGCGATTTACATCTCCAACGGCCACGGCGCGTGGGAGGCAGCGCTGGCCAACACGCTGTCGCGGGGCGACAAGGTTCTGGTGCTGGCCACGGGGCGGTTTGCCCACGGGTGGGCCGATATGGCGCGGATGATGGGTGTGGAGTGCGATATCGTCGATTACGGCAAGCAGTCGGACATCGACATATCGCGGATGGAGGACGCGCTGCGCGCCGATACCGGCCATGCTTACAAGGCCGTTCTGGCCGTGCAGGTGGATACCTCGACATCCGTCAAGAACGACATCCCCGCGTTGCGCCAGTGTCTGGACCGCGTGGGGCATCCGGCGCTTTTGATGGTGGACTGCATTGCCTGCCTTGGCTGCGACCGGTTCGAGATGGACGCATGGGGCGTCGATGTGATGGTCGCGGGCTGCCAAAAGGGGCTGATGACGCCCCCGGGTCTGGGCTTCGTTTTCTTTAACGACCGCGCGGCGAAGGCCCGCGAAAGCGCAAACTGCGTGACACATTACTGGGACTGGACGCTGCGCGCCGATCCCGAGATGTATTATCAGTATTTCGATGGCACGGCCCCCACCCACCACCTGTACGGGCTGCGCGAAGCGCTCGATATGATCCAGGAAGAGGGGCTGGAGACTGTTTGGGAGCGCCATACGACCTTTGCGCGCGCGGTCTGGGCCGCGCTCGATCACTGGGGGCAGGAGGGTGATGTTCGCATGAACATTGCCGACCCCGCGCTGCGGTCGACGGCTGTCACGACCGTGCGCACCGCCCCGCCCGAGGCTGACGCGCTGCGCGCGTGGTGCGAAACCCAAGGCGGTGTGACGTTGGGAATCGGGCTGGGCATGGTCGAGCCGGGTGAACCGGGCGCGGGCGGGTTCTTTCGGATCGGGCACATGGGGCACCTCAACCCGCACATGGTGCTGGGTGGGCTGTCGGTGATCGAGGCGGGGATGATTGCCACCGGTATCACGCATAGGCCCGGTGGCGTAACGGCGGCGGCTCGGGTTCTGGCAGGGGCCTGACCCGGCTACTTTCGCCCGCCAATGACTTTCAGGACAGTGTCGATGGCCACGGCCGTCACTACCATGCCGATGAACCCGATGGCGGCGGCAAGCACCCAGAGCGAAAAGAAGGTCAGCATCCCTGCCGACACGAGAAAGGCATTGGTGTAGTTTTCGACCCGCTTGGGTACGAACTTTTCGCTCATTTCCGTCCTCCGCGCCAAGGAGGCTAGCACGGATGGATGGCTTGCCAATCGAAATTTGTGCCTAGCCGGCGGGCTGGGCGTTCGCGTGCCGCGCCTCCCGCTTGGCACGCGCTGCCGCCAGTGCGGGGCCAAGCGCTTGGGCGAAGACCGCGATCTCGGGCTCGGGGCCACAGCTGACGCGGATGCAGCGGTCCTGCGGGGACACGAAGGGCATGCGCACAAAGACGCCGGCGGCGATCAGGTCTGATAGCACGTCGCGTGCAAAATCCCCGTCCTGGCCGCAATCAATCGCGACGAAATTCGTGGCCGATGGCAGCGCGCGGAGCCCGGCCTGCGCGGCGATATCCGCGATGCGCGCCCGGCTGCGGGCGATGGCCGTGCAGGTGGATTGCAGATGTGCGCCGTCCCGCAGCGCCGCCAGCGCACCGGCCTGGCTGATGCGGGACATGCCGAAATGATTGCGCACCCGGTCAAAGGCCGCGATGAGCGGCGCGCAGCCGATGGCATATCCCACGCGCGCACCTGCCAGCCCGTGGGCCTTGGAAAATGTGCGCATGCGGATGACATTCGGGCTGGTCGGGTCCAGCGCCGGGGCAGTCCCGTCCGGTGCGGTGTCGATATAGGCCTCATCCAGCACCAGCAGGCAGCCCTGAGGCACCGCGGCGATGGCGCGTTCGATCACGTCTGCGGGCCACCACGTGCCCATGGGGTTGTCCGGGTTGGCGAGGTAGATCAGCTTGGCCCCGACCTCGCGCGCCTTGGCAATCAACGCCTCCGGATCCTCGTGGTCGTCCCGATAGGACACCTTGTGCAGCACGCCGCCATAGCCTGCCACGTGGTAGTTGAAGGTCGGATAGGCCCCGTCCGAGGTCACGACCGCATCCCCCGGCGCCACCAGAAGCCGCACGAGATACCCCAGCAGCCCGTCGATGCCTTCGCCAATCTGAATATGCGCGGCGTCGATCCCGTGATGGGCGGCCAAGGCGTGCCGCAGGTCATGGCTTTCGGGATCGGCATATTGCCACGCATCGCGCGCGGCCTCGGCCATGGCAAGGATCGCGCGGGGGGAGGGGCCAAACCCGTTTTCGTTGGCCCCCAGCCGGGCGTCGAACCGGGCACCACGGGCGCGCTCCTGCGTTTCCGGGCCCACGAAGGGGACGGTCGCGGGCAGGCTGGCAGTGAGGGCGGTCAGGCGGGGATCGGTAGCATTTGTCATGACGGGCAAGGGTTTAGCGAATTTCCCCTTCCGCGCCAGCCCCTGAATTGCGATCTTACGCCCCCCTAACCAAAGGAGGGTGCAATGGAGCGCCGGGATTTCCTGAAAGGACTGGCCGCGGGGACGGCCGCCGCAGGCCTGCGCGTGGGCCTGTCACCTGCGCGGGGCAAATACGTTCTGCGTCTAGTCTATGACAAAAGCGCGCGCGCCATGCGCGCCATCGATACGTGGGTTCCGCTGCCCTAGGGACAGCGAAACCGCTCTCTCGGGTCAGTCGATCTCGGCCAGACGGGCGAGCGCGTCGGTCAGTTTGGCGCGGTCGTCGGTGCGTTCCGCAAGGTTCGCGCGCGCCTCTTCCACGACCTCCGCTGGGGCGGAGGCTGCGAATTTCGGGTTGTTCACACGACCTTCCAAGCCTTTGATTTCCTTGTCGAGCTTGGTGACCGATTTCTCGAGCCGCGCCTTCTCGGCGGCGATGTCGATCAGATCGGCCAAGGGCATCCCGAACGTGCAGCCCGGCGCGCCGACCGTGACGGCACCCTTGGGCATCTCGCCCACGGTCTCGATACTGTCGACCCGCGCCATGCGCTCAATCAGGGGCCAATGCGTCTTGATCGCGGCCGCACCCACGGCATCCGTATGCGTTGCCACCAGCGGCACCCGGGCCGAGGCCGGGACGTTCATTTGCGCGCGCGCAGAGCGGATGTTTTCGATCAGTTGCCGCACGAAATTGACTTCGGCATCCGCCGTGGCGTTCACCAGATCCGCACCATAGGTCGGCCATTGGGCGTGGACGAGCATCCGGTCGCGCTCGCTCTGTCCCCAAAGCTCTTCGGTGATGAAGGGCATGATGGGATGCAGCAGGATCAGGCACTGGTCGATGACCCAGGCCATCGTGTCGCGTGTTTCAGGCGCGGTCGCGTCGTCTTGCAAGAGCGGCTTGGCGAATTCCACGTACCAGTCGCAGACGGTGCCCCAGACAAAGGCATAAAGCGCATTGGCCGCGTCGTTGAAGCGGTAGGCGGCGAGGGCGGCATCGACGGTTTCGCGGACCTTCCCGGTCTCACCCACGATCCACTGGTTCACGGCGTTTTCGAGTGCGGCATCGCCCGCGCCACTGCACAGGGCCTCCATCCGCTGGGCTGCCTCGGGCGACAGGGTCAGCGCCTC
>JBCBFU010000066.1:0-15092 GCA_038527375.1 Pseudomonadota bacterium | reverse complement strand
GCTTTGGTGTCAGCAACGCGCCGGGTGCAGCAGCGGATCCAAGAACTGATGCGCGTGGTTTGCGGAAGGCATCACCACGCTTCTCGCATAGTCCCAGTCAAAGCGCTGATCCTTTCGCGGGAACCGCTGCCCAACACCCATCTCATTAACCACCCCTCAACCTCTCTTAACACCCCACCAGCCCACCGTGCGTATGCACGCTTGGTGTACGCCCGGTGTACGCCTTGTGTACGGGATGTGCCCCCCTCAAATCGGGGACCCGGAGGGGGTTAACGCACCGTTCAGCGGGGGAGGGTCGGGCCCGCCGGGTCGGCGTTGGATCGCACGCGGTAGAGGCTCGCCTCACCCGTCATCGCGGGCTCCAGAGTGCGGGGCATTCCGGGCGGCACGGCCATCGTGTCGCCGGGGTTCAGCACTGTCTGCCCACCCGCCCAACTCAGCCGCCAGTGGCCGCGCAGGGGCATCAGAACCTCGTGTTCCGGGGTTGTGTACTCCTCCGCCGGGATCGACCCGCGGCACAGGAATTCCACGTCGAACCCCGGCTTGTCGCGCAGCTTGCCCTCGGCGCCGATCACCTTGGCCGGTTGGTGGTCGGCCAGCGCCACAAGGTCCCAGTAGCGCGCCACGTAATGCGGCACCACATCCGCCGTCGCGGGCTCAGGCATACGGTCCAGAATATCCTGTGAAAGCAGGGGCATAGGGCCCACGCCCTCAGGCAGGCTTTCGCCCTTCTTGCTGTCATAGAGCTTGCCGTTTTCGCCCAGAACCAGCCCGTGATCGGCTGCGTCCTGGATCACCTGCGGCGCCCACAGGACCCCACCCCCGGCATCGTCCCCGCCCAGGATCGCCATGATCATCCCGTAATCGGTGCCGATGTTTTCGAACCCGCGGAAGATGCCCGTGGGGATGTTGAAGATGTCGCCTTCCTCCAGCACGACCTCCCCCGCCGTCCCCCAGCGCCCCCAAAAGAACCGCCACCGGCCCTTGAGCACAAAGAACACCTCCGCCGTGCGGTGGGAATGAAGAGAGTTGCGGCACTTGGGCGGCTGCCCCGCCGCCCCGATGTTGAACCCCGGCGTGTCGCGGATGTGCACGAACTGATCCGCGCTCTCCGACACCCCACCCCCGATGATCGTGAAGTTCTCCTTCTGATCCGACCCCGGCGTGTGCGCGTCAATAAACGCTGTTTTACAGGGCTTTAGGTCCCCGTAGCGAACGATGCGGGCTTCCATATCCTGCGGCGACATATCCAGACTCATACGCATTTCCTTTCGCGTCGCCCGGCAAGGTGCGCCTCTTTGCACACGAATGCAAGCCTTCCCATCACTCGGGCGCGCGCGCCTTGCGCAAGGCGGTCATCTCGTCTTCCAACTGCTGCTCGCGCGGACCAAGAATGTCCCGCACCCGCTGCAGGTAATCCGCGTTCTCGGTGATCGGCACATCCGGCAGATAGACGTCCGCAACCTCGAGCATCACGCGGCGGTCATGCTCGTTGAACAGATCGGCCATGGCGGTGGAGGTCTCGGTATCGATGCCCAGCGCCTCGAACGCCGAACGCCCCATCCGGATGGAGCTGTCATAGGTCTCGCGGATGATATCGCGGCACCCCGCATACCAGAGCTGATAGACATGCTCGCGGTCCACCGCGCGCGCCATGACGTGCACATCGGGGTAATGGCTGCGCACATAGCGGACCAGTTCCGTGATCTGCTCCTTGCCGTCGATCGCGACCACGAACAGCTTGGCCTCACCGATCCCCGCAGCATGCAGCAGGTCGGGGCGCGTGGCGTCCCCGAAATAGGCGCGGATGCCGAACAGGCGGAGCATGTCCAATTGCTTGGAGCTGTAGTCGATCACCGTGGGCCGGTAGCCCGCAGCCTTGAGCATACGTTCCACGATGCCACCCACGCGGCCTCGGCCCGCGATGATGACGGGGCTCGTTTCTTCGATGGTGTCGGCGGCCCGTTCCTCCGCAGCGGCGGCGTAACGCGGCGCGATCACCTGATCATAGAGGATGAACAGAAGCGGCGTGAGCAACATCGACAGCGCCACGACCAGCAAGAGCAAGTCAGCCAGCGGCGTGGGCAACACGCCATTTGCCGTCGTGAAGCTGAGCAGCACAAACCCGAACTCCCCCGCCTGGGCGAGGCCCAGCGCAAACAGCCACTGGTCCGCCCCACGCAGCCCGAAGAGGCGCCCAAGGACCCACAGAACCCCAGCCTTGGCCGCAAGCAGACCGACAGTCAGCCCGACCACCAGCGCGAAATTGGCAAAGAGCTCGCTGAAGTTGATGCCCGCGCCGACCGTCATGAAAAACAGCCCCAAAAGCAGCCCTTTAAACGGGTCGATATCGCTCTCCAACTCGTGCCGGTATTCGCTGTTGGCCAGAACCACACCGGCGAGGAACGTGCCCAGCGCCGGCGACAGGCCCACCAGCGACATCAACAGTGCGATGCCCACGACCATCATCAGCGCGGTCGCGGTGAACAGCTCGCGCAGGTTGGCCGCCGCGATAAAGCGGAACACCGGGCGGGTCAGGTAGGATCCGCCAAGGATGACAAAGGCAATCGCGCCCAGCGTGACCAAGGCCGCCAAGGCCGGTGGCAGCCCGTCAACGAGGCTCATCCCCGATCCATGATCACCCCCATGGTCACCCCCGTGGTCATCCCCATGGTGGTCATCGCTATGGTCTGCGCCGTGATCAACGCCATGCTCGGACACCGCCTCCCCGCCGAAGGTGAAACCGTCGACCAGGTCCGGCACGGCCAAAAGCGGCATCAAGGCCAGCATGGGGATGACGGCGATATCCTGAAACAACAGGACCGAGAAACTCGACGCGCCGCCATCGGACCGCATCAGCCCCTTTTCGTTCAGCGTCTGCAGCACGATCGCCGTTGACGACAGGGCCATCACCAGACCGATCGTCAGCGCGAACTGCCACGGCATGCCAAAGGCCAACGCTGCCAAGGCGACCACCACAGTGGTCAATCCGACCTGACCCCCGCCCAATCCCAAAAGGCGTGCACGCATGTCCCACAGGCGGCGTGGCTCCAACTCCAGCCCCACGAGGAACAGCATCATCACGACGCCAAATTCGGCAAAGTGCTGGATCGAAATGACATCGACGCCCAGCACGGCCAGCGCGGGCGAAATCACGATGCCCGCGATCAGATAGCCCAGGACCGATCCCAGCCCCAGACGCGTTGCGATTGGCACGGCAACAACACCCGCGATGAGGAACACAAAGGCCAGCATCAGAAAATCGGTCACGGTCGCACTCCCCTGCGCATGATTGGACAAGCCGTAGCAGACCGCCCCCGCCTGTCAAAGCGTCGCAGCTTTCGCTTGCCCCTCTGCCCCCTTTGCCCCCAGTGTCGCGGGCGGGAGGGACATGTCATGAGAAACACATACAAGGTCGCGGCCATTGGGCTGGGCGCCATGGGATATGGCATGGCGCAATCGGTGCTGCGTGCGGGCCACGATGTCTGGGGCGTGGATGTCCGCGACGACGCGATGGACCGGTTTCGCGCTGAAGGCGGTCAACCGGGATCGGTGGATGATGTCCTCGATCAGATCGACGTCGCGATGGTGGTCGTCCTGAACGCGGATCAGACCGAGGCGGTTCTGTTCGGCGAAAACGGGATCGTCCCGCGCATGCGCGCAGGCGCCGTGGTGATGGCATGTGCTACGGTCTCGCCCGATTTTGCACGGCGGATGGAAGCGGCATGTGCGACCCACGGCATCCACTACCTCGATGCACCCATATCGGGCGGTGCGGCGCGGGCGGCCAATGGCGATCTGACGATCATGGTCTCGGGCGCGCCGGATGCGCTCCAAGGTGCGCGGGCCACGCTCGACGCCACTGCGCGCGACGTGTTCGAAATGGGCGACGCGGCGGGTGCGGGATCGGCGATCAAGGCGGTCAATCAGATCCTCGCCGGGGTCCATATCGCCACCATGGCCGAGGCGATGGCCTTTGGCATGACCCAAGGCATCAGCCCCGAGAAGTTCATGGAAATCCTGCCCACCTGCGGCGGCACGTCGTGGATGCTGGAAAACCGTGGTCCGCATATCGTCGATGCCGATTACACGCCCCTATCGGCGGTGGATATCTGGCCCAAGGATCTGTCGATCGTGCTCGACATCGCGAAATCCGCGCGCATGCCTGCCCCGCTCACGGCTGCCGCGCTCCAGCAATTCATCGCGGCCTCGGGCATGGGATATGGACGCGAAGACGACGCGGCGGTGATCAAAGTATATGCCCGGTCCGCGGGGCTAACCCTGCCGGGCGAATAACGCGCCGATCGTGGCGGGGTGCGGCCTGTTGCGGAGATCTGATTCACTACAGCGGCTTATCTGACTGTAATTCCAGACCTTGTGACGTGCTGCCGACGCAGACAAAGCGCGCTTTGGCCACGTCTGTGCCAATGTCCGCTCCCGTGTCTTGAGAGCTTGGGGAGCACCAGTTGTGGCCCTCCCCAGATCGTCTTATTCCGCTGTCCGGTTGGACCATGTCTGATAGGCAGCCTGCTCTTCCGAGCAAGCTTGCAACGTCATCGCTATCATCTGATTTTCGTCGCTGCGGCCCGTGCTTGTCTCCCCTGTCAGGGTCAAACACATTTCGGGCGCGGATGCTGGCGTGATGGTGCCTTCACCGGAAAAAATCCAGCTTTGGGCATCAGAACCATCACAAGACGCCAGTTCAACAGAAGCACCTGCCTCGGTTGATGGGGCCTGCATGCACACGTCAAATTCGGGCATGTAGAGAATGCCGTCCGCAAATAGGTCAGGGTCGAACGCCTGATCTACGAGCACCTCACCGGAAGGGCTGTAGCAGGTATGCGCCTGAAGCCCATCTTCGGGATTAGCAGCTTCACCGCGCCCCTTGGCGATGTCGATGCAATAGCCGTTCTGGATGTTGTCCAGCAGATCGACGACATAGATTTCGACATTCTCTGCGAAAGCAGAAGTTGCGAGGGCTAGCGCTCCAACCGAAAGCGGTAGTGATTTAAGAACTGACAATTTCTTGGCTCCTTCTTTGGCGCAGACAAACGATTACTGTTGTCTGCTCTGATAGTACTGAGGCCGCTTTCGAACGTGCAGCGGCTGGTACGACAGGACGCGGCATCCCGCGGTTTAGGCGCGAAGCCGGCACGCGCGCTGCGCGCGTGAACGCGCGTCGTCCGTTTGACAGAAAATTGGGGAGATGCACCGATGGGACGGCCACCGTTGTGCGGCATCCAACACGTTGATTTTGGTCGGAGTGAGAGGATTCGAACCTCCGACCCCTGCCTCCCGAAGACAGTGCTCTACCAGGCTGAGCTACACTCCGACCGTGGCGCGGGGCATAGCCCGCGCGCGCGGGCTTGGCAAGCGTTGGTGTCGGCGATCCAGTCATGCGTCAGGCCGTCTTTGGCGTAGGCCGCCGCCGCGTCCGGGCACGCCCTGCATGGATGGGCGCGGGTCGATCGTCCTTGGGCCGCTCTCGTCGCCCGCGTCTGCATCGGGGGCGTATTGCGGGACGCCGCCACCCCGGCGGATCATGGTGCTGACGCGCGGGGCCACGCCTGTTTCAAAGCGCGACCGCGTGCGCAGCACCGGCGTGGTCTTGGACGACGACGCGCCAGAGCCTTCGCGCAGCACGATATAAAGGCCCGACGCGATGATGATCGCCGCGCCCACGGCAGTGTTCACGCCCGGCACCTCCTCAAAGAACAGAAACCCATAGACCGCGGCCCACAGGATCTGGCTGTACTGCATGGGCGCCACGATCACGGCCTCGCCGGATTTGTAGGCCGCGATCATCAACATGCCGGCCACCATCGCCATGAAGGCAATCAGGAAGAGCATCCCCAGATGTTCGACCGGCATCGGCTCGTACACCAGCGGCATCAGCATCGCCATCAACAGGAAGTTGGCGACCATGGGATACAGGACCAGGACAATCGACCGTTCATCGCGGCCAATCTTGCGCACAATGACCGAGGCCAGCGCGCCCGATATTGCACAGATCAGCGCGGCAAGGTGGCCCAGCTCCAGCTCGGTCTGGCCGGGTTGCAGCACCACCAGAACGCCAGCAAGGCCGACCACAACCGCGATGGCGCGCCTGAGGCCCACCTTTTCCCCCAGGATCGGGATGGCGAGGACAGTGATCAGCAAGGGTGAGGCAAAGATGATCGCGTAAGTCTGCGCCAGCGGAAGAACCGAAAACGCGTAAAAGGCCGACGCCCCGGTCAGGACCGCCGCCACCGTGCGCAGCGCCGTCCACCACGGATGGCGCGGGATCAGCGTGCCCACAGTCGCATCCCGCAGCAACATGACCGTGGCCACCGGAAAGCCGAACAGGACCGAAAAGAACACCACCTGAAACGGGCTGTAGGACGCGCCCAGAAACTTCACGATCACGTCGTGGGTGGAAAAGATGCCAAATGCCACGAGGGCGTAGATCACGGCGCGCAAATTCGATGACATCAGGTGTCCCTTGGCCTTTGGAAGGATAACGCGACAGTCGCAGGGCGGTTCCCCCAGCGCAACAGGGCCGAGGTTATGGCCGTGGTCATCCTATGCGCGGGGCGTTCCTTTTGGAGCCTTCAGCCGCTGGCGCGGGCCCCGATGGTTTGCTCCGCCGTGCGCGCCAGCGACCGGATTTCTTCGGCGATGACGGCGAACCCCTTGCCGGCTTCACCGGATCGGGCCGCCTCGATCGAGGCGTTGATGGACACCAGATGGATGGTCCGGCTCAGCCTGCGCAAATCCTCCATCACCACGCCCGATGCCGCCGCATGTTTTGATTGCCGCAAAAGGACGCCGGTGATGAAAACGGATCGCGCCGCGTTCATCGCGCGCTCGACCGCGGGGACAACCACCGTCTGGAACGTGGCCAGCTTGGGTGTCGCCCGCGCGCTGTCATGGGCGGCCAGCCCCGCCAGATCACCCCGCCACGCGGCAAGCGCTGCGGCGGCGGTGGCACAAACCTCGCGCTCGGCCTCGCCCAAGGGGAAGCCGACAGGCGACAGATACCCGTCAAACCCGCTTCCCAGATCCTCCTCGACGGCGCGGGCATCGGACAGCCATGACCGCGCTGCGGTCGTATCTCCGGCAAGCAGACCCGCAACCGCCAAGCCGCCTCCGATCAAAACCGGCTGCACCTTGGTATCTATCTGAACAATCGGATCAGCGGTCCAATCGAGGGGCAGCGCCATCGGCCTCTCCACCGTCGGGGTCAGATCACCTTAGCGCCCCGCCCGTGAAGAAACCGTAAGCCGCCGCCCAAGCGGTCAGAGAGACGCCTCGAGCGCCGCGATCACTGCATCCCCCATCTGGGACGTGGTGACAGGCATGCCGCCATCGGCCTGCATCAGGTCACCCGTCCGCACACCGTCCGCCAGCACCTTTTCCACCGCCTGCTCCAGCCGTGTCGCCTCTTCCCCCATGTCGAAGGAATAACGCAGCGCCATCGCAAAGCTCAGGATGCAGGCACAGGGGTTTGCCTTGCCTTGGCCTGCAATGTCGGGGGCCGAACCATGCACCGGTTCATAGAGCGCCTTGGGCCGCCCGTTTTCCATGGGCGCGCCCAGCGACGCCGACGGCAGCATCCCCAGCGATCCGGTCAGCATCGCAGCGCAGTCCGACAGGATGTCGCCAAAGAGGTTGTCGGTGTAGATCACGTCGAACTGTTTGGGCGCGCGCACCAGCTGCATCGCGCCGTTGTCGGCATACATGTGGGACAACGCGACCTCGGGGTAATCGGCGTGTACCTCGGTCACGACATCGCGCCACAGGATGCCCGATTCCATCACGTTGGCCTTTTCCATCGAACACAGGCGCTTGTCCCGCTTCATGGCCAGCTCAAACGCCGCGCGCGCGCCGCGCTCGATCTCGGCCTCGGTATAGCGCTGGGTGTTCACGCCCACGCGCATGTTGTCTTCCATATGGATGCCGCGCGGTTCGCCGAAATAGACACCCGACGTCAGCTCGCGCACGATCATGATGTCCAGACCGCTCACGATGTCAGTCTTGAGCGACGAAAAATCGGCCAGCGCGTCAAAGCACTGCGCCGGGCGCAGGTTGGCGAACAGGTCCATCTCCTTGCGCAGGCGCAGCAGGCCGCGCTCGGGTTTCACGCTGAAATCCAGATCGTCATAGGCGGGGCCACCCACGGCGCCCAAGAGGACGGCATCGACCTCCTGCGCGCGGGCCATCGTGTCGTCATGCAGCGGAACGCCGTGCGCGTCATAGGCCGCACCGCCGACCAGATCCTCGCTCACCTCAAAGGCCATGCCGCGACCGCCCAGCCAGTCGATGACCTTGCGCACCTCGGTCATCACCTCGGGGCCGATCCCGTCACCGGGCAGGATAAGAAGGGAAGGGGTCGACATGCTGCATCTCCGTCAAAAAGCGTCGATGCGGCCTAGCCTTGCGTCCCTGCCCCGTCAAGGAGAGCGCTGAAGGCGCCGCGTTCTGTTGGCGTGCCGCGGCTTGCGGGTGCCTCCAGATATGCTGGCAACTCTTCCACCAACAGTTCCCAGATCGCGCGAATGCGCGGGGTGCGCAGCATCGCAGGCGGCGCCGTCAACCAGATGGGCAGGCCCGCGATTGGCATGGGCAATTCGATCTCTTCCACATCCGTGGCCTGTTTGCCCACATGCCGCTGCTGAAAGCTCACCCCGCAGCCCGCCCGCACCAACTCCCACTGGATCAGCGCGTTGTCACACCGCGTCGCAAACCCCGCGCGATCAATGGGGATGCCCCGCGCGCGCATCCCGTCGATGAACCGCATCTCGGTATCGAACCCAACGAGATCGAGCGCCAGCACGTCCTCGAAACTCTGGGGCCGCCCCACACGATCCAGATACGAGGTCGCCGCAAACACCCCGATCTCGATGTCGCCCAGATAGCGCGTCACAAGCTCCAACTGTTCGGGCCTGTACATGCGGATCGCGATATCAGCCTCACCATATAGCAGGTTCTCGGTATCGTCCGAGGCGACAAGGTCGAGCTGGACGCCGGGAAACAGCGCCCGCGCGCGTGCAAGGATCGGTGGCAACAGATAGTGCGACACGTTGATGGAGGATGTGATGCGCACCGTACCCGACAGGTTCGCCTCGCTCGCGGCCACGGTTGTGCGAATGTCATTGGCCGCGATCTGCATGCTTTGCGCGGCAGGCAGGATGGCCTCGCCCAATTCGGTCAATCGCAGCCCCCGCGCGTGGCGCGCAAAGACAGTTCCGCCCAGCGCGTCCTCCATCGCGCGCACTTGGCGGCCCACCGTCGGCTGAGACGTCTTGAGCCGCCGCGCCGCACCCGACAGCGACCCCTCTTCGGCCACCGCAAGAAAGGCTTGCAGGAGCGACCAGTCCAACGATCTCAGCGCGTCATCCATTCACATATGAATATCAGAGCACCGCTTTTGGTCAATTTCTCCGTGCCCGCGGCGGGTCTATCGTCATCTCCGTTACATGAAGGAGGACGCACGATGAAACAGACTGCCTTGATCCTTGGGGCGCGCGGGCGCTTTGGCCGCCATGCCGCCGCAGCCTTTGAAGCCGCCGGTTGGACGGTCCGTCGCTTTAACCGCGACACGGATGACCTGTGGGACGCCGCATGGGGCGCGCAGGTGATCGTGAATGGCTGGAACCCTGTCCCGTGGCGGTGGGAGGCCGAGCTTGCAAAGCTGACGGAGGAACTGGCCGAGGTCGCCGCCGCCAGCGGGGCGACCGTCTTCGTGCCCGGCAATGTCTACAGCTACGGAGCCGATCTGCCGCCGGTGCTGACCGAACAGACACCCCACGCCGCAACCCATGTCTACGGCCGCCTGCGCCGCGAGATGGAGGAGACCCTGCGCGGCGCCGGTGTCCGCACCGTGATCCTGCGGGCGGGCGACTTTCTGGATGACGCGCCGTCGGGCAACTGGTTCGACAAGATCATGGTGGCGGGCCTGCCCAAGGGTGTGCTGACGATGCCCGGGCCGGTGGATGTGCCCCACGCCTATGCCTTCCTGCCCGACATGGCGCGCGCGGTCGTCGATCTGGCCGAACGGCGCGACACACTGGCCCTGTTCGAAGACATCCCCTTCGACGGCCTCACCCTGACGGGGCAGGAGATCGCGGATCACCTCGCCGCGCTGATGGATCGGCCCGTCCGCATCAAGCGGTTCGGGTGGACGCCCCTGCGGGTCTTGCGGCCCGCGTGGCCCATGGCGCGCTACCTCGTTGCGATGCGTTACCTCTGGGAACGGCCCCACCAATTGGATGGGGCGCGGCTCGACACGCTATTGCCCAACCGCCAACGCACCGATGCCCGCACCGCGCTCGCCGCAGCCATCGGGCACCATATCGACGTAGACGAGGGCGTGCCGGGTGAAGCGACGGTCGCCTAGCCCGCGGGGCTCCTCGGGCCAGATCAGGCCGCTGCCCGTCACCGGACATCCCGTGGCGGGCAGAACATGCGTGGTGCGCAGCGGGCCGGGTTGCTCGAAGCGCGCGGTCACGTCGCTGGGCACGCCATCCGCGTCTGCGGACTTGGGCGCCACGTCCTGGAAATGCGGGGCCAGCGCGGCCCATGCGTCGCGCAACCCGTCGCCCCGCTTTGCATCCAGATTGGTGACGGCAGCGAGCACATAGGCCCCCGTTTCCATCGTTTCTGCCCAGCGCGCCCAAAACAGCAGTTCATCCCGGTTGCGCAGCCCATTGCGATCCTCCGGCCCGTCGAACACGGGCGGGGTTGCGTGGTGGGTCAACACGGTCACGGGCGCGCCGGGCGTGTCGATCGCAACCGCCCAATGCCCCACCGAGGACAGCCGCTGCGCTCCCTGCGCCCGGGCGGAAGGGAAGGGCGCGCCATCCACCCGTGGCAGCCGTGCCCACGCCAAACCGGACCACAGCACATCGGAATAGTCATCCACCGACAGGATCGGATAGCGCGACAGCATGATCATGCCGCCTGCGCCGCTGAAGAGGCCGTATCCTTGCGCATCGCGCGCGCGGCCCACGCGCCCATCGCCATCCATATCCAGCCCGGTCGCCATCCCCGAATTGGGACGCCGCGCCACCAGATGCGGCATGTCCCACCCGGACCGCGCCAGCCGAGTCTGAAACGCTGTGGCCGCGACCAGCCCTGCATCCCAATCCACGTCATGAAGGGTGATGATATCAGGTGTGGCCTGAACGATGGTGGCCAGGATCGCGTCGATATCCGCCGCGCGATCGCGCATCAGATCGCGCGCCAACAGGCCGGGTCCCCGGCGCGATAGCTCTGTGTGAAACGTTGCGATGCGGACACTCTCCGCCGCCGCGATACCTGCAACAAGCACCCCGACTAAGAGCGCGCCGGTTAGGCGAGCAACTCGTCCCCATCCTCGCCGAACTCCGCATAGCGGCGACGGCGCTTGTCTTCGATCATCTGCGCGACGCGGCCCATGGCGATGCCACGCATGAAAAGGGAACTTGGCAAGAATGCCCATGCCGTCGTGGTCCAGATCAAGGTCTGCGGATTGGCCAGCGACACCGGATCAAACGTCTCGGCGGCGAACTTGACCACCGCCGGGATCAAGAATGGCAGCAGAAACCCTAATGCAATGTTAACGCGCGCATCGCGGTTCAACCGCTCGACCACGTCACCGCCCGCCGTGGGATCAAAGGTCGGCAAATTTATCCAGACATTGAATGTCCCGTGCCGCCCCGGCCACCGCTCCAGCCGGATCACGATCAGAAAGACCGCCAGCGAGATCAGCGAACACAGATAGGACAGCCCCGCCGCAACCCGGACCGAATTGATCAGGCCCGCATCGGTCTCCTGCGGCATCATCAGAACCATGTTGCGCACGGGCGAATACGGGAAGTCGATGGAATGGCCGATGATCGTTCCGATGGCCGAAATGAACTCGGTAATCGCTGTCGGCTCGTACTTGCCCCGGCAGATGATCGTCAGCAGGAACACCGTGGCAAACAGCGAGATAAAGCGCACGCGGTTGAAGGGCGGCGCGTGCCGGAACTCGATCAGCGATGGATAGTTCGAGGCATATTCGACCAGCGTGATCAGCCCCGCAAAGACACAGACCAACGCCACGATCTGCGTCGCATCCGGCCCGATCCCCGGTAACAACAGGGACGGTGTCGCGATCATCCAGACCACGAGAAGCGCGCGAAGAATCGCGCCTGGGAGCCGTGAAATCACTGCCTGACCCTCAACTGCTGGGCGACCCCGATACTTTTGCCGGTGGCCTTGTCCCATTATTGATCCCGTCGAGCTTTCCGACGGGTGCCTCATTATTGCCCGGATTGTGCCCACTTTCACTTCGTCAGGCAACAATCTGTTTTGACTTGGGAAAAGTTTTTTGGCTTGACCCCTAGCGTGCTACCGGAACCCGCCGAAAAACAAGGCAAAAGGCCGCCCCCGACCAAAATCCGGGGCGGCCTTGTCCATATCTGGTGTGCGGCGTTTAGGGGACCCCAAGGCCAGCCTGTGGCCCGTCTACATCACCCCCGCGTCGCCAAATGGGGCATCACACCCAAGGATCAGACCCAGGGATCAGACCCAGGGATCAGACCCAGGGACGTGCCTGTGCGGCCTGCCCTTCGAACGTGTCGATCGAGGCGGCCTTTTCCATCGTCAGGCCGATATCGTCGAGACCGTTCAGCAGGCAGTGCTTGCGGAAGGCGTCAACGTCGAACGCGATGACATCGCCATCGGACGTGGTCACCTCTTGCGCCTCAAGGTCGACGGTCATCCGCGCGTTCGATCCTTTCTCGGCATCCTTCATCAAAAGCGACAGCTCCTCCTCGCTCACCACGATCGGCAAGATGCCGTTCTTGAAGCAGTTGTTGTAGAAGATGTCGGCAAAGGACGTGGAGATCACGCAGCGGATGCCAAAATCCTTGATCGCCCACGGCGCGTGTTCCCGCGAGGACCCACAGCCAAAGTTGTCGCCGGCAACGAGGATCTCGGCCGCGCGATACTGCGGCTGGTTCAGAACGAAATCCTCGATCTCGTTGCCCTGACGGTCAAAGCGCATCTCGTCGAACAGGTTCGCACCCAGACCCGACCGCTTGATGGTCTTCAGAAAGACCTTCGGGATGATCATGTCCGTGTCGATGTTGACCAGCGGCATCGGCGCCGCGATCCCGGTGATTTTGGTGAATTTGTCCATCGCAGACCTCGGTCGTTTTCGCGTTTAAAACTTGGTTCGTTTCTGGGTGCAGCGTGCCATCAACGGCGCTCGGCTGCGTCTAACAGGTTTCGGGTGGCATCCGCCAGTGCCGGGACGACGCGCTCTGCGCCCGCCACCGACAAATGGTCCTCGTCGAAATACAGCGGTACGCCATCGGCGATCACGGGGCATGCCTCCGCATCGCAGAGGACATCCCGCGTTGAAAAGAGGGTGATGCCTTCTGTCCGTATGAACACGTCCAGGGCTTCATCGGCGGGCGCATGGCGCATTTCGACCCGGTCGCGCGGCAAGTCCAGCGTCTGCAAAGTGTCACCGTCGACAAGGGTTCCGATCCCGCGCCGAATGGCTGACCCCGGCAACAGCGGTGCCTGATTGACAAGGAGGACGGATTTGCCCGACGCCGCCAGTTGGCTCAGAACATCGTGAAGGGCTTGGGTGTTGGCATCCCATGACTTGGCGCGCCGTTTGGCCACGCGTCGGGCGATATCCATGACTGGCATCGACTGAAAACTTGGCGACACTGCGTGCCACATCGGCATGGGAACATCCGCGTCGAACCCCAAGAGTTGATCCAGACGGCAGGCGACAATCACAACGTCAATACCGGGCTCTTTAATGATCATGTCCCAGTTGCGCGCACTCTGTTCCAGCAAGGCCCGGCAGGTGCGGGTACGGATATGTGTGCGCATCGACAAAGCGGCGTCGCGTTCAAGCAAATCGCGCAAGGGTTCTTGCAGCACGCGGGCGTGGCTATCGCCCATCAGGACCACGTTGATGCGATCACCAGACCCGGGAACAAGAGCGGGGCAATCCGCTGCGGCACGCCGGCAACCTACGCTACGCGTGCCAGCCCAACGCGCCTCGTACACATCATAGAGCGCGGCGCTGTCTTTGCCTAACCGTCCCGGCGCACCATCCGTCACAAAGGCGACGACACCAGCAACCCCACAGGCCAGCGTCGCGATCACCGCGACGCCAGCGCCGATCCGCTGGGGTGTGGTCCATGGTGTCGTCCAAGGGGACTGCCACGCCCGTACGGGGTTTTCGACCCAAATCCATGTGACCCAAGCCAGCAACACGGCCACGCCCGTCAGCGCGATATAGCCTGTAACGCTTGGCTCTTGACCCAGATAGGCCCGGCCAAAGGCAAACAACACCTGATGCCACAGATACAGGCTGTAGCTGATCACGCCGATAAACAGCACCGGGCGCAGTTCAAGACAGCGGGTCCAGATCGCCCTACCCGCGTGCCCCGCGACCAGCAATAAGGCCGTCGCTGCGGCTGCCAGTGGAACCGCCCAAATCCGATCCTCGACATCGTGCACCGTCGCCAATGCCAACAGCACAATGACAGCCAAACCCAACAGCCCGAACCACCCGTGCATTTGTAATCGCTGGCTACCTTGCGCCAATGCAAGTGCAAGCATCGCGCCCAAAGCCAACTCCCACAATCGAAACGGCATCAACAGGAACCGGGCCTGAGGATCGGCAGCACCAAGACCCAGCCACAAGGCAAGGCTAATCGCGGCAAGCCCGGCCCAAACGGCCAAGGTCCACCGTCGTGTCAGAACGCCAAAACCCGCAATCAGCGGCATCAACACGTAAACCTGCGCTTCAACCCCGAGGCTCCAGCTATGCATCAGCGGATTGTCCCGAACCGCCGTCGCAAAGTACCCGTCATCCAGATACAAAACGACGTTCGCCACCCATGTCAGCGCGCCAATCAGGGTGATCCCGAAGCTCTTGAAATCCTCAGGAAGCAGCAGCCAAGGGGCCAGCACTGCGGTCGTCGAACACACCACGATGAGTGCGGGAAACAACCGTTTCGCCCGCCGTACGTAGAAGGCCAGCGCACCGCGCCACCCCGCGATGCCCCGGTGCAGCAGGCTGTTGGTGACAACGTAGCCCGAGATCACAAAGAAGA
>JBCBFU010000065.1:0-15416 GCA_038527375.1 Pseudomonadota bacterium | reverse complement strand
GGTCTGGGTGACGCCGACACTGGCGGATCTGGGCTGGCTCTTCCTCGTCGCGGCGGCGGCGACGGCGGGGCATTACACGATGACATTCGCCTTTGCGGCGGCGCCCGTGACAGTCACGCAGCCAGTGACGTTTCTGCAATTGGTCTGGGCCACGCTCGTTGGCCTGCTGATCTTTTCCGAGCCGGTTGATGCCTATGTCATCGGGGGCGGCCTGCTGATCATCGCGGCAGTCAGTTATATCACGTGGCGCGAGGCGCAGAAGCGGCAGCCGGTGACGCCGCCTGTGAATGCCGCGCGCGGCTAGGGGTTAGGCGTCCTCAGAGCGGCCTTCGACCTTGGCCTGAAAGTTCTCGAAAAACTGATCGGCCATCTTGCGGGCAAAGCCGTCGACGATGCGGCTGCCCAATTGGGCGAGTTTCCCGCCGACCTTGGCGTCGACCGCATAGGACAACTCGGTCCCCTCGGGCACTTCGGTCAGCGTCACGTCGGCCCCGCCCTTGGCAAAGCCCGCAACGCCACCTTTGCCTTCGCCGGTCAGGGTATAGCTTTCCGGCGCGTTGATGTTGGACAGCGTGACCTCACCCTTGAAGGTGGCCTTCACGGGGCCGACCTTTTGTTTGACGACGGCGGCAAAACCTTCGTCCGGCGAACCGGTCAATTCCTCGCAGCCGGGGATGCAGGCCTGCAGCGTCTCGGCGCTGTTGAGATGTGCCCAGACCGTGGCGCGGTCTGCGGCGATGGTGCGGGTGCCGGTCATTTCCATGGTGCGTCCTCCCCAAATGGCGGTGTTGGTGTCAGGTTATGCGGTCAGGTCGCCACGCGGTAGGGCAAAACGCCCCGCGCATTCGGATCGACCTCGAGCTGGCGTTCCAGCGGCGGGACGCTGCGCTGGTGGCAATCGGCCCGTTCGCAGATGCGGCAGGAAATGCCGATGGGTTCGAACGCTGCGGGATTCGTGGTGTCCATGCTGTCGGCATAGACCAGATCGGGGGCATGGCGCACCTCGCAGCCCAGCCCGATGGCGTAACGCCGCGTGGGCGCGCCCCAGGACCCGCCGGGTTTCGACACGTCGCGGGCTAGGCAGAAGTAGCGCCGCCCATCCGGCGTTTCGGCCAGTTGGCGCAGAAATCGCCCCGGTGTCTCAAACGCGCGGTGCACGTTCCAGAGGGGGCAGGCGCCGCCGAAGCGCGCGAATTGCAGGGCAGTCGCGGAATGGCGTTTGGTGATCGTGCCCGCCTGATCGACGCGGACAAAGAAGAACGGCACACCCGTCAGGCCCGGGCGTTGCAGGGTCGACAGGCGATGCGCGACCTGTTCGACGGATGCGCCAAAGAGATCGGCCAGACGTTCCAGATCGTGACGATGCTCGGCTGCTGCAGCGTGGAAGGTGGCATAGGGCATGAGCGCCGCGCCCGCGAAATAGTTCGCCAGACCGACCTTGGCGATGTCGCGGGCGGCGGGCGTGTGAAACCGCGCCAGATCCAGCGTCGCCTCCAGAAGCGTGTCTTGTGTGACCAGCGCCAGTTGCAGCAGCAGTTGGAACCGTGTCGTGGCCGCCGGCGCGCGGGTGGACAGGATCAGGGTCGTGCCGTCAAAGCTGCGCGTCTGGTTGCTGTCTTGAAAGCGCACCGTGACGCCCGCCTTGTGCAGCGCCTCGACCGCCGCGACGCGGCTGTCGCGGGTGCGTCCGCCTTGGGTGGCAAAGCGTTCCGCCGCGCGGTCGACGGCGTCGATGTAGTTGTCGCAGTAGTGAAAGAAATCGCGCACCTCCTCCCACGGGGACGGGGTGGGGCGCGCATCCTCGCGGCCCAAAGCCTCGTCCAGGGAGGCCAGCCTTTCATGAGCTTGCCGGTAAGCGCGATGCAGATCGAGGAAGGCTTTGGACATCGCGGGCGCGTTTGACGCCACGAGCCTGAGATCGGCCGCCCCCGGTGCGTCCGAGAAGACGGGGTCGGCCAGCGCCTCCTGCATGTCGGCGATCAGGCGCGTGCTGTCTGCGGGGGTCAGTTCGGTGACATCGAACCCGAATTCTCGCGCAAGGCCCAAGACAACCGTGGCCGAGACCGGGCGGTTGTTGTTTTCCATCTGGTTGAGATAGGGCAGCGAAACGCCCAGCCGGGCCGCGAAGTCCTTTTGCGTCAGGTTCAGACGTCCGCGCAATTCGCGCAGCTTCGCCCCGGCATAGAGCTTGGCGCGGCTTGGTGATGTATCGGGCATATGGCCATTCTCAGGTTTTGCAAACCGTGTTTACGGGTTTGCATCCCGTTTGGTCAAATGCCGTTCGCGCCGATAGACCGCAAGGATCGCAAGTATCCCCAGGCTGGAGGTGGCAAGCATGATCCAGATCAGCGGGAACGCCGTCGCGCCATCGCCCAGGACAGCACCCGCAAAGGCCGATAGTGCGGCACCCCCGCCCAGCATCATCGCACCACCGAGGCCTGAGGCCGTCCCGGCAAGCTGCGGGCGCACCGACAACATCCCCGCCGTTGCGTTGGGCAGAACCATCCCGTTGCCCAGACCCACAAAGGTCATGAACGCAAAGAAGATCACCGCGCTCTGCGCGCCAAGCGTGAACACGAGGAGGAGGAGGCCCAGCCCGCCCGCGCACAGGCTGGCCCCGATCAGGATCATCCGGTTGACGCCCACCCGGGCCGAAAAGCGCCCGGAGGCCCAGTTGCCCGCAAAATACCCCACCGCCGGTGCGCCGAAATAGATGCCCAGTTCTGCTGGGGTCAGGCCGAACACGTCCGATCCCACATAGGGCGCGCCGCCCAGATAGGCGAAGAAGGCGCCGGATGAAAACATCGCGGCCAGGCAGTAGCCCCAGAAGCGGTGGGAGGTCAGAAGGGCGGGGTAGTCTCGGACCTGTTGGGCAAAGCTGGAGGATTTCAGCGGCGCGGTCTCGCCCATATCGGCCCAGACCAAGGCCAAAAGCGTGACGCCGAGGATCAGGAGCATCCAAAAATTGGCCTGCCAGCCAAAGGCAGAATCCAGAAGGCCGCCAATGGCGGGGCCGATCATCGGCACGACCGACATGCCCATGGTTAGATAGCCGATCATCGAGGCCGCCTTGTCCTGGCTGACCAGATCGCGCACCACCGCGCGCGACAGCACCATCCCCACGACGATCGCTGCCTGCGCCATGCGGAAGACAAGGAAGACCTCGACACTGCGGGCCAGAAGACAGCCCAGCGTGGCGATAAGGAAGGCGATGACACCGCCGATCACGACGGGCCGCCGCCCATAGCGGTCCGAGATCGGGCCGACAATCAATTGCAGCACCGCGTTGAACCCCAGATAGAGCGCCACCGACAGCTGCATGATCGCGTAGTCGGTGTCGAAATAGGTCGTCATGTTCGGCAGCGACGGCAGAAACACGTTCATGCCAAGCGCGGACATTCCGGCCAGCAGGATCAGCGTCGCGAGGTGAGGCGGGGTCGTTCGGTCGAGGAAACGAACCTGGGAGGGATCAGGCATATCCCAGAGCTAGGGGAGGATGTGGGTAAGGTCCATGTTGATCCCCATGTGCGGTGGCGCACCACGGAGCCTCTTTGCGGCTTTGCAAAACGTTGCGGCGGCACAGCGAAGTCTTTGCAAATTTGCCAAATCTGGCTTGCTGCGCTGCGGCGCATGGCCCATCCTTGCGCGATGGATCCGCCGCGCAAGGCGCGCGCGGGCGTTCGGGAGGGCCAGATGAAAGATATCCAGACAGCCTTGGAGGCGCGTCGCGCGGATGCGCGGCTCGGTGGTGGGGAGCGTCGGATCGCGGCGCAGCACGCTAAAGGCAAGCTGACCGCGCGCGAGCGGATCGACCTGCTGCTCGATCCCGGCTCCTTTGAAGAATTCGACATGTTCGTGGCCCATCGCTGCACCGATTTCGGGATGGAGGCGCAGCGCCCCGCAGGCGACGGGGTCGTGACCGGTTGGGGCACGATCAACGGGCGCATGGTCTATGTGTTCAGTCAGGACTTTACGGTCTTCGGTGGATCGCTGTCGGCCACCCATGCGCAGAAGATTTGCAAGATCATGGATATGGCCATGCAGAATGGTGCGCCGGTGATCGGGCTGAACGACTCAGGCGGCGCGCGGATTCAGGAAGGTGTGGATTCGCTCGCAGGCTACGCCGAGGTGTTCCAGCGCAACATCATGGCCTCGGGCGTGGTGCCGCAGATCAGCGTGATCATGGGCCCTTGTGCCGGTGGCGCGGTCTATTCGCCCGCGATGACCGACTTCATCTTCATGGTGCGCGATTCCAGCTACATGTTCGTGACCGGCCCCGACGTGGTGAAGACCGTCACGAACGAGGTCGTCACGGCCGAGGAATTGGGCGGCGCGAGCACGCATACCAAGAAAAGTTCGGTCGCCGATGGCGCGTTCGAGAACGACGTGGAGGCCTTGGCCGAGGTGCGGCGTCTGGTGGATTTCCTGCCGCTCAACAACCGGCAGAAAGCCCCGACGCGCCCCTTCTTCGACGATCCTGCGCGGATCGAGACGAGCCTCGACACGCTGATCCCCGACAACCCCAACACGCCCTATGACATGAAGGAGTTGATCCTGAAGCTGGCGGATGAGGGCGATTTCTACGAGATCCAAGAGGATTACGCGAAGAACATCATCACGGGCTTTGTGCGGCTGGAGGGATCGACCGTGGGCGTGGTGGCCAACCAACCGATGGTGTTGGCGGGTTGTCTGGATATTGACGCCTCGCGCAAGGCCGCGCGGTTCGTGCGGTTCTGTGACGCCTTCGAAATCCCGATCCTTACACTGGTCGATGTGCCGGGCTTCCTGCCGGGGACAAGCCAGGAATATGGCGGCGTGATCAAGCACGGGGCGAAACTGCTCTTCGCCTATGGCGAGGCGACGGTGCCCAAGGTGACGGTGATCACGCGCAAGGCCTATGGCGGGGCCTATGACGTGATGGCGTCCAAGCACCTGCGGGGCGATTTCAACTATGCCTGGCCCACCGCCGAGATCGCGGTCATGGGCGCCAAGGGGGCCACCGAGATCATCCATCGCGCCGATCTGGGCGATCCCGACAAGATCGCGCAGCACACCAAGGATTACGAGGACCGCTTTGCCAATCCCTTTGTCGCTGCCGAGCGCGGGTTCATCGACGAGGTGATCCTGCCGCAATCCACGCGCAAACGCGTGGCGCGCGCCTTTGCGAGCCTGCGGGGCAAGCAGCTTCAGAACCCGTGGAAGAAGCATGACAATATCCCGCTGTGATATGGTGTGCGATGTGACCTGCGACGGAACCGTCAACGCAGCCGGGGGCCAGCCCCCGGACCCCCGAGGTATTTCCGGCAAAAGGAATAGGGCGGGAACCGCGCCGCGGGCTGCTGCGTATGCTCTGAGAGGAGCATATGATGGCCAAAGATCACGGCAGCAGCATCAAGGACGACGCAGTCTACGAAGCCTTGCGGGAGGATGGTGCGTCCAAGGAGAAGGCCGCGCGCATCGCCAATGCGCAAGCCTCGGACGATCAGGACCCATCCGTGAAGGGCGGCAAGGCGCCCCCCTACGAGGACTGGACCAAGGACGACCTGTATGTGCGGGCGCAGGAGTTGGAGATCGACGGGCGCTCGGACATGGACAAGGCCCAGCTGATCGAGGCGCTGCGCAACCACTGACGGTTGCGTCATGACGGGGCCGCTGTTTCACATGATCAGCGGCGGCCCACGCCCGGTGGCGCCGTTTTCCCATGCGGTGGAAGCTGATGGTTGGGTGATCCTGACCGGGCAAATGCCCACGGACCCCGCAGCGCCCGATGCGGCCTTGCCCGAGGGTATCGTCGCGCAGACCCGGCGGGTGATGGAGAACCTCGAGATCGTGTTGGGGGGCCTCGGGCTCGATCTGTCCCATGTGGTGCAGTGTCGCTGTTTCCTGACCGAGTTCGAACGCGACTACGCCGCGTTTAACGACACCTATCAGACCTTTTTCCCCGAAGACCGACGCCCGGCGCGCACCACGGTGGGGGTCACGGCGCTGGCCGTGGGAGCCTTGGTCGAGATCGATTGCATCGCGCGGCGCCCATGAGACGGGGGTGGCATATCCTGCGTGAGGGCGACGTCTTGACGCTGGCCCGGCGACTGCCTGTGCGTTTTGACATAGCCGAAAGCACGCAGGTGCCGCTGTGCGATCCGGCGCGACTGATCTGGCAAGTTCGGCAGGATTTGTGGCGAAAACTGCAAAGGTTGCGTGGGTTTAGCCCGGTTGTGCGTGTAACGCCGGAGGCGGGCCAATTCACGCTGACCGCCGGGGGGCGGCTGGAGGCAGGGCGGGGCTACCCTGCGGTGTCGCAAGACATCCGCGACGTCATTTGTGATCGCCAAAGGCAAGAAAGATGGTTGCGTTGGGCGCGCAAGGAGGCTTTTGATGGGGCTCGGTAATAAAGTTACCCGCCCATTTGCGGGTCGCGCAGTCCCTGCCGGGAGGACCTTGCTTGCAAGGGGCGGGGGCTGCGCCCTTATCCTGACATTGCTATGGGCCCAAGCCGCGCTGGCCACCGATGCGCCCAGGTTTGACGTGCCTTCGGGCGAAGAGATCCGCTTTCTCGACAGCTTTTATCAGGACGCGGGCGACGGGGTGGTGACGGTGCGCTTTCGGTTTGTGATGCCCGCGATTGCGGGCGGGCGTGTTCCTTACGCGCAGGTGGCCGACGATTTTCTTTACCTGTGTGCCGAGCACGCGTTGCCGTCTTTGGAGGGCAGCCAGTCCCCGGACAAGATCATCATCAGTCTGGCCGACCAAGAGGTGCCGTTCGGCAAGATCGTCCCCGAGGCCACCCAGTTCTTCGAGGCGTTCCGCATCGAAAACGCAGACTGTATCTGGGAGGGATTTTGATGGTAACACAATATCTTGCGGGCCATACCTCATCCGGTTATGGTTTTGAGGCTTTCGCGTCACATGCCCGGACCAGCCCGCGCGCCGCGTATCTTTTCGACCGGTTTTCCCGTATCTTTCCACAAGGTTACCCCCAAGTGACCTTTACCTCGTACGAGGGACGCCCCGGGCCTTTGCGCGCGGGCTGTTCCGTGGACAGAAGCAGGAGAAAGAGATGTCGAAGAGCATCAAAGCCGTCGTGCTGCTTGGCCTTGTCGGTCTTGCAGCAGCTTGCGCCCGCAACAACGTCGATGACGCTGCGGTCGAAGAGTTTGTCGTTGTGGATCCCCAGCCGATCACGGTCGAGCCGACCTTCACAGGCAAATTCAAGTAAAGACACCGCGGGGCGGGCGTTCGCGTCCGTCCCGCGCGCTTGTCCTCTGCCCCCGCTGCAAGGGGGTGCGTGATGGACAAGCACCGGGGCTTCCCCAGCCGCCTGCGCGGCACTGATTTCCAATTTACAATCCGGCGCGCGAACAAGGGCGGGGCGACCAAGCTCATTGCACGCGAACGTTTTGCCGACCGCAGACCGCCGGATCGGCGCGCGGACGAGGCGTTCATGGCAGCGCTCTGGGCGCATTTCGGGACCGAACCTTTCGTGCGGGGCAATCTGGATGCCGGGCGTCTGTCGTGGCTTTTGGGGCGCGAGGTCGTGGCGGTCGACGATCCCTTTGATGCCGAAGACTATGACGCGCTGCTGCGGATCGACGAGGCGCGCGCGCGGGCGAGCTTTCCCAATGTCTTTGCAGAAGACGATGGTTGGGATGACGACGACGAGTGGGACGATGATGACGCGGAGGATTGGGCGTGATCGTGCCGAGGCCCCCCCAATTCCAGCGGAGTTTGGCGCAATTCCGGGTTGTGCGGTCTGCACGCTTGGCTTGTGCGCGGGCCCGGGCCACGGTCACAGGTGTCGCCTGCCACTCCCAGTCATCGGCGGGTGACATCAACACAACCACTACCCCTTCCCCGGTGCGCCGGCCTGTCTTTCCCGGCAGGTCGGCGCCTTTTTGCCGGCAGGCCACGCGGGCGCGCGGGATGGGCGGGTGGAAAGGCTTTGCGCAGCCAGTGTTTGCTCTTAGGGTGCGCGCAGAGCGGTCGGAACAGGCCGCCACACGCATATCAGGAGCAGAGACATGCAATTCATCAAATTCTCGCTGGCGGCATTGGCCCTCACGACGTTGGCAGGTTGCCTTGACACCGATGGCGAGCGCGCGCTGGCTGGCGCCGCGGCAGGGGCGGTTGCAGCGGACGCGCTGGGCGGCAGTGGCACGACTGGTGCCCTTATCGGTGCGGCGGCTGGCGCGCTGTGCGACGACGCGGGCGTCTGCAACTAATCGCTTAACCACGGGCGGTCCTTGGAACAGGGCTGCCGGGTCCGGCGTCGATTGCGCATGGAAGAACAAAGGAGACTTCTCATGCGCAAGATTGCTATCGCCGCCCCGCTTCTGGTCCTGCTGGCCGCCTGTGGTTCCAACGATGTCGAGCGTGCCGCATCGGGCGCGCTTATCGGCGCCGGTGTCGCAGCCGCAACCAACAACAATATCGCAGCCGGTGCCGGTGTCGGCGCTGCTGCCGGTGTGTTCTCGGACGATCTCACCAACTAAGACCGTTTTCGCCGCCTGTGCGCGGCGTCCCGTGTTTGCAGAACCCTTTCGTGCCGGTGCCCCCGGTGCGGGAGGGTTTTTCTTTGCCCAAATGACTGCCCAAATGAACGCCTGAAGGGGACAAGCCATGTTCAACAAGATCCTCATTGCCAACCGGGGCGAAATCGCCTGCCGTGTGATCAAGACCGCCCGCAAGCTGGGCATCGGGACGGTGGCGATCTATTCGGACGCGGATGCGCAGGCGCTGCACGTTCAGATGGCCGACGAGGCGATCCATATCGGGCCGCCGCCGGCCAACCAGTCCTACATCGTCATCGACAAGGTGATGGCCGCGATCAAGGAAAGCGGGGCCGAGGCCGTGCATCCGGGCTATGGCTTTCTGTCGGAAAACAAGCTCTTTGCCGAGGCGCTGGAGGCCGCGGGCGTGGCCTTTATCGGGCCGCCCGCCGGTGCGATTGAAAGCATGGGGGACAAGATCACCTCCAAGAAGATCGCGCAGGAGGCCGGGGTGTCGACCGTGCCGGGCTATATGGGCCTGATTGCCGATGCCGACGAGGCCGTGAAGATTTCAAACGAGATCGGCTATCCGGTGATGATCAAGGCCTCCGCCGGGGGCGGCGGCAAGGGGATGCGGATTGCGTGGAATGACGAGGAGGCGCGCGAGGGCTTCCAGTCGTCCAAGAACGAGGCTGCCAACAGCTTTGGCGATGACCGCATCTTTATCGAGAAGTTCGTGACGCAGCCGCGGCACATCGAAATTCAGGTCCTCGCGGATCAGCACGGCAACTGCATCTATCTGGGCGAGCGCGAATGTTCGATCCAGCGCCGCAACCAGAAGGTTGTCGAAGAGGCGCCCTCGCCGTTCTTGGATGAGGCAACGCGCAAGGCGATGGGCGAACAGTCCTGCGCGCTGGCCAAGGCCGTGGGGTATGCCAGTGCGGGCACGGTGGAATTCATCGTGGACGGCGACAAGAACTTCTACTTCCTCGAGATGAACACGCGCCTTCAGGTGGAACACCCGGTGACAGAGCTGATCACGGGCGTCGACCTTGTGGAGCAGATGATCCGCGTCGCCGCAGGCCAGCCCCTCACTATGACGCAAGACGACGTCACGCTGACCGGTTGGGCGATTGAAAACCGGCTCTATGCCGAAGACCCCTATCGCGGCTTCCTGCCCTCGATTGGTCGCCTGACGCGCTACCGCCCCCCGATGGAGGTGGCGTCAGGACCGATGTCCGATGGCGGCACATGGCACGGGGACGCGCCGGTGGGCGAGACCGCCGTGCGCAATGATACCGGCGTCTACGAGGGCGGCGAGATCAGCATGTATTACGACCCGATGATCGCCAAGCTCTGCACGTGGGGCCCGGACCGACCCACCGCGATCGAGGCGATGCGCAACGCGTTGGACGGGTTCGAGGTCGAGGGGATCGGCCACAACCTGCCTTTCGTAGCCGCCGTGATGGACCACGAGAAATTCACCTCGGGCAACATGACAACGGCCTTCATCGCCGAGGAATACCCGGACGGTTTTGAAGGTGTGACCTTGGCCGATGACCAGTTGCGCCAGATCGCGGCGGCCTGTGTCGCCATGCACCGCGTCGCGGAAATCCGGCGCACGCGGGTGACGGGGCGGATGGACAACCACACCCGTCGCGTGGGTGACGACTGGGTCGCCACGCTGCAAGGGCAGGCGTTCCCCGTGACGATTGCAGCCGATCAAAGCGGAGCGAATGTGAGGTTTGAGGACGGAACAGAGCTGCGCGTCGAAAGCGATTGGGTGCCGGGTCAGAGCCTTGCGGGCCTGCGTATCGACGGGACGCTCGTGACGCTGAAGGTCGACAAGATCACCAGCGGCTTCCGCATCCGGTCGCGTGGTGCGGACCTCAAGGTCCATGTGCGCAATCCGCGTCAGGCGGAACTTGCGGCGCTGATGCCCGAAAAGCTGCCGCCCGACACCTCCAAGATGCTGCTGTGCCCGATGCCGGGTCTGGTGGTGAAGCTGGACGTGGCCGTGGGGGACGAGGTGCAGGAGGGCCAAGCGCTCTGCACCATCGAGGCGATGAAGATGGAAAACATCCTGCGCGCCGAAAAGAAGGCCGTGGTCACCAAGATCAACGCGGCCGCGGGCGACAGCCTCGCCGTGGATGATGTCATCATCGAGTTCGAATAGGCCGGGTGATGCGAGAACGGGTCGATAGGATGCACGCGACGGGGCGCGGGACGCGGGTGGGCTATGCCCCCTCGCGCATCTCGCGCTGCCGCATGGGCATCTTGTCGATGGTGCGTGACAGTTCCCGCATGTCCCACGGGAACGGCTTGCGCAGCTTGACCCCGCCATCCTTGCCGATGAGCACAAGTTGGAAACCACGTGGCCGCAACTGCCGCCGCAGGTCCGACATGGCGCCCGGATCAGTGTCGGTGATCAGGATCACGTCGCGTTCCACCACATCCTCGATCCGGGATTGCAGCAGATCCATCTGCGTCTGGAACGCGGGATCGAGCGGGCTGTCAGCAAAGACGATGATCGGACGCGCGAGCCAGCGGAAATCGTCAATCGCGATATCGCCAGCCTCGAACACTTGGCTCGGATCGGCCAGCCACGCCTCGCCCGGTGGGAGATCAGCCAGATCGCTCAGCGCGGCCTGTGTTGCGGCCTCACCAGCGGGGGAGGCATCGGGCGCGGGCGTTTCCTCCTGCGCGAGGGCCGGGGTCGCTGCGGCGATCAGGCCAAGGGCCAAAACTACATTCTTCACAATGAACACTCCTCTGACAGCCAACATAGGCGCGCCGAGCGTCTTGGCGAAGGGCAGGGGACCGAGATCACACAAAATTTCCGCACCGAAAGGAACCCGGCCATGAACGAGGACTGGAAGGCGCTTGCTGAAAAAGAGCTGCGCGGGCGCGCGTTGGACGATCTGACCTGGCAGACGCTGGAGGGGATCGCCGTCAAACCCGTCTATGGGCCCGAGGATGCGGGTGGTCTGGATCGCGGCACGCCAGGTCATGCGCCGTTCACCCGCGGCGTGAAGGCCACGATGTATGCGGGCCGCCCTTGGACGATCCGGCAATATGCGGGGTTTTCCACGGCTGAGGAATCGAATGCGTTCTACCGCAAGGCCTTGGCGGCGGGGCAGCAGGGTGTGTCGGTGGCCTTCGACCTGGCCACGCACCGCGGCTATGACAGCGATCACGAACGGGTCGTGGGGGATGTCGGCAAGGCGGGCGTGGCGATTGATTCCGTCGAGGACATGAAGGTTCTGTTTGACGGTATCCCGCTCGACAAGGTGTCGGTGTCGATGACCATGAACGGGGCCGTGATCCCGGTTCTGGCGTCCTTTATCGTGGCGGGGGAAGAGCAGGGCGTCGACCGCGCGCAGCTGTCGGGCACGATCCAGAACGACATCCTCAAGGAATTCATGGTGCGCAATACCTATGTCTATCCGCCCGAACCCTCGATGCGGATCATCGCGGATATCATCGAGTATACGAGCGCCGAGATGCCGCGCTTCAACTCGATCTCGATCAGCGGCTACCACATGCAGGAGGCTGGCGCGAACCTCGTGCAGGAGCTGGCCTATACGCTGGCCGACGGGCGCGAATACGTGCGCACGGCGCTGGCGCGCGGCATGGATGTGGACGCATTTGCGGGCCGTCTGTCGTTCTTCTTTGCCATCGGGATGAATTTCTTCATGGAGGCGGCCAAGCTACGGGCGGCGCGAATGCTCTGGGCGCGGATCATGGACGAGTTCGAGCCGAAGAACCCCAAATCCAAGATGCTGCGGACCCACTGCCAGACATCCGGCGTCAGCCTGCAGGAGCAGGACCCCTACAACAACATCGTGCGCACCGCGTTCGAGGCGATGTCGGCCGTGCTGGGCGGGACGCAATCGCTCCACACCAACTCCTTTGACGAGGCGATTGCGCTGCCGACCGAGTTTTCGGCCCGCATCGCGCGCAACACGCAGCTGATCCTGCAAGAGGAGACGGGCGTGACCAATGTCGTCGATCCGCTGGCGGGGTCCTACTATGTCGAGGCGCTGACCGAGGAGTTGGCCAATGAGGCGTGGAAGCTGATCGAAGAGGTCGAGGAGATGGGCGGCATGACCAAGGCCGTCACATCCGGCATGCCCAAGCTCAAGATCGAAGAGAGTGCCGCCAAGCGCCAGGCGATGGTCGACCGGGGCGATGAGGTGATCGTCGGCGTCAACAAGTACCGGCTGGACAAGGAAGACCCGATCGACATTCGCGACATCGACAATACCGCCGTGCGCGAGGCCCAAGTTGCCAAGTTGGCGCAGATCAAGGCGACCCGCGATCAGGCGGCCTGTGACGCGGCACTCCTGGAATTGGGTCGCGTGGCGGAGGAGGGCGGCAACCTCTTGGCCGCCGCAGTAGAGGCCGCCCGCATGCGGGCCACCGTGGGGGAGATTTCGCTGGCCATGGAAGGAACGTTTGGACGCCACCGCGCGGAGGTGAAGACATTGGCGGGCGTCTATGGCGCCGCCTACGAGGGCGACGAGGGCTTTGCCGCCATCCAGAAGTCGGTGGAAGACTTCGCCGAGGAGGAAGGCCGGCGTCCCCGGATGCTGGTCGTGAAGATGGGTCAGGACGGGCACGATCGTGGGGCCAAGGTGATCGCGACGGCTTTTGCTGATATCGGCTTTGACGTGGATGTGGGGCCGCTGTTCCAGACGCCGGACGAGGCGGCGCAAGACGCCATCGACAACGACGTGCACGTGGTGGGCATCTCGTCCCAGGCGGCGGGGCACAAGACGCTTGCACCCAAGCTGATCGAGGCGCTGAAGGCGGCGGATGCCGAGGATATCCTCGTGATCTGCGGCGGGGTGATCCCACAGCAGGACTACGATTTCCTCAAGGACGCCGGGGTCGCGGCGATCTTTGGCCCCGGCACGAATATCCCGGATGCCGCGCAGGATATCCTGAAGCTGATCCGCGCCGCGCGCAGTTAAGGGGCACGCACGGCCCCGCCGCCTGACGGCGAGCGCGCCCGCCCGCGTGCCCATTGGCGTTTGCTCACCGCTGGGGTACCAGTTGGGGACTGTGGGGGTATGGCATGCTGATTTTGGATCATCTTGTGGTGTCGGCAGAAACGGTCGCGGCGGGGCAGTCCCATTGCGAGGCCGTGCTCGGCCAACCGATGCAGACGGGTGGGGAGCATCAGCTGTTCCAGACGCACAATGCCCTGATCGGCATGGGTGACATTTATCTCGAGGCGATCTCGCGCATGCCCGACGCCAAGGTGTTGGAGAGAAAACGCTGGTACGATCTCGACCGGTTTTCGGGCGCGCCGCGCCTGACGAATTGGGCGTGCCGGACCGATGATCTGGATGGGGCGCTGGAGGTGTTGGGCGCGGGCTATGGCGCGCCGGTTGCCGTGACACGGGGCAGTCTTGCGTGGCGGATGGCGGTGCCAGCCTCGGGTATCTTGCCGTTTGACAATTGTGCGCCCGCGCTTTTGCAGTGGGACACCCCGCCGCCGACCGCAGGGTTCGTTGATCGCGGGTGCCGTTTGGCCTCGCTGACGGTCCAGCATCCCGATGCGGGCGATCTGGCCCGGGATCTGTCCGGTGTCTTCAGCGACCCGCGCGTCACCTATGCCGAAGGGCCAGCCGCCCTGATTGCACGGATCGACACGCCTGGCGGGCAGGTGACGTTGTGACGACTATCGGTGCGGCAACCGAGGCCGATCTGGCCGCTGTGGGGGCGATCTGGAACGAGGTTATTCGCGACACGCCGCTGACGTTCAACGCGGTCGAGAAAACGGATGACGATCTTTCATCGCTACTGGCCAGCCATGCCGCAAACGACACCGGTTTCCTCGTCGCGCGCGATGGGGACACTGTCCTGGGCTTTGGGGTCTATTCGCAGTTTCGGGGCGGGATCGGCTATGCCCGGTCGATGGAGCATTCGATCTACCTCGCGCCTGAGGCGCAAGGGCGGGGGTTGGGGCGCGATCTGCTCTCTGCGCTTGAAGATCACGCCCGTGCGCGCGGGGTCCACGCCATGATGGCGGGGATCAGTGGGGAGAATATGGGATCGGTCACCTTCCACGAGAAGGTGGGATATACGCGTCTGGCGCGCATCCCCGAGGTCGGGTTCAAGTTCGGGCGCTACATGGACCTGATCCTGCTTCAGAAAATCCTGACCTGACAGGCCCCGTGCCATTGGATAGGCTGCGCCCCATGTCAATCTGGTCCCGCATAGCCGACGCGCTTTCCGCACTTCGCCACGGTGAAAGCCTCTCGGAGGTCTTTGACCGCCTGCGCACCCCGCCCGAACGCTCGGTAGGCTTTGCCATCGCGGTGATCGCGCTCGGCGCCAAGATGGCCAAGGCGGATGGGCACGTGACCCGGGACGAGGTGACGGCCTTTCGCGAGGTGTTCCACATCCCCCATGCGGAGGAGGGCAATGCCGCGCGCCTTTTCAACCTCGCGCGGACGGATGTGGCGGGTTACGACGCCTATGCCAAACGCATCAAGGCCATGTTCGGGGATGAGATGCAGGCGCTCAACGACCTGATGGAGGGGCTGTTCCACATCGCCATGGCGGATGGCGAATATCACCCGAATGAGGATGATTTCCTGCACCGCGTGGCAGATATCTTTGGTTTGGACGAGCGAGAGTTTCGCGGCATGCGTGCGCGGTTTGTGCCCGATGCGCAGCCCGACCCCCATGACGTGTTGGGCGTGGACCCCGGCGCGTCCTACGACGAGGTCCGGGCGAAATGGCGTGCGCTGGTGCGCGAGACACACCCCGACCGCCTGATCGCGCGCGGGGTGCCGGAGGAGGCCGTCAAAATCGCCGAAAAGCGGATGATCGCCATCAACCGCGCGTGGGACGAAATTCAGGCGCGGCCCCACTGACGTGCGGATCGCGACCTACAATGTCGAACCATTCGACATT
>JBCBFU010000064.1:0-15469 GCA_038527375.1 Pseudomonadota bacterium | reverse complement strand
CGCGTTTCGCCATGTCACCACTTTCGTGTGACGTTCGGGCGCGGACCCAGACCTAAACGTGTTCAACAGAAGAGCTTCGCCTGTCGACACGATTGGCTGGCACGTCAAGGGTGATGGTGGTGCCCTGAACGTCGCCTGACGAGACATCGAGCTGACCTTCCAGCCCGTCAACGAGGGACTGAACGATGCGCCCGCCCATGTTGGACGTGTTGGCCATTCCAGGTTTTCGGGGAATCCGACGCCATCATCGGCGACCACGATGCGGAACACGCCGTTCGACAGGGTGCGGGCCTCGATGTCCAATTGACCCTCTTCCCGCCCGTCAAAGGCGTGTTTCAGGCTGTTTGTCGTCAATTCGGACAGGATGAGGCCCAGTTGCGTCGCCGTGCTGAAGGGCACCCGCAGGGTTTCGGCGTCGATGTTGACGCGCACGCCGCTGCGGCCATCGAGGTGGGCGATGGCGTTTACGACACGCGACAGATAGGCGCCGAGCGCGACGTCTTCGGACCCCTCTTCGATGTCAGGTTGTCCCGACAATTCTTCGTAAAGAAGTTGAAGTGTTTCCACGCGGCGGGCCAATGTTTTGTAGTCCTCGTCAGGTTTGCGTGCTGCACCGGCCTGAATGCGAATCATCGATACGATCAGGGCGAGGTGGTTTTTCAGCCGGTGCTGCACCTCATCGAGGGCCCGTTGCAGGTTGCGGTCGTGATCGGTCATCCGCTCGCCCGGTGGCGTCTCAAGCTCTAGCTGGAGGCCGACATAGTACAGCAGGGTGCCATCTTCGCCCCGCAGCGGGGAGATCATGAGGCGGTTCCAGAAAAGCTCGCCATCGGGGCGGTAGTTGCGCACATCGACCACGCATTCATCTTCGTTCCGCAGGGCGGTGCGAAGGGTTTCGAGCGCGGGCTGATCGGTGTCGGTGCCTTGCAGGAAGCGGCAGTTGCGACCGATCGCGAACTCTTCGGAATAGCCGGTGATCGTGCTGAACGTTTCATTCACGTAGACGAGCGGCATGCCCTCGAGCCGGGCATCGGCGAGGACAATGGAAAACGGGGCGCGTGCGAGCGCGCCAAGCAGATTGGTGCCGGCAAGTGCGGCGGATATCGTAGGGGCAAAGCCATTGTGGTCTTTCGTGTCAGGTGTCGAGCGAACGCATGCCACTTCCCAAACGCAAACGGGATGTGAAACGCCATCGACGGCCCTGCGGGCGACCGGCAACTTGGATTGGAAGTGATGCCGCAGGTGCAGCATTTCAAGCGCGGGGTCTGCGGGCGGTCGGCTGATCACACGTGATTGTCATCGGTGAAAATATGCAGATCGCGCCATTTGGCACGATTCCGATGGGCGCACGGTCTCTGGACCCGAAATCGCGCTAAACGCGGTGACGCGGGTGTTTTGTGCCCACGAACGCGAGAAATATTTTTTGGATTGGGTGACGAATTTTCCCGTTAGGGTCACACCGCCCGCGATGTTCCGTGGCACCCGCCCGCAGCTGACGCGCTCTGGTGCGCGTTCAGCGCCTCTATGACCTGCCGTTCCGACGCCGCCTCGTCATCGGGATGAACCGCGAGGAACGTGTGATCCATGTAGGCTGCCAGCGGTTCGTGAAACTCAAAGCGTTCGGGTTCTTCGGCGACGGGGATCACGATGGACCCGGACGGCAGGAACACCTGATTGGAAAAGGCCGCGCCCTCGTTGCCAAAGATGCCATCGGCCCGACCGCAGGCCGAAATCTGTTCGGCAACGCTGAGCTTGCCAAAGTCGATTTCCGTGAAATGAAAGCGGGCGCCGTGTTTTGATATGAACCGATCCACGAAAGGCGAGAGACGATCGGAGCGTGTCGGGACGAGGAATTCGGGGCGACCGGATGCGCTGAACTGGCAGAATTGCGTCCGGAACTCTGCCAATCGCCGCCGATAGTCCGCCGACATGACGGTCGGGCGATAGGGGCCGTGATACGGGCGATGGTTGTAGAAGAAGCCGTAGACGAGGTGCTCAAAACGGCCTTCCAACGTGTCCTCGATGGGCGCGCCCATGAAGTGTTCGAAGATCGCATTGGCGCTGGAAAGCTCCCCTTCGAAGCCATGCGTCGAGACCCGGTGGTAAGAGATCGCGGCCTCATCGTCGAGAATACCGAGCGTCTCTTGCAGGTGCCTGCGGGTGATCCACAGCGGGATGATGAGATCAATGAGCAGATGGTAATAGGACGTCGTCCCCCAGGTGCCAAAAACCATCGCCGATCTGGCAGCGGGGCCGCTATGCGCGACGGGGGTGCTTGCCACCTGTAAGTGAGCGCGTTGGCGTACCGATGACGGTTTAACCAGCGATTTCAGGAGCTTTCGACGCTTGGACTTGGGCCCCTCCCAGGGTCCATACATCGTGGCCTGCTCAAGCGGGCAGGGCCGAGGGTCCGCAACATGAACGGTCCCGTTTTCAACATAGGCGCCGGGTAGAACGAAGACGGTGTTGGCCGGATCGGTGGTGTCGATCCGTTGAACCCGATCATCCTGCGGGAGTGGAGAGCCGCGTTGCGTCATGCGCTGGTCGTTGAAAAATTGGGGCAAAGTCAGAAAGCTATGGAAAATACAGAAAGCTGTGGAAAAGGCCGCGCTGCTTGGCTGCAGCGCGGCCTCTCAGTCCGGGGTTAGTCTTGCGTGCCCAGCGCGCTCAGCCCTTTGAGGATGTCGATGGCGTAGGCCAGTTGGTAATCCTCTTCGCGCAGCTCGGCGGTCGCTTCGGCAATGGCGCGCTCTTCTTCGATCTGGCGGCGCTGATCTTCGGTCAGGCTGTCATTGTCGAGCGATCCGCGCAGGTCGGCCTCGGACCGCGAGAAGGTTTCAGTGTCGCCGTCCTCTTCCGTGGGCGACCGGCGGGGTTGTTCGACGATGATGTCGGGGCTGATCCCCAGCGCCTGAATCGAGCGGCCGGACGGCGTGTAGTAGCGCGCGGTGGTCAGGCGCATGGCGCCTTGGCCGCGCAGGGGCATGACAGACTGGACCGAGCCTTTGCCAAAGCTCTTGGTGCCCACGACGATGGCCCGCCGGTGGTCTTGCAGCGCACCCGCCACGATCTCGGACGCCGAGGCGGAACCGCCATTGATCAGAACGACCACGGGTTTGCCTTGGGCCAGATCATCGGGCGTTGCGTTGTAGCGGTCTGCGTCCTGCGGATCGCGGCCACGGGTCGACACGATTTCGCCCGCTGTCAGGAAGGCGTCGGACACGCGCACCGCCTGCGTCAGCAGCCCGCCCGGGTTGTTGCGCAGGTCAACGATAACGCCCGAGATGTTGTCGATGCCGCCCGCCTCTTCGATCTGTTCGGCCAGGCCGTCGCGCAGGTTCGGATAGGTCTGGTCGTTGAAGGTCGACACGCGGAGCACGACAGCTTCGCCTTCGGTGCGGGCGCGCACGGCGGTCAGTTTGATTGTGTCGCGGATGATCGAGATATCGAACGGCTCGTCCTCGCCTTCGCGCACGACGGTCACGATGATCTCGGACCCCACGGGGCCGCGCATCAGTTCGACCGCCTCGTCCAGTGTCAGGCCAAGTAGGCCCTCGCCATCCACGTGGGTGATGAAATCGCCGGCCTCGACACCTGCGATATCTGCGGGCGTGCCGTCCATGGGCGCCACGACCTTCACAAAGCCCTCTTCCTGCGTGACCTCGATTCCGAGGCCGCCGAATTCGCCACGCGTCTGCACGCGCATGTCGGCGGCGTCATCGGCGTTGAGGTATGACGAATGCGGGTCCAGCGAGGTCAGCATGCCATTGATGGCCGCCTCGATCAGGTCGGCCTCGTCGACCTCTTCCACGTATTGGCTGCGGATGCGTTCAAAGATGTCCCCGAACAGGTCCAGTTGTTCGTACACGCTGGCCTTGCTTTCGGCCTCTTGCGCGAGGAGAGGGCCCGCGATCTGCGTGGTCGCGACAGCGCCCGTCAGGATGCCGATCCCTGCGGCCATGATGAATTTGCGCATGCTCAATTTCCTCTTGTCGTGAACCACCCGGCGGGGTCCACAGGTTCCTGATCGTCCCTGATCTCGATGTAGAGCGTTTGGGTGCGTTCGGACACCCCGCTTGCCGCATCCGGGGCTGTCCCGCCCATGAGACCAATGGGCGCCCCTGTCGTCACGACATCACCAGTGCTGACGTATACATCTTCGAGCCCGGCCAGAACCACCAAAACGTCGCGGGCAGGCTCAAGGATCATCACGTTTCCGTAGTCCAATAGGTCCCCCTGGAAGCGCACCGTCGCCGCCGCGGGGCTTGTGACGAGCGCATTGGCGCGCGTGGCGAGGATAAGCCCCGGTCGGGCGACGCCTGCGGCGTCAGCCTCCCTGAACTGACGCAGGAGCGTGCCATTGACCGGCCAGTCCAGCGTTCCCTCGATCCGCGCGGCGCTGGGCAGCGATGCGCTGACCCCGTCTGGCGTGATGTCGGTCAGCCCCGACGCAAACCCGTCGAGCGTTTCCGAGGCCGCGATCAGCAGGGCGGTTTTGACGGGATCCTCGGTAAAGCGTTGGGGCAGCGGGCCGCGATCCGCGATGGCCTGCGCGAGTGTTGCGCGCGCGTTCTGCACACCGATGAGCCCGTCGCGCAGGGTCTGGCCTGCATCCTGCTGCAGAGTGCGCAAGGTCTCTACCTCGGCCAGTTGGCTGCGCAGGCGGTCGACCTCGGCCTGCAGGGCGGGCGTGACATCCGACAGTATCATGCCCGATCGGGCCGCCCCGGTCGGGCCTTCTGGATGCAGCAGGATGCGCGGGGTCGAGGTGTTTCCCATGACCTGCAACACACCCACCAATCGCGCGACCTCGGCCTCTTTCCCGGCCAGATCGCGGGTCAGGGCATCCTCGCGTTGAACCGCGGTGCGCAGGCCGGTGCGCACGGCAGACAGGCCGTCCTCAAACGCCTGCACGGTCTGGGTCAGTGCCGCGACCCGGTCACGGGCGGATGCGGCGTCGTCTAGTTGCAGGTAGGCGGCATCAAGTTGCGCCATTGCGGCGCGGGCTTCCTCCGCAGGATCGGCGGCAAGGCTTGTGGCGGTCAGCCAGACCGCCATGCCAACCCCGATCCGCAAGGCCCGCGTCCCCATTGGTCAGGTCCCGATCAACGGGCGTCCCGTCATCTCGGACGGGATGTCCAGCCCCATGAGTGTCAGAAGCGTCGGCGCCAGATCGGCAAGGCGCCCGTCACGCAATTGCGCGCCCGCTGGCCCGCCAAACAGGATCACTGGAACCGGGTTCACCGTGTGGGAGGTATGGGGGCCACCAGTTTTGGGGTCGACCATGACCTCGCAATTGCCGTGATCCGCGGTGACGATCATGGCGCCCCCCACGGCCTCTAGCGCGTCGATCACCTGGCCCAAGCCCCGATCCACCGCCTCACACGCTGCAATGGCCGCGTCCAGATCGCCCGTGTGGCCGACCATGTCCGGATTGGCGTAGTTCGTGACGATCAGGTCATAGCCGCCATGGACGGCCTCGACGAATTTCGCGGTGACCTCTGCCGCCGACATTTCGGGCTGCAGATCATAGGTCGCGACCTTAGGCGAGGGCGGCATGAAGCGGTCTTCGCCGGCATAGGGCGTCTCGACCCCGCCGTTCAGGAAGAAAGTCACGTGGGGGTATTTCTCGGTCTCGGCGAGGCGGAACTGACGCTTGCCCTGTTTCGCCACCCATTCGCCCAGCGTGTTCGTGATCTCGCGTTTGGGGAAGGCTGTGTCCAGATATTCGGAATGCGCGTCGGAATATTCGACCATGCCAAGCTGTGCGGCCAGCGCGGGCCGGTCGCCCGTGTCAAAGGCGTCAAAGCCGGGCGCGCAGATGGCGGCGAGGATTTCGCGCGCCCGGTCGGCCCGGAAGTTCAGGCAAAAGAGGCCGTCGCCGGCCTTCATCCCAGCATAGTCGGCAATGACGGTCGCGGGGATAAACTCATCCGTGGTGTTGGTGTCATAGGCCGCAGCGATGGCTGCGGGGGCATCGGGGGCGGTGGCGCCTTTGGCGTGGACCATGGCGTCGAAGGCGGTCGACACCCGCTCCCACCGGTTGTCGCGGTCCATGGCGAAATAGCGTCCGGTGACCGTGGCGATCGTGACGCCGTCGGGTAGTTCCTCAAGCAGGGTGGCCATGTAGCCGTCGGCAGACTTCGGCGCCACGTCGCGGCCATCGGTCATGGCGTGCAGAACGACAGGCACCCCCATCCCGTCCAACAGGCGCGCGGCCGCCGCGATGTGATCCAGATGCCCGTGAACGCCACCGTCCGACACGACACCCATCAGATGTGCCGACCCGCCGGTTTCGCGCAACGCCTCCCCGAAAGCGAGGATCGCGGCGTTCTCAAAAAACGAGCCATCCTCGATCGACAGGTCGATCTGGCCCAGATCCATCGCCACCACCCGGCCCGCGCCGATATTGGTATGGCCAACTTCCGAGTTGCCCATCTGCCCGCTGGGCAGGCCCGCATCGGGACCATGGGTCACCAGTCGCGCGTTAGGGCATGTGGCGCGCAGGCGGTCGAAATTGGGGGTCGCGGCAAGCGCGGGTGCGTTGGCGTCCTGCGTCGGGCCATCGCCCCAGCCATCGAGAATGCACAATACGACCGGCTTTCGAATATTCATGGAAGGCTGCCCTGGTTATTATCCACGCGGTGGCATCCGCGCCTTGCGACGGTTTTAGCAAACGATAGGCGCAGGTCCAGCCATGCCGCCCCAAGACCGACGTCCCCCCACACCATGGGCAAGCCGCCGCCCATCTTTGCCTGTCCCAAGCCCTTCGAGGGTCTCCAATAACTCCGGGGGGAAGGGCCACAAGGCCCTGGGGGGCTGGCCCCCCTGTATCGTCGCGACCAGACGCGACATCTACACCCGGTGATAGGGGCTGCCGGCGAGGATCGAGGCCGCCCGATAGAGCTGTTCGGTCAGCATCACGCGGGCCAGCATGTGCGGCCAGACCATCTTGCCAAAGGATAGCCGCGCATCGGCCCGCGCGCGCAGGTCGGGTGCGATCCCGTCGGCCCCGCCGATGACAAACGCCACGTCCTGCGCCCCGTCATCGCGCCACCGCGCAAGCTGCGCCGCGAAATCGGGCGAGGTCACCACCGTGCCGCGTTCATCCAGACAACAGAGGGTGGCCCCTTTGGGGATGGCGCGGCCCAGCAAGTCGGCCTCGGCGGCCATGCCACCGCCCTTGCGATCCTCGACCTCGGTCACCGTGAGCGGCCCGAGGTGGAGCGCCCGGCCCGTGCGATCAAACCGGGTGGTGTAGTCGGAAATCAGGTCGGCCTCGGGGCCTGCGCGCAGGCGGCCCACGGCGCAGATGTGGACACGCAAACCCTCTAGACCCGGGCGTCAGCCTCGGCCGGGGACAGCCACATCTTTTCAAGCTGATAGAACTCCCGCACTTCGGGGCGGAAGATGTGGACGATCACGTCGCCCGTGTCGATCAGGACCCAGTCACCGGCACCTTTGCCTTCGACCTTGGAGATCACGCCCAGCTCTTCTTTCAGCTTCGCGGTCAGCTTTTCGGCCAGCGCCGAGACTTGGCGCGTCGAACGGCCCGAGGCGATAACCATCGCATCGCCCATCTCGGACTTGCCGCGCAGATCGATCTGCACGATGTCTTCGGCTTTGTCATCGGTGAGTTGGGTCACGATGCGATCAAGGATGATCTCGCTCGTGATCTGGGTCGGTGCGCGTTCCGGCGTCACCATGGCATCCGCGGCACGGGCCGCATCAGTCGAAAGAGACAGGACATCGTCCTCCTTTGCTGTGCGCCAATTGGGTTACGTGCATGTGGCCCGGCGCTTGACCTGACACCAAAATAGCACCGGGTGCGTGAAATCTCAATGACAGCGCGTGTGGTGACGCGGGGTTGGCCCGTGGTGGGCAGCCCTGTGCCTAGCAGGCGGGCATCGCGGCGACGTCGGCGGCATTGAAGACCCGGCTGATGGGGGCGTCCTCGATCAGGGGGCGCAGTGCTTCGCCCTCCTGGAACTGGATCATCACACTGGCCGTAGCCTGCGGCGCGGGACCCGGCCCGATGGTGCAGGGTTCGGCGTTGACGGCAAAGGTGCCGTTTGTGGCATCGGGTGCCTCGGCTTCCCAAATGCGCAGGCGCATCTGCTGGCCCCGGAAGCGGGGCAAGTCCGAGGGCGCGATGCGGTAGCCGGTCAGCCCCTCATTTTCCACCTCTTCCAGCGGGTAGGTCACGAAATCGCTTTGGCCCGTGTCGGCGCGGGCGGCCCCAAAGGCCAACGCGGCGGTGCCGGGTTGAATGCTCAAGCCTTCTGGCAGGTCGACGAACAGGGCGACCCCTGATGGATCGGCCTCGAGCGGGGACAGGTCGCTGACCGCCTCGGCGGTTTCAAAGTCGATGAAGCCGCAGGCCGAAAGGCTGCCGGCAAGGGCGAATGCGGTCAGGGCCGGGCGGATCATCGGGTCTATCCTTGATACGAAGACAATGACGTCACGCTAACGGCTGGCGCAGGTGGCTGGCAATGGCGGGGCGGGATTGTCCGCGCTCCGGCGACAATCCGCGGGTTTTACGCAGAATTGGCGTCCGGCGTTTCGGGCACCCCGTCCTGACCCAACATGCGCACTTCGCGTTGCGGGAAGGGGATGGAAATCTGATGTTCCTGAAACGCGTCCCAGAGCGCCAGATAGACGTTGCCCCGGATATTGGTGAGACCGCCCGTGGGATCGGAAATCCAGAAGCGCAGGATGTAGTCGACGCTGCTGTCGCCAAAGCCCACGATGTGACACACGGGCGGGCGGCTGCCCAGCACCCGATCGACGCTTTTGGCGGCCTCGATCGCCAAGGCGCGCACCTTGTGCGGGTCATCGTCATAGGCGGTTCCGAAATAGATATCGAGACGGACAAATTCGTTGGAATGGGACCAGTTCACCACCTGATTGGTGATCAGGTCCTCGTTCGGGATCAGGTATTCCTTGCCGTCCCGCGTCACGACGGAAACGTAGCGCGCGCCCAATGCGTTGATCCACCCGAACGTCTGACCCAGAGAGATCACGTCGCCGGGTTTCACAGACTTGTCGAGGAGGATGATCACGCCCGAGACAAGGTTCGACACAACCTTTTGCAGGCCAAAGCCAAGCCCCACACCGATGGCCCCCGACAAAAACGCCAGACCGGTCAGGTCCACGCCCACCGCCTGAAGCCCGATAAAGAGCGCCGCACCATAAAGCGTGATCTGCAGGACCTTGACGATCAGCACCTGCATCGAGGCCGACATATCCTCGGACCGCTGGATGCGCGCCGAGGTCGTGCGCGTCAGGAGCCGCGCCCCGGTCAGAAGCACCCCCAGCCAGAGCATCGCCTGCACCAAAAGCAGCAGCGACAGACGCATGTCGCCCACGGTAATAGCAGCCGAATCCAGCAGGGTCGTCGCCTGCTCCAACAGCCCGGTGATTTGCAGCGTGATGTAGGCCCACGCCCCGTAGCGCACGATCTGGCGCAGGGTCTTGTTGCGGATCAGGCGGGTGGCAAAGGCCACGGCGAGCCACGCAAAGGCCAGGGTCGCGATGATCCCCAGAAGATAGGATCGCGACGGCCACGTGACCTCGCGCATGATCCAAACGGTCGACCAGATCAGGATCACGAAGATGATGGCGCGCAGACGCTGCAGGATGGCCAGCACGAATTTGATGCGCCAGAGCGGCCAGCCCTCGCGGTCGGACAGCCATGTCCGCACCCGCGGTGTGGCCGCATTGGCCACGAGCCACGCAATGAGGAAGAGGCCAATGGCGATCCCGACCTGATAAGCGTTCCATGGCCGCAAGAGCCCGGTCAGGAAGAGCTCTGTCCGGGACAACAGGTCGGCTGCAATTACGGGAAGGTCGGTGGCGGGTTCCATTGCACACTATCGTAGAGGGATCGTCACGTGACGCAACGGCCGGGCCGTGTTGCCCGTCCAATAGGCTAACGCGCGTGCGCCCAAATGGTTCAGCCAATTTCACTTGCTTTCGCAGGCAGGGTTTTTCAGGGTTTCGCCATTACACCGAAGACTTTTCTGGAGATCGATATGCTGCGCCCGCTCGCCATCCTGCTTTTATTGTCCGGGTTTGCCGGACCCGCCGCTGCCGAAACGGATACGCGGCCGATTGGTATCACGCCGATTGTGATCGAGATCACCAATGCGCTTGATGCGTTTTCAGCAACGGTGCTGGATGATGGTGGCCTGTTTGTCGGCGATCAGGAACTGACGCTGAAGTCTGCGAAACTGAACCTGAATGTGGCCGCGACCAAGATCGAGGGTGAGGCGGGGTTTTCGCTTCAGATCGTATCGACGTCCGCCAAGGCGAGCGAGGCGACGGCGCAACGGATGTCGGTGACGCTGGTGGTGCCGCCTGACGGGCCCGTTGCGAATGCCAGCCCGACAGCCACCGAACAATTGCTGGAGTTGCTGTTGCAATCCACCGAGGAACTGACCGAGGCCTTGGCCGGGCAGGACGTGCTTATCGTGGATGACATTTCGGTCGCGACGAAATTCTCCGTGGCGCGCAAGGCAGGTGGCGGGCTCACCTTTTCGCTGTTCGGTCTGGGCGTGAAGGGCGGCGTCAGCCGTGAAGACAGCACCGGCCACGAAATCATCCTGACGTTCGAGGCGGTCGCGCCATGAGAGGTTTGCGGGTCCGCGACGCGCTGACAATCGCGGCGCTTCTTTTGCCCGGCGCGGGGTTTGCGGCGACGTGTGATGCAAATTCGACCGCCTATAGCGTGTCCGAGATCGCCATGGGCACGGATGGTGATTTCGAGAATTCGGTCTTTCAAGTGCAAAGCATCGTCGATGACGTGGAACGGTGGGGATCCGCGTTCTTTGTCACCGAAGACTACGCGGTGACGGCAGCCCATAATGTCGTGTCCAAAGGGGTAGAGGACCCTGCCGGGATCGATGTGAAGGCGTGGTTGCTGTGGGAACCAGACGCGCCGGTGGCCGCGCAGGTCGTGGCCTTTGACAATGAAAAAGACGTCGCCCTTTTGAAGGTCGAGGCCGGAACCACGGACCGCCGCGGTTTGCCGTTGATGCTGCGCTACAGGTTCGAACCTGGTGAAGTTGCCCTCCTGGGGTTTGGGGCGGAAAAGATGACCGATGGCCCGCTAACTTTGAACCCGAACGCGGGCAAATATGCGCAAAGCGGGACGGCTGAGTCGATTGTGTTCGACAAGCCGATCAAGGGCGATAGCGGCGGAGCGATCCTGTATGATGACCCTGACGTTGTGTTCGGCCTGCATATTGGCAAGACCAACCGGACCGGGCGAACGACGGATTTCACGAAGATGATCGAAGTAGAACGCTGGCTGGTCCGGACGATCATCACTGCTGACAAGGAGTTCACCAACTACCTGATTGATCGTTTGGGCCCGAACGGCAGGGAAGCCGATTTTCGGCCCGGGCGGTGCAAACACCCCGATTGTTGGGACGACCTGGAACTCAGCATCGCGGGTCAACTGCTTCTTGATTTGGTCGATGCCGACAGCAAAGGGTTCACGGCGCCGCCGATGATGGCGTGCGCGTTGGAGGTTGCGCGCAAGCGGGGGCTGTCGCCAACATCCGATCGCTTTACCATCATCGAGAACCGCAAGCGCTTTGCCGCGTCTGGGCGGCCCAAGAATACCGCAGTCGCGAGCCCGGCCGAAGACATTGGAGGGGACGCGCTGCAGGAGCTGAAGGAAGAACACGCACAAGCGGTGGCACAGGCACAAGGTGAGGAGATATCCCTCGCCAGCGATGTTGCTGCCTTTGCGGCGCGCTACCTTGAGGTTGAGACACTCTATGCCGATGCGGCGATTGCAGAGGTCGCGGAGAATTGGTCCCGCGCGTCCGAGAAGTTTTGTGTGGACGGGGCGGATCCGCGGAGTGCTGCGTTGAGTTTTGCCGCCCTCGCCAACCTGAGCGGGGCGCAATTTCGGATGCCGGATACGGTGGATGTGACAGCCTTGCCTGCCCCGTCAAACCGCTGCGGGAGCACCTATTTCAACGACGTGGCCGCGCGGCGGTTTCATGACGCAGCGGATTCCATCCTGTTCCGCATCGACAATGATATCGTTGTCCAAAACGACGATCCCGCCCGTGCCAGTGCGTTCTTCGCAGCCGCGGCGGCACTGACCAGCAACGATGGAGAACGCCGCCGTGCTCTGAGCAGTTACGTCAAGCTCGCCGCGGGTGTTGATGCAGAGCTTGCCGCCAGCGCCCTGACGCAACTTGCCGATGAAGGCGTCGCGCGGGCCTCGCTGCGATCCGACTATGCGTTTGTCCGGGCTATCGATCCCGACGAACAAATGGACGAGCTGTTGCCGCCCAGCTTTGATCAGTTCAAGGCGCAGGGCGGTGGTTTGGGGCTGGGCGGTATGATCGCCGCCACGCCCGAGGCGTTTACCGGCGGTGGCGGGTTCACCGGGTTTTCGGGCGGCGGAGGCTTCTAACCCACCCTCACAGGCGCAGGTTCTCCAATATCCCGTCGAGGCTGGTGCGGACATCGCCGCTGGCCTGTTCGGTCGCTTCGGACAGCGTCTTGATCTCTTGCGCGATGACGGAAAAGCCGCGCCCTGCTTCGCCTGCGCGGGCGGCCTCGACCGCGGCGTTGAGCGCAATCAGGCGCACGGTGCGGCTTATGTCGTCGATGCGGTCCACGGCGCCGCGCGCCGCTGATTGGGCGGCGCGGGCCTTATCGGCTTCTTCGGTGGTGCGGCGTGTCAGATCGGCGGCGAGCGCCTGATCAAGCGCGGTCGCGGCAAAGTGGAATTCGTTATAAGCGTACGATATCAACCCCTCGACCGAGGAGAGCGGGGTTTCCCGCGCCTGCGAGATCCTGTCCACATGGGCGTGGGCAAGACGCCCCATTTCCCCAATTTTCGCGACCTCGGCGGGCAGGGTATCGGCGACGCTGCGCAACCAATGCAGCGTATCCTGTTCCATCCCGGGCATCGGGCCACGCCCGACGATGGCCTCGCAGATGCGGTCATAGCCCTGCATCGCGCGGCGCGCGCCGACGAGGGCCGCATCGCGCATTTCGCCCACGGCCAACTGCGCGAACATGGAAAACGAGAACGTGCGGATCATATGGGTGCGGGCCATGAGGCCGGCCCCTGACGCCACGGTCATTGCGACGTCCACGGGTGCGCCCGCGGCCAGGGCCGGGGGCACGTCAATGTCGAAGGTGACGGAAAACGGGGCTGTCATGGAACGTGCGTATCCCGCGCAGCCTTTCTACCCGGTTAATGGGGCCTCTCCCGGATCAGGAGGCGCTCACCACCACCGCAATTTCGTTGCGACGGGACCACGGCGGCGTCATCGGCGCGTCGTAGAAATAATACCGTGGCTCGGACACAACGCGCAGGCCCTGAGCCTTGGCCTGTTGGAGCAGTTGTGCCGTGAACGCCTCGAGCCGGTCATTGGTGCGCAGCCCGGAATACCGCAGGACAAGCTGATCTTCGGGATCTGTTTCGACAAAGCGGACGGCCTGAGATCGTGCAGCGGGCAGGGAGGCGAGGTCGAACGCGGCGGGCATCACAAAGCTGATGGTCCAGTTTTCGTCTGCGCGCGCCTGTGCCACCGGTGTGGTCATGGCGATCTTTTCACCGCTCGCGTTACCACCAAAGATATAGCCCGCCAATTCGCGGAACCCCCGGTTGACGGCGCGGTCGCGGCTGCCGGCCACCGTGACCTCGGCCAGGATGTGGGGTGCGTAGCGGCGCAGTTCGATCGCGGTCCCGTCCATGGTTTGGACCGCCTGCGTCACCGTATAGGGCGGCATCTCATAGCCCTTGTACATCTCGGTGCCCGAGCTGCCCGTGGCAGCGGCAACGCCGGCTGCGGCCAGAACCCCGACGAGGCCTGCGTGAATGGCTTTGATCAATGGCATAAGACAAACGCCCGCGATTGTTGGCTGCGAACCGTAGGGGCTACGGCGGGGTGCGCGCAGTGGATTACCGGTGGGGTGCGACACATGGGCCTGGCCCGGAACGCGCTTGTGACACAGGCCGGAACGGCGTATTTGATGCGGCTATGACACGCTGGATGGATATCGCTGACCGTTCGCGCCTGCCTTGGCGCTTCTTTGGCGTGTCCAAAACGGCGCGGGCGCGACTAGGCTGATCCGCGCTGTTCGGGGGCAATTTGAATGCGCTCCGATCCCAAGACTGACGTCGCCGCGTTTCCGCAGACAGCGGCGATCCCGCACATACCATCCCGAAGGATACCCGCCATGACAACTGGCAAGACACTCTATGACAAGATCTGGGACGCCCATGTCGCCCACGAAGCCGAAGACGGCACCTGCCTTCTGTATATCGACCGCCACCTCGTCCACGAAGTGACCAGCCCGCAGGCGTTTGAAGGCCTGCGCATGGCGGGCCGCAAGGTGCGCGCACCGGAGAAAACGATCGCCGTGCCGGACCACAACGTTCCCACGACGCCCGGTCGTGAGGACCCGTCGAACATGACCGAAGACAGCGCCGTTCAGGTCGCGGCGCTGGACAAGAACGCCAAGGAATTCGGCATCCACTACTACCCCGTGTCGGACATTCGTCAGGGCATCGTGCACATCGTGGGGCCCGAACAGGGTTGGACCCTGCCGGGCATGACCGTGGTCTGCGGTGACAGCCACACGGCGACCCATGGCGCGTTCGGTGCGCTGGCCCACGGCATCGGCACGTCCGAGGTCGAACATGTTCTGGCCACGCAGACGCTGATCCAGAAGAAGTCCAAGAACATGAAGGTCGAGATCACGGGCAAGCTGGCCCCCGGTGTGACGGCCAAGGACATAACGCTGTCGGTCATCGGGGAAACCGGGACCGCGGGCGGCACGGGCTACGTCATCGAATATTGTGGCGAAGCCATCCGCAGTCTGTCCATGGAAGGCCGCATGACGGTCTGCAACATGGCCATCGAAGGCGGGGCGCGCGCGGGTCTGATCGCGCCCGACGAGACGACGTTCGAATACGTCAATGGCCGCCCGCATGCGCCCAAGGGTGCACAGTGGGAAGCCGCCCTTGATTGGTGGAAGACGCTCTATTCCGATGACGACGCCCATTGGGACAAGGTCGTCACGATCCGCGGCGAAGACATCGCCCCGGTGGCAACCTGGGGCACCAGCCCCGAGGACGTTTTGCCGATCACGGCCACGGTGCCTGCGCCCGAGGACTTTGAGGGCGGCAAGGTTGGCGCGGCACAGCGCGCGCTGGACTACATGGGCCTGACGCCCGGTCAGAAGCTGACCGATATCGAGATCGACACGGTCTTTATCGGCTCCTGCACCAATGGCCGGATCGAAGATCTGCGCGCTGCGGCCGAGATCCTGAAAGGCAAGAAGATCGCCGTGAAACGCGCGATGGTCGTGCCGGGATCCGGCCTTGTCCGCATGCAGGCCGAGGAAGAGGGGCTTGCCGATATCTTCAAGGAGGCCGGGTTCGAATGGCGTCTGGCGGGCTGTTCCATGTGTCTGGCCATGAACCCGG
>JBCBFU010000063.1:0-15578 GCA_038527375.1 Pseudomonadota bacterium | reverse complement strand
CTTGCGGAGGGGCGCATCAGCCTTTTTGCCAGCATCCTTATACTAGAAGCCGCGGCGATGTTTGTACTCTATTCCGTGGCCTTCGCGTCCGTGGCGCGGCTCGATCTATCTGTTTCTCCACAGCGGTCCATCACGATCATCACCCTCTTTGGCGGCGTGGCTTCGACCATCTTCTGGCCTGTGACCTTGGCGATTTATGAGGCGGTGGACTGGCGGACGACATGGATGATCCTCGGCGCGATGTACCTGGCGGTTTGCGTTCCGCTGCATTGGCTGTGCCTATCGGGCAAAGAGCGCGACCCCGACGCCCCCAAGCCATCCACTAACCACGACTGGCCTGAATTGACAGGACAAGCACGAAGGCAGGGCATGATCTGGATGGTCGCGTCCTTTGTGTTCTCTGGCTACCTCATGGGCGCGGTCATGACCCTTTGGGTGACCAATGTGCAGGGTCTGGGCCACAGCGCGGCCCTTGCTGCGCTCGCTGGTGCGGTGATTGGACCGTTCAAAACGGTGGGCCGGTTCTTGGAGCTGTTCATCAGCCGCAACCTCTACCCGCTAATCACCTATATGCTGGCGCTTGGTTTGATGATGTCAGGGTTCCTAACCATTCTGGCCGTCGGCTTTACCATACCCGGCATCATGATCGCTGCGGCGCTCTACGGCATGGGCGACGGGATCAAGACTATCGCGCGGGGCACGCTGCCCTTGGCGCTCTTTGGGCACAAGGGCTATGGCGCAAGGCTGGGCTGGATCAACTCGGCATCCATGGCCGCGAACGCGTCGGCCCCCTTTGCCTTTGCCTATTTGACCCAGGAATACGGCGGCTGGACAAGCTTTGCGGCGATGACCGCGATATTGGGCATCGCCATCGCCACGTCTTTCAAAATCCCCGACGCCCGCAAGCCAAACAGGAGCCCCGCCAATGACCCCACTTAAGATCGGTGCGTGCCTCGCGCCGGACGAAATTGCCAATCACCGCGATTGGCTTTTCGACGCCGACCGCGACCTGGAGCTTCAGGGGTTTAGCAGCCATCGCGGGCTTACGATGGAACTGGAGGACCGTATCGCGGCTGCGCAGACCGCGCTGCGTGGTTTCAACGGTCGGATCGGTATGCATGGCCCGTTTGAGGGGCTCGATATGGACAACAAAGATCCAGAAATGCGGACGCTCATCACGACGCGGTTTCTGACGGCTCTGGAGGCGGCAGACCGCGTTGGCGCGCGCCAGATGGTGCTACACTCGCCCTACACACGCTGGCACGCGTGGAACCGGCTGAATTATGTGGGCTACGAGCAGAAAATTCTTGAGCGTGTGCATGCCATTCTCGGGCCGGTCGTGCGAGCAGCGGAAGGCAAGGGTATCACCTTGGTTATCGAGAACATCTTCGATGTCGACCCGGCTGCCCGCCGCGCAATGGTGGACAGCTTTGACAGTGATGCCATTGCGCTTTCCATCGACACAGGCCACGCGCATCTGGCGCGGCGGATGTCAGGCGCGCCGCCGGTGGATTACTTTGTCCGCGACGCGGGCGATCAGTTGCGCCATGTTCACTTGCAAGACCTCGACGGTCACGCCGACCGTCACTGGGCGCCGGGAGAAGGCGAAATCCATTGGCCAGAGGTGTTTCGCGCCCTGTCTGAGTGCACATCTCAACCGCAACTTGTGCTAGAACTGCGTCGTAAGTCCGACATCCCAAACGGGTTTGCCTATCTCAAGGAGCTGGGGCTGGTGGTGTAATTTCGCGACCGTCGATAGCTTTGGCCAGGGTCTCTAGTGCCACCTCCACGTCGTTAGGTGACCTGCAGTGCCAAAGTACCTGCGGCGGCGTTCTTCGCAGGTCCGCCGTTATTGCGGCCCGCATTTGGCGCCCCTTTGCGAGGCTCCGCAGGGCAAAGCGGTATTGCTGGATTGGCCAATCCACATTTCCATCGGGCAGCTCTGACCGGGTCCGCCCCAAGTTGAGCCAAGGACGACGGGCCAATCGACCCGCACGGGTCCATGGGTACGGGTCCAGCCAAACAACGCCCTGCGCGCGATCAAGGGCGTGGTACAAAAGGCTGGGGCCGCCTTCCACCACCCAATGGTCCCGGCCAGTGATGTCGGACATGGTCTGCGCCACAGCCTCATCGGGCCGTTTGACCCAATTCTGTGTAAGCCGAACCGCATCATAAGAGATGATCTTTATGTCTTGTCGCCGCGCCGCAAGCGTCCCCGCAAACCAGCTTTTCCCCGCGCCATTTGCGCCAGTGATAATCACACGGCTTATTGCCATCGTCGTACTCGGACTGACAAGGGAATGGGTCGCTCACGCGCGCCCCTTTCGTCTTGTTGCATCAGCTTTGAGGCCAGTCTGCGAAAGGAGACAAAGCCTCTCCCATGGCAACGATGCATAGGCTGCCGCTGGCGCGGGCAATGACGAGGGTCCAGTCGCCTTGCGCGTCCTCCCAAAGCTCCATGACCTCTTCGGGTCCGCGCAAACCGGCCCATGCCCGCTGCGCCTGATAGGTGGTCTCTAACCTGTGGCGCATATCCTCGCTCGGGGCACAGAGTATCTGGGCGATGGGCCCGCCATCGGCAAAGCTCGGGAGAGGCGCACCTATCAAGGGCAAGAGGCTACATATCGCTGCGATCACCTTGCCCCGGGTCATAACGGAGACACCCCAGACGGAGGCTGCGCGCGAGACCAGACCGACGTGCAAATGCCCGCGCGGCCGCCGTAGACAGGAAGAGTTTGAACAGTTGGGTAAAAGAAGGTCATTTTGGGTGTCTCCTGGACATAAAAAAACCGCCTCGAAAGGCGGCGCGTTGGCTTGGGATGGGAGGGATGTGACGTAGGATCAGTCACTGCTCGAAATCATGCCACGCCACGCGCCTGCCGCCCAAGAGTGGGCGTAATCATAGGCTCGAAATGTGCGTGTATGTGACATGGACACTCTCCAGTGTGGGTTCGGTAACGCGGGGCAGACCGTCGTGTCAACGTCGCAGTTCTGGTGGTCATTCTTCCTGCACAATCCGTTCGACCCAAGCCACACGCGTTGCAACATCGACAAATGGCAACTCGATCACCTCACACCGTAACTCTCTAAGGGCCGCAAGGATGCTGCGATATTCGCGGGTAGCATCTTCAAAGCTGTGTTGCCTGTCCTCCGTTTGCGCGAAACAGGCGTGCCAGGGCGGAGCGAGGATGACTGGCTGCGCGTACGGGAAGCCGTCATTTAGCGTTTCTCTGAAGGGCACGCCGATGTGGTCCCGAAGTCCAACCGCCGCATCGAGCAAACCCCGGTCATGAAAGACCACACCCGCCACAGCCCGCGCACTCTCGATGTCATCACGCGACATCTTTAGCGCACGCCACAGGAACGCTTCCATATCCAACCAAGGCAACGCCGCGCCGCCGGTCGTTTTCTCGGCATGTACGATGCGCAGCCCGGGCTCCGGCACAACAGAATGTCCCCGCTCCGAAAGAGCCGCACAAAGCGTGGACTTGCCTGCGCCAGAACACCCGGTGATGAGAATACGTCGGGGCACTGTTTATCCTAAAGCGGTGCGTCTTGGCGGGTGCCGCACCTCAAAAGGCCCTGCGTTTCCAATTTGGCTAAGACGCGCCCAAGCTCAGGGTCCGCGCGGTCAAATGGGACGGCGTCCCGGTGAAACCACTGCACCTGGTGAAATTCGGTGCCGTCAAATTGGAGCGAAATGGTTCTGTCGCCCTCGACGACATACCACAGCGATACATCGACATGGCCCGGCATTTGTCCGACTGTCGTCGTTGCTGTGAGCATGATCGGCGACGGGGACAAAAACTCGGCCTCTATCCCAAGCTCTTCGACGATTTCGCGTTCAACCGTCTCGCGCGGATGCTCGCCTGGCTCGACATGACCGCCAGTGGGCAACCACAGACCAGCCTTGATGTGATCGACCAGCAAGATGTGTTCCCCATCGACGACCAGGAAATAAGATACGAGGTGTTTCGGTGGCGTGGCGGGCTTTTGCAGACGAAAGATCTCTGCCCCACTGTCGACCCATGCGAGGGTCTCCGTGATGGCCGTGTTTTCGGTGTCGTCAAACGGTACAATATTCGCGATCTCTGCCCGGATTGCGGTGCGAAGAGCGGCCAGGGTCATGACCAAAGCCTCCTGCATTTGAAAGGGAACTGGTATGTGCGTTAACAGGCTTCAGCGGGTGTAACCATGCACCACCATCATGCGGGCACACAACTTGGCGCAAAACCCATTCGACACACGACTTTCTCAGCAACTTGATTTTCTATTGACCGCGGATGCGCTCAAGCTCGTGGAGCGAAAGAATGTGCTGCATAGCGGCGCTCGGCGCGAGAACACGGCGGAACATAGCTGGCATCTGGCCGTGATGGGCCTGGTCTTTGCGGAATACGCGCCACCGGAGGTCAATATGACCCGTGTGCATCAATTGTTGGTCCTGCATGACCTCGTTGAGATTGACGCGGGCGATCATTGGGAATTGGCCTCAGACGCGGCGGAGATCGCCGGCAAGGAGGCCGCAGCGGCGGACCGGATTTTTGCCAAACTCCCAGAGGATCAGGCCAAACCCCTGCGCGCCTTGTCAGATGAGTTCACAGCACGGCAAACGCCTGAGGCGCGATTTGCCAAGGCCCTTGATGCGCTTCAACCCATGCTCTTGGTCTGGGGTCCCGGGGGCAGCGGCGAGACCCACACCCCTTTGACAGCGCGGCAGATGCGGGACCTGAAACGCCCCTATCTGGCGGATTATCCAGCGCTTTGGGCCTTGGCCGAGGCGTTGCTCGACAACGCTGTTGCCACCGGAACACTACCGGACCGCTAGCGGCTGATCGCCTTCGCGATCCTAGCCAACACGGTACCCGCGATCGTCAACAAGACCACGATGCGAAATAGGTGGTGCGTCGCGACAAAGGCGACATCTGCCTGGATCGCCAAGGTGATGAGGCTCATCTCATTTAGCCCCCCGGGCGCGTAAGCCAAAAGCAACTGCGCAGTGCTGTGTCCCGTCACAAAGTGCACGGCCCAGGCTACGCTCACCGCGACCGCCATCATGATCGCCGTGGAAACGACCGCAAGTTTGAGTGCCTCGAAGACGTCCCTCGACTGACTGCCCTTAAATCGGCACCCAACGATAACGCCAAGGATGATCTGGGCCGCAATGACCAAAAAGAGTGGCGGGCTGCCATAGGTGAGCCCTGTCATATGGGCCACCGCGCTAAGCGTCATCGGTCCGATGAACGTCGGCGCTGGCAGTTTGAGCCTCAGTCCCAATGCACTGCCCAGGACGGCGCATCCGCCAAGGATCAACAGGTCTATTGGGCCGGTCGGGCTGGAGGACATGGGCATCATCCCATCCACCTCAAAGCCCAGAACAAGCCGAAACCAAAAGGCGATGGCTGCGATGACCAGGATAATCCGCCAGACATGCGCCAGTAGAATGGCTTTTTCGTCGCCCCCCTCGGCGCGGCCGATCTCGACCATTTCGACGACACCACCGGGCATGGCACTGAACAGGGCCGTCACGCGCGACTGGCCGCCAAAGCGGGACAGATACCCTTGGACCAAAAAGGCGGAAACCGCGATGCATAGCACAAGCCCGGCAAAGGACATCGCCCATTGCTCCAGCTGGTCAAACGTGTCGGGTTTGAACCCGGAGCCAAGCATGACACCAATAACTGCGACCACGTATGGTCGGGCCTTTTCAGGGCCAGACAGGTTCCACCCAGAAAGCGTGCCGACCAGAGTGACCACAATCGCCCCAAGCATCCAGGGCAGCGGAAGGTTCAGGGCATAAAACAGCGCTCCACCACCCGCACCAAGTGCGATGGCGAAAAGAACGGGTTGGTGGTCTTTCAGGGCCGCGATCATTCACGCAACTCTATATGGAAAACCAGGTCATCCCCACCGCCCATTTGCGGGGGCCGTTTGGTTTGAGCCACCAGTCGCCCGCCGTTCTTTTCGATCACACGCTGCGACGCGCGGTTGTCCGGGTCCGTGGTGATCGTCAACCGCGTTAGGCCCACGTCGCGCGCCTCTGGCAACATGGCTTGTAAAGCGGCGGTGGCGTGACCTTGGCCTTGTCGCCAAGGGACGACGGCATATCCAATGTGGCCCAAACATGTAGTCGGCAGGTCGTTGGTGCCAGGGCGCCAACGCAAGGCGATGCTGCCGCAGAACCCGTCCTCCCAAATCCATCGTTTGACGCTGGGAAGCCGTTCGACGAATGACCCATCCGGCAGCTTCACGGGGCCTGCCGTGGCGGCGCGGTCCTCCAGCTTGGCCAGAAAGCCGTCGGGGTCTCGGTCAATCTCGGCCAGTTGCTCTTGCGCGACCTGGGGCCTCAGGTTGTTTGGCGACCACCCCGTCTCAAGTGCTTCGCAATAGGCGCTCAGATGATCATGGGTGGGGCGAACAAGGGTCAAGGATTAGCGGTACTTTTCAATGAAGGCGTCGATGTCCAACGCGCGGATATCGGGCAAGGCAGCTTTGTAGGCCTCATAGCCCCAATCCCACACGGCGATCTCTTGCAGGGCCTCGGCCTGGACCTCGGTAAAGCGACGTTTTATGACCCGCGCAGGGACACCGCCGACCACGGTGTAGGGGGCCACATCCTTAGTCACAACAGCGCCCGCACCGACCACCGCCCCTGTGCCGATTGTCACCCCTGCGGTTACGGTCACCCCGTGGCCGATCCAGACGTCATGGCCAATCGTAACCCAATCCGCCTTCCGCCATTCGAAAAAGTCGTAGTCATCCTCGCCCAGCCCATAGGCCTCAGCCCGGTACACTGAATGGTGCTGCACCGCGCGCCAGGTCGGGTGGTTCCCCGGATTGATGCGGGTCGAATTGGCGATGGAGCACATCTTGCCAATCGTCGTCCAAATCACATGGCAATCCTTGGTGATATAGGACCAGTCGCCCATGGACCCATGTTTGAGCAACGAGCCGCGGCCCACCTCGGTCCACTGGCCCAGCTCAAAATCGTCGACACTGGCACCCTCGTGGATCGTGGGGGCCTCGGAAAGGGCGTTTTTGGAACCGGCACCCGCCATGTGGGGTCTCCTATTTTACGAATGCGGGATGCGCATCCACATAGTTGTCAAAATGCACCGTGGTTTGATCGGCGTCGCTGAGCACAACGGCCATTTGAGCGGGGCCTGTGCGGCGGAGCTTGTTTTGCTGCCTGCCGAAGTCCTCAACTGTGGTGGTGCAATTGCCCGCGAGTGTTGTGAACGGGATACCGCGATGAAATGCGGTGCTCGTCAAATGGATGTGTCCGCTGAGAACCTGGCGCACATCACCATGACTGGCCAGCAGATCAATAAACGCCTCGGGCTCTTGCAGGACCCAAGGGTCGTTCACCAACCCTAGACGCAAAGGCGGATGGTGCAGGATCACGATGACAGGTTGGTCTGCTGCGTCACTTAGACGGTCCGACAACCAGCTTAACCGCTTTGCGCAAAGTTGCCCCTTGGGATCACTGGCGCCACGCCGGTTGCTACCCGCCGGGATGTCGGAGGCCGTGTCGAGAATGATGACGCATGTCCCGTCAAGGTCATGGGCCGATTGTACATACCCGTTTGGATCGCAATGGGCGTCCCCAAATACGCTGCGGAATGCCTCGCGACCGTCGTGATTTCCCAGCGTCAAAGCGTAGGGAGGCGCGAGTCGGGCCAACGCATTTTGAAGAAGGTAATAGGGCTCCGCCCGTCGCCCGCGATCCACGAGATCACCTGCAAAAACGAGCAGGTCCGCATCCCCATAGGCGGTGTTGATCCGATCAATCGCCGTTTCCAGACGCCGCAGATTTTCTGGGAACTTTTGATCGCCGCCTGGTTCGTCGATATGAATGTCGCTCAGAACAACCAGTTTCATAATGGTCGCCGAAAGTAAGCTCGGACATCTTCGGAGGACTGGCGACGCACCGCCCGCGCTCTTGTCCATAAAGGCGCATGGCGGTCGTCGAAGGTGCGGACCGGTTCAGGGCCTTCCGTCCCCGGTTCGCAACTGATCGTTTCGCACTGCATCTCGGTCAATGCGCGCCTTCCCATTTGCCGATCACGCGGGTGCGGATCAGGCCGGACAAGTAGTCCACGATGTAGACCATCGCGATGATCAGGAAGATGATGGTCCAGACCTGATCCCAGAAGAGGCCTGCGATCCGGTCTGAGAGCATGAACCCGATCCCGCCCGCGCCGACGATGCCCAGAATGGTTGAAGAGCGAACGTTGGATTCAAAGTTATAGAGGATGATCGACAGGTGTACCGGCAAGACCTGTGGCATAATCCCGTAGAGGATCGATTGGAACCGCGAGCCGCCAGAGGCCACGACACCCTCCACCGGGCGTTTGGAGGTGTTTTCCAGCGCCTCTGAGAAAAGCTTGCCGAAGGTGCCGATCTCGGACACCGCGATCGCCAATACGCCAGCAAGCGGTCCCAGACCAAAAGCCCGGATAAAAATAAGCGCGAGGATCAGGATCTCGAACGCGCGGATGATGTCATACCCGCGCCGGGCCGTATGCCGGACCCAAAAGATACGGTTGATGTTCTTTGCCCCCAGAAACGAAATTGGGAACGCTATGATCAGGCCCAGAACCGTTCCCAAGAACGCCATCGCGACCGTTTCCCCTAGCGCCTGGAACACCTCGACCCATTCCGGCCAAGTTTCCCACAGATGGGGCGGGAACATGAATGAGATGACCGTGCCAAGTCGTTGCAAGCCGACCCAGATGCGCTCTAGCGAGAAGTTGAAATCGTACAGACACCAGGTAAAAAGCCCGATGAACAAAACCCAAAAGCCGATCTTGCGGGCCCGGACTGAAGGTGTATCGCGAAACGCGCGGGGCTGCTGCGCCATCCAGTCCTTGATCTGAGCGTCAGAGGGGGTCATGTCGCAGGTCCTTTCTCAAGTCCGATGATGCGATGCCGCAGCTTTTCTGACCCGTAGTCGATGACCATGACGGTTACGAAGATGATCACAAACAGCGCCGACAGGTCGGTATATTCTTGCAAGGACAGCGCCTCGCGGAATTCCTGGCCCAACCCGCCCGCGCCGACATAGCCGATGATCGAGGAGGAGCGGACGTTGATCTCAAACCGTAGCAGCGTGTAGCTGACAATGTTGGGCATCACCTGTGGCACTGCGGCATAGCGGATCTGGTCGAACCATGTGCCGCCGGCGGCTTTCACGCCTTCAAGTGGACGCATGTCGATGTTCTCGTTCACCTCGGAATAAAGCTTACCCAGCGCCCCGGCGGTATGGAGCCCGATGGCCAGAACGCCCGCCATGGGTCCAACGGAAAAGCAGAAGACGAAGATCAGCGCCCAGACCAGTTCAGGCACTGTGCGCGCAATCTCAAGATAGCGACGGCAGCCCCAAAGTACCCACTTGTTGGGAGCAAGGTTCCGGGATGCGGGAAAGGACATTACGAACCCGCCGAACACCCCAAGTGCGGTTGCCATAAAGGCAATCAACACAGTCTCGATCAGAAGGTTCAGCCAGACTTTCCAGCGCCAGAACCATTCAGCAAGGTCCGCGCCAAGACTGTCCCAGCGCAACATGGGGAGCGTGCGTTCAATGAACTCGCCTAGCCGCGGCAAACCCGCTGGAATGATCCAGCGCCACTCGCGTGATCCGTCCACATTGGTCACTTGGGTGACTTTGAAAAAGTCACCAAGCCAAGCTGAGAATGCAAAAAGCACAAAGAACAAAACGCTGGCAAGGAGCCAGGTCAGCTTGGCGCGACGCCGCTGGGCGGCGTAGTCCAATTCGAATTGGTCCAAGGGCCGCAAGGGCGTCACATCGGCAGCAGCGGTCATGTCAGCATTCCCAAAAAAGCGCGGACCCCCGCCAATATGGCGGGGGCCCAGGTCTTTGATCTTATGAACGGCGCTGCTTTTTCAGCCAGGCGCGCATGTCGACGATCCACTGATAGCGTTCGTGGTTGGCCAACTGATAATCAACCTGCGGGTTGGGCGTACCTTCAACTTCGCCGATCATCATTTTGAAGGCTTCTGGGTCCTTTTCAGCAACGTCCAGAACCAGCTGCTGCATCGTGTCCTTCAGCTCCTGCGGCAGGTTCACGCGCGCGGTGAACGGGCCGGAGGTGATTTCGGGGCTTTCCCAGATCGGACAGATCTCGCCTTCGGCGATCATCTCTTTTTCGATCATGCGCTGCCAACGGCCGTCGGTGGCGTTGTTCTGCCAGGTTGCTGCTGCGTCAAAGGTGCCTTGCGCCACGCCCGCAACACCCGCTTCGTGCGAACCCGAGAATGGGATCGCCGAGAAGAAGGTCTTGGGGTCAACTTCTTTGGCGATATTGAAGTAAGGAACCGCGTAGCCCGAGGTGGAGTCAGGGTCGGCGAATGCCAGAACCTTGCCTTCGAGGTCTTGCAGGCTGTTGTAGCCGTCTTCGCAGCGCGTCACGACGACCGAGAAGTAACCGGACGAACCATCTTGGCGCAGGCGGGTCGCCAGCGGCTCGACCGCGCCATCGGTGGCGGTGTAAGCAGCGGCGTAGGACGACGAACCAAGGAAGGCGAATTCGATCTGATCCGCGCCCAGCGCTTGGATCACGCCGTCGTAGGCACCAGCGGTGAAGATTTCGACTTCAACGCCCAACTCACGCTCAAGGTACTGCTCAAACGGCGTGTAGCGTGCGATCCGGTCCTTTTCGTTTTCACCCGATAGGATACCGAATTTGATGACCTGGTAGTCTTCTTTCCAGGCCGCGTCGTCCATTGCGACGGCCTGAGTGGCGAGCAGTGCGGCGACTGCGGCGGTGACGAAACGCATGGTATGATCCCCCTGTTTGCGTTGTCGGAAAGGAAAAGGGGCCCCGAAGGACCCCTGATTTAGGATGGAACTTTGGCGAGACCCTGCGTGGATGTGACGGCCTCGTTGAACTCACGCAGGCCGTCGGTGCCATAGATGTCGCGCACGACATCGTCGGTCAGTTGCGCTGCATTTCCGTCAAAGAAGACGCGGCCCTGGCGCATCGCGATGATCCGGTCGCAATACGCCCGTGCGGTGTCGAGCGTGTGCAAGTTCACCAGGACGGTCAGGCCATCCTCTTGGTTAATTTGGCGCAGGCCGTCCATCACCAGCGTCGCATTTGCAGGGTCAAGCGAGGCGATGGGTTCATCGGCCAGCATGATTTTGGGTTGTTGAACCAGAGCCTTCGCGATAGCGACGCGCTGCTGTTGGCCGCCCGACAACGTGCCCGCCCGTTGCAACGCCTGCGGGACAAGGTCCAGCCGGTCCAGCGCTTGCAACGCCATCGCCCGTTCGGCATCGGTGAACTGCATGGCCATGGAGCTGACAAAGCCATGTTCAGCCAGTCGCCCGATCAACACATTGGTCAAAACGTCGAGCCGGTCGACCAAATTGAATTGCTGAAAGATCATCGCGCAATCGCGTCGCCACTCTCGCAGCGCCTTGCCCTTGAGCGTCGTGATCTCGGAGCCCCCAAATGAAATCGACCCCTGCGTGGGGTCGATAAGGCGATTGATCAGGCGAAGCATCGTGGACTTACCAGCGCCAGAGCGTCCGATGACGCCGACGAACTGGCCGGGCGCGATCTTGAGCGTGACGTCATCGACGGCGCGAGTTTCGTCAAAAAGTTTGGAGACACCGGTGAGTGATAGGGCAGCAGGCGCGGTCATGGTGATTCATCCGAATGAATTATGCCCCGACTTTGGTCCCCTTCTGTGACGTCTGAGAGTCCGTTTTGTAAAAGATTGATTACGCTACGGCTGCGATGTCTGCGCGTGCGGCAGTGTTCGGCCCACACCCGTTTGAGAAGATGCGCTGACCCGCGCTGAACGTCTCTACGACCCGGTCCTGTGCGTCGACAATCGCCAAGTCGGCGCGCTTTCCTTGGGCAATCTCCCCCCGATCTTTGAGACCAAGCGCGGTTGCGGGGTTCTTGGATGCAAGCCGGACGGCACCGACCAGACCATCAGGATCCGCCGGGCTCAGAGCGCGGATTGCGGGCAGGATGGCTGCCGGATGGTAGTCCGCCGCAAGGATATGGAGCAGCCCCGCGCCATGCGCATCACGCGCGGACAGGTTGCCCGAATAGCTTTGCCCCCGCATCGCATTGGGTGCCCCCATGGCGATCATAAGGCCCCGGTCGGCGGCAGTCTGCGCGGCCTCGATTGTGACAGGAAACTCGCTAATCACCGCACCTATATCAGCCATGAGGTTGGTCTTGTCGACGGTGTCATCATCATGGCTGGCCATCGCAACGCCACTCCCCCGACACAGCTCAGAAATCCGCTCGAGGTTCGCCACGAGTTGTTCGGCGGGGATCGCATCGGCCATCCGATTTTCGATGTAGCTGCGGGCCTCTGCCTCTGAAAGTCCACCATTCACACGATGCGCGATCAGCTTTTCGACGTTGCGGTACTGGCCTTGGCCCGGCGTGTGATCCATGACTGAAACGAGATCGACAGCGGATGACTCAAGCAAGCCTTCGAGCGCGGCGATGGCATCGGTGTAAGTCATATCAAACCGAGCATGGATGCGGTGATCCACACGCAGCCCAGATAGGTTGCTCTTCAAGGCGCGGATGATGGCGCTCGTATGCTCGAACGACCGGCGTTCTCCATCCTTTGCCGTGCGCGAGAACGACACACCGGCATAAGCCGTTGTGACGCCTGCAGCTGCGAGCCGCGCGTCAAGGTGGCCTACGGCGACTTCCATCGGGAAATCAACTTTCGGGCGGGGTTCGAGCTCCAACTCGATCATGTCGCCATGCATGTCGATGAAACCTGGGAAGACGGTGAAGCCCGACGCCGGCCCATCGCATTCGGCGATGTCCGCGATCACGCCGTTTTCGATGCGCAGGCTGCCATTGTCGATGATCCGATCCGAGAGGATCAGTTTGACATCCTTAAGCCACATCAGCTTGTCCTCAAGTAGCGAAGCGGTAGGACATTAAACATCATCCCGTTCCTCTTCCGGGGCTGCGTCAGGGGTGAGATCAACCACGCGGTCGATCAAGTGGATGACATCATCGGGGTGGTGAAACACCCCAATCATCGCCGTGCCGAGGTCCTTCAATTCTTGCAGCCTAGCCACAAGCGCCTCACGCGCATTGGCATCTAGCGACGCCGTGGGCTCATCCAGCATCAACAGCTTCTGCGGCAAGATCAGTGCCCGCGCCAGGTTGACCTTTTGCTGCTCGCCTCCCGAAAACGTCGTGGGGTACGCCGCCCAAAGATCGGGTTTGACGCCAAACGTCTGAAGCGCAGCGCGCGCAGCCTCCAGCGCGCGATCCGCGTCCCACCCTGCCAGCCGCAGAGGTTCGGCCACAATCGCCTCGGCGCTGACCCGTGGCCGCGCCGTCAGGAACTGCGTGACAAAGCCGATCTCGGTGCGCCTCAGGTGGGCAATGTCCACGTCCGCTGCCCGCGCAAGATCAATCAAGCCGTGCTGAGAGTGAAAGCGAATTTCCCCCGCCAACGGCAGATAGGACCGATAGAGCGTCCGCAAGAGCGTCGACTTACCAGCGCCATTCGAGCCCTTTAGGAGAACAAACTCGCCCGCCGCGACACTGAACGACACGTCTTCAAAGGCGCCGATCTCTTTTTCCAGGTGGTGCAAGGAAAACCCTTTTGCCAACCCATCGATCTCAAGAACCTGTGTCATAGCTTCGCGTGCACCAGTTGTTGTGTGTAGGGATGCTGCGGATCCTGGAAAATCTGGTCGGCCAGCCCGGTTTCGACCACCTCACCGCGCCGCATGACCATCACACGATCCGCTAACGTGCGTATGACACCCAGATCATGGCTGACGATCACCATCGTGATCTGGCGGTCCTGTTGCAGCCGTTTCAGCGTATCGAGCACAAGCGCCTGAACGCTGACATCAAGGCCGGTCGTTGGTTCATCCAAGAGAAGCAAGGCGGGTTCCAGGGCGATGGCCTTGGCCAGTTGTACGCGCTGCTGCATACCGCCCGACAGCTCAATCGGAGGGGCATCCAAGCGGTCGAGTGGAAACTCAGAAGCGTCTAGCGCCTCAGTCGCGGCTTGGCGCAGCGTCGCAAAGCTGCGTTCGCCTGCCACAAGCAGCCGCTCGGCCACATTCCCGGACGAGGAATGCTTCATCAGCAGGCCCAGATGCGGGTTTTGATAGACGATCCCGATCTTGGTTGCGCAGAGCATCCGGCGCGCAAAACGGTCCAGCTCAAAGAGATTGCCAGACACGTCCGGCAGATCGAGCGTGTAACTGCCGGTCTCCGGGATTTCCTCCAGGTTCATCATGCGCAGAAGGGTTGATTTCCCTGAACCACTTTCGCCCACAATGCCTAGCACTTCGCCCGGATAGGCATGGGCCGAGACGTTGCGGACCGCTTGAACGGCGCCATAGGATTTCGACACGCCCTGCACGTCGAGCAGTGGTTTCGTGTCAACGATACGTGGCGCATCAAGCGTCAGCGTCATTGCGGCATCTCCCCGTCTTTGTACCAGGTGTCGCCGCGTGTTTCGCTTTCGCCGTCTCGGGCGCGAATGGTTTTGACACCCCATTCGCTGTCAGAGACCTCAAAAGTCGAACTGCCATCATCCTGGGGGATTTCATTCATAAAGAAGCCGCGCGTGCCCGACCGCGCGCAGGTGAGGTCGCCGTGATCTTCGACCTTGTAAGGCACATCTGAAAAGACCAGCGGCTCGACCCTCGTGTACGGTGGGACGGCAAAGATGCGCTTTTCCCGACCTGCAGACAGAATGGTCAAATGTTTGGCCATATTGAGCTTTGGCACATCCCAACGCGGGATCGGTGAAGGTGTCATCACGTGACGCCCGTGAACCAGACTTGGGTAGCTCGCGCCCTGCATAACCCGACCCGAGCGCACTATTTGCTCATAGAGCAGCAGCCACATGCGCCCGTAATCGGCATCGGCGTGCATTTGACGCGCGATGGACATGTTGGGTTGCACAGGGCGCAGCGGCTCTGGGTTTGGGACTTGCAGCACCAAAACCTGATCTTCGCGCAAGATCTCTTCCGGGATGCGGTGGCGCGACTGGATCAGGTCTGCGTCCAGCGTGTCCATTGTTGTGGGTGTGCCTGCAACGCGCGCGATAAAGCGGCGGATCGAAGCCGCGTTCACACTGTCATCTGCGCCTTGGTCGATGACCTTGACCCGCGTTTTCGGGTTCACCAGCGTCAGCGAGACCTGAAGACCGCCCGTCCCCCAGCCCCGCGCCATTGGCACCTCGCGGCTGGCGTAAGGCATCTGGCAGCCCGGCACGGCCACCGATTTGAGCATCTTGCGCCGCAGCTCGCGCTTGGCCGATCCATCCAGAAAGCCATAGCTCATGGCTTCCCAAGGTTTGGTCAGGGTAGACAGGCTCATTCCGCCGGCTCCATGTCAGAGGATTTGGATTGTCCGGCCTTCTTGGCCTTCGCATCGCGCATCGCATCGAGCGACGATTGGAAAGTCACGTAGTGCGGCAGTTTAAAGTGAATGCAGAAGCCAGAGCTTTCGACGCCTTCGGTGTGGTAGAGAAAGAACTCTTCCTCCGTTGCCGATCCTTTTTCTGCACCGGGGCTGTTAAGGTCGAGCGTCGCG
>JBCBFU010000062.1:0-16140 GCA_038527375.1 Pseudomonadota bacterium | reverse complement strand
CAGGAGGTCGTTGCCGAGGCTGAAACCAATGGCCGCTGCCGCCCAACCGGAATAGCTGTTCAGCATCGACACCACGACCGGCATGTCCGCGCCGCCGATGCCCATGATCAGGTGATAGCCGATGAAGAGCGCCAGCACCGTCAGCAGGATCAGCGTCCAGGAGCCCGAGCCACCCAGATACATCGCCGCAAGGATGACGGAGGCCGCAGCCGCAGCCGCGTTCAGCATGTGCCCACCGGGCAACTGCTTGGCGCCCGTGTCGATCTTCATATCAATCGACGTACCCGGCACGGCCAGACGGCCAGCCAGCTTGGCATAGGCAATGATCGAGCCGGTGAATGTCACCGCACCGATCCAGATACCCAGGACCAGTTCAACCCGCAGGATGCCGATCTCGACGCCCGTTTTCTTGGCGATCAGCTTGCCGAAGGACGACAGCCCCTCATACGTCGCCTCGGCCACGGGGAAGAGCGGGAGGCCATAGCCGTCCACCGGGTTGGCCGCACCGTCCGCTACGCTCAGCCCCGCGATGGTGTTGATCATGATATCCGCGTTGAAGCCCACGAACACAGCCGCCAGACCAACCAGCGAGTGCATGAAGGCCACCAGTTCGGGCATCTGCGTCATCTGCACGCGCGTGGCGAGCTGTTGGCCCACATAGGCCCCCGCCCCGATCAGCAGAAGCGACACGACCCACAGGCCCGAACCCGGTCCCGTCAGCGTCGCGAGAATGGCAATCGCCATGCCCGCAATCCCGTACCACACCGCGCGTTTCGCGCTTTCCTGACCGCTCAGCCCGCCCAGCGACAGGATGAAGAGAACAGCGGCAACCGCGTAGGCTGCAATCGTAAATCCGAAATCCATCAGCCCGTTCCTTTACGACTTTTGGAACATGGCGAGCATGCGCCGTGTCACGAGGAAACCGCCAAAGATGTTCACGGCGGCCATGAAGACGCCGAGGGCGGCAAGGATGGTGATCAGCGCGCTTGTCGATCCAATCTGGATAAGCGCGCCCAGAATGATGATCGACGAAATCGCGTTCGTGACGGCCATCAGCGGCGTATGCAGCGAATGCGCCACGTTCCAGATCACCTGGAAGCCGATGAAGACCGACAGGATGAACACGATGAAGTGCTGCATAAAGCTCGCGGGCATCCCTGGGATCAAACCCAGACCCAAGAGCAGCGCGCCACCGATCCCCAGCAGCATGACCTGCGTGCGGGTTTCCTTCTTGAACGCTTCCGCCTCGGCCGCCTTCTTCTCTTCCGGCGTCAGCTCAACAGGGGTGTTCTTCTTCACCTGCTGGGCAATCGCGTTAATCTTGGGTGGCGGCGGCGGGAAGGTGATCTCGCCCGCGTGGGCAATGGTGGCCCCGCGGATCACATCATCTTCCATGTCATGCACGACCACGCCGTCTTTCTCGGGCGTGAGGTCGGTCATCATGTGACGGATGTTCGTGGCATAGAGCGACGAGGATTGCGCGGCCATCCGGCTGGGGAAGTCGGTATAGCCGATGATCGTGACACCGTTATCGGTGACGATTTTCTCGTCCATCACGGTCATCTTACAGTTGCCGCCCTTCTCAGCGGCGAGGTCCACGATGACCGAGCCGGGCTTCATCGAGGCAACCATGTCCTCGGTCCACAGCTCCGGCGCTTCGCGGTTCGGGATCAGGGCCGTCGTGATGACGATGTCGATATCGGGGGCCAGTTCGCGGAACTTGGCCAGCTGCGCTGCCGCGAACTCCGGTGAAGAAACAGAGGCATAGCCGCCGGACTTGGCGCCGTCTTCCTGCTCTTCCTCGAAATCGAGGAACACGAACTCCGCACCCATCGATTCAACCTGTTCGGCCACTTCGGGCCGCACGTCGAAGGCGTAAGTAATCGCACCGAGCGAGGTCGCCGTGCCAATGGCGGCCAGACCGGCAACGCCTGCGCCCACGACCAGAACCTTTGCAGGCGGCACCTTGCCCGCCGCGGTCACCTGACCGGTGAAGAAACGGCCAAAGTTATTGCCGGCCTCGATCACCGCGCGATACCCCGCGATGTTCGCCATCGACGACAAAGCGTCCATCTTTTGCGCCCGGCTGATGCGGGGGACCATGTCCATCGCGATGACGGTGGCGTCCTTGGACCGCGCCAGTTCCATCAGCGCCTCGTTGGCCGCCGGATAGAAGAACGAAATCAGCGTCTGGCCGGCGCGCAGGCGCTTGGCCTCCGTGTCGCTGGGCGGGCGCACCTTGGCGACAATGTCGGCCTCTTTGAACAACGCGGCACCGGTCTTGACGACCGTGACGCCCGCATCCTTGTAGGCCGCGTCCGAGAAGCCAGCCGCCATACCGGCGCCGGTCTCGATCAGGCACTCGTGCCCCAGCTTTTGCAGCATCAGGGCCGACTCGGGCGTCATCGCGACGCGCGCTTCGCCCTCATAAGTCTCTTTTGGCGTTCCGATTTTCACGTGGGCCACCTTCTTGATCATGTCGCATTCCGCCTGCCAAATGGCGCGGAGGTGCGCGGCGTCTACCGCAAGGCCCAAGAAAGTTCCACAGTGAGCCACACATTATAGCGCTAACATGGCCGACACGGGCCCGTTTCGACCCACCGTCATACCGGGCGGTCAGATCCAGCGCCGCGTCTTTGCCGCCCATGCGTGAAACTGAGGGCCAAAGTGTGAAATCAGGCGCGCCTCTTCCGCGCGGATGAACCGCGCGGTGATGACCCAGCCGAATACGGGCACCAGAACCAGGAGCGGCCACGCCCCCCACCACAGGACCGCGCCCGCCAGAACAAGCCCATCACCCAGATAGATCGGATTGCGGCTGAACCGAAACGGTCCGTCGGTGACAAGCGCATCCGGGGACATGTGCGGGATCACGGTCGTGCGCGCGCGGGCCATGGTCACAACTGCCCAGACCATCAGACCGACACCGATCGCCACCAAGCTGCCCCCTTCCAGCCGCCAACGCCAATCGGATTGCGTGCCAAGCGCCTGCGCGACCAGCCAGCCCACGACGAGGAACGCCACCAGCCAAACCGGCGGAATGTCCACCCATTTCAACCCTTTCGGCATCCTGCGTCTCTCCGTAAGCTGCTGGAATGACATTAGCGGGCAAACAGGCGGTCGTCACGGGCGGCGGAACAGGCATCGGGTTGGAAACGGCGCGCGTGCTGGCCGAGGCGGGCGCGAAGGTCACGATCACGGGCCGACGCCAAGAGGTACTTGAGGCTGCCGCGCAGGCGCACGGATTTGACACCTGCGTCATGGATGTGGCCGACGAGCCTTCGGTCATCGACGGCTTCGCCGCCATCGGGCGCTGTGACATCCTCGTGGTCAATGCCGGGATTGCCGAGGGGCAAAACATCCTGAAATCGGACACAGCATTCTGGCGGCGCATTCTATCGACCAACCTCGACGGTGCGTATCTGACCATCCGGGAGGCGTTGCGGCACATGCCCATCGACACATGGGGCCGCGTCATCGCCATCAGCTCCATCGCTGGGCTGCGGGGCCTGAAGGGCGCCCATGCCTACACCGCCTCAAAACACGGGCTTGTGGGACTGATCCGCGGGCTGGCCGCCGATTTCGTGACCCAACCGGTCACGTTCAACGCGATCTGCCCGGGTTACGTCGACACACCTATCGTCGACATGAACATCGACCGCCTGACCGCGCGCCTGAATATCGACGAAGACGCCGCGATGAAGATCATGCTGGACGCCAATCCCCACGGACGCCTCATAACCCCGCGCGAGGTCGCCGATGCCGCGCTGTGGCTGTGCGGTCCGGGATCGGGGTCGACCAACGGCGCGGCGATCGAGATCTCGGGCGGGCCCGCCTGATCGACATCTAGCGTTGGCGGCCCAAACCCGAACTAGGCTGCCCCAATTTGGCCCCATTGCAGGCCCGATCCTGCCCTGACGCGCCCGTAAGCCAAGCCTTAATGAAGTACTAACGGAGATCCGTGCACAGAACACGGGCCCTGACGCGAGGTGGGGTTATGCCAGACGGATATCTGGTCCAGCTGGGGGATGCGTCCCTCGATGCGGGCGACAGCATTGTCGACCCGCTCGTATCCTTTACGACGCAGGAAAGCCTCGGAAACGGCAACTGGGTCTGGACCGGCACGTATAACGGCAGCCAATACACCAACGAGCAAGAACCCGGGGAATTCGTCCTCGCGACCGATGGTAACATCTACTTCGTCCCCGCCTATGGCCCGGTTTCGACGCTCAGTTCATCAAGTGTCATAAGCGCCCCCGATGCCCTTTTGGGGACAAGCGGAAATGACACGGGCCTGTCCGGTGACGGCGCTGACGAGGCTCTCTTTGGGCTTGATGGCGACGACACGATCTCAGGCGCGGGCGGCGTGGACACGATTTACGGCGGCGCGGGGGCTGATGACCTCGATGGCGGGAGCGGTAACGACGTCATCACTGGCGGATCGGGCGCCGACACCATCGACGGCGGGTCGGGCAGTGACACGATCTACGGCGACAACAGTCCGGCCAGCACCTCGGAGTTCCTGCATTGGGAAGATGAAGGCAACAACTCCAACGTCGCGAGCGGGTTTACGCAGAACACCGGCTTTGTCGATGTCACGGTCTCGATTTCAAACGATGGCGCGCTTGATGCCGCGCTAATCGACAGCACGACCACCCAATACACCGAAGGCGGAGATCCCTTCGATACATCCTCCTCGCTCGAGGTCGAAGGCACGGGTGGTGCGGACACGGCGACAGTTTCTGTTGATTTCAACGCAGCCGCGGGTGCGGATGTCTCGGACACCGTGGCCAATGTGACCTTCCGCCTGAACGACATCGACACCGGCAGCTGGATCGATGTCATCACGGTCAACGCCTTTGACGCCGATGGAAATCCGGTCACGGTGGTGCTGACCCCTGAGAACACGTCAAACACAACATCCGACAACACGGTGACCGCAGGCGTCGCCAATGGCGGGCCTGACGACGCATCCGGGTCGATCCTCGTCACCATCGCTGGCCCTGTGTCGTCCTTCGATATCATCTACGAGAACGACAGCACCGGCGGGCAACGGATGTGGGTGTCAGACATCCATTTCGACACGGTCCCCAATCCCGACGGTGACGATATCCTGTCCGGCGGCACCGGCGCAGACGACATCTTTGGCGGCGGTGGCAACGACACCATTTCCGTGGCCGATGGCGATGACGCCTTTGGCGAGGATGGCGACGATACCTTCATCCTCACCGATCTGGGCGAGACGAACAGCGCCATCACCATCGACGGCGGCGAAGGTGGCGAAACGGGCGGGGACACAATCCAGTTGGGCGGCCTCGCCGGTCTGGACGATGTCACCTATGACGTCGGCAATCCCGAAAGCGGGACCATCACGCTGACGGACGGCACGGTCGTCACCTTCTCGAACATCGAAAATATCATCTGCTTCACGCCCGGGGCGATGATCAGCACGCCGTTCGGACCGCGCCCGGTGGAGACGCTTCAGGCAGGCGATCTTGTCCTGACCCGCGATGCAGGGCCCCAACCCATCCGCTGGATCGGGCAGCGCACGGTGGCCGCCACGGGCGACTTCGCGCCGGTGTCCATTGCAGGCGCCGCCCTGCCCCATGCGACCGCACCGCTTCTGGTGTCACCCCAGCACAGGATGCTCTTTACCGGCTACCGGGCCGAGTTGCTGTTTGGCGAGCGTGAGGTCTTTGTCGCCGCCAAGCATTTGGTCGACGGCCGGGACGTGACCTTTCAGCCGCAAGCACAGGTCACATACATCCACCTGATGTTCGACACCCATCAGATCATCGAGGCCAATGGCGAGCCGACCGAGAGCCTGCATATCGGGGACGAAACCCTGGCCGCGCTCAGCCCCGGCTCTCGCGAGGAGGTGTTCACCCTCTTCCCGCAACTGCGCAGCCACCACGGCTTTCCCACCGCGCGCCGCGCGCTTCGCCGCTACGAGGCAGCGCTTCTCTGAACTGGTTGCCGCCCGCCGGCCTGCCATGCCCGTGCCGCATCGCCAAACGCCTCGAACAGGGGGCGCGAGACGGGGTCTTGGGCCGCGCAATATTCCGGGTGCCACTGCACGCCCATCGCAAAGCCCAGCGCATCGCGCACATAAACCGCCTCGGGCGTGCCATCGGGCGCGCGCCCGTCCAGCGCCAAGGCCGGGGCAAGGTCCTTGATCCCCTGCCCGTGGAGCGTGTTGGTGCGCACGACCGAGGCGCCAAAGATCTTGGCAAACGGGCCGGTCTCCGAAACCGTCACGTCATGGCGCAGCGCGAATTTCTCTTCAATGGTGCCATCGGGTGGCATGCGGTGATTGTCGCGCCCCGGCAGATCGCGGATCTCGGGATAAAGCGTCCCGCCCAGCGCCACGTTCAACTCCTGAAAGCCCCGGCAAATGGCCAGCAACGGCTGCCCCCGCGCCACCAAGGCCCTGATCAAAGGCAGCGCCACGGCGTCGCGTGCCCGGTCAAAGGTGCCGTGCGCGGGCGTCTCGACCTCTCCGTATTCCTCGGGATGCACGTTGGGGCGACCGCCGGTGAAGATGAAACCGTCATAGGTGTCGACCAATTCGTCCACATCGACATAGGCCGGATCGCTGGGAATGATGGCGGGCTGGCAGCCGGCGACCTGCACGACGGCATCGCAATTCATCGCGCCCGCGGCATGTGCCGGGTATTCGTCGTTGATCAGATAGAAATTGCCGATAATTCCAACCAGCGGGCGCGCCATGCCTGTCTCCTTATTCTGGAAACATCACATACCCCCTCGCACGCGCGCGCAACAGGCCCGCGATCGCAGGTTGAAACCTGCATTCGTGCACAGGTGATGGGATGGGCGCTGTGTGCGCATGCTGCCGAATTCAGCAGCACACCCCGTCTTGCGCGGGCTCAGGCAACGGCGACGAGGCCGACCTCCTCGATTGCGTGAACCGCTGCGGCTGCATCATTGTCGGACGTGTCGCCCGTGACGCCTACCGCGCCCAGGATCTTGCCCCGCGCGTCTTTCAGGATGACGCCACCCGGAACCGGCACAACCTGCCCGCCATAGACGCCGTTCACGGCGGCCATGAAATACGCCTGCTGTTCGGCCCGCGCCATCTGGGCCGATCCGGGCATGCCCAACATCACAGCGCCGTAAGCCTTGCCATGGGCAATCGCAAAACGGCCGGGTGCCGCCCCGTTTTCGCGCTCGAACGCGATCACGTGACCACCTTCGTCCAGCACGATGACAGAGAGCGGTTTCAGCTCCATCTCGCGCCCCTTCAGGATCGTCTTTCGAATGATTGTCCGCGCACGCGCCAGTGAAACACCCATCTCTTATTCCCTCATCTTTCCCAAAATACTCTGGAGGTCTGGAGGCAAAGCCCCCAGAGACCCAACCGGCAGCCTAACCGGCGGCCTTCAACTCCAACCGCCGCGCATGAAGCACGGGCTCGGTATAACCCGACGGCTGCTCGCGGCCCTTGAAGACCAGATCACAGGCCGCCTGGAACGCAATCCCGTCAAAGCCCGGTGCCATCGGACGGTAGAGCGGATCGCCCGCGTTTTGCTCATCCACCACGGCGGCCATCTTCTTCATCGCGGCCATCGCGTCCTCTTCGCTCACGATGCCGTGGTGCAGCCAATTCGCGATGTGCTGGGACGAGATCCGGCAGGTCGCACGGTCTTCCATCAGCGCGACGTTGTTGATGTCAGGCACTTTGGAACAGCCCACACCCTGATCGATCCAGCGCACGACATAGCCAAGGATCCCTTGGGCGTTGTTTTCGACTTCCCGCGCGATCTGGTTGTCAGGCCATTTCTGGTAGGTGGCCAGCGGTATATCGAGGAGATAGTCCAAGTGCGCGCGGCGACCGCCTGCGGCGAGTTTGTCCTGAACGGCCAGCACGTCGATCTTGTGGTAATGCAGCGCGTGGAGCGTGGCCGCGGTGGGCGATGGCACCCACGCACAATTGGCCCCCGCCTTGGGGTGTTCGACCTTCTGTTCCAGCATCGCGGCCATAGCGTCAGGCGCCGCCCACATGCCTTTCCCGATCTGCGCGCGTCCCTTCAGCCCGCATTCCAGACCGATATCGACATTCAGGTTCTCATAGGCGCCGATCCAGGTTTTCTTCTTGATGAAATCCTTGCGAGAAAACGGCCCGGCCTCCATCGAGGTGTGGATTTCGTCGCCCGTGCGATCGAGGAAGCCCGTGTTGATGAAGGCCACGCGCGATTTTGCGGCGCGGATGCATTCCTTGAGGTTCACGGTCGTGCGCCGTTCCTCGTCCATGATGCCGATCTTGACGGTGTATTGCGGCAGGCCCAGCGCGGCCTCGACAGCCGTGAAGACTTCATCCGTGAAGGCGACCTCTTCGGGGCCGTGCATCTTGGGTTTGACGACATAGACCGACCCGGTCGTGGAATTGCCGCCCGCGCGCGCAAGGTCATGCTTGGCGATCAGCACCGTAATCATGGCGTCCATCAGCCCTTCGAACGCCTCGTTGCCGTCGCGGTCGAGCATGGCGGGGTTGGTCATAAGGTGGCCCACGTTCCGCACGAGGAGAAGCGCACGACCTTTAAGGGTCAGCGTTCCGTCATTTGGCCCAGTAAAGCTGCGATCTTCGGCCAGAACGCGCGTAATCTCAGACCCGCCCTTGGCAAAGGTGGCCGACAGATCGCCTTTCATCAGGCCAAGCCAATTGCCATATGCCTGCACCTTGTCCTCTGCATCGACGCAAGCGACCGAGTCCTCGCAATCCATGATCGCGCTGACGGCGGATTCGACCTGTACATCGGCCAGACCCGCCTGATCGCGTGCGCCAATCGGATGGGTGCGGTCAAAGACCAGTTCCACATGCAGCCCGTTATTCTTGAGCAGGACCGCGTCGGGCGCCTTCTTGTGGCCCCGGTATCCTGCGAATTTCGACGGATCGGCCAGCGGCATGTCGTCGATCAGCAGCGCGCCACCTTCCACGTGATAGCGCCGCGCATCGGCATGGCTGCCGCCCGCGATCGGGAAGGCCTCGTCCAGGAAGACCCGCGCCCGCGCGACAACCCGTGCGCCGTGGCCTTTGTCGTAGCCGCCCTTGGGCGGCAGGTGGCCCATGGCATCCGTCCCGTAGAAAGCGTCATAGAGGCTGCCCCAACGGGCATTGGCGGCATTGATGGCAAAGCGTGCATTGGTGATCGGCACGACCAGTTGCGGGCCGGGGATAGTCGCGATTTCAGGATCGACATTGGCCGTATCCGCCGAGAAATCGGGGCCTTCGGGGACGATATAGCCGATCTCGCGCAGGAACGCCTTGTAAGCATCGGCATCATAGGCCTGATTGCTGCGCGCGGTGTGCCAGGCGTCGATCTGGGATTGAAGCTCGTCGCGCTTGGCGAGAAGAGCGCGGTTCTTGGGACCCATGTCATGGACAAGCGCGCTGAGGCCTGTCCAGAACGCCTGTGACGTTACATCGGTGCCCGGCAACGCCTGCTCTTCGATAAAGCTGACCAATTCCGGGGCGACCTGAAGGCCCGCTTTTTCGATCCGATCCATCGCGTGTCTCTCCTGTTTGAGGCCGCCCGGAGGCGCATGGCCCGCGGCAAGGTATGCGGATGATTACGATGCGTGTTTCCTATCGGCAACAAGCAATGGAGGCTTTGGTCACAAAACTTTACCAATGTCGGGTCAGGATTTCTTAACTGACCGCTCCCGGCGGCAGCGGTCCGAGCAATAGCGCACCTCGTCCCAGACCTTTTCCCACTTCTTGCGCCACGTGAACGGGCGCCCGCAGGTTTCGCAGGTCTTTTCGGGCAGATCGCCCTTTTTGCGGTGCTTTGGCATGTGGCCTCGCTTGGTCTCCGCGGGGGCTCTGCACCCGCACCTGCTCTTCTACGCGGGGGCTCTGCCCCCGCACCCCCGAGGTATTTGTCGCAAAAGGAAGGGCAAGGCCGAAGCTGGGAATTGCTTGCTCAGAAGTCAAAGCTGCCTTGGCGAGTGGCGGCCGCGTCCTTGGTGGGCACCGGGTCACGACGAAAGCCACGGTCTTTCTTGCGGCTGGCATGTTTGGAAACGATGGCGCCCGCCTCGGCGCGGAAATCGTTGCCGCGTCGCACCTCGAAGATGCGTTCGCGGGCCGCGCGGGCAGCGGCGACCACATCCACGACCGGGTCGGGGTAGCCGGGCGCGCCGCCCACCTTCCACGGCTCCTGCAGATGCTCGTCCGCGAGGTGGGCGATTTCCGGCACCCAACGACGCGTGAATACGCCTTCAGGGTCCTGATCCTTGCCTTGTTTGACGGGATTGTAGATGCGCACCGTATTCATGCCCGTGGTGCCCGACTGCATCTGCGCCTGGCTCCAATGGATGCCGGGTTCGTAATCGGTAAAGAGGCGCGCCAGTTCCATCCCGCTGTCGCGCCAGTCGAGCCACAGGTGGTAGGACGCCACGGCCTGCAGCATCGCGCGCATGCGAAAATTCATCCAGCCCGTGTGGCGCAGCATCCGCATGCAGGCATCGACAAAGGGAAGCCCTGTGCGCCCTTCTGCCCATGCGGCAAGGAGGTCCGGGTCCGAGCCCTGACGCATGTCGCGATAGGCCGAATGCAATTCGCGCGTTTCGATCCGGGGCTCATCTTCCAGCTTTTGCATGAAGTGGTCGCGCCATGCGAGGCGGCTGGTGAAGCTTTGCAGCGCGCCCGTCCAACCGCTGCGCGTGCCTTTGACCTCGGCCTTGCGGGCGGCGGCGGCCTGATGCGCCTCGCGCCCCGACACGACGCCCAGCGCCAGATAGGGCGAGAGGCGAGAGCACGCCCATTCGCCGTCGAGCGGCGAAGACATCGCCTTGCGATAGGTTTGTCCCCGTTCGGTCAGGAACCCGCCCAGCATGGCCATCGCGGCATCCCGTCCCCCTGTTTGGCGTCCGGGACAGGGATCGTCGGCCAACCCGAGATCGCGGTACGTTGGGATAGCACCCAAATCCATGTGAGGGCCGCTGAGCGCCACTTGGGGCACCTGCGGCAGACGCATATAGGCCTCGCGACGAGCGGCCCAGCCATCGCGGCCCGCCAGCTTGCGGACAATGCCGGATTGGGGCAGTTCCTCCCAAACGATCCCGCGCGCACGGCACCAATCGGCCACGGCGCGGTCGCGCGCATAGGTCCACGCGTTTCCCGTTTCCTCGTGGCTGACGATGCGGGTGACACCGTGATCACGGGCCAAATCCTCGAAGATGTCGAGCACGGCCCCCACACGCACAACCAACGGCACGCTCAGCCGCTCCCTCAGGTCCGACAGGCATTCGGCAATGAACTCCCATTGGCGGGCCGACGTGTCCGAGAGCGCCCAATACCCGGGTTCCGCAACATAAAGCGCGACAACGGGACCGCCTGCGGCAGCGCGCGCCGCTGCTGCGTGATCGGTCACGCGCAGATCCCGTTTGAACCACAAAAGCGTTGTCATGCCCCAGACCTAGGCAGGTTGCCGCCGGGGTCCATGCGACCTCACAGCGCGCAACTTGATGTCTGGATCACCCGGCATGTTTTGATCACCGGGCCCCGGTGAGGTCGGGCCCGCCCTGTGCCTGCACCTGAGCGTAAAAGTCGCGCAAGCTCTGCCCCGATTGCGGTCGATACCGTGATCCCACGACAAGCGCGGTCATGCGATCCACGCGGAACATGCGAAAGTCGTCCCGCAATTCGCACCAGCCGACGCAGGTCCACACGCGGCCCCAGAAATTCAAGAGCAGGGGCCGGATTGTGCGGCGCGTCCGTGCGCCGTCTTTGTCGGCGTAGTCGAAGGACAATCGCGACACGGTATCGACGGCGCCGTCGATGACATCGAGGTTCACGCGCACGGCCTCGTCTATGTACCAATCGTAGCTTTGCACGCTGACCGACTTGGCGCGGGCGCGGGCCGCGTCGTCCAGCACGGCCTCGATCTTGATCAGCGCCTCTTCGGCCCCGCGCGCCATGTCGACGCCGCCCCACGCCCGGATCAGGCGCGCACCCGCCACGAGGGCTGCAATTTCGGAATTCGTAAACATCAGCGGCGGCAGATCAAAGCCGTCTTGCATGACATAACCAAACCCCGCCTCGCCCTCGACCGGCACGCCCGATCCCTGCAAATCCACGATGTCCCGGTAGATCGTGCGCTCGGACACCTCGAGCGCGTCGGCCAGGCTGCGGGCGGTTTGACGCCGCCCGCCCCTGAGCAGTTGCACGATCTGGAAAAGCCGATCGGCACGCCGCATCAAGCCGCCTCGAACAGGCCGATGGAGTTGCCGTCGGGATCCTTGCAATAGATGAAGCGACCATCCGGCACCGGAATAGGGTCGGACACGACCTGACCGCCTGCATCCCAGACGCGGGTCGTGACCTCTTCCAATGTGCCGTGGGCGGCAAAATGGATGGTGGGTCCGGCGTCATCCTTGGCAGGCGTCCCGGCATAGAGGTGGCCTGCGATCCCGGTCTCTTCCGCGCCCATGAAGATCATGATCGGCTGCGGTCCAACCTCGTCGAGGCGCAGCGCCATGCCTGTAACACGGGCGTAGAATTCCGATGCGGCCTCCAGATCGGTGACGGGAATTTCGCTCCAGACAACGGGGTGTGCGGGTTGGTAGGTCATCATGCGTCCTTTCTAGCTGATGACCCTGTTCTACCCTACCCCCTCCTGACAGCGTCCTGTCAGCATCCGCTTGCGCCCGCCCCTCAGGCGGCTACGTTTCACCCAACCTTCCGCAAAACCGCCCCCCGACCGGAGCCCTTTGACATGCGCGACGCCACCGCTTCTGCAACACCAGAGACGATCTACCTCAAGGACTACACGCCGCCGGCCTATCTGGTGGATCACGTGACGCTCGACTTTGCGCTTGATCCCGAGGCCACGCGCGTCAAAAGCCGGATCGCATTCCGGCCCAACCCGGAGGCCTCCGACACGCGGTTTTTCCTGCATGGCGAGCAACTCAAGCTAATCTGGGCCACAATCGACGGCAAATCGGTTGCAACCCGCGCGGTGCCCGGTGGGATCGAGGCCGATGTGCCAAACGCGCCCTTCGTATGGGAGGCCGAGGTCGAGATCGCGCCGGCCTCGAACACGGCGCTTGAAGGGCTCTACATGTCGAACGGCATGTATTGCACGCAATGCGAGGCCGAAGGCTTTCGCAAGATCACTTATTACCCCGACCGGCCCGACGTGATGGCCACCTTCGATGTCACCATCCAGTCCGACCTGCCGGTGCTTTTGTCCAACGGCAACCCGACAGGCGCGGGCCAATGGCACGACCCGTGGCCCAAACCCGCCTACCTCTTTGCGCTGGTGGCGGGCGACCTGCATGCAACATCGGGCAGCTTCACGACGATGGAGGGCCGCGAGGTCGAGTTGAACATCTACGTCCGCGACGGCGATCAGGACAAAACCGCCTTCGCGATGGAGGCGCTGAAGCTGTCGATGAAGTGGGACGAGGATGTCTACAAGCGCGCCTATGACCTCGACATCTTCAACATCGTGGCGGTTGATGATTTCAACATGGGGGCCATGGAAAACAAGGGGCTGAACATCTTCAACTCCTCGGCGGTGTTGGCCAGCCCAGAGACGGCGACCGACACGAATTTTGAGCGGATCGAGGCGATCATCGCGCACGAGTATTTCCACAACTGGACCGGCAACCGCATCACCTGCCGCGATTGGTTTCAGCTGTGCCTGAAGGAAGGCCTCACCGTCTATCGCGATCAGCAATTCACGGCAGATGTGCGATCGGCCTCCGTGGCCCGGATCGAGAACGTGCTGGGGCTCCGCGCGGCGCAATTCCGCGAGGATAATGGCCCGCTGGCCCACCCCGTGCGGCCCGAGAGCTTTGTGGAGATCAACAATTTCTACACGGCGACGGTCTATGAAAAGGGCGCGGAAGTCATCGGGATGCTTCGGACGCTCGTGGGGGCCGAAGCCTATGATCAGGCGCTTCAGCTTTATTTTGAGCGTCATGACGGAGAGGCTTGCACCATCGAGGACTGGCTTCAGGTGTTCGAGGACAGCACCGGCCGCGATTTGAGCCAGTTCAAGCAGTGGTATTCTCAGGCCGGGACGCCCCGCGTCACCGTCGAGGAAGCCTATAGCGGCGACACGTTCAGCCTGACGTTCACCCAATCGACGCCGCCGACACCCGGCCAAGACACCAAGGCCCCGCAGCTTTTGCCACTCAACATCGGGCTTATCGCACCCGACGGGTCCGAGGCCGCGCCGACGGTGACCTTCGAGATGACCGAGGCCACGCAAACGCTCACCTTCGCGGCGACACAGGTTGGCTGGTCCCCGCTGCATCTTTCCCAAAATACGCAATCGGGCACCGGGCACGCGCAGCCCCACGAGCAACCCCGGCCGATCCCGTCGGTCAACCGCAACTTCTCGGCCCCGATCATCCTGAACGATGGGCTGTCCGACGCGGACCGGCTGCATCTGCTGGCCCATGACACGGATCCGTTCAATCGCTGGGACGCGGGCCGTCAATTGATGCGCGGGGCGTTTGCGCGTCTGGCGACGGAAGGCACCGCACCGGAAACGGGCCTTTTGACCGCGATCCGCGATGTGGTCGCGAACGAGGCTCTGGACGCGGAATTCCGCGCGCTGGTCCTGTCGCTGCCGTCCGAGGATGACATCGCGCAGGCGATCTTTGACGCGGGCCAGACGCCCGATCCCACGGCCATCCACCGCGCCCGCGAAACCCTGGTCGAGGCGCTGGCAGATACGCTGCAGGATGTGGCACCAGTTCTTTATGCGGCCCATCAGGTCCCCGGCCCTTACACGCCCGCGCCCGGCGCGGTGGCCAGCCGTGCCTTGGCCAATGCGGCGCTGGGTCTGATCAACCGGCGCGATGGCGGCGCCGCGGCGCTGGCCCAATTGGAAACCGCAGACAACATGACCAACGAATTCGCCGCCCTGTGCTGCCTCGTGCGGATCGGCAAGGCCGATCAGGCGCTCGCGGATTTCTACGCGAAATGGCGCCATGAGCGCCTCGTGATCGACAAATGGTTCAGCGTGCAAACCTCGCTCGCCCCTGTGGAGGCCGCGTTGGATGTGGCCCGCAAACTGACCCAGCATCCCGATTTCACCATGAAGACCCCGAACCGGTTCCGCGCATGCATGTACGGGTTTGCCGGAAACACGGCGGCGTTCCACGCCGAGGATGGGTCGGGCTATGCGTTTGTGGGCGACTGGCTGGCGCGGCTCGATGCGCTGAACCCGCAGGCAGCCGCGCGTATGACGACAGTCTTTTCGACGCTCAAACGCTATGATCCCGACCGGCAGGCCCATATGCGCGCGGCGCTCGAGGCGATCCGCGACACCGACGGTCTGTCGCGTGACACCACCGAAATGGTGCTGCGTCTGCTGGGCTGACGGGGGTGGCGGCACTTCCCCTCATCCACATCCGGCACGGGCGGACCGGCCGCGCCATGGCGACGCTCGCCGCGATCTGGGCGGGGCTCCTTGCGCTCTATCTCGCGGTCGGGGCCAGCCCCTTCATTCTTGGGTTTCTGGCGCTGTTCACCCTGCCCCTTGCGGTGGATGTCGCCACCAACCCGACCGCCCGGTTCGAGATGACAGTAAGCGTGATCGCGTGGGAAAATCGGCAACAGGATATTTCCGTGGAACTTTCCCGGATCGAGCAGGTTACGATTGTGACCTCGCTCGACTTGTCACTTCGTGTCGTGCTGGCCCTTGAAGACGGACAAAAGTTGCGCGTGCCCCCCGATTGCACCCCGCAAATCTCCGCTTTCCGCCGGGCCTGTGATGCAAGCGGCTTGATTGTGACGCGCAGGCACTTCACTTTGTTGTCGTAACGTTACGCAAACGTCACAATTGAATGATGGAAGCGCGCCATGGCCGACATTCCCGCTGAGCGTCTCGAAGATCGCATCGACCCTCTTATCGCCGAACGTGCGCCCTGGTTGTTTCGCGACACCCTGATGGCCCGTGCCTTCAAGCCGGGTCTGGACCGACTGCTGTCTTATGAGCGTACGCTGAGCATTGGGCGCAAGCTCGACCCCAAACCTGCCGAACAGGTGATGGTCGACATGCAGACCATGCTGGCCCAGCGCGTGACGTCCAAGGGTCTGGGCAATGTGCCCGCCTCGGGCGCGGCCCTGATCGTGGCCAACCATCCCACGGGCATTGCCGA
>JBCBFU010000061.1:0-16212 GCA_038527375.1 Pseudomonadota bacterium | reverse complement strand
CTCTGTGAAACGGCGGGCACGCGTATCCTGACGCCCTGACCTTCTTCTAGCTCGAAGTGTCCCGGAAGGAGCGCCGCTGGCGCGGGGGGCAGCGCCCCCTACCCCCTGAACCCCGTCGCCACGACAAACTTCTCAGAGGAATCCGAGCGTGACGCACCGGGTTTGAAATTCGCAACCTTCATGAATTTCTGCTTCAGGATACGCTGCAAGTCGCCCTCGGCCCCGCCCGCCAGAACCTTGGCCACGAAGGTGCCGCCCGGTTCCAGCACGTCAAAGGCAAAATACGCCGCCGCCTCGCACAGGGCCATGATGCGAAGATGGTCGGTCTGTTTGTGCCCTGAAGAGGCCGCAGCCATGTCCGACATCACCACATTGGCCGTCCCACCGAGCCAGCCCTTGACCTTGTCATCGGCGCCGTCTTCCAGAAAATCCAGCACATGCAACTCGGTGCCCGGGATCGGGTCCACTTCTTGCAGGTCGATACCCAGAACGGACCCCACCGATTTGCCAGACTTCTCCCCCAGCGCATTCACCCGCTTCACGGCAACCTGACACCACCCGCCGGGCGCACAGCCCAGATCGACCACCTTGGCCCCAGGCACAAGGAAGCGGTACTTGTCGTCGATCTCGAGGATCTTGAACGCCGCCCGCCCGCGATAGCCTTCCGCCTTGGCGCGCTTCACATACGGGTCGTTCAACTGCCGTTCGAGCCACAGGGTCGAGGACAGCTTGCGCCCACGGGCCGACTTGACCTTGACCCGCAGATCCCGCTGCCCGCGGCCTGAGCTTTTCTTGTCGCCACCCGCCATCGTCTACACCTGTTCCAATACGCCATCGGCATTCATCTGGGCATATAACAGCCCTTCGCGCAGACCACGATCCGCCACCGACAGCTTGTCCGTGGGCCACACCCGCAGCAGCGCCTGCAGGATCGCCGCCCCCGACATGATCAGCGCGTGGCGGTCGCGCCCAATGCGCGGGTCACTCCGCCGCCCCTCTGGGCCCATCGCAAGGTATCCGCGAATGACCGTATCAATCTGATCCGAGGTCATGCGCAACCCGTCGACCTTGGTGCGGTCATAGCGGCGCAGCCCCAGATGGCTCGCCGCGACGGTGGTGACAGTGCCGCTTGTCCCGATGATCTGGAACCCGTCGCGGGTCTGATCGACCCCGTAGGGCGTGAAATCGGCAAGGTTCTCCTCAAAAAACCACGACATCAGCGCAAAGCGCGCGGCGTCATCGGCCACATCGTCGAACTGATCGCGCAGCGTCGCCACGCCCAGCGGCACGGAAATCCAATCCACCACCCGCGCGCCCAACCGGTGATCCTCGAACCCGGTGTGCAACTCCATGATCGCGCGCCGCCGCTCCTTGCGGGGGACGTCCGACAGGTCGATCCACACCAACTCGGTCGAGCCGCCGCCGATATCGACCACCAGCAGCTGATCGGTCTTTTTCGACACCAAGGGCGCGCAGGAGATCACGGCATAGCGCGCCTCGTCCTTGGGATCGATAATGTCGAGCGCCAGCCCCGTCTCGCGGCGCACCATCTTGACCAGATCGACACCGTTCGACGCCCGCCTGCACGCCTCGGTCGCGACAAGGCGCATGTTCTTGACCTTGTGATGCTTGAGCTTTTGCTTGCAAATCCGCATCGCTTGCACGGTTCGGCCCATGGACGTGCGGGACAAACGGCCCGTTGTCTCAAGGCCCGCGCCAAGCTGGACAGCCTTGGAAAAGCTGTCCACGACCGTGAACTGATGTCCCGTCGGGCGGGCAATCAGCATCCGGCAACTGTTCGTGCCAAGATCAAGCGCCGCATAGAGCGGGCTGCCCCGGCTAGGGGACGATGCAGTCGGTTCAACCCCGTTGGTCTTGGCCGCCGGTCTCTGGTCCGAGCCGGTCTCGCCCCGTGGGGGGATCGCGCCCGCATCGTCGGGACGCATTGGCGCCATGGGTCGCGCCTTTCATATCGAGTTGCCACCAGCCTAGCGGCGCAGGAATACCCGTGCAAGCCTGCTGACCCGCCAGTTAGTTCCGGGGTAAGTTGCGAATGGTCCGGGCCTTGGGCTGTCGCGGCCTTTCGGTCGCGGGTATCGCGCTTTATGTCGAAAACCGACCTCGGCCCGGGGGCGCGTGCCTCTAGGACTATGGGAACCTCAGAGAGGAATCAGGACATGCCTGACGTCACCATTGTTTACTGGCGCGATATCCCCGCGCAGGTCATCGTCGGCAAAGGCCGCCGCGGGGCCAAGGTGCAACTGCCCGAACGGTTCGAACAGGCCATCGACCGCGCCGCGATGAAGTCTGGTGCGGCTGAAACGGATGACTATCTGGCAGAGTGGCGCAAGGCCGCGCCTTACACCGTCGATGGCGACCCGTCCGAGGTTGCCGCCGCCGAGGCGGCCCGCCTCGACGCAGAATACGACAAAGACCGCATCAAGACCCTTATCGACAACAACGGCCACGCCTAGGCCCAGAACCGCACGGGAGGACGCCCATGGCTCTCTTCAATCTCAAGGCCAAAGAGGCCGAGGTCACGCCGGTCGATCCCGCGGTCGAGGCGTTTCTCAAGGGTTTCTCGATCGAGGTGATGCCGCGCACCGCCGAGAAGGTCGATGACTTCCGCGCCATCCTGCCCGCCGGCACCCGCGTCTACATCGCCCATATCGAAGGCACGCCGATCGAGGACATGGTCGCGACCGCCAAACGCCTCGCTGCCGACGGGTTCGAGGTCATGCCGCACTTCCCCGCGCGCATCATCAAGGACAAGACGGTCCTGACCGATTGGATCAACCGCTATCAGGGCGAGGCCGACGTCAAATCCGCCCTCCTCCTCGCGGGCGGCGTGGACAAGCCTTATGGCGATTACGATAGCTCCATGGGTCTGCTGGAATCCGGAGCGTTTGGCGATGCGGGCTTCACCCGCCTGCACGTGGCGGGCCACCCCGAGGGCAACAAGGACATCGACCCCGATGGGTCGATGACGAACGTCGATGCGGCGCTGCGCTGGAAACAGGCGTTTTCCGAGACTTCGGATGCCGACATGGCCATCGCCACGCAGTTCTGCTTCGAGGCTGCTCCCGTCATCCAGTGGGCCGACAGCCTGAAGGCGGCGGGCATCACGCTGCCCATTCACATCGGCGTCGCGGGTCCCGCAAAATTGCAAACGTTGATTAAGTTTTCGATTGCTTGCGGCGTGGGCGCGTCGTTGCGGGTGCTTCAGCGCCGTGCGAAGGACGTCACCAAGCTCCTGCTCCCGTTCGAGCCGACAGACTTCATTGCCGACCTCGCCGCCCACAAGGCGGCAAACCCGGACTTCAACATCACCCATGTGCACTTCTTCCCGCTTGGCGGGATCAAGACCAACGCCGCATGGACACAGGATCACGGCGGCGCGTCAGGCGTGCCCGCCGCAGCCCAGTAAGGACGCCAAACGACCATGACCCGCACCGTCATCGAATCCAAAACCAAGACCGCGATCATCGGCTTTGACGAACCCTTCTGCGTCATCGGGGAGCGGATCAATCCTACGGGTCGCAAGATCCTGAACGAAGAGCTGGAGCGCGGCGATTTCAGCCGGGTCGAGGCCGACGCGCTGGCGCAGGTGGCTGCCGGTGCAAACGTGCTCGATATCAACTCGGGCGCAGTCTTCTCGAACAAGATGGCCGAAGACCCGCGCTACGCGGACAACAACTTTGTCGAGCCTGAGCTGATGAAACAGCTGGTCGAGCGCGTCCAAGCCGTCACCGACTGCCCGCTCTGCATCGACAGCTCGGTCCCCGGTGCTCTGGAAAACGGTCTGGCCGCAGCCGAAGGTCGCCCTCTCCTGAACTCAGTAACAGGCGAAGAAGAACGTCTGGAAATGGTTCTGCCCCTCGTGGCGAAATACAACGTGCCGGTCGTGGCGATCTCAAACGATGATACCGGCATTTCCGAAGACCCCGACGTCCGCTTTGCCGTGGCCAAGAAGATCGTGGAACGCGCCGCCGATTTTGGCATCCCCGCGCACGACATCGTGGTCGACCCGCTGGTGATGCCCATCGGGGCGATGGGCACGGCGGGCCTTCAGGTGTTCACCCTGGTGCGCCGTCTGCGCGAGGAGTTGGGCGTGAACACGACCTGTGGGGCCTCCAATATCTCCTTCGGGCTGCCCAACCGGCACGGCATCAACAACGCATTTCTGCCCATGGCCATGACCGCGGGCATGACGTCCGCGATCATGAACCCCGTGGCCCTGCCCGTCGGCCCCAAGAAGCTGGCCGAAGCCAAGGCCAAGGTCGCCGAGGCCGGGATCATCCTGCCAGAAGGCATGGATGACGAGGCGTTCTGCAAGATGTTCAACCTCGGCTCCACCAAGCCCCGCCCGGGCAAGGAGATGGAGGCCATCCGCGCCGCCAACTTCCTGACCAACAACGACGAAGGCGGCGCCGCGTGGATCGGGTTCAACAAAGACCCGGACGCAGCCCCCGCAGGCGGTCGCGCGCGCGGACGCCGCCGCCGCGGCTGACGCCCGGCTCAGGCGGCGCGGTCTTCGCGCGCCGCCATCAGGCTTGGCCCGACCAGCATCGCCAAAAGCACGACATTGGGCACCACGTTCATCGGTGATCCAGCAACCACGGAAAACGTGGAGTCGGTCACGAACCACGTCCCCCCTGCCGCAAACAGCACGCGCCGCCCGGCCTCGGGCGCGACGGGCAGCACATGGGTCGCCACCATCCACGTGGCCGCCCCCAGCCCGGCCGCCACACCGCCCCCAATCGCGATCAGCAACCGCGCGGTGGGCTCCAGCACCTCGGGCGCCGGGTTGAAGGGCCAGTGAACAAAGACAAAGAAGAACCGCAGCAGATCGTAAATCGGCGGCCAGGCCCCGGCGGCAAAGAGGATGCCAAAGGGGATCGTGATGAGAAAAGCGTTGAAGCGCAAAAGGCGTTGTTCGCGGGTCATGGGAAGGCTCCTTGGTTTTGCCCCTCCTCGCAATCCGCCTGCGCCAAAACAATTACCTCGCAGGTAAGGGACGCGCGCCTGTCCGGCTGCTAGGCTGGCCCCATGGACAGCTTTCCCGACCTTCTGCGCCACTGGCGTCAGCAACGCCGTTTCAGCCAGCTTGATCTCTCTCTCGAGGCGGGCGTCAGCGCGCGCCACATCTCCTTTCTGGAAACAGGTCGTGCGCGTCCGTCCCGCGACATGATCCTGCATCTGGGGGACGTGCTGTCGGTGCCGCTCGATATGCGCAACCGGATGCTGGGGGCCGCAGGCTTTGCCGCACGCTACCGGCGCAGCGCGCTCGATGCGGACGCGCTTGCCCCCATCCGGCAGGCGCTCGACTGGACGCTCGACCGCCACGCGCCCTATCCCGGGATTGCCATCGACGGGCACTGGGTCATCCAGCGGATGAATGACCCGGCGCGCCACCTCTTTGGCGCGCTTGGCTTGGACGCGGGCGCCAGCATGATCGACCTGATCCTGCGGCCCGACGTTCAGGCGATCATCGAAAACTGGCCCGAGGTGGCGCATCATTCCGCCCAACGTCTGCGGACGGAAAGCGCAGCACTGGGTGGTGACGACGTTCTGGATCAAGCGGCCCGTGACCTTGCACCACACGCGCAAAGCCCAATCGCTGACACGCCCACCGTGCCGACCGTGATCCGGTTGGGCGACATGCGCCTGTCGCTCTTTGCGACCATCGCGCAGTTTGGGACGCCGACCGATCAAACGGTCGACGACCTCAAGATCGAGCTGTTCTTTCCGGCCGATGACCAAAGCGCGGCAACACTCCGCGCGCTGGCCGATCAGCGATAGAGCAACGACACCCCGTTCGAGAACAGGTGCACCTTGCTGGGATCGACCGCCAGTTTCACCTGCTGACCCCGCATGTCGCGGTGAATGCCGGGCAGCTTGGCGATGACAGTGTCCGTCGCCTGCCCCGGTTTGGGCGGCTCGAAATACAGCAGCGTGACCTCACCCAGCGCCTCGGTGATGTTCACCGTGGCCGCAAAGGCGTAGTCCGCTGCGTCGGTGATCACCATGTCTTCGGGGCGGATACCGACATTAACCTTCATGCCTTTGTCGGCGGCCAGCGTCGGGATGTTGGCTGTGAACGTGCCGCCGCCGTCATCGGTGCGCACGGTCGTGACCTCGCCCGTCTCAACAATCTCACCGGCCAGCAGGTTCATCTGGGGCGAGCCGATGAATTGCGCGACAAACTCATTCTCGGGCCGCTCATACAGCTCCAGCGGTGATCCCACCTGAGCGATGCCCTTGTTGGCCAGAACCACGATCCGGCTGGCCAGCGTCATCGCCTCCACCTGATCGTGCGTCACGTAGATCATGGTCGAGTCTGGCATCTGCTCTTTCAGCTGCGCGATCTCGATCCGCGTTGCCACGCGCAGCGCCGCATCGAGGTTCGAGAGCGGTTCGTCGAAGAGGTAGACCTTGGGGTCGCGCACAATCGACCGACCGATCGCCACCCGCTGACGTTGCCCCCCCGACAGGGCCTTGGGCAACCGGTCGAGGTATTCTGTCAGTTGCAGCTTGTCGGCCGCGCTTTCGATGGCCGCATCGATTTCAGCCTGGCTTTTCTTGGCCAGTTTCAGCGCGAAGGCCATGTTGTCGCGCACCGTCATGTGCGGATAAAGCGCGTAGGATTGGAACACCATCGCGATCCCGCGTTCAGACGGGGGCACATCGTTCACGGTCATCCCGTCGATCTCGAGCGTGCCGCCCGTGATCTTTTCCAGACCCGCGATCATCCGCAGCAAGGTCGACTTGCCACAGCCCGAAGGCCCGACAAAGACGATCAATTCGCCCTGTTCGATGTCCAGATTGATGTTGTTGAGCACGTTGACCGTGCCCCCATAGGTCTTTTCGACATCCGTCAGCTTCAGATTGGCCATGGTGTCCCTCCCCTTATGCTTTTTTGAGCGCGATCGTGGCCTGCCAAGGGCCAAGATGCAGCTTGTAATCCGGCCCCGGCGCGATCGAGCCGAGCTCTGCCCCGATGGTCGCCCAGTCGCCGTCAGGCACGTCGATGGTGCCCGGTTCGTCCGACAGGTTGAACGCGCAGAAAATCGTCTCGTTCGTGTGGCTGCGCTGGAACGACAGGACCGACCCCGCGACATCCATGGGCGTGATGTCCCCCTTGGTCAGCGCCGGATGTGTTCGCCGGAAGGCCAGCGCCTTGCGATAGTGATGAAGAAGCGCCGCAGGCTCCGTCTCCTGCGTGGCAACAGACTGACGCAGGTGTTCGGGCGCCACGGGCAACCACGGCAGCCCGCTGGTGAACCCGCCATTGGTATTGGACGGCTCCCACACCATGGGCGTGCGGCATCCGTCGCGGCCTTTGAATTCGGGCCAGAACTCCACGCCGTAGGGGTCCCGAAGCGCCTCGAACGGAACATCCGCCTCGTTCAGGCCCAACTCTTCCCCCTGATAAAGGCACAGCGACCCGCGCAGGCAGATCATCATGGTGTGAAACAGCCGCTGCGCCTGCGGGGTCAGCGACCAGCGCGAGGCGTGGCGCACCACGTCATGGTTCGAATACGCCCAGCACGCCCAACCATCGGGGGCTGCCGCCGCAAAGCGTTCGAACACATCCGCGATGGTCTGCGCCGTGGGGCGCGCGCCCGACAGCAATTCAAACGCGTAGCACATGTGCACGTGGTCATCGCCCGCGGTGTATTCACCAAGGAGTTCCAGCCCCCGTTGCGCATCACCGACTTCGCCCACGCAGGTCGATCCGGGATATTCATCCAGTAGGTCCCGGAACCGCGCCAGAAATTCGAGGTTCTCGGGCTGGTTCTTGGAATGCACGTGGCGCTGGTGGTTATAGGGGTTCACGGATGGCGCGATGGTCGCGTTCCGCTCCTCCTTCGGCAGTGCAGGATTGTCCCGCAACTCCTTGTCCGCAAAGTAGAAGTTGATGGTATCGAGCCGGAACCCATCCACCCCGCGATCCAGCCAGAACCGCGTCACATCCAGCAGTGCCTGCTGCACATCCGGGTTGTGGAAGTTCAGGTCGGGCTGCGATTTCAGGAAATTGTGCAGGTAATACTGCTCGCGCCGCGGGTCCCACTGCCACGCCGATCCCCCAAAGATCGACAGCCAGTTGTTGGGCGGCGTGCCATCGGGTTTGGGGTCCGACCAGACGTACCAATCGCATTTATCGTTGTCGCGGCTGGACCGGCACGCCTCGAACCACGGATGATCCTCGGAGGTGTGCGACAGCACGAGGTCGATCATGACCTTAAGCCCGTATTGATGGGCTGTCTCGACCAGAATGTCGAAATCCGCCAGCGTCCCGAACATCGGATCAACGTCGCAATAATCGCTCACGTCATAGCCAAAGTCCTTCATGGGCGATTTGAAGAACGGGCTGATCCAGATGCCATCCACACCCAGCGAAGCGATGTATGGCAGACGGTGCACGATGCCCAACAGGTCACCCACCCCGTCACCGTTGCTGTCCTGATAGCTGCGCGGATAGATCTGATAGATCACCGATCCGCGCCACCAGTCAGGATCGACGACAGCTTTGCCGCCCAGCGTTTTCGACATCTCAGTCATAGCTACTTTCTTTACTTCACAGACCCGGCCAACAGGCCGCGCACAAGGAATTTCTGGAGGGCGAAGAAGACGATCAATGGGACCGCGATCGACACAAAGGCCGCCGTCGCAAGGATTTCCCAATTGCCGCCCCGGGTGCCCAGCAATTCGACGATCTGGTTCGTCATCACCGTCGTCTGCCCAGTCGAGTCGATCAGGAACACCTTGGCCACCAGCAGGTCATTCCATGTCCAAAGGAACTGGAAGATCGCAAAGGACGCCAGCGCCGGGAACGACAGCGGCAGGATAATCTTGGTGAAAATCTGGAAGTCGGTCGCCCCATCGACCCGCGCGTTTTCGATGATATCGCGCGGGAGCCCGGCCATGTAGTTCCTGAGCAGATAGATGGCCAGCGGAAGGCCAAAGCCCGTATGGGCAAGCCAGACCCCCAGATAACCTTTCCCGATCCCCACATTCAGGTGCAGTTTCAGAAGCGGGATCAGCGCCAGTTGCAGCGGCACGACGAGCAGGCCCACGACCACGGCCACCAGAAGCGCGCGCCCCGGGAAATCCATCCAGGCCAGCGCGAAGGCCGCGAATGCCGCCACGAGGATCGGGATGATCGTTGCCGGAATGGTCACCGTCAGCGTGTTGAAGAACGCCTTGGCCATGCCTTCGCTGTTTTCAGGGTCAAACAGCATGAAGCGGTAGTTGTTGAAGGTAAACTCAGGCGGGCTCGACGTCGTGGTGAACACCCGCGGCAGGCGCGCGCCCTCTTGGCTTTCTACAGCCGTCATGCGGAATGACCCGTCGGCTTGGAGCGTCACCGTGCGATCGCGCGACAACTCGGCCGTGTCACCGGGCGCAAAATCCGAAGGAGCGCGCGAGGACGTGCCCCAGTTCAGGACCTCGGTGCCTTCGTTGTCGAACAGGTTGCCTTCGATCACGAACAGGCCGCCCTCTTCGAACTCCTCGCCCGCGATGCGGATGGCGCCGTTCTGCTGCTCCTGCGTGCTCAGCGCAGACCACCAGCCCGACGACCCGATCTGGTCAACCGTACGGAAGGACGACACGAACAGGCCCACCGTGGGGAACAGCCACATGAACACCAGAACCAGCGTCGCGATGCTTGTCAGCCACGTGAGGGAGTTCTTCGATCCAGCGATATTGTCCATCGTCTTATCTCCCCTCAGCTCATTTCTTTGCGCACTTGGCGCACGTTCCAGACAAGGATCGGCAGAACCATCAACATGATGATGATCGCGGATGCCGAGCCCACGCCCCAGTCATTGGCGCGGAACAGCTTGTCGTACATGTAATTGGCCATCACCTGCGTCTCCCACTGGCCGTTGGTCATCGCGAACACGATGTCAAAGACCTTGAGCGTGGCGATGGTGATCGTGGTCCAGACCACCACGATGGTCGGCACGATTTGCGGGATCTTGATCTTGAAGAAGATCTGGAACGGGTTGGCACCGTCCACGATGGCGGCCTCGATCGTCTCTTCCGGGATGCCGCGCAGGGCTGCCGACAGGATGACCATGGCAAAACCGGTCTGAATCCAGATCAGGATGATCATCAGGAAGAAGTTGTTCCAGAACGGAACGGTAAGGAACGTCACGGGCTCGGTCGCGCCGAGGCTGACCAGAATGGCGTTCAGCACGCCGATCTGCTCGGTCTCGATGGGCCGCGCCTCGTAGACCAGCTTCCAGATCACGGCGGCACCCACGAAGGAGATCGCCATGGGCATAAAGATCAGCGATTTCGCGATGTTGCCCCAGCTCAGCCGGTCGGTCAGTTGCGCGACCAGAAGGCCAAAGGCGGTGGAGGCTGCGGGCACGACAATCAACCACAGCAGGTTGTTGCGCACGGCCTCCCAGAATTTCGGCTCCTGAACCATTTGCTGATAGTTCGCGAGGCCGACAAAGGCGTCCCCCGCGTCACGATCCAGCAGCGACAGGCGCAGCGTCTCGAATACCGGGTAAGCAAGGTAGAGCGACAGCGCCGCGAAGGCCGGGAACAGAAACAGCCACGGGCGGATCATGTTTGCCCGATTGATGTTGCGCCCCGCGTTCGGCCCTTTGGCCGGGAACAGCACTTTATCGAGAAACAGGTTGGACAGGTAGAAATACCCGACACACGACACAACTGCGACAGCGATCGTCACAAGGCCAAGCACTGCAGGATGCATGGCGACCTCCCCTTTTGGCTGGTCAGGCGGCGCGTCTTGTGGGGCCGTCCCGATGGGTATTCGAGGGCGGCATGCGCGCCGCCCCCGAGCAGTCTTTGGTCAAATGGGCGCTTACTTCAGCGCGTCCCAGGAGGCCTGGATGTCGGCTGCCACGGCTGCCGCGTCCTTGCCACCTGCATAGTCGACCATGCCGGTCCAGAAGGTGCCGGCGCCAACGCCACCGGGCATCAGGTCCGAACCGTCGAAGCGGAAGGTCGTTGCGTTGACCAGAATGTCACCCTGCTTGCGCAGCGAGCCGTTCAGATACGCGTCCGAGTTCACGCCCTTGTGCGGGGTCAGGAAACCGGTCTGCGCCATCATCACTTCGTGTGCCAGCGGCAGCTGCATGTATTCCATCAGCTCGGACGTGGCGTCCGACGCATCCGTGATCGCCATCAGCGTACCACCACCCAGAACCGGGTTGCCGAGGTCTTTTTCAGCGAAACCGGGGAAGTAGAAGAAGTCGGCATCGACACCGATTTCAACGTCTTCGGGCATGAAGGCCGGGATGAACGACGCCTGGCGGTGCATGTAGCACTGCGGGGGCGAGGTGAACATGCCGTCGGGGCTGTCGCGGAAGTCGGTCGTTGCAACCGCACCTGCGCCACCGGCCACTTTGGCATCGTCACGCGCGAAATAGCCGAACTCTTCGATCGCGGCGACAACGCGCGGATCGTCGAACGGGATCTCGTTGGTCACCCACTGGTCATAGACCGCAGGTTCGACCGTGCGCAGCATCATGTCCTCGACCCAGTCGGTCGCGGGCCAACCGGTGGCCGCACCCGACCCCAGACCGATGCACCACGGGGTTTCCCCGTCCGCAACCATCTGCTCGGTCAGTGCCTTGAGGTCTTCCATGGTGGTCGGCACTTCGTAGCCGGCATCCTCGAAGTTCTCGGGGTTGTACCAGACCAGCGACTTGACGTTCACGTTGTAGAAGAAGCCGTACAGCTGATCGGCGCCATCTGCGTCGGCATAGGTGCCCAGATCAACCCAGGACTGGCCCGCGCCATAGTTTTCGGCAACCCAGTCACCCATGCCCGCGGGCAGCGGCGACAGCAGACCACGCGAGGCGAGGTCAGACGCCAGACCCGGCTGCGGGAACACGGCGACGTTGGGGGCGGCACCGGCTTCGGCGTCAATCACGATCTGCTGCTCAAAGCTGTCCGAGCCGGTGTAGATCACTTCGGCGCCAGTGGCTTCGGCAAAATAGGCGACCGCGCTGCGGAAAAAGTCATCTTCCGGCGACAGCCAAGGACCCGAGATCGTGACGGTCTGGCCCGACAGGTCGGGCGCGTCTGCGGCCCATGCGTTATAGCTGTCCCAGCTGAAGGGGCCTTCACCGTTCGCAAACGGCAGGTGGCCACCGGCATGTGCCATGCCTGCGGTCAGCGCGATGGCTGCGGAACCCGCATACAACACGTGTTTCATATGTATTCCTCCCATTCGCACCCACCTGTTGGGTGCGTGACTACATCCGGCGCTTTCGGAATCACCCCAAAGCGCTTTGGATGGCGCAACGTTGGCGCAGGGCACGGCAACCTGTCAAACACATTCCTCAACGCGCCTGTATTTTCAGCAAATCTCGCAGGTGCAGCAAAAGTTTAGGTCAAGTTACGTTTTGACGACGGGAAACGGTTTGGCATACCCTGCCCCGGAATTTGAAGGCGCTTTGGACGACGAAACCCAATGAATCTCAAGGAACTTTCAGCGATTCTGGGTCTGTCTCAAACCACTGTGAGTCGCGCTTTGAATGGCTACCCGGAAGTGTCCGAGGCCACGCGAAAACGCGTCGCCGAGGCCGCCGAGCGCCACAATTACAGCCCCAACACCCGCGCCAAGGGCCTCGCCACCGGGCGCGCCATGGCCATCGGTCACGTGATCCCGACCTCGAACCGACACGAGATGGTGAACCCCGTCTTTGGCGACTTCATCTCCGGCGCGGGAGAGACCTATGCCCAAAACGGCTACGAGATGGTTCTCTCCCTCGTCGAAGACGGGCAAGAGGAACGCACCTACCGCGAACTCAAGGCCAAGGGCACCGTGGACGGCCTGATCGTGCACGGTCCCAAATCCTCCGATCCGCGCATTCATCAGCTGCACAAGGTGGGTTTGCCCTTTGTTGTCCATGGTCGCGTCAGTGCCGAACGGAAGCCCTATTCGTGGCTCGATGTGAACAACCGATCCGCTTTCCAGCGCGCCACCGATTTGCTGCTTGATCTCGGCCACCGCAGGATCGCGCTGGTCAACGGGTTGGAGCATATGGATTTCGCGGCCCGCCGCCGGGGCGGCTATGTCGATGCGCTGACCGCGCGCAAACTGCCCGCCGACCCCGACCTGATGCGCAGCGGCGAGATGACCGAGCTTCTGGGCTTTGACAGCGCTTCGCAAATGCTGGCCTCCCCCAACCCGCCCACGGCCTTCCTCGCCTCGTCAATGATCGTGGCCATTGGCGTGCGCCGCGCGATCCATGACGCGGGCCTGACCATGGGCCGGGACGTGTCCGTCATCACCCATGACGACGATCTCAGCTATCTGCGCAACGGGGACGAGGTGCCGATCTTTACCGCCACCCGCTCGAGCGTGCGGGCTGCGGGCCGCGTTGTCGCGCAAATGCTGCTCGACCAGATCGCGACCCCCTTTGAGACACCCAAAACCCAACTCCTCGAGGCGCAGCTTGTGCTGGGCCAGTCCACCGGCCCTGCGCCCACGTCGCATTAGCTGCCCCTCGCAACAGCCTGATACGGAACCGCTTCATGCCCCTGACCCGCGCCGACTTCCCCGAGGGCTTTGTCCTTGGGGCCGCAACCGCAGCTTACCAGATCGAAGGCCACGCCCATGGCGGCGCAGGCCCCAGCCACTGGGACACATTCGCTGCAACCCCGGGCAATGTGATCCGGGCCGAAGACGGCGCACGGGCCTGCGACCATTACCACCGCTGGGCCGAGGATCTTGATCTGCTCCGCGATATGGGAGCCGACGCCTACCGCTTCTCGACCTCATGGGCGCGCGTGATGCCGGACGGGCGCACAATCAATCCCGAGGGCCTCGATTTCTATGACCGGCTTGTGGATGGGTGTGTCGAACGGGGCCTGCGGCCGTTTCTGACGCTTTATCACTGGGATCTGCCCGCCGCCCTGTCGGATGTGGGCGGCTGGACCAACCGCGATATCGCACAGTGGTTTGCCGATTACACCGCTGCCGTCATCGACCGCATCGGCGACCGCGTCGCGGCGACCGCCACGCTGAACGAGCCGTGGTGCGTGGCGTGGCTCTCGCATTTTCTGGGTCACCATGCGCCCGGACACCGCGACATCCGCGCCGCGGCCCGCGCGATGCACCATGTGATGCTGGCCCACGGCACGTCGATGACCCGCATGCGCGAGATGGGTCAGGACAATCTGGGCATCGTGCTGAATTTCGAACACTCCGCGCCCGCCACCAACAATGCACCCGATCAGGCCGCCGCGACCCGGCAGGACGCAATCTACAACCGCTGGTTCATCGAGGCCATCACCCAAGGCACCTACCCGTCCGAGGCGCTGGAGGGCCTGTCACCCCACATGCCCGCCAACTGGCAAGATGACATGGCGCAGATCAGCCAGCCCATGGATTGGCTCGGCGTGAACTACTACACCCGCAGCCTGATCGCCCATGACGCCGACGCTGCCTGGCCCCACCTGACCAGCATCGAAGGCCCCCTGCCCAAAACCCAGATGGGATGGGAGATCTATCCCCAAGGGCTCGAGACCTTCCTGACCCGGCTCGCCCGCGATTATGTGGGCGACATGCCGATCTACGTGACCGAAAACGGCATGGCATGGGCCGACACCGTCGACGGCAACCGGTGCCACGACCCCGAACGCGTGTCTTTCATCGAACAGCACTTGAAAGCCATTGCTGCAGCTGCGAATGGTGGCGCTAACATGCGCGGCTTCTTCTACTGGTCCCTTCTCGACAATTATGAGTGGGCGTTTGGCTACGAAAAGAGGTTCGGCTGCGTGCACGTGGATTTCGAAACCCTCAAGCGGACGCCCAAGGATTCGTATTTCACGCTCCAGAGTTTGATGCGGGACACCTGACCATGAGCCACCCAAAGAACACGCTTTTCCTCGTTGCTGATATCGGGGGAACGAATACGCGCGTCGCGTTGGCGGATGGCTCAAAGGTGCTGCCGGATACGATCCGCAAGTACAAGAACACCGATCATCCGGGCCTCGAAAGCGTTCTGCGGCTCTTTATCGAGGAAGAGGATGGCGTTGATCCCATTGCCACCTGCGTGGCGATGGCGGGTCCGGTGCGCGACGGTGTGGGCACGCTCACCAACCTCGACTGGACTGTGGACAAGGACGTCCTGCAACGCGGAACACGCGCAGAAACCGTAAGCGTTTTGAATGACTTGCAGGCCCAAGGTCATGCACTGGGTTACATCGACGACGCCAACCTGTCCCAAGTCATTGCCACCCCGGAACACAGCCCCAACGCCGCGCGTCTCGTGATCGGCGTCGGCACAGGCTTTAACGCAGCCCCCGTCTACGAGGCCGAACAAGGCCGCCTTGTGCCGCCCTCGGAATGCGGGCACGCGAACCTGCCCATCCGGACCGAGGCCGACCTGAAACTCTGCCAGTTTGTCGAAAACGCCCACGGCTTCCCCGCGGTCGAGGACCTGTTGTCGGGCCGCGGCCTTGAACGCGCCTACGCCTTTTTGTCGAGTGAGGCCGGGACCCCGTCAGAGCGCCGCGCCGCCGACATCATGGCCTCGGTCGAGGCTGGCGATGATCCCCTCGCCGCAGAGGCCGCGCGCACCTTTGTGCGCATCCTCGGCACGGTCGCGGGCAATCTATCCCTGATCCATCTGCCCTTTGGCGGTGTCTACCTCGTCGGTGGCGTGAGCCGCGCCTTCCGCCCCTACCTGCGCGAATTCGGCTTCCAGGACGCCTTCCGCGACAAGGGGCGCTTTTCAGGCTTCATGGGCAATTTCGGCGTGAGCGTTGTCGAAGACGATTATGCCGCCCTGACCGGCTGCGCGAGCCATCTGACCCACCTTTTGCCGTCTGCGTGACCCCGATGTGCGGATATACGCCACCACAGTGGTAGTGCAGACCGGATTTCACGGATCGGCGTAAGCGTTCCTTAACACCCGACGGCCTACAGCTATGCACATGATTATTCAGTGCAAGGCATAGGTGCGCCATGGCCGACCCCACAACTGCGCCGCCCGACGGCTCCCAAGCCCCGCCCGTGGCGGACACGTCACCTGAGTCACCCGCAGGACCGGCTGTGCCAAAGGTCATGGACCGGCTTGCCGCTGTGGCACCGCCCCAAGCCCTGGCACCCCACCTTAACAAGATTTTAGCGGGGCCGTGTGACCTGTCCCAGCATTCGGTTCGGGTGAAGCCGGTGGACACCCGGGCGCTTAAAAATAAGTTTGGCCTGGG
>JBCBFU010000060.1:0-16391 GCA_038527375.1 Pseudomonadota bacterium | reverse complement strand
CCGGAACCTGAACGCCGCTTGACCCAATACCCCCATGAACTGTCGGGCGGGATGCGCCAGCGCGTGGTGATCGCCATGGCGCTGGCCTGCGAACCGCGCCTTTTGATCGCGGATGAGCCGACGACCGCGCTCGATGTGACAATCCAGGCCGAGATCCTCGCGCTGATCGACCGGCTCAAGCGCGAAACGGGAACGGCCGTCATGTTCATCACCCACGACATGAGCGTGGTGGCCCAGATGGCCGACCGCGTCGTGGTCATGTTCCGCGGCGAAAAGGTCGAAGAGGGGCCGGTCGCCGAGATTTTCGAGAACCCGCAGCACGACTACACCAAGGCGCTGCTCGCGGCCGTTCCGCGTTTGGGAGAGATGTCGGGCACCGATCTGCCCGCGCCCATGCGCCTGCTGGGGGATAGCGCCGACGCGGTGCCGCCCATCACCGGCACCGATAAAACGCTGCTCGAGGTCAAGAACCTGACAACGCGCTTTCCCGTCAAAGGCGGGTTCTTCCGCCGCACGGTCGCGAACGTCCACGCTGTCGAGGATGTGAGCTTTTCGATCAATGCGGGGCAGACATTGTCGCTGGTGGGGGAATCCGGTTGTGGCAAATCCTCGTGCGGGCGCTCGCTCTTGCGGTTGGTGGAACCGATGTCGGGGCAGGTGACGCTGGATGGCGTTGATGTGCTGGGTCTGGATGAAAAGGACCTGCAACTGGCGCGCCGTGACATGCAGATGGTCTTTCAGGACCCCTTTGCGAGCCTCAACCCGCAAATGCAGTTGATCGATCAGGTGGCCGAGCCCATCCGCAATTATGGTCTTCTCAGCGGGAAGGAGCTTCAGACGCGGATCGAAGGCCTCTTTGACCGCGTGGAGTTGCCGCGCAGTTTCATGCGCCGCTATCCGCACGAATTGTCCGGCGGCCAACGCCAACGGATCGCGATCGCCCGTGCGCTCGCGCTGAACCCCAAATTGATCGTCGCGGACGAGGCCGTATCGGCGCTCGACGTGTCGGTGCAGGCGCAGGTACTGAACCTGCTTCTAGAGCTTCAGGCGGATCTGGGCATCTCACTTCTGTTCATCAGCCACGACATGGCCGTGGTCGAACGGGTGAGCCATCAGGTGGGCGTCATGTATCTGGGCCGGATCGTGGAAATCGGCCCCCGCCGCGCGATTTTCGAGAACCCGCAGCATCCGTACACCCAAAGCCTGCTCAAAGCGGTCCCGATTGCGGACCCGCGCAATCGCAAGTTGGAACGCGACCTGAACTTCCGTCCGATCCCGTCGCCCATTCATCCTTTGGACTATGATCCCAAACCTTCGGAATACGCCGAGGTGGCCCCGGGCCATCGCGTGCTGACCGGTGAATGGGCTGGCTACACCTGGACCGCATGACCCAGATTTTAACCGCGCGCGAGATGCTGGACCGGCTGATCGCCTTCCCGACCGTGAGCCGTGATAGCAACCTGCCCCTCATCGACTGGGTCGAGGACTACCTGAACGGTCACGGCATCACCTGCCACCGCGACTATGACGAAACGGGGCAGAAGGCGAACCTCTATGCCCATATCGGGCCAGAGATTGAGGGCGGCGTCGTGCTGTCGGGCCATACGGATGTGGTGCCTGTAGACGGTCAGGATTGGGTGACAGACCCATGGACCGTGGTTGAAAAAGACGGGCGGCTTTATGGCCGCGGCACCACGGATATGAAGGGGTTCGTGGCGCTGGCCTTGGCGGCGGTGCCCAAGATGACGAACCTCAAGCGCCCCATTCAATTGGCACTGTCCTATGACGAAGAGGTCGGTCTTTTGGGCGCGCGCCCCTTGGTTGACGCGATGAAACGCGATCTGCCGCGCGCCTCGGCCGTGGTGGTGGGGGAACCCACGGGCATGCGGGTGGTGCAGGGCCACAAAAGCTGTGACGCGTGTTTCGTGGATGTGACGGGGTTTGAAGTGCATTCCTCAAAGCCTGACGATGGCGTCAGCGCGATCATGGTCGCCGCGCGCCTGATCAACTGGCTGACCGAGCGCAACGCCGCCAATCGCACCAAACCCGTGCGCGACGAAGACGCCATGTTCGATCCGCCCTACACGACGCTCCATGTCGGCATGATCAACGGCGGTACGGCCCATAATATCACGGCCAAGGATTGCTCGTTCTCGGTGGATGTGCGCAACGTGCCCTCGGGCATGGATGGCCGCGATTTCACGGATTTTCAGGCGTTCTGCGCGCAAATCGATACCGAGATTAAAGCCAAGCGCCCCGAGGCCGGGGTCAATTGCCGCGTTTTGGCCCCCGGACCCGGGATCATGCCCGAACCGGGCGGCCCGGCCGAGGAACTGGTGCGCCGCCTGACGGGCGACAACGGGGACAACACCGTGCCTTACGGTACCGATGGCGGCTGGTTCCAGAAGGGCGGCTATTCGACCGTGGTCTGTGGCCCCGGTGACATCGCGCTTGCGCATCAGCCCAACGAATATATCTCGGTAGAACAGTTCGAGGCGGGCGAAGCCTTTCTCGACAGACTGATCGCCGATTGCCAATCCTAGGAGATCCCGCATGCCTGTGAAGAACCGCTTTGCCGAACTGCTGCCCGAAATCACCGAATGGCGGCGCGACCTGCACGAACACCCCGAGATTCTATTCGACACGCACCGCACCAGCGGCGTCGTGGCCGAGAAATTGCGCGCCTTTGGCTGCGACGAGGTGGTCGAAGGGCTGGGACGCACGGGCGTTGTGGGCATCATCAATGGCAAGGCCGCCGGGCGCACGATTGGCCTGCGCGCGGATATGGATGCCCTCCCGATCCTCGAGGCGACGGGGCTGGATTACGCGTCCAAGACACCCGGCGCGATGCATGCCTGCGGCCATGACGGGCACACCGCGATGCTGCTTGGGGCGGCCAAATACCTCGCCGAGACCCGGAATTTCGCAGGCCGCGTTGCCGTGATCTTCCAACCCGCCGAAGAGGGCGGCGGCGGCGGCAAGGAAATGGTCGATGACGGCATGATGGAGCGTTGGGACATCGCCGAGGTTTACGGCATGCACAATTGGCCGGGGATGGAGACGGGCAAATTCGCGATCCGCTCCGGCGCGTTCTTCGCCGCCGCCGATCAGTTCTTTATCACCGTAACGGGCAAGGGCGGGCATGCCGCCAAACCCCATGACACGATTGATACGACGGTTGTGGCCAGCCACATCGTCATCGCGCTGCAATCCATCGTCAGCCGCAACACCGACCCCACGAAACAGGCGGTCCTGTCCGTCACCAGCTTTGAAACCGAAAGCAAGGCGCACAACGTGATCCCGCAAACGGTAGAGTTGAAGGGCACCGTCCGAACGCTCGACAGCGAGGTGCAGGACATGATCGAGGCCCGGCTTGCCCATGTGGTGGAAACCACCGCGGCAGCCTATGGCGCCACGGCCAAGGTCGACTACCAGCGCGGCTATCCTGTGATGGTCAACAGCCCCGACCAGACGGATTTCGCTGCCGAAGTGGCGACGGCTGTCTCAGGCGATTGCGCCGATGCGCCGCTGGTCATGGGGGGCGAGGATTTTGCCTTCATGTCCAACGCGCGCCCCGGCGCCTATATCCTCGTGGGCAATGGCGACACGGCCGCCGTCCACCACCCCGAATACAACTTCAACGACGATGCCATTCCCGCCGGGTGTTCATGGTGGGCTGAGATCGTTGAACGCAGGCTGCCCGCGGCCTGAGGCCGCTGGCGAAAACAGCCGATGTCGGGGCGTCTGACGATCATACGCGGGATGCACCCGTTCAAGGACGGCGTCTTTTCCGCGCTCGCCCATGCAACGGGCGGGGCTGATTGGTACAAATTCATTGGGATGCGGGCAAAGCCCTATCCCGAAACCAACGAACGCGCGGCCTATGCCTTTTCGCGGGCCAAGAAGATGCCGCGCAATCCCAGCACCCAAAAGGCCAAGCGCCAGATGATCGCGGCGCAATACAACTGGTCGCGGGCGCATTTCACCCGCCACCCGGGCAGTGTGGCCGTGGTCTGGAACGGGTTGGGCGGCTCGCGGATGGCGTATATGTTGGGGGCCGAAGACGCAGGCAATCCGCGTCTCTATGTCGAGCTTGCGCCGTTTGCGGGTCACGTGACGCTCGACCCCGAAGGCCTGAATGCGGAAAGCAGTGTGCCGCGTACGCGTGGCGGCTTGGGGGACGCGACCCTGGGGCCCGTGCGCAAGGCCCGCATGGCAAATGATCTGGTGGCGCGCGCGGCGCGGGGCCGCAACAAGCCCGTGGGTCAAAACAGGCGCGCCTTGCCCAAATCTCCGTTCCTCTTTTGCCCGCTGCAGGTGCCCAACGACACGCAGGTGCAGATTTTCGGCGGCTGGGCCGACACGATGCCGCGCTTCGCCCGCATCCTCGCCCGCCAGGCCGACGCTCTACCCGAGGGATGGCACATCCGCATGAAAGAGCATCCCAGCGCGCGCGAACGCATCACCCCGCTGCTCGAACAACTGGCCGCTGCTAGCAATGGGCGCGTGGTGATCGACAACCAATCCGACACCTTCGATCAGGTCCGCGCGAGCCAGGGTGTCGTGACGATGAATTCGTCGCTGGCGCTGCAATCCTTTCTTCTGGACCGACCGGTCATCGTCACCGGAGAGGCCTTCTTTGCCGTGCCCGGTCTGGTGGATGTCGCGAAGTCCGAGGAGCAGTTGACCGCGCTATTCGGCCAGGTCGAGACCCTGCAATACGACGATGCCTATCGCGACGCGCTCTTGGGCTTCCTGCTGGACCGGTACCTTGTGCCGTATTCCGAAGATGACGCAGGCCGGTTGCGGATTGATCGCTACCGGGTTCTGGAAAAAGTCGAACAGGCGCGGGACCTTATGGCGTGATCTTTAAACCCCGTGCCATTTCCAAACTGCGGATTGCGCCGCCCGATCCCACGCCGGATCGTGCGGGGCTGGCCATCGCCTTCACCACGCAGAATGAGGCGGCGCATATCGCGGAATGGGCCCGGTTTCACCGCGCTGTGGGGGTGGATCACTTTGTGGTCTATGACAACGGATCGGTGGATGGGACGGTCGACGCGCTGATCGCCGCCGTGGGCGCGGAGCGGGTCACCCATATGCCCTGGCATCAAAAGCTGTTTGATGCGCGGCGGGGCGCGGAGATCCACAATCAGGTGCTGTGTTTCGCCCATGCTGTGCGCAATTTCGGCGGGCGCTTCCGCTGGCTGGCATTTATCGATGTCGATGAATTTCTGGTGCCCCGTGACGGCGCGATGGTGCCCGACATCCTGCGCGATCTGGGCGGATTCGGGTGCCTGTCGCTGCCATGGCAGATGTTTGGTCGCGCGGGCCACGACACCCCGCCCGAGGGCGGTACGCTGCGCAATTACCTGATGCGCAACGCTGATCCGCTGGCCACGCCGCGTGTTCTGAAATTCAAATGCATCGTGGACGCCACACGTGTGACTGCCGTTCAGGTCCACGCCTTCGAGATCGACGGGCAGGCGCGGGGCATCAACGATGTGGGGGTCGAGGCCGCCCATGCCAAACGCGCCTCGGTCGGGTTCGTGTCGGACGCGCGGTTGGCGCTGCACCACTATTATACCCGCTCGGACGCCGAACTGCGGGCCAAGATCGCGCGCGGATCGAACAAGATCGTGCGCGCCGACAAACATGCCGCCCGCGTCTGGGCCAATGTGGACGCGATCGAGCGGGACGTGGTCGAAGACCGTTCCGCGCTCGATATCCTGAACCGCTCAGCCTAGTAGGGCGGTCAGCGCGGCCTTCGTGGCCGCAGCCTCCCGGGGCGCAAAGGCCGCTGGCGGCTCCATATCCCATAGCCGCGCTACCGTTTTGGCCATGCTCTCAGAGTTGACTGGATGATGCGGCAGCGCCTCGTATCCCGGTTGGTGGTTGCGGATATGCGGGCCCGTCAGGATGTGACAGCCAAACTGCGCGGGTTCATAGGGGTTGTGCCCGCCGCGCCCGACGAGGGAGCCGCCCAGAAACACCGTGTGCGACAAGGCGTAGAACAGCGGCAACGCGCCCATCTGATCCACCAGATGCACGCGTGTCTCTGGCTGGGGACGCTCCCGCTTGCTGCTGCGTGTGGCATGGGGACAGAGCGCCGCAACGGCCGCAAAGCGTTCGGGGTGGCGCGGCGCGAGGAGGAGGAGGGCGTCATCCCCCTGTGCCCCCTGAGCCCCATGTGCCCCATGTGCCCCATGTGTCCCCTGTGCCCCATGCGCGGCCAAGGCGATTTCCTCTTCCCCCTCGTGGGTCGACGCCGCCATCCAGACCTTGCGCCCGGCGAGGGCTGCTTGCCACGCGGCAAGGTCGGCTGCGTCCGGGGACGGGGCCACACTCGCCGCCTTGAGGTCTTCGACCGCGGCGACCGTCAGGCCGAGACCCTTCAACTCCGTGGCAACGGTTGGGCTGGCGGCGGTGATGACGCCCATATGCGACAACAGCCCCGCCATCGTCTTTGGCGCCCGCGCCCGGGTCCGGGACGGGCGGGCTCCGATCAGGGCCATCGGGGTCCCGGCCTCAGCCAAACGACGCACCATCCGCGCGGGAACCTCGCTTTCCACGAAGACCGTGGCCCGGGGCGACCACGTGTCCAGAAAACGTGTGGTGGCGTCGGGGGTATCCAGCGGGGTGAACTGGTGGCGCAGCCCGGCATTGCGGGTGGCATCGGCGGCGGTGCGGGTCTGGGTGGTGACAAGCACGTCGTCACGCCCCGCGATCAGGGGCAAGACGGACCGCAATTCCCCGAGGCTGGCGGCAGAGACCCAGATCACACCGGGGACCGCTTCAATGGTCGCGCGCCCTTCGCGTTCGCCAATCCGATCCGCCGGCGTCTCGCGCCCGGCGCGCCGCAACAGCGCGCCTGCGCCGAGCGCCGTCGCACCCAGATAGGCCGCGAGGACGGGGGTCATCCTATCCGCCGGTATGCGACATGTGCCGCGTCATCTGCCCATCGGCCACGCCGCGCGAGTAGTCGAAATCGTGGCCCTTGGGTTTCAGCCCGATCGCGGCGCGGATCGCGTGTTCGAGCGCTGCATCGCCCTCGCTCGCCCGCAAGGGCGCGCGCAGGTCTGATTTCCCTTCCTGGCCCAGACAGGTGTAAATCTCGCCCGTGCAGGTCACCCGCACCCGGTTGCAGCTTTCACAGAAATTATGGGTCAGCGGCGTGATAAAGCCCACGGTCTGCCCTGTCTCGTTGACACGCACATAGCGCGCAGGCCCGCCGGTGCGCTTGGACAGATCGCTGAGCGTGAACCGCTCGGCCATCCGCGCGCGCAGGTCCGACAGCGGCCAATACTGATCCAGCCGATCCTCGTTGCCCAGATCGCCCATGGGCATGACCTCGATAAAGGTCAGGTCCATCGCGTTCTGCGCGCAGAAGTCGAGGAGGGTGAACAGCTCATCCTCGTTGAACCCTTTCAGGGCCACCGTATTCAGCTTGACCTTCAGGCCCGCCTCCTGCGCCGCGCGCAGACCGTCCATGACTTGGGCCAGACGGCCCCAGCGGGTGATGTCGGCGAATTTCTGATCCACAAGCGTGTCGAGCGACACGTTGATCCGCCGCACGCCCGCGTCAAAAAGCGGCTGCGCGAACTTGGCGAGTTGCGAACCGTTGGTCGTGACCGTCAGTTCGTCCAGAGCGCCCGATTTGATGTGGCGGCCCATGGATTGAAAGAACGTCATGATATCCCGGCGCACCAGCGGTTCGCCCCCGGTGATCCGCAGCTTGCGCACGCCCAGCCGGATAAAGGCAGATGACAGCCGGTCCAATTCCTCCAGCGTCAGAAGCTCCTTCTTGGGCAGGAACGTCATCTGCTCGGCCATGCAATAGACACAGCGGAAATCGCACCGATCCGTCACCGACAGGCGCAGATAGGTAATGGGCCGTGCAAAGGGATCGATCAGAGGGGCGTCCATATCCAAGACATATGCGGGCGGATGGAGGCTCACAAGCGGGGAATGCCGTTGCCCTGATGCGGGTGTCGGCCTACACCAAGGGCATGACGTGGTTTGCAAAATTATGTGTGTGTGGTGTGTGTTTGGCCGTTGCAGGCTGCGCGCAAGTGCCGGGGTTGACTGGGGCAGGGGGTGTGTCAGACGCACCGCCCGCCGCGGTGGCAACGGGCGATAGTGGGCTCAGGCCACAGGCGCGACCCGATGATCTGGACACGACGGCAGGCGCTTCGGTCCCCGCGGACGTCATCACAGGCTCTGAGGAGCCAGAACGCGCGGCGTCGGGCGTGGCCACGACGACCGTGACGCTTGGCACGCCCACGGAGCCCGGAAACTGGATCAAGACACCGCTGGTCGACGCCCCCCGTTCGGGCGAGGTGCGCAACCCTGCGACCGGCACCGTGGTGGCCGTGCAGATGATCCCGCTGGACGGTCCCGCCACTGCGGGCAGCCGGATGTCACTGGGCGCGATGCAGGCCCTGGGCGTGTCCCTGACAGCCGTGACCGAGATCGAGGTTCTAGGCGTCTAGCCTGCGCATCGCCTCGCGCCGGGCAAACGGTTTCATCCTGTCGCCATGGCTGGCGACAAAGGCGCGGGTACGGTCGGGATCGTGTTTCGACAGCTCGCGCAGCCACCACGCAATCGCCTTTTGGATGAACCAGTCGCGATCATCGACGTAACCTGCCGCCCAGCCCAGCACCCGGTCCCGGATGGCAAGGTCCTGCGCGCTGGGATGGTTCTGCTTGGTCCAGGGCAGGGTGATGACCAGCGCCGCGCGCCGGGTCCACATGTGTTCCGACTGAGTCCACGGCTCCACATCGTCAATGCGCGCGGGATCGGCTGTCAGGCGGCGTTGGCCTGCCATGCAGGCGTGATCGGCAATGGCCCAGGCGTCGAAACCGGGCAGCCAGGATTGGATCAGCTCCCACGCCGCGCCGTCATCGGGCTTGATCCGCGCCTGCGTGAGCAGCTTGGCCGCGAGGATGCGGGCCTCGTGGCCATTGGTCTCCCACAGCCCCGCTGCGAGTGTGAGACGCGCGTCTAGCGTCAACGTCTGACGCCACTCCCGCGCCTTGGTGTCCAGCACTGGGTTCGCCACGCCCAGATAGGGGCGGTCCACCTTGTGATAGGCGCGCATCTCCCCGGCTTTGGCAGGGTCGCCACCAAGGGACGCAAGCGCCGCCTCGGGCGTCATTCGACCGTGACGGATTTGGCGAGGTTGCGGGGTTGGTCCACATCCGTGCCTTTGGCCACGGCGGTGGAATAGGCCAGCAACTGGGCAGGTACGGCGTAAAGGATAGGGGCGAGGACCGGCGCGATGTCGGGCATGATGATCGTCTGCCACACACCGTCGCCCGCCTCGCGCGCGCCGGCCTCATCCGTGACCAACAGGACCTTGCCGCCCCGCGCCATGACCTCCTGCATGTTCGACACCGTCTTGTCGAAGAGCGGGTCGGTGGGGGCCATCACCACCACCGGAACGCGATCGTCGATCAGCGCGATCGGCCCATGTTTCAATTCACCTGACGCGTAGCCTTCGGCGTGGATATAGCTGATTTCTTTGAGTTTTAGCGCGCCTTCCATCGCCATCGGATAAAGCGCGCCGCGCCCGAGGAAGATGATATCCTGCGCCTCGGCCAGATGGCGGCTGACCTCTTCGGTGCGGGCCTGCTGGGCGATGGCCTTGTTGATCAGCCGGGGCAGATCAGGCAACGCCGAGCGAGCGTCTGCGGTGTCGATCCCGCGCGCCTCGGCCGCCTTGAGCGCCATCAGGAGCAGGACCGACAGCTGGCAGGTAAAGGCCTTGGTCGAGGCCACGCCGACCTCTACACCAGCATGGATCGGCAGGATCACGTCGCTTTCCCGCGCGATGGAGCTTTCGGGCACGTTTACGACGGCGGCGATTTTCGCGGCCTTGCCATCGACATAGCGCAGGGCAGCCAGCGTATCCGCCGTCTCTCCCGATTGGGACACGAACACGGCCAGCGTACCTGCCGGGATCGGCGGTTCGCGGTAGCGAAACTCGGATGCGACATCGATTTCCACGGGGATGCGTGCGATCTGTTCGAACCAGTATTTCGCGACCTGACAGGCGTAGAAGGCTGTCCCACAGGCCACCATGGTCACGCGCTCGATTGCGCTGAAATCCAGACCCTCGGGCAGATCAATGGCCCCGTCGGCGCGCAGATAGGCGTTCAGCGCGCGTTCAACCGACATGGGCTGTTCGGCGATCTCCTTGGCCATGAAGTGCTTGTGACCCGCTTTGTCGATGCGGGTGTTGTCGATCTGGATCTGGCGCATCTGACGGTTGGCCAGCGTGCCATTTGCATCGACGATCTCGACCGAGTTGCGGGTCAGGACGGCAAAGTCGCCGTCTTCCAGATAGGTGATCTGATCGGTGAGGGGGGCCAGCGCAATCGCGTCCGATCCCACGAACATCTCGCCCTCGCCATGCCCAACGGCCAAAGGCGGACCATTACGGGCTGCGATCATCAGATCGTTTTCACCTTGGAACAGGAAACACAGCGCAAACGCCCCTTCGAGGCGGGCCACCGTCGCCTGCGCGGCCTCGCGCGGGGAAAGCCCCTCGTTCATGTGGTGCTGGCACAGAAGGGCCACGGTTTCGCTGTCGGTTTCGGTCGCGAAGGCAAACCCGTGCTCCGCCAGGAATTCCCGCAGCGCCTTGAAATTCTCGATGATCCCGTTGTGCACCACGGCCACATCCGTGCCGATATGGGGGTGTGCGTTGGTTGTGGTGGCCGCCCCGTGCGTGGCCCAGCGGGTGTGCCCGATCCCCGATTTCCCGGCGAGCGGTTCGTGCACCAGCAGGTCCGACAGGTTCACCAGCTTGCCCACCGCGCGGCGGCGGTCGAGCGCGCCGTCATTCACGGTCGCGATGCCCGCGCTGTCATAGCCGCGATATTCCAGCCGCTTGAGGGCTTCGACCAGGATCGGTGCGACCTCGTGATCGCCCAGCACTCCGACAATGCCGCACATGGCTCAGTCCTTCCGTGATGCCTTGATCGCGCGGAGCCGCGCCATCAGCTTGCGGGCGAGGCCCGGTTTTGTCTCTTGCCGGGCGCGAGCGACCGCCAGCGCGCCCTCGGGCACGTCCGATGTGATGACCGATCCGGACGCCGTCATCGCCTCGTCCCCAACGGTCACCGGGGCCACCAGCATGGTGTTCGACCCGATAAAGGCGCCTTCGCCAACGGTGGTGTGGTGCTTCATCACGCCGTCATAGTTGCAGGTGATGGTGCCTGCGCCGATGTTGCTGCGCGCCCCGATGGTCGCGTCGCCCACGTAAGACAGGTGGTTTACCTTGGCCCCTTCGGCGATCTGGGCGTTCTTGACCTCGACAAAGTTGCCGATCTTCGTGTCCTCGGCCAGTTCGGCCCCCGGGCGCAGGCGGGCATAGGGGCCGACGACCGCGCCGCGGGCCACATGGCAGCCCTCGAGATGGCTGAAGGCGCGGAGGGTGGCGCCGGTTTCGACCGTCACGCCCGGCCCAAACACCACGTTGGGTTCAATGGTCACGTCGCGTCCGATAACGGTGTCATAGGCAAGGATTACGGTGTCCGGCGCTTGCAGCGTCACGCCCAACTCCAGCATCTCGGCCCGTTTGCGCGCCTGAAACGCCGCCTCGGCGGCGGCAAGATCGGCGCGGGAGTTCACGCCTAGCGTTTCAGCTTCTTCGCATTCCACAACCTTGGCCGTCATGCCCCGGTCGCGGGCGATGGCGGCAATCTGGGTGAGGTAAAACTCACCCGCCGCGTTATCGTCATCAACTGCGTCGAGCAGCGAAAACATCACCTCAGCCCGCGCCGCCATAACGCCCGAATTGCATAAGGTCACCGCGCGCTGATCCTCGCTTGCGTCCTTCCATTCAACAATCGCCTGCAGGTCATCGCCCGCAGCGATCAGGCGGCCATAGCGGGTGGATGGATCGGCGTGGAACCCCAAAACGGTCAGATCGGCGTCGTTTTCCATCACACGGGCCAGCGTTTCGGGCTGGATATGGGGTGTGTCGCCAAACAGAACGGCGACCTTGCCGTCGAAATCGCGCAGGAGGGGCGCCGCCTGCGCGGCGGCGTGGCCGGTGCCCAATTGCTCGGACTGTTCGACCGTCTCGATGTCTGGATCGTGGTCTTGGGCCGCAGCCGTGACGGCTTCACCCCCGTGCCCGGTCACGATCACCGTGCGCTCCGGCGTGATATCGCGGCCCGAGGCCAAAGCGTGGATCAGCAAAGGGGCGCCCGCAATCTGATGCAGGACCTTGGGCAGGTCCGATTGCATACGCGTGCCCTTGCCCGCGGCGAGGATGATAAGTGCGGTCTTCACCGGCTGCCCGTCCTTGGTTTACGTCTTTTCCATTCCCTTCGCCCATTGCGCGGGCTATCGCAAGCGCGCGGGCCGTCCCCAGGGGTCACGTTCGCTGACAGGCTGCAACAGCAATGGGCGGGAATTTGCGCATGGACACGGTGATCTTTGATCTCGACGGCACGCTTGCCGACACCAGCGGCGACCTGATTGCCGCCGCCAATGCCTGCTTTCAAGGGCTTGGGTTGGGGGATCTTTTGGACCCCGTGGCGGATGCGGGCACGGCGCTGCGGGGCGGGCGGGCGATGCTCAATCTCGGGTTTTCGCGGGTCGACGGCGTGGCAGAGAGCGAAGTGGATCGGCAATACCCGCTGCTCCTTGATCACTACCGCGGGGCAATCGACCACCACACGGTGATGTATCCCCGCGCTATGGAGGCGGTGGCAGCCCTCAAGGCCGATGGGTTCGCGGTGGGCATTTGCACGAACAAGCCTGAAGGCCTGGCAGACCTGCTGCTCACCAATCTGGGTGTGCTGGGTGCCTTTGGCAGCCTCGTGGGCGCGGACACCTTGCCCGTGCGCAAACCCGATCCCGCGCCTTTTGTGGCGGCTGTGGAACGGGCAGGGGGCACGGTGTCGCGGTCGCTTCTCGTGGGCGACAGCATGACCGACGAACGCACCGCGCGCGCCGCGGGCGTGCCGTCGGTGTCCGTGGCCTTCAGCCCTGACGCCGCCAGCCGGGCCGAGATGTCGCCCGATGCATGGCTCCATGACTATGGCGACATGTTGGACCTCGCGCGCCGACTCTTGCGCCCCTGACGCGCATTTGGCGCATTGACGGGGGGGCACCCGACCTCCTAGCGATAGGCCATGAGCGAGATTTTCACCGGCAATTTCACCCAGCAGGAACCGATCCCGGAGGCCGCGCGCGCCGCCGCAATGGCCGTGTTAGAGCACGGGCGCCTGCATCGGTATAACGAGGCCGCGGGCGAGGTCGCAGAGACCGCCCTGCTGGAGGAGGAATTCGCAGCCCAGGTCGGGGCCAAGTATTGCCTCGCCGTGGCGTCGGGGGGCTATGCTCTCGCCACCGCGCTGCGCGCCTGCGGTGTGGGGCCGGGTGACACGGTTTTGACCAACGCTTTCACGCTGGCGCCTGTGCCCGGCGCCATCGCAAGCGTGGGTGCTAAGCCCGTCTTTGTCGGTGTGACCGACGGACTAGTGATTGACCTAGACGATCTCGCAGCCAAGGCCGATCAGGCCAGCGTCCTGATGCTGTCACATATGCGGGGCCATATCTGCGATATGGATGCGCTGATGGCGCTGGCCCGCGACAAGGGCCTGACCGTGATCGAGGACTGCGCCCACACGATGGGGGCCCATTGGAACGGCACGCCGTCCGGGCGGCATGGCGTGATGGGCTGCTATAGCTGCCAGACCTACAAGCATGTGAATTCGGGGGAGGGCGGTTTGCTCGTCTCCGATGACGCGGGCCTCATGGCGCGCGCGACGATGCTGTCGGGCAGCTACATGCTTTATGGTAAACATCGCGCCGCCCCGCCGCCCGAAGCGTTCGAGGATGTGCGTCTGGTCACGCCAAACATCTCGGGCCGGATGGACAACCTGCGCGCCGCGATCCTGCGCCCGCAACTGACCGATCTCGATGCGCAATGCCGCCGCTGGAACGACCGCTACGGCGTGCTCGATGCAGGTCTGGCCGCGGTGCCGGGCCTCACCCGGATCGCGCGTCCGCAGAAGGAAGGCTTCGTTGCGTCCTCCTACCAGTTCCTTCTGCTCGACTGGGACGATGACGCGATCCGCGCAGTGGTCGCGGGATGCCTGAACCGCGGGGTGGAATTGAAATGGTTTGGCGCGCCGGAACCGGTCGCCTTCACCTCCACCTATCACTCGTGGGAATATGCCGATCCGGTCGCCATGCCAGTCAGCGACCGCATCCTGCGCGGTGTCATGGACATGCGCCTGCCCTTGACCTTCAGCCTTGAGGACTGCGCACAGATCGCGCGGATCATCGCGGACGAGGTGGGTGCGGCGCGACCAGAGGCTTAACCAAGGGCCCAAGGTCGCGCCCCCACGCGGTCACAGGATCAGATCAGCCGAGGTGATATCGGCCTCGAGCAGCCCCTGGATCAAGACCGTGCCCGATCCGCCTAACAGGCTGAGATCGACGAGGTAACCGGCCTCCGTGTCGGAGCCTGCGGCCTTGAACTCACCACCCCCCGACAACCCGTAGACGGAGACGTCAAATTTGTCGGATCCGTCCTCGAAATCGGTGATGATGTCAGACCCCATGTTCAGGCTGAACACGAACGTGTCCGTACCCGCGCCGCCGGTCATGACGTCGTCGCCTTTGCCGCCATCCAGCACATCCGCGCCGCCGCCGCCATTGAGGTCATCATCGCCCTTGCCGCCGAACATCTCGTCCTTGCCATTGCCGCCGGTCATCGTGTCGTCGCCGGAATTGCCGCGCATCTCGTCGTTGGAATTGCCGCCGGCCATGACGTCGTTGCCTTCGCCGCCGAACATGATGTCCGACCCGTCGCCGCCCTCCATGTCGTCGGCCCCGTCGCCGCCGTACATTGTGTCGATCTCGGTCCCGCCGTCCATGTCGTCATTGCCCGCCCCGCCATACATGGTGTCGGTGCCCGCATCGCCGGTCATGGTGTCGTCGTCCTGACCGCCGCGCAGGGTGTCGCCCCCGTCGCCGCCGATCAGAGTATCCTCGCCAGCGTTGCCGCGGATGGTGTCGTCGTGGTTGCCACCATCCAAAACGTCATTGCCCGCGCCGCCATTCAACGTATCAAAGTCGTCGCCACCAAACGCGGTGTCGTCGCCGTCACCGGTGTGGATCGTGTCGACCCCGGTTCCACCATCAACAGTATCATCGCCGCCCTTGGTTTTGATCGTGTCATCATCCGCGCCACCATCAACAGAGTCGTCAAAATCGCCCGTGGTGATTGTGTCCGAACCGGCACCCCCGGCCACGCCAAACAGCACCTGCCCCATGCCAAAGTACGTATCCACGCCCCCGCCAAGGTCCACCTCGCCGGTGAGGGTGCCAGTATTGAAAAAGACGTCATCGCCCAGGCCCAGATCGACATCGCCGATGATCGTGCCCGTATTATCGACGCGGTCCGCGCCCTCGGCAGACAGAATGGCGCCAATGATCTGCCCGCCATTGTTCAGGTCCAGGGTGCCGTTCAGCCCCTGTGCCAGCGTGATCGCCAGCGCTGGGTCGAGTGTGGACCCGTTTTCGACGCCCGTGCCGATGATATCGCCCGTGTTATTGATATTCAGGCGCTGATTGCTGCCGTTATAGAGCATGATTGCCGCGGCCCCGCCGGACCCAAAAAAGCCAGTATCCCCTGTCTTTGCAATCAGGCCGGAATTGTTGATCGTCGCCGATTGCGTGATACCAACCCCTGCTTGGAACCCAGAGACAAGGCCTGCATTGGTCAAGACGGCGGCGTCAAACTCGGTCACACCCCCCAGAGGCCCAAGGCGGAGGCCAAAACCTGTTACGCCCAAAAGACTCCCATCTTCTGTGACGGTGATCCCCGCATTGCTTCCATCAGCCTCGATCCCATTCGTATAGGCCGAGACTGTCCCGTTGATAAAGGCCGTCAAATTGTTGCCGGATGCATCTATGCCAGAGGCGTCTGCAGAAATTGACCCATTCACAACAACCGTCGCGCTCGAACCCGAGGTGAAAATGCCGTCGGAATCTGACGCGATATCTCCGTTTATGAAAAAGTCCTGGCTTGATCCGGTCCCCCTGACGGCTGTGCTCGAAAAATTCACCAGCGCCGTGTCGCTGGCCAAAAAGAAAATCGACCCGGTGGTCGCGCCAAGGTCTTGGATGGTTGTGGTGACGGTATCTGTGGTGATCGCAATATCAGTCATGGGTGTATCCTTGAGTTATTGAGGTTCGAAATGTGAGACACGTGGCCGGGCCATGAAAGCGGCCCGACCCAATTGCGATTAAAGGATCAAATCAGCCGAGGTGATATCGGCCTCAAGCAGCCCCTGGATCAGCACGGTGCCCGACCCGCCCAGAAGGCTGAGATCGACGAGGTATCCGGCCTCCGTGTCGG
>JBCBFU010000059.1:0-17559 GCA_038527375.1 Pseudomonadota bacterium | reverse complement strand
TGTATAGATTTCTTGGGTGCCTCTTGGCCGTTCTCCCAACCGTCGGCTTTGCCGAAGCGCCATCGCTTTTGACCCTAAAGGGCCAACACGGGATGTACCGTTTAGCAGACAATACCTTTGGGGCGGTCGCAGATGGCGACTACGAGCGCGATGTTAAGTTCTTTGGCAAAGGCGTCCGAATTCAAGATGGCGACGAATTTCGGAACCGCGGCACGGCCAACGCGTGTCCAGATGATGGTTACGCTGGGTATGCAGCCGAAACTGGCGTGGTCATTCCAAAGATAACCGACTGTGTTCTCTACATCCGAGAGGGCCGCGATTTACAGGTTGCGTTCTTCAAGATCGAAGGATCGAACCTGACGTACAACAAGGTCTTTGGTGTGCAGCGCGGCAGTCGCCTCTGGGTCCTTGGACCAAAGCAGAACTAAGGCACTCGCTTCAACAACACCCCGGCGCGCACGCGCCATGCCCGACCTCCCCCACGGGAGGGCATTCTGCACCGTCAGCTTCCAGAACAAACGTCCGCTAAACGGCACAGCCGCGCACAACACTGAGCGTAGCGATGCCCACCCGAGGTCGGGCCTAGCGCATCCTCGCCTGCCACAGCGCAAGCTTGCGCGGGATGACCAAAATTCACCACGCCGGTAGGCCGCGCTTCAGCCCGGCACACCCAACCGCATCCCCGGAAAGAGCGCCGCAACCGCGGCCCGCTGCGACGCATCCAGATACCCCGGGGCCTCCGCCGCCAAGATCTCCCGCGCCCGCGCATTCGCCGCGGCCCACGCGTCCACGGCGCCTGCCTCGCTCCACGCGCGGGGGTCTTGCCGGTCGGCCAGCGCGGGATAGAAATACTCGCGCTCCATCACCGCATAGGTCTGCGCCTCGCCCAGGAAATGCCCCGGCCCCAACACGGCCGCGCGGATTGCATCAAGCCCGAGGCTCTCCTCACTCACCTCCACCCCCCTGAGCGCGCGGTAGGAATGCGAGTGCATCTCGTCATCCAGAACGAACCCCTCGAAACTCGCGCCCAAGAGCGACGCCGTCATGCCCGAGCTCTCATAGATCAGGTTCCCCCCCGCCTGCGAGCGCCGCGGTGATCGAGGTCATCCCCTTTTCCACCCCGTATTGCGCATCCACGGCTTTGGCATCCGTCATCGACGCCGCCACCCCGGACGGCAGGCCCAGCCAGTTGGAGATCTGTGCCGAAGCCGCGTTCATCACCGCCGTCTCGCCCGACCCGCCCGCAAAGGCCCCGGTGCGCAGGTCCACCACAAAGGGCCAGTTGGAGAATATCATCGGGTATCCGGGCCGGATCGCGTGGACCATGAGCAGGCTGCCCAACGTCTCGGCCAGCGACATCGCCAGAAAGCCGGCCAGCGTCGCGGGCGCCGTGGCCCCGGCCTGCGCCGCCGTTATGCAGGACACGGGGATGCCGAACCGGATGCATTCATAGAGCACCTCGACCGCATCGGCTCCGTAGCGCATGGGCGAAATCACCGGGCTGATATGCGCCTTGAGGAAGGGCCTGCGCGCAAACGCGCCCTCACCCCCCGCCGCGATATCGAGCATTTGCACAATCGGGGCCACGTTTTCGGCCACGGTAAAGGCCGTGCCCACGGGCTTGGTGGTATTTGAAAGCAGCGCATAGACCGTCTGCACGTCCAACTCGAACGGATCGGCCACATCGGTCGCGATAAAGCAGCGCGTGAACCACGCCACATTGGCCAACTGGTCCTGCAGCCGCGTGAAATCGTGCAGGTCCCTGAGCGTCGCCGCGCGGTAGGCCCCGGTATCCAGATCCAGCGTCTGCACCGCCGCCCCGCCCGTGCCGAAATAGACGCGCTCGCCCCCGACCTCGATCGACCGCGCAGGGTCGCGCCCGTGGAACGTGAAACTCTTGCAGGCGCGCGCGATGGCATCTTCGACCAGCGCGCGGGGAAACGTTACCCGAGCGCCCGCGTCGATCGCGCCTGCGGCCACCAGATCGGCGCGCAGGCGGTCCGGCACCTCGCCCATGCCGACCTCATCCAGCAGGGTGAGGGCCGCGTCGTAAATGCGTGCCACGTCCGCCTCGGACAACGGGCGATACTGCCCGCCCCGCGCGCCCGGTGGGCAGGGGTCATAGGTGACGGACGCGGCGGCCTTGGCCAGCCTCTCCTTGCGCCCACGTCGTTTGGGGGAACCGTCAGCCATGGGGTCACGATTGGCGATGCCGAGCGCTCTGGCAAGCTCGTTCGCGACATCCGCGCGCCCTGCGTCTACGCACGTTAACCATGCCAACGGACCGCTTCTGTTCATAAACCGGATATGTACGGAATATGTACGGGATGTGTACGCCTTGTGTACGGGATGTGCCTGCGTCCATTGTGGCGGGATGAGACCTCTCGCGCTCCTCTCCCTGATTTGGTTAACAGCCTGCGCCCGGGCGCTAACCCCGCAGGAGGCAGCACTCACCGACACGCTCTTTGGCCCGACCTTCGATGCCCCCACCGCCCGCCTTGTGGCCGATGTGCCCATGCGCGGGGCCACCATCAACCTGCCGCCCCGCCCGCGCGTGACCTGTCAGGAAAAGGTCGTCCCGCCCCGCAGTGGTGTCATGCGAGTGGAGCCCGCGGCCGTCGTCATTTTCAACCGCATGTACATGAACGCGCCGTGGTCGCTCGACAACTTCGTGCCGGACTACCCCCATCGCATAAGCCTTTATGAAACCATGCTTTTTGCCCATGAGATGACCCATATCTGGCAATGGCAGAACCGCGACGTGACAGGCTATCACCCGTTCAAGGCCGCCCGGGAGCATGTGCGCAGCGACGACCCCTATCTCTTTGACCCCGACAGCGCGCAGCCGTTCCTGAACTATGGGTATGAGCAGCAGGCGGCGCTGGTCGAAGAATATGTCTGTTGCGCCGTGCTAGAGCCGAACGGCGCCCGCACCGAGCGTCTCCGCGCCCTGATCAACCAAGCCATCCCCGTGCGCCCCCTGCCGAAGATGGAGGTTTCCATCGCCTGGCCGGACGCGCCGCGATCCAATCTATGTGACTGACAAGTATGGATAAAGTTCCCCTCCACGCCATCACAATGCTCTTTGCCGGAATCGGGATTCCGGTCCTCGCGGCGCTCAATGCCGCGCTTGGTCGCCACCTTGCTGCGCCCATGCTGGCGGGGGCGGTGCTGTTCACCGTGGCGCTCGTAACCGCGCTGATCGTGGTGGTCCTGACCGGCCAGACCGGCATCGCAAAGCTCGCCACGGCCCCCGGCCACCTGTTCTTCGCAGGCGTGTTGATCGCGTTTTACGTGCTGTCGATCACCGCGATTGCCCCGCGGTTTGGGGTCGGTAACGCCGTGTTTTTCGTACTGCTGGGGCAGTTGATTTCAGCGGCTATGATCGACCATTTCGGCCTTTTTGGCGCGCAAGTGACCCCGCTCAACCTGACCCGTATCGGCGGCATCGCCCTGATGGCCGCAGGTGTGGCCCTGACCCAGCGCGCCTAGGCTGCGGCGAGCTTCTGGACTGTCTCCCAGAGCGCATCGGGCACATCGACTGCCTCCATCGGCGCCCGCGCAGAGCCAGGCAGGCGCGCGCCCTCTTGAGCCGACACCGCATCGCTAAGGGCCTGCATACGCTCGGAAAATCCATCCGCGAAGACGCTGGGATCAAGGATGAGATAGGTCTGGCCCAGATCATGCGGGACGCCATCCGCAAGCTTCAGCCCCTTGACCGCCGTGGACGGCGCGGAGGCGGTCAGCACGCTGGCCAGAACCTCGGCCATGAGCCCGAACCCGAACCCTTTGTACCCTGCCGCCGACATCAGCGATCCGGCAAGTGCTGCCTCGGGGTCAGTCGTCGGTGCGCCGTCGGCGTCCACGGCCCACCCTTCCGGGATGGGGTGCCCGGCGGCCTTGGCCATGGTCACCGCGCCCAGCGCCGTGGCCGAGGTCGAACTGTCGAAATGCAGCGCCAAGCCGCCCTCGGGCGCAGGCACGGAAAACGCCATGGGGTTGGTCCCAAGCACCCGCGCGTTGCCACCGGGTGGCGCCACGATGGCCGAGGCATTCGTCGCCCCAATCGCGATGAACCCGGCCCGCGCGATCTGTTCGGTGAAATAGCCCAGCGACGTGCAGGTATGGGAATGCGCGACAGAGAACACACAGCTTCCCGTCTCCCGCGCCGCGTCCAATGCGGTGGGCAAACCCCGCGCAAATGCCGGCTGCGCGAAGCCCAGTTTCGCATCGCACAACACGGCCCCGGGGCGTGGGCGCGTGACCTCGGGTTCTACATCACCCTGCACCCGTCCCGACCGCAATTGCAGGCAGTAGCTTTCGAGGTAGTAGAGCCCGCAAATGACGTTGCCATGGGCCTCGGACATGGCCGTCGCGTGGGCCACATGGGCCGCGATCCACGGGGCCGCGCCTGCGGCTTCCAGCGCCTTGCGCGATTGGGTTTCGATCTCGGAAATCGCAACGGTGGGCATGGGGGATCCTTTCAGGTGCTGGCGAACACTAGCGTTCGGTGAAGCGGACGCAACCGGCGCGGGTCCCTTATCCAGCCGAAACGATCTTGCCGTCTTCTAGCCGCAGACGCCGTGTCATACGCGCGGCCAGATCGGGGTTGTGCGTGGCCACAAGCGCCGACATCCCCACATCGCGGGCAAGGCCCAAGAGCGCGTCGAACACCGTGTCCGATGTGGCGGGATCGAGGTTGCCCGTCGGCTCGTCCGCCAGCAACACACGCGGGCCATTGGCGACGGCCCGGCAAAACGCGACGCGTTGTTGTTCACCCCCCGACAGCTCCGAAGGGCGGTGTGTTGCGCGGTCAGCGAGCCCCACCGAAGCCAGCAAATCCCGCGCCCGCGCCTCTGCAGCACCGCGCCCTGCCCCGGCGGCCAGTTGCGGCAGCGTGACGTTTTCCAGCGCCGTAAACTCGGGCAGAAGGTGGTGAAACTGATAGACAAATCCCAACGTTGCACGGCGCAGCGCGGTGCGCTGGCGGTCACTGCGCCCTGCCACCTGACCGGCCACACGGATCTCGCCCGCGTCGGGTGTGTCGAGCAGCCCCGCGATGTGCAGAAGCGTGGATTTGCCGGACCCTGACGGGGCCTCCAGCGCCACGATCTCACCCGGCATCAGCGTCAGATCCAGATCACGCAGCACCGTGATCTCGCCCGGTTGGCCCGCGTTATAGACCTTGGTGATCCCGGTCAGCGACAGAACGGCGTCATTCATTGCGCAGCGCCTCCACCGGGTTCAGGCGTGCGGCGTTGCGCGCGGGAAAGATCGTGACCGTGAAGGACAGGAACAACGACAGCGCCACGGATCGCAGCACGTCCCAGGCCCGCAATTCGGCCGGAAGCTCGTACAACCCTCGGATCGACGGATCCCAGACGCCACCGCCCGAGACGTAGTTCACCGCGCTGAAAATCGTCTGGATGTTGAGCACAAAGAGCACGCCCAGGATGACACCGAGGATCGTCCCGATCACGCCGATGCCTGCCCCGCACAGGAAAAACACCCGCATCACCGCGCCCTCGCTTAGCCCGATGGTACGCAGGATGCCGATATCGCGGCCCTTGTTTTTGACCAGCATGATGATGCCCGACACGATATTCATCGACGCCAGCAGCACGAGGATCGACAGGATCACGAACATCACGTTGTCCTCGATGGTGAGCGCGCGCAGGAAGCTGCCCGCCGCGTCCTTCCACGTGAACAAGAGCGCCCGATCACCGCCCGCGCGGATCAGATCGGCGCCGTATTGTTCAACCTCTTCGGGGTTTTCGACCATGACCTCGATTTCGTCGGCCACGCCGTCGCGGTTGAAATAGAGCTGCGCGTCGGCAAACGGCATGTAGACGCGGGTGCGGTCGATGTCATAGCGGCCCGCCGTGAAGACATAGACGACCTCGAACGATTTGATGCGGGGGCTCGTGCCGAACGCCGTGCGCGCCCCGTTGGGCGAGATCAGCTTGATACTGTCGCCCACGCCCAGCCCCAACTCCCGCGCGACGCCCGATCCAATGGCCACGCCGTCATTGAACCGGTTGATGTCGCCCCACGCCTCTTCGGGCGTGACGATGCGGGGGACGCCTTTGAGATCTTCCAAGGAGATCCCGTAGACGGCCACGCCCGTGTTGCGTTCGCCCACATTGGCCATGACCTGACCGCGAACCAGCGGGGCCGCGCGGGTGACCCCGGGGATAGCCGCGATGCGGGCAGCGGTCTCGGCGTAGTCGGGCAAGGTCCGGTCGGATGCGCCGGTCTCGAAACTCGCCGCGTTGTACACGGTGACATGGGCGTTCGCGCCCAGGATCGTGTCGACGAAATCCGCCCGGAAGCCCGAGCGGACGGCCAGCGTCGCGATCAGGGCAAAGACCGCGAGCGTGATCCCGATGATCGAAATCCACGTCATAACGCTGACCCCGCCTTCGGCGCGTTTCGACCGGACATAGCGCCACGCGATCATGAACTCATAGGCCGAAAACGGTCGCGCGCCGGTGGTGTCAGGCGTGTCGGTGTTGGGCGATTGCGGGGTCATGCGCTCTGCGCCTTTCTGTGTTGCGCGCGCGCCTGCGCCAGACGGTCGAGCAGACGCGGTGCGGCCAGCGCCGGGTCCTTGATCGGGTGCATGGCAGCCGCGATCCTGCCGTTTTGCACGATCATGATCGTGGGCGCAAAATAGGGTTCTTCGTTCAAAACGAAATGCGGCAGGTCCAACTGGTCCAGCAGGGCCGCGCCGGGGTCCGAGGCCAGCGTGAACGGCAAGGCAAGGCGATGGTGCGCCTCCTTCTGGTCGGCGCTGTCTTGGGTCGAAATCGCGATCACGTCGCGCAGACCCGCCGCCTTGATCATGTCGAACGCGTCGCGGAACGAACAGGCCATGGCGGTACTGTCGGCGGCATCCTCGACCTCGTCCCAACCGTCGGGGAAGGCCGTGCCAGGACGGCCCAGCAGGGGATAGGTGTAGATCACGCAGGCCGCCGTCAGCATGGCAAGGTCCAGCTCCGACCCGTCATGGGCCATCAGTTTCAGCGGGGGGACCGGAACATCGACCACCGCGTGGATGTCGCCGCCATAGGTGACAAACGGCAGGTCTTCGGCGTCGTCGCCGAACGGTTCGACCTTTGCGTCGACGGTAGGGGCAGCCTCGGGCGCACGGGACGCCGCACGACGCCGACGCAGCCGACGGATGGGCCACACCAGAAGCGCCCAGAGCGCGCCGAGGAGTGCCCAGCCCAAGGCAAAGCCGATTGCCGCAAAGCCCGCGCCCTCGGCGGTCAGCGGAACGGCGGGTTTGAAATCCTCCAAGGCGCCTGCGGCGAGGTCGGGATCGGTAAATCGCGGGGCCTGTGCAAGACGCGCGAACGGCCCCGCATCCCGCAAGGCCGACAGGTTGGCCGACAGCGTTTCAAACCGGTCGATCTTGCGGCCCATGGTGTCCGCGCGCAGACTGCCGGCTTCGGTCTGGGACAGCGCGTCGAGCATGCCGCCGCGATCCATGGCCAAGGCCGCAGCGTCTGCGTCAAACTCGGCCACGTCCTCCTCCAACACCTGCACCGCCCCGGCAAGCCGCTGCAGGTATTGCTGCGAAAACTCGGGGAACTGTGACAGCCCCGCCGCCCCGGACAGGCCAAAGACGAGGGTGAGGACACCGCGGATCATGTTCCCGCGTAAATCTCCACAATGCGCGCAACGGCGGCCTCGGGCGCCATCTCTTCGCTCTCACCGGTGCGGCGGCTGGTCAGTTCCACCACCCCGTTCTTGAGCCCGCGCGGCCCGACCGTGATCCGCCAAGGCAGGCCGATCAGGTCCATCGTGGCGAATTTCTCGCCCGCGCGCGCATCGCGGTCGTCATAGAGCGGCTCCAGCCCTGCGGCGGTCAGTTGATCGTACAGCGACTGACAGGCCGTATCGGCGGCGTCATCGCCCTGTTTCAAGTTCACGATCCCGCAGTGGAAGGGTGTGACGCCCTCGGGCCAGATGATGCCCTTGTCGTCGTGGCTGGCCTCGATAATCGCGCCCATAAGGCGGCTGACCCCGATGCCGTGCGATCCCATGTGAACCGGCACGACCTCGCCATCGGCATTCTGAACCTTGGCGTTCATCGCCTCGGAGTATTTGGTGCCGAAGTAGAAAATCTGGCCGACCTCGATCCCGCGCGCGGACTTGCGGCGCGCCTCAGGGACTTTCTCGAACTCGCCCGCGTCATGCGTTTCGTCTGTCCGGGCATAGCGCGAGGTGAACTCTTCAAGGATGCCTTGGCATTGGGCCACGTCATCGTAGTCAATCGCGCGATCGCCAAAGGACAGGTCGGTCACTTCGCTGTCGTAGAAGACTTCGCTTTCGCCCGTTTCCGCCAGCACGAGGAATTCGTGGGTGTAGTCGCCGCCAATGGGGCCGCCATCGGCGCGCATCGGGATCGCCTGCAGGCCCATCCGTTCATAGGTCCGCAGGTAGCTGACGAGGTGGCGGTTATAGGCGTGCAGCGCGTCTTCCTTTGTCAGGTCAAAGTTGTAGCCGTCCTTCATGTAGAACTCGCGGCCCCGCATGACGCCGAACCGCGGGCGGCGCTCGTCGCGGAACTTCCACTGGATATGATAGAGCGTCAGCGGCAGGTCCTTGTAGGAACGCACATAGGACCGGAAGATATCGGTGATCAGCTCCTCATTCGTCGGGCCATAGAGCATGTCGCGGTCGTGGCGATCGGTGATGCGCAGCATCTCTTCGCCGTAGTCGTCATAGCGCCCGCTTTCGCGCCACAGGTCCGCCGATTGCAGGGTGGGCATCAACATCGGAATGTGACCCGCGCGCTCCTGCTCTTCGTCCACGATCTGCTTGATCCGGCCCAACACCTTAAAGCCCAGCGGCAGCCACGAATAAATCCCGGCGCTGGCCTGTTTGACCATGCCCGCACGCAGCATCAGGCGGTGACTGACGATCTGCGCCTCGGCGGGCGTTTCCTTAAGGACAGGCAGGAAGTAACGGGACAGGCGCATGGGAACTCCACGATATGTGCGGGTTCGGTCTATTGCAGCCGTTCGCACCCTTCAAGCACCCGATCCTTGCGCTGCGGCGCAGCAGGCCACTGGATCAAACATTTCAACCAAAACCCGCCGGTTCACACCGCATCACGCAGGCGTGAGACGTGAAAACCAACCGCCAGGTCCCGGCGTAACCCCTGTCACATGCACCAAAGCCAACCGCATGTTTTGACAGCTAAGAGGACATAAGAATGACCATGAACCTTCTCAAGACTGCCGCCGCTGCCGCAGCCCTGACCGTGTCGGTGACCGCTGCGAGCGCGAACACCATCGTTGATATCGCTGCCGCCGATGAACGCTTCTCGACCCTCGTTGCGGCCGTGACCGCCGCCGGCCTTGCGGAAACCCTGTCGGGCCCCGGCCCCTTCACCGTGTACGCGCCGGTCAACGACGCCTTCGCCGCACTGCCCGAAGGCACCGTGGACACGCTTCTGCTGCCCGAAAATCAGGACCAACTGGTCGCCGTGCTGACCTACCACGTGGACGACCGCAAACTGATGTCGACGGATTTCGCGGAAGGCCCCAACACCTATCGCCCCGTGAACGCGGATGAGCGTCTGTGCATCGACGCGACCGCCGCTGGCGTGTCCATCGCGGATGGCACGGGTGACGAGGCCAATGTCATCATCGCCAACATCGAGGCCGAAAACGGCATCATCCACGTGATCGACAAGGTCCTGCTGCCCGGCACGCGCCCCGCGTGCCACTAAGCAAGGCTGTCGCGCGCCCCGCGTGGCACCAATATTCCGGCCTTTCGCAGCTCTCTGCTGCGGAAGGTCCCTAGACGGGGATGGCCGTCCCGTCCTTGAGGTCCTCCATGACGAAACTGGCCGAGACATCGGCAATTTCGACCTTGGCGATCAGCCGTTTGTAGAAGCGGTCATAGCCCGCCACATCCGCCACCCGCACCCTGAGCATGTAATCCAGATCACCAGTCATCCGGTGGGCCGATACGACCTCGGGCATGGCGCGCACGGCGGTCTGGAACCGGGCTAGCCAGTCAGGCGCATGGGCCTGCGTTTTCACCAACACCACCACTTGCAAACCGCAGCCCACAGCCACGGGATCGAGCGTCACCGTGCGCCCGCGGATGATGCCCGCCTGCTCCATCCCCTTGATCCGGCGCCACGTGGCGTTGCGCGACAGGTTCACCTGCTCGGACAGGGCGTCCATGCTGATGGAGGCATCACGTTGCAGGATGCGCAGGATCGCGCGATCTATGTCATCTAGTTCACTCATCTTGTGGGATGATGTCCCAAAACTGTCCGTCATGGCAATGCACTTTGGGATAATTCAGCCGCAGACCCGGGACATAATGGTCAAAACCAAGGAGCCCGCCCCATGCAAACCCCGACCCAATTTCTGTCCGCCTTCCGCGACCATCCGGCGTCCGTCGGAGAGAGCTATTTTGGGCACATGCGCTTTGCGTTGGGCTTCGCCGGGCTTCTCTTTGCCGCCGCGGTCGCCGCGCTGATCCACGCAATCCTGCCGCCCGTGTTCGAAACCCGTGCCTCGGACATCGTGAAACGCCTGCATGCGAGGATCGTGGCGCGGCACTGATCATTGTCCCGGCCACATCAAAAGGCGGGCCATCTTCGCCACTTGATAAGCTGCGGGCCAGAGGCGACATAGGGGTACACCGATCACCCTGTCACCTCTGGCAAGACGGAGCGCACCCATGGGACTGCCCGTACGCGAACAATTCAAATACTGGGGCCTGGGGGCCGTCTTTATAGCGCTGGCCCTGTGGTTCCTAGGCGATGTGATCTTGCCGTTTATTCTGGGTGGGGCGATTGCCTATTTCCTCGACCCCGTGGCCGATCGGCTTGAAAAGGCAGGGTTTTCGCGTCTGCTGGCCACGATCATGATCACGATCGTGGGCGTGATGATCTTTCTTTTGGCGGCACTTCTCGTCATTCCGCAACTGGTCTCGCAGGCGATCAATCTGGTGGACACGGCGCCGCAGCTTTTTTCCGACCTGCGCGATTTTCTCGTGTCGACCTATCCGGACTTGATGAACGAAACCAACCCGATCCGGCAGTCGCTCGTCACGTTGGGCGAAACGATCCAGGACCGTGGTGGCGAGCTTGTGAACACGCTGCTGACCTCCGCCGCAGGCGTCGTGAATATCATCCTGCTCTTTGTGATTGTGCCCGTGGTGGCCTTCTACCTTCTGCTCGACTGGGACAGGATGGTGGCGCAGGTCGATGCGCTTTTGCCCCGCGATCACGTGGATACGATCCGCACGCTGGCCCGCGATGTGGATCGCGTGCTCGCCGGGTTCGTGCGCGGGATGGGCACGGTCTGCCTGATCCTGGGCACCTACTATGCCGTGGCGCTGATGGTGGTGGGCCTGCAATTCGGGCTGGTCGTCGGGTTCATCGCGGGCCTCGTGACCTTCATCCCCTATCTCGGCGCGATCATCGGCGGTGTCTTGGCCATCGGGTTGGCGCTGTTTCAGTTCTGGGGGCCCGAAACCGTGGATGGCGAAACCATCCGACAGAGCACCGATTGGCTGCGTATCGGGCTCGTCGCGCTGATCTTCATGATCGGCCAAATGGTCGAAGGCAATTTCCTGACGCCCAAGCTGGTCGGCAATTCCGTCGGCCTGCACCCGGTCTGGCTGCTGCTGGCCATGTCGGTCTTTGGGGCGATCTTCGGATTTCTGGGCCTTCTGGTGGCGGTTCCCGTTGCGGCGGCCATAGGCGTGGTCGCGCGCTTTGCAGCCGCGCAGTACATGGACGGGCGGCTCTACCAAGGGGTGACCGGGCTGGCCGAAGCCATGAGCGACGAAGAACACGCCCAGTTGCGCGCCGAACTGGACGCCACAGACCGCGATGCCTGAACAGCTCAGCTTTCCGCTACCCCGCCGGGACGGGCGCGCGGCGGGTGATTTCCACGTGGGCGAAGGAAACCGCGACGCGGTTGACCTGATCCGCAGGCGTCAGGGGACCGACGGTTGGCCGGGGGGCAAACTCCTGCTTTGCGGACCAGAGGGAAGCGGCAAGACACACCTCGCCCATATCGAGGCTGCCGAAACCGGTGCTGCGCTGATGGATGCGCGTGCAGGGCTACAGACCCAGGCGCAGCCCGCCGTCATCGTCGACAATGCCGACGCGGTGGCAGGCGACCCGGCCGCGGAAGAGGCGCTATTTCATCTGCACAACAATCAGTTCAACACGGGCGGCACGCTTTTGATGACCGCGCGAACGCGCCCGGGCGAATGGGGCGTGACCCTGCCCGATCTGGCGAGCCGGATGATGGCCACCACCGTCGCAAAAATCGGTGCGCCCGACGATCAGACCCTGCGCGCCATTGTGATCAAGCTGCTGTCCGACCGTCAGCTCAAAGCCACACCAGACGTGATCGACCATCTCGTTGCCCACATGGACCGCCGCTACGCCAGCCCGGCCCGTCTGGTTGCGGCCTTGGACGAAACCGCATTGGCCAGCGGACGGGCGATTACGCGGGCGATGGCGGCGCGCGTGCTGGACGCCGACCGCAGGGGCGGGGCATAAGCGCCTGAAACCGCGACACATCTGTGTTACAAATGGCTGTCAGCCCGGCGAAGACCCCCTGCAACCGCCGCGTGACGCCCTGAGCCAATGACGAAACCGACCATGACCCTCGACGAACCGAACGCGATACCCCAGGCCGATTTCCTGCACGCCGACCCGCCCGAGGCGGTCGCGATGGATATCGACCCCGAAACGCCCGCGCGGTTCTACAATCGCGAACTGTCCTGGCTGGGGTTCAACTGGCGCGTGTTGGAAGAGGCCGCGAACCCCCGTGTTCCCCTGCTCGAACGGCTGCGGTTCCTGTCGATTTCGGCCACGAACCTCGATGAATTCTACACCGTGCGCGTCGCGGGCCTGCGCGAACTGGCACAGGCGGGCAATACGACCCCCGCCGCCGACGGGCTCAGCCCTGCCGAGCAACTGGTCCTGATCAACGAAAACGCGCGTCAGTTGATGGAGCGTCAACAGACCACCTTTGCTGCCCTCAAGGACGAGATGGAAACGGCGGGGATCGACATCCTGACCGCCGAGGATTTGTCAAAGGACGACAAGGCGTGGCTGCGCGCGGCCTTTGTGGCGCAGGTCTTTCCGGTGCTGTCGCCCTTGGCGATTGACCCCGCGCACCCATTCCCATTCCTCCCGAACGAAGGCTTCGCGCTGGCGCTGCAACTGGAACGGAAATCCGACAAGACGCCGCTGCGTGCGCTCTTGCCGATCCCGGCGCTGCTCGACCGGTTCTGGCGGCTTCCGTCCAAGGATGGCGCGATCCGCGTTCTGCCAATGGAAGAGATGCTGATGCTGCATCTCGACGCGCTCTTCCCGGGCTACGTGCTCAAAGGCTCCTTTGCGTTCCGCATCTTGCGCGACAGCGATCTGGAACTGGAGGAAGAGGCCGAAGATCTGGTGCGGGAATTCGAGACCGCCCTGAAACGCCGCCGCCGGGGCGAGGTCGTGCGCATGAAGATGACCGCAGGCGCGCCCAAATCCCTGCGCGCGCTCATCATGGAGCAACTGGACGTCACCGATGCCGAGGTGATCGAGATTGCGGGCCTCATCGGGATGGCTGATCTGTCGGAACTGGTGCTGGATGACCGGCCCGATCTGCTCTGGCCGTCGTTCACCCCGCGCGTGCCCGAACGGGTGCAGGACCACGATGGTGACCTGTTCAGTGCGATCCGGCAAAAGGACATGCTCCTCCACCACCCCTACGAGACGTTCAACATGGTCGTGCGCTTTCTGGATCAGGCCGCCCGCGACCCCGACGTCGTGGCGATCAAACAGACGCTCTATCGGACGTCCAAGGACAGCCCCATCGTGGCGGCGCTGTGTGAGGCGGCCGAGGATGGCAAGTCCGTCACCGCCTTGGTCGAACTCAAAGCGCGCTTTGACGAGGCCGCCAATATCCGGCAGTCGCGGCGGCTCGAGCGGTCGGGCGTGCACGTGGTCTACGGCTTCACGAACCTGAAAACCCACGCCAAGATATCAACGGTCGTGCGGCGCGAGGGGGCAGAGCTTGTCACCTACACGCATTACGGCACCGGCAACTACCACCCGGGCACCGCGCGCATCTACACCGATGTCAGCCTCTTTTCCTGCGACCCCGCCTTGGGGCGCGATGCAACCAAGGTGTTCAACTACCTTTCGGGCTACGTAGAGCCCGAAAACCTCGAGAACCTTGCGATCTCTCCCAGCGGGTTGAAGCAGCGCCTTCTGGAGCTGATCGCGGCAGAGGCTGAACACGCCCGCGCAGGCAAGCCCGCCCAGATCTGGGCCAAGATGAATTCGCTGATCGAACCCGATGTGATCGACGCGCTCTATGCCGCGAGCCAGGCGGGGGTGCAGATAGACCTCGTGATCCGGGGCATTTGCGGTCTGCGTCCGGGGATCAAGGGGCTGTCCGACACGATCCGCGTCAAATCCATCGTGGGCCGGTTTCTGGAACACTCGCGCATCGTCTGTTTTGGCAACGGGCGGGGCCTGCCGTCGAAAAAGGCGCGCGTGTTCATCTCCAGCGCCGACTGGATGGGCCGCAACCTGAACCGACGGGTCGAGACGCTGGTCGATATCACGAACCCCACGGTCAAGGCGCAGATCGTCAGTCAGGTGATGGCCGCCAACCTTGCCGATGTGGCGCAAAGCTGGGTCATGGCCCCCGACGGGTCGTTCCGCCGCGACATGCCGGCCGAGGGCTTTGCCTTCAACACCCACCGCTTTTTCATGGAAAACCCGTCCCTGTCGGGACGCGGGTCCGCGGGCGATGCGGACGTGCCGAAATTGACCCATACCGAAGACTAGTGCTGGACCGACGCGCCGTGCCCGGCCATTAAAGGGGACGATGGACGGCACAACAGACCAGAGCGAGGATTGGGGTCCTTTCGGACGGCCCCTCTTCGACGATCCCGGCGCGCGGGCCTTGACCCGCGTGGGCGTGATCGATGTCGGATCAAACTCCGTGCGTCTTGTGATCTTTGACGGCGCGGCGCGCAGCCCCGCCTATTTCTACAACGAAAAGATCATGTGCGGGCTGGGCACTGGGCTGGGCGACACCGGCCACCTGCACCCCGAGGGCCGCGAGCGGGCAACGGCGGCCATTGCGCGGTTCGTCACCGTGGCGCGCGCAGCCGGCGTCCGCGACCTGACCGCCGTGGCCACAGCCGCCGTGCGTGACGCCAGCGACGGCCCGGCCTTTCGCAGCGATGTGGAACAGGCGACGGGCCTGAAAATCTGGGTCATCGACGGCCGGGAAGAGGCCCGCCTGTCCGCCCAAGGGGTCCTGTTGGGCTGGCCAGGTTCCTACGGCTTGGTCTGCGATATCGGCGGGTCGTCCATGGAACTGGCCGAAATCAACGGCGGCCGCGTGGGCCGACGGGCAACGTCTGATCTGGGTCCGCTCAAGCTCAAATCCGTCAAGGGCGGGCGCAAGGGGCGCAAGGCCGTCATCGACGCGGCACTGGATGAGATGGAGCGCGAATTCGGCGCCCAGCGCAATCGCCTGTTCCTCGTGGGCGGGTCGTGGCGGGCCATTGCGCGCATCGACATGGAACGACAGGGCTATCCGCTCCACGTCCTCCACGAATACCGGATGACGACCAAGGACGTGCGCGCCACGGCGGACTTTATCGCCAAACACGATATCGAGGACCTGCGCCAGCGGTGCGGTCTGTCCTCCGCGCGGGCTGCCCTCGTCCCCCTCGCCTCCGAGGTTCTGGTGCGCCTGATCCGCCGGGTAAAACCCCACGACATCGCGATCTCCGCCTACGGTATCCGCGAGGGGATGCTTTACGAACAGATGCCCCAACGGCTGCGCGACCGCGATCCCCTGATCGAGGCCTGCCGCTTTGCCGAGGCCAAGGATGCCCGCCTGCCCGGCTTCGGCAAAACGCTCTTTGACTTCGTGCAACCGATCTTTCGCGCGTCGAAACCCGACCGTCTGCGCCTCATCAAGGCGGCCTGCCTGCTCCATGATGTCAGCTGGCGCGCCCATCCCGACTACCGGGCCGAGGTCTGTTTTGACAACGCGACGCGGGCCAATCTGGGCGGGCTGAAACACCCTGAGCGGGTGTTCTTGGGCCTGGCCCTGCTCCATCGCTACAGGAACAATCGCGAGGGCACGCGTTTTGACGCCCTTAGTCCGCTCTTGGACGAACGCGCCACCCACGAGGCCGAGGTGCTGGGCAAGGCCATGCGCTTTGGCGCGATGCTCTGGGCGTCAGGCGACGACACGGCGCGTCTGGCCTGGGCGCCTAAGAAGCGCGTTCTGGAACTAACGCTCACGCGCGAGACCGAGGCGCTGTTCGGAGAGGTCGCGCATGCGCGGTTCGGGGCCTTGGCCAGCGCGCTGGACGCCACGACCAAGATCAAGATCAAACGCTAAAGCTCGACGTCGCCGTTGGGTCCGACCTCGGGCAGGTCCGGGGCCTCGGGTTTGCGCCGCAACAGTATGTCCCCATTGGGCAGCACGACAGGCGGTTCGTAATTCGTGAGGTCATCGACCCGCCCCATGAGGTCTCGCAGCGCCGGACCCATCTCGGACAGGACCTCGGCCATGCCGGGCCCGATCTCTTCCGCCAGCGATTGCATCCCGTCGATGGCCGGTTCCATCTCGTCGAGGAGGCCTTCGAAGAACATCTGCGCGCCCCGCTCCATGAGGGTCAGACCCTCCTCTTCCGCCTCCCCCTGCGCAACGGCAGGCAGGGGCGACAAGACGGGAACAAGGCACAAGGCGGCGATGGCAGCATATCTCATGGACCCAATATAGAAGCTGCCCGCGCCAATTTCACCCAAGCGCGATGTCCAGCGTCACCGGGAAATGGTCCGAGGCCGCCAAAAGCGCGTCGCGCAGTCCGGGATCGCCAAAGCACCCGGCATCCTCGAACGGGTGCCAGATGCGCCATTTGGGGTCTTTTGCCCGCAAATCCGGGCTGACCATGATGTAATCCAGCAGCGCCTGAAGATACCGCCCCTCATGTCGCAGCCAGAACCGGCTGGTCGTGGGTTTGGCAAAGCGGTTGGTCAGCGCCTGATGGGCATGGGGGTCAAACATCACGCGGTCGCCCGCCCCTGTCGCGATCTCGATGCTCGATTGGCCAAAGAGCGCCTCGTATTCATCCAGCCCCGGACCATCGTTGAAATCGCCCAGCACGATCAACGGGTCGCCCGCGTCCAGATGATCGTCGATCCGCGCCCTGAGCCAGATGCACTGCGCCAGTTGCTTGCGCCGGTTGGCAATGCTGAGCCGCATCACATCCGCCCGGTTGCGCGCACCATGGGGGGCCTTGGATTTGGCATGGACGCCGATCAGGCGCAGCACCTGGCCCGCCACCGTGACCTCCAACTCCAGCGGCGGTTTGGACCACACGACACTGTCCGCCCGCGCATCGACATCAAGGTCGATGGCAAATTCGGTGTCAAAGCGTGGGGCCGCGACGCTCTCAGTCGGATCGTGGCGGGCCGCGATCACGTCGGGATCATAGAGCAGCGCAATTTCCTGCTGGGTATCATTGCCA
>JBCBFU010000058.1:0-17790 GCA_038527375.1 Pseudomonadota bacterium | reverse complement strand
TGATGGTCATCCAAGAACCGCCAGACGGGTATCGGGATCGACTACCGGGCGGTGGCCAAACCAGCGTTCGAACCCGGGGACGGCCTGATACAGAAGCATGCCCAACCCATCCACCGTTTGGGCCCCTTGCTGGGCGGCCTCCCGCAGAAGCCGTGTCTCGAGCGGTGTGTACACGATGTCCGTCACCAGATCGCCGGGTTCGATCCCGTCAAGCGGAACGCGTAGTTCCGGGTTCCCCACCATACCAAGCGACGTCGTGTTGATAATCGTCCTGGAATCCTCGATCGCGTTGCCCGCCTGAACCCAGTCGACCACGTCGATCTTGGACCCGAACGCGGTGCGCAGCGCCTCGGCCTTGCCGCGTGTGCGATTCGATAGAAATATCTTGGGCACCCCCAGCTCGATCAAGGCAGCAAGGATAGCGCGCGCAGCACCGCCGGCACCCAAGACAACCGCGGGTCCACTTTTGCCGTCCCATGCGGGGGCCGCGGCGCGAATGTTGCTGATGAACCCGTATCCATCCGTGTTGTCGGCCAGGATGGATCCGTTGGGTCGGAAGATCAGCGTGTTGGCCGCACCGACCAACGTCGCCCGATCTGTCGCGCGATCCGCGATCTCCAAGGCCGCTTCCTTGTGGGGCAGCGTCACATTGCAGCCGACAAAGCCCATCCGGGGCATATTTCGCAGGACCCGTTTAAGGTCCCCACCCTCGACATGCAGCGGCACATAGTGTCCGGCGCACCCTGTCTGTTTGAACCAATGGGCGAACAAGGCTGGCGATTTGCTGTGCGATATCGGGTCCCCGATCACGCCTGCCAAAGGGATTCTTTGCGCGCTCATATCTCTATCTGCCCGTGTTCTTGCAAGATGGATATAACAGGCAACAAAGGCAGACCAAGCACGGTAAAATAGTCGCCCGAGATATTCGTGAATAGCTGTGCACCCCGTCCTTCGAGTTTGTAGCATCCCACGCAATCGGCAACATCTGGCCACGCGTGATCCAGATATCGATCAATCGCATCACCCGTCATGGGTCGCATGGTCAGGCGAACAACTCCGACATGCCGCCAAATCGGCTTTGCTTCGTGATAGAGGACAACCGCCGACAGCAAGGAATGCGTATCACCTGAGAGAGCCGCGATGTGCGCTGCAGCTTCTGCCCGATCCGTGGCCTTTCCCAGAACGGTGCCCTTGTGGTTGAGCACCTGATCACACCCAAGGACATAGGCATCCGGCGCTGCGTTGGCGGCCTTTTGCGCCTTCATCTCTGCCAAGGTATCGGCAATATCGCGGGGCGGGGCGCCTTCGGCCAGCAAGGCCTCGCGGATCGACACCTCATCGACTTTGACGGGACGCACCACGTGATCCACGCCCGCATTCGACAAAAGCGTGCTTCGAATGGGGGACCCGGATGCGAGGATCATCGGCGGCATGTGCATAACCTCGTGTGCAACTCTGAGGGTGAAGGCGTGATGGTGCGTTGGATATGTCGTGCCCGACCCGCGTCCTGCGGACAACCCCGGTGTCCCAATACGGTTCGGCCAAGTTTTCTCCACGTGTAAAAGAGTAACTTTGTGTGGTGTATGACTTTCGTCATGTCAGTGTAGACGCCCAACAATCTTCAGAGTTGTCCCCAGGTTCTTTGGCCGCAAACCGCTGATTATAAACAAATAACTGGGTTTATCGTATGTTTTGCGCCGGAGGTTCCCCACATGCGGTTGTCTGTGGCTATCCCGTAGGGCAAATCCGTAATCCACAGGATTGCCTGTTCCTAAATCATCATCATCTTTCTTTCTTATATATATAATGATTATTGGATCTCGGTCAGGACAAAGAGACAAAGAATGATCGGTGACATACTCGCGTGGGCGTACCCCTGGATCAAAGTGGGGCACATCGTATCCGTGATCTCATGGATGGCCGCGATGTTTTACCTCCCGCGCTTGTTCGTGCACCACGCAGAGAGCGCTCCTGTGGGTGGGGAGGCCGATGGCCTGCTGCGCATGATGGAGTTCAAGCTCTACAAGGTCATCATGACGCCCGCGATGATCGCGACTTGGGTCTTTGGCGTTCTGTTGGCCCTCACGCCCGGTGTGGTCGATTGGTCGGCTGTCTGGCCTTACGTCAAGCTTGGCGCGGTTCTGGCGATGAGCGGGGTGCATGGATGGCTTGGTGCGCGCCTGCGCGAGTTCCAGACCGGGACGAATACGCGGGTCGGCCGGACCTACCGCATCATGAACGAGGCGCCGACAGTTCTGATGTTCGTCATTGTGATCATGGTCATCGTGCGACCGCTCTAGGCGTCGCTTTCATTGACTTGCAGGTCAAAACTCCTTAGGTGGCCTGCAACGCGGTCCGGTCCCGGGTCCCGCATCTCCATTTGATAAAACCGAATACCTTGAAAGGATCGTCATGGAAGACGAGCGCCTTAACCTTGCCGACTTGAAGGCTCAGAGCCCCAAAGCGCTTCTCGATATGGCCGAGGAGCTCGAGATCGAGAACGCGTCGACCATGCGCAAAGGCGACATGATGTTCGCCATTCTCAAGGAGCGTGCGGAAGACGGCTGGGAAATCAGCGGTGACGGCGTTCTGGAAGTGGTTCAGGACGGGTTCGGGTTTTTGCGGAACCCCGAGGCGAACTATCTGCCGGGTCCCGATGACATCTATGTCTCGCCGGACATGATCCGCCAGTTCTCTCTCCGGACGGGCGATACAATCGAAGGGGTGATCAAAGCCCCAGGCGACAACGAGCGTTATTTCGCGATGACGAGTGTGTCCAAGATTAACTTTGATGAGCCTGAGCGCGCGCGTCACAAGGTGGCCTTTGACAACCTGACGCCGCTTTACCCGGATGAGCGTCTCACGATGGAGATCGACGACCCAACGCTCAAGGACCGTTCGGCCCGGATCATCGATCTGGTGGCGCCGATTGGCAAGGGGCAGCGGTCGTTGATCGTGGCCCCGCCGCGAACCGGTAAAACGGTGCTGTTGCAAAACATCGCAACCTCGATCGAAAAGAACCACCCGGAGTGCTACCTGATCGTTCTTCTGATCGATGAGCGTCCGGAAGAAGTCACCGACATGCAGCGGTCGGTTCAGGGTGAGGTGATTTCATCGACCTTCGATGAACCCGCGACCCGTCACGTCGCCGTGTCCGAAATGGTGATCGAGAAGGCCAAGCGTCTGGTCGAGCATAAACGAGATGTTGTTATCCTTCTCGACTCGATCACAAGACTTGGTAGGGCATTCAACACCGTTGTGCCATCCTCGGGCAAAGTTCTGACAGGTGGTGTGGACGCAAACGCGCTGCAACGACCCAAGCGGTTCTTTGGTGCTGCACGGAATATCGAAGAAGGTGGATCGCTGACGATCATCGCGACGGCCCTGATCGATACGGGCTCGCGGATGGACGAAGTGATCTTCGAGGAATTCAAAGGCACGGGTAACTCCGAGATCGTTCTGGATCGCAAGGTTGCGGACAAGCGCGTCTTCCCGGCCATGGACATTCTCAAGTCCGGTACGCGTAAGGAGGATCTGTTGGTCGACAAGATCGATCTGCAGAAGACCTATGTGCTGCGCCGCATCTTGAACCCGATGGGCACGACGGATGCGATCGAGTTCCTGATCTCCAAGTTGAAGCAGACCAAGACCAACTCTGACTTCTTCGATTCGATGAACACCTAAGCGATGGTGGATCGGGGCGAGGATACGATCTGCGCCCTGGCCAGCGGCGCGGGGCAAGCGGGTGTGGCGGTTATCCGTGTCTCGGGCCGTCATGTGCCGGACATCTGCGCGCGTATGCTGGGACGTCTGCCCAAACCGCGCTTTGCAGGGCTTGTTTCTGTCCGTGCGTCAGATGGCACTTTGATCGATTCGGCGTTGGCCATCAGGTTTGAAGATGGCGCCAGTTTTACGGGTGAACCCGTGCTGGAGCTCCATACCCACGGAAGTCAGGCAGTCATCAATCGCGTCCTCTCCGTCCTGACGGATATGGACGGCGTCCGTCCGGCAGAACCGGGGGAGTTCACGAGGCGCGCCTTTGAAAACGGCAAGATGAACCTGACCGAGGTCGAAGGCCTTGCAGATCTGATCGAGGCAGAGACCGAAAGCCAGCGTCAGCTTGCCCTGGACGTGATGACGGGTGGTCTCAGCGATCGATTGGGCCAAATCAGAGACAATTTTCTGCGGGCCGCAGCGCTCATCGAGGCGACCATCGACTTTGCAGACGAAGAGGTTCCCGTTGATGTCATGCCAGAGGTATCGGGATGCCTCGGCATTGCCGAGACGCTCCTGAAAGAGGAGCTAGACGGGTTCGAAGCGGCGCGTATTCGACGGGAAGGTTTTACAGTGGCGTTGGTGGGTCCGCCGAATGCGGGGAAGAGTTCCCTGCTGAATCGTTTGGCGGGCTGGGACGCGGCGATTGTGTCCGATATCGCAGGGACGACGCGGGACGTTGTTGAGGTCGTGTTGCGCTTGAAGGGCTTGCCCGTCCGTGTGCTGGACACTGCGGGGCTTCGGGAAACTGATGATCCCGTGGAGAAGGAAGGTGTGCGTCGGACACGCCAAAGGGCAGAGGCGGCGAATCTGCGTGTTTTTCTGTCTGAGGATGGCGTGGCGGATCCCGCCACGCACCAAGCTGGCGACATCGTTTTGAAGTCGAAGATTGATGTAAGCGGTGGCGATGGGATCTCTGCAAAAACTGGCCAAGGCGTGAAGGAATTGGTGGCCGCGGTTGAGCAGGCCGCGATTGCAGCGAGTGCTGGATCTGGTTTGACGAGTCACGTTCGTCAGAAGGCGGCACTGGAGAACGCGCAAGAGAGCCTCCAAGCTGCCCAGAACGCGCTGGACATGGACGCCCCTCCAGAGGTTGTCGTGTTCGAACTGACGGCAGCCATGCGCGCCGTGGATGGCGTTCTTGGTCGCATAGATGTAGAAGACGTGCTGGGCGAGATTTTCTCGTCATTCTGTATTGGGAAGTAGGAGTGTTTCACGTGAAACATCTGGACTTCGACGTGATTGTCGTCGGCGGTGGCCATGCCGGGTGCGATGCCGCCGCGGCTGCAGCACGCGCTGGCGCCAAGACCGCCCTCGTGACGTTGGATGCGTCCAAGATCGGCACGCTGTCCTGTAATCCTGCGATTGGTGGCTTGGGAAAGGGTCACCTGGTGCGCGAGATTGATGCGTTGGGCGGGCTCATGGGGCAGGTCGCGGATGCGTCGGGCATTCAGTTCCGCCTGCTGAACCGGCGTAAAGGTCCGGCGGTCCAGGGTCCACGAACGCAGTCAGATCGGGCGGTCTACCTTAGCGAAATGCAGGCTGCCCTTGCGCGCATCCCAAGGCTGTCCGTTCGCGAGGCGGAAGTTGTCGATGTTCTAGTGCAAGACGGCGCTGTTACAGGGCTGGTGCTGGCAGACGGATCAGAAATCATGTCCGCCGCTGTAGTCCTGACGACCGGCACCTTCCTAGGCGGCAAAATCCATATCGGCGACGTATCTTACGCTGGTGGCCGCATGGGCGAGGATGCAGCGATCCAGCTGTCCCAGCGTTTGCGCGACGTGGTCCCGGACATGGGTCGCCTGAAAACCGGCACACCGCCCAGGTTGGATGGGTCAACCATCCATTGGGACGGGCTGGAGCTGCAGGCAGCAGATGATGATCCGTCACTGTTTTCGTTCCTCAGCTCTTTTGCACCGCTTAGACAGATCAGTTGTGGGATTACCCACACAAACGCAAAAACTCACGACATTATTCGGGATAACCTCGAGCGATCGGCCATGTATGGTGGGCATATTGATGGAATAGGTCCCCGGTATTGCCCATCGATCGAGGACAAGATCGTACGGTTTTCCGATAAAGACAGCCACCAGGTTTTTCTCGAGCCAGAGGGTCTCACCGACACGACCATCTATCCCAACGGAATTTCGACGTCGCTGCCGGTCGATGTGCAGGAGGCTTATGTCAGGTCTATTGCCGGGCTTGAAGACGTGCGCATTCTTCAACCGGGCTATGCCATTGAATATGATTATGTGGACCCGCGAAACCTGACGCTGTCATTGGAGCTCCGCGCGCTGCCAAATCTCTACCTGGCTGGCCAAATCAACGGAACCACGGGATACGAGGAAGCGGCGGCGCAGGGTTTGGTTGCGGGATTGAATGCGGCACGTCGCGCGCAAGGCATGGAGCAAGTCACGTTCCCGCGGTCCGAAAGCTATATCGGCGTCATGCTGGATGACCTTGTGACGCGCGGCGTGACGGAGCCTTACCGTATGTTCACGTCCCGGGCTGAGTTCCGTCTCTCCTTGAGGGCGGACAACGCTGACCAAAGGTTGACGGCGCTCGGCCGGGATCTGGGTCTTGTGGATGATGCGCGTTGGGCAGTTTTCAGTAAAAAGTCAGAGGAGCTTGAGACCACAAAATCGGCTTTGCTGGCGATGTCGGTCACGCCAAAGACCGCAAGTTCCGCTGGGATTTCCGTCAAGGAAGACGGTAAGCGCCGTAATGGGATGGAGCTTCTGGCGTTTCCCAACACAGATTGGGATAGCTTGATCGCTCTGGACGCGTCCTTGGCGGGGTGTTCACAGGGGGCGCGCGCACAATTGGCGCGGGATGCCTTGTATTACGGCTATATCGAACGCCAGAAGGCGGATGCCGAGGCGCTTGCGAAAGACGAGGCGGTGGATCATCCCGGCGGATTTCGATTACGGGCACCTCGACAGTCTTTCGACGGAATTGAAGATCAAGCTCGAAAAGACGCGGCCACAGACCTTGGGGCAGGCGCGGCGTATCGATGGAATGACGCCGGCGGCGCTGACCCTTCTGTTGGCCCATTTGAAGCGGCGAGATCGGGCGAAGGCTTCCTGATGGACCTGAAAGATGTTTCACGTGAAACACGCGATGACCTAGAGGTCTACGTTTCGCTTCTTTTGAAGTGGACCAAGTCCATCAACCTCATCGGGAAATCCACAAAAGAAGACGTATGGGGCCGTCACATCGCGGATTCTCTGCAATTGTGGCCCCTCATTCGCCCAACGGACAAAGCACTCGATCTCGGATCTGGTGGAGGGCTCCCAGCTGTCGTTCTGGCGATCTTGTCGAAGCACGATCAGAGGTTTGAGCACATCACCATGATCGAAGCAGATTTGCGCAAGTCGACGTTCTTGCAAACGTGCATCCGGACCCTGGGCTTGAAGGCATCGGTGCTCACGCGGCGGATTTCAGACGCGCCGCCCCAGGATGCGAGCCTGGTGACGGCGCGCGCGCTCGCGTCGTTGGATACGCTTTGCGAAATGGCCCACCAACACGCAGCGCCGGGCGCCCAGCTCCTCTTCCCAAAAGGGGAGCGGGCAGGCGCGGAAATCGCGCAGGCGCAGGAAAATTGGCGCTTTAGCTTGATCGAGCACCCGAGTAAAACGGACCACAAGGCCACCATTCTGGAATTGGGAGACCTCGCGCGTGTCTGATCCTTTGATGACGGCCAAGGCCAAGATCATTGCCGTATCCAATCAAAAGGGCGGGGTTGGGAAAACGACAACCACGATCAATCTTGGCGCTGCCTTGGTTGAAGCCGGCGCATCGGTTTTGGTTATCGATCTCGACCCGCAAGGGAATGCGTCGACAGGTCTGGGACTGATGCCCGAAGATCGGGAGACGACGTCCTACGATGTCCTTCTGGAAGATGTCGCGATCGAGGATGCGATTTATCAAACTGAATTGGATCGGTTGGGCCTTATCCCCGCGACAGTTGACCTGAGCTCTGCAGATATCGAGCTGATGTCGAACGAAAAGCGCAGCTATCTGCTCCATGACGCGCTGCGTGGATCAGAGGCCATGCAGATCTTCGACTATATCCTTATCGATTGCCCGCCGTCGCTTAATCTCCTGACCGTGAATGCGATGGTTTCGGCGGATTCGGTGCTTGTGCCGCTGCAGTCAGAGTTCTTTGCGCTTGAGGGTCTTTCGCAGTTGATGCTGACGATCCGGGAAATCCGTACGACGGCCAATGCCAAGTTGCGCATAGAGGGTGTGGTTCTGACCATGTTCGACCGCCGCAACAACCTGTCCCAACAGGTTGAGCAGGACGCCCGCGAGAACCTGGGTGATTTGGTGTTCCAGACAATCATTCCGCGGAACGTGCGCGTGTCCGAGGCACCATCCTTTGCGATGCCGGTGCTGCAATACGATCCGCAATCCGCCGGAGCCCAGGCATATCGATCCTTGGCGCAAGAAATATTGACACGCGCACAGCCAAAAGCCGCGTGAGGAGGGGCATATGAGCAAAGACAAAAAGCGAGGATTGGGTCGCGGCCTGTCTGCCCTGATGGCAGATGTAGATACCGCGGCAGAGGTCGCGTCGGCGCCGGTTGCGTCAGCCCGCGAAGACCTGATCCCGATCGAGCGGATACACCCCAACCCAGATCAGCCGCGTCGCACTTTTACACAAAGTGATCTCGATGATCTTGCTGCGTCCATCCGCGAAAAGGGCGTAATCCAGCCTTTGATCGTTCGCGCACACCCGAGCAAGGACGGTGAATACGAAATCGTTGCGGGGGAACGCCGTTGGCGCGCGTCGCAGCTGGCCAAATTGCACGAGCTGCCGGTTGTTGTGCGCGCGTTCAGTGACACCGAAGTTCTGGAAGTCGCCATTATCGAAAACATCCAGCGCGCGGACCTGAATCCGGTGGAAGAGGCGCTGGGTTTTCAGTCCTTGATGCAGCGTTTTGGTCGCACGCAGGAGCAAATGGCCGAAGCCTTGGGCAAGAGTAGACCCTATATCGCGAATGCCCTGCGTTTGCTGAACTTGCCATCCGATGTTCAGGACATGCTGGCCAAGGGGGACCTGTCTGCCGGGCATGCACGCGCGCTGATCACTGCAGAGGATGCGTCGGGCCTCGCCCGGGATGTCGTTCGCAAAGGTCTGTCTGTGCGAGAGACGGAAAAGCTCGCCAAGGCACCAAAGGTGGAGAAGACCGCCAAGCCTGCCGCGCGCGGAACCGCCAAGGCGGCAGATACAGTCGCGCTGGAAGGGGACCTTTCGGCTGCGCTGGGGATGAAAGTCCTGATCGACCATAAAGACGGGCAGGAAGCGGGAAAGATCACGATCCAGTACAAGTCTTTGGAGGATCTGGACGATCTTTGCCAAAAACTGGGAAGTTAGGCGCCCGCCAATTTCGCAATAATGGGGTTGAGTACGGCGCGACCGGATTTCGTCACGCGCAGCCTACTGTTTGACGCCTCGATCATGCCGAGATCACACAGATCCGCGACGACATCGTTGGGTGGGAACCATCCCAACGTCTCCATCATCGCTAAATCCAGCCCGTCGCGGGTCCTCAGACCCATGATCAAAGCCTCATCCGCCCTGTCACCGGTATCAATCTCATGCCGCTCTTTTTCGCCTGATCCGTCTTCGGCGGCTTTCAACCATGCACCAGGCGCGCGATGCGTATCTGTCGCGTATCGACGTCCGTCCAGCGTCAGCCGCCCGTGTGCACCCGGACCGATCCCCAACCAGTCGCCTTGTTTCCAGTAGATCAGATTGTGACGGCTCTCTTGCCCGCTTTCGGCATGGTTAGAGACTTCATATGCGGGCAAACCTGCCTCTTCGCACAGCGCTTGGGTCAGCAAAAACATGTCCGCGGCCGTATCTTCTGACGGTAGCCCGGTGAGAGAGCCGCGTGCGAAACGGTCGCCAAATGCGGTCCCGGGTTCAATGGTCAACTGATAGAGCGAGAGGTGACGGAGCCCGTAGCCAAGCGCGCTCCGAAGCTCGGCCTCCCAATCGGCCAGTGATTGATCCTGCCGCGCGTAGATCAGGTCGATGCTGACCCGGTCAAATGTCGCTGTTGCGATGTCCAGTGCCGCGAGGGCTTCGGACGTGGAATGCAACCGCCCCAGCTTGGCCAGATCGGGATCATTGAGCGCCTGCACCCCCATGGAGATGCGGCCAACGCCTGCTGACCGGAAGCCTGCAAAATTATCGGCGTCCACGCTGCCGGGATTGGCCTCTAGCGTGACTTCGGTGTCCGGCGAGATGCCCCAGAGATCATCAATGCAGCCCAAGATGCCGTTTACGAGGCTCGGCGGCATCAAACTGGGCGTCCCACCCCCAAAGAAGATAGAATCGAGCGACCGCCCCCGCGTTTCGGCGTGGTGGCGCTTTAGCTCGGCCTTGATCGCCTGCTCCCATCGGGCGTAATCCACCGTCTTCGCAACATAGGAATTGAAATCGCAATAGGGGCAGAGTGACGCGCAAAACGGCCAATGGAGATAAATTCCAAAGCCGCGCTCGGTCAGCGGGTCAGACATGCGGCCTTGAATTTCGCGAACGCGTCCGCCCGGTGGGACAGCGGTGCTTTGACCTCCGGCAGCATCTCACCAAACGTCACGTCGTGGCCGTCTGGGATAAACATTGGATCAAAGCCGAAGCCATGGGTGCCGCGCATGGGCCATGTCAGGCGACCTGGCGCGATGCCCTCAAAAACCTCGTCATGACCATCGGGCCACGCAAGACACAAGGTACAGTGAAAGGCCGCCGTCCGAGGTTCTGTTGCGGCCTTTTCTTCGAGCAGGTTCCAGACCCGCGTCATCGCCATGGCAAAGTCGCGACCAGTGTCTGTTTCAGCCCAATCGGCGGTGTAGACACCCGGCGCGCCATCCAGGGCGTCGACCGATATCCCACTGTCATCGGACAGCGCAGGCAGGCCAGAGGCCTTGGCAGCGTAATGCGCCTTGATCCGCGCGTTGCCTGAATAGGTGTCCTCAGTCTCTTCTGGTTCATCCAGACCCAACGATCCGGCTGACACGACCTCGATCCCGAACGGTTCGAGCAGCTCGCCGATTTCGCGCAGCTTGCCGGCGTTGTGTGATGCCAGAACGATCTTGGGCTCGGTCAGTTTGCGCATCAGGCCGTTGCGTCCAGCTGTGCCTTGACCAACTGGTTCACGCCTTGCGTGGCGAGGTCGATGAGGCTGTCCATTTCGCTCCGGCTGAACGTGGCGCCTTCGGCGGACATTTGCAGTTCAACGAACTTGCCCGACCCGGTGATGACAAAATTGCCGTCAACGCCAGCCTCGCTATCCTCGGGATAGTCCAGGTCTAGCACGGGTTGGCCTGCGTAAATCCCGCAGCTGACCGCGGCGATCGGGTCAACCAGTGGGTCCGAGATGATGTCGCCTGCCTTCATCAGCTTGTTCACAGCCAGTTTCAACGCGACCCAACCCCCCGTGATCGACGCGCAGCGCGTCCCGCCATCGGCCTGAATCACGTCGCAATCGATGCTGATCTGGCGTTCGCCCAGCGCCACGCGACGCACACGCGCGAAGGCTGCGACCAATAAGTCTTTGAATCTCCTGCGTTCTTCCAGACTGACCGTTTTTCGCCTCACGACGCATGCGCGTGTGCGTCGCCCGCGGCAGCATCCCGTATTCCGCCGTCACCCACCCAAGGCCCGATCCCTTGAGGAACGGCGGTACGCGTTCTTCCAGCGATGCGGTGCACAGGACGTGGGTGTCGCCACATTTGATCAGACAGGACCCTTCGGCGTGCCGCGTTACGTCAATATCGATTGAAACGGGCCGCAATTCATTGGTCTGGCGTCCGGAGGGTCGCATACTTATCTTCCTTCTTGGTTTCCTGCGCACTAAACCCCTGTGAATTCCGGCGCAACCCGGGGCCGTGTGTGGAATACAGCGCCTCGTGTCACTGACACTCTGGGTCATGGATTGATGAAAGAACAACCGAATCTTTACGATCAAATGAACGACCGTACGCGCGAGGTTTTTCGTCGTGTGGTCGAAGGCTATTTGGCGTCAGGCGGGCCCGTCGGATCACGGACCTTGACCCGGCATCTGAGCGAAACGGTGAGCGCCGCCACGATCCGCAACGTCATGCAGGATCTAGAGTTTCTGGGCCTTCTGGAATCACCCCACGTGTCCGCCGGACGAATCCCGACCGAACTGGGCCTGCGGTTGTTCGTGGACGGCGTGCTTGAGGTCGATGCGCTGGGCCGGGATGACCGGGATCGCCTGGATGCAACGCTCAAGGACCCGGGCAATGATGTGGGCGGTATTCTCGACCGGATCGGTGGCGCATTGTCGGGTATGACGCAGGGTGCCTCGCTTGTTCTGGCGCCCAAGCAAGAGGCGCCGATCAAGCACATTGAATTTGTGTCGCTCGCCGCGGACCGCGCACTGGTCGTTCTGGTGTTCGCCGATGGCGAGGTCGAGAACCGCGTTTTCGTTCCGTCGCCGGGACAAACGCCGTCATCCATGCGCGAGGCTGCCAATTTCCTGAACGCCATGGCCGAGGGCCGGACCCTCGGTGACCTGCAGAGACGAATCAGCACCGAGATTGCCGCCCGTCGGCAGGAACTGGATGTTCTGGCGCAGGACCTGATCGAAAGCGGTCTGGCCGTCTGGGATCAGGAGGGGTCGCGCCACGAACGGCTGATTGTTCGGGGGCGCGCGAACCTGCTGGAACGCGCCGAAGAAGCCGATCTTTCGCGTATCCGGACACTGTTCGATGACCTTGAGCGCAAGCGCGACATTGCCGAGTTTCTGGAGCATGCCGAAGACGCCCAAGGCGTGCGGATTTTTATCGGGTCCGAGAACAAACTCTTTTCACTTTCGGGTTCCTCTCTGGTGGTCTCTCCCTATATGAACGCGGATCGAAAGGTGATCGGTGCGGTGGGTGTCATCGGGCCGACCCGGCTGAACTACGGGCGTATTGTGCCCATCGTAAATTACACTGCCGAACTGGTCGGGCGCGCACTGTCCGACCGCGGGTAAGAGGGTGACATGGCAAAAACCGGCGACATCAAGGACAGCTTGGACGCGTTTCTGGACGATATCGACGAGGCGGAAAGCGAAGAGAACGCTGCAGTCGAGGAAGAGATTTCCGACGAGGCGCTCGAACTGGATGCGCTGCGGGCAGAGCGGGACGAATACAAGGACCGGTTCATGCGCGCACTGGCAGATGCCGAAAATGCGCGCAAACGGTCGGATCGGGATCGTCGCGAGGCCGAGAATTATGGCGGGTCCAAGCTCGCCCGCGATCTGCTGCCTGTCTACGACAACATGAAACGCGCCATTCAGGCGGCGAGCGAGGCTGAAGGCTCGGCCGATGCTGCGCTGATGGAAGGTGTCGAGCTGACCATGCGTGAATTGGTTAACACATTCAAAAAGCATGGGATCGAGCCGATTTCGCCCGAAGTTGGCGATAAATTCGACCCGCAGCATCATCAGGCCATGTTCGAAGCACCGGTGCCCGGTACCAAGGCGGGCGACATTATCCAGGTCGCTGCCGAAGGCTTTATGTTGCACGACCGTCTTCTGCGTCCTGCGCAGGTGGGTGTGTCGTCAACCCCAGGTTAAGCCTGAGCTAAGAGCGCCTTTAACTCGTAGATCAAATCCAGCGCCTCGCGCGCTGTCAGGTCGTCTGGCTGAATATCTGCCAGGCGGTCCTCGACATCCGATGTCGTGGGGACAGGAAGCGGCGCCGGTGTGGCTGCGAAAAGCGGCAAGTCGTCAATCAGCGCGGCCCGGGTGCCGCCGCCGTCGCGATCCCCTTTTTCCAACGCCTCAAGCACGACGCGCGCCCGTTCGATTACCGCAGGCGGAAGACCGGCGAGCTTGGCAACTTGCACGCCATAGCTCCGATCAGCGGCACCTTTGTGCACCTCGTGCAGGAAGATGACGTCCCCATCATGTTCCTTAACCGCGACAGTCGCATTCTCCACCCGGTCCAGCTTGGCCGAAAGCGCCGTCATTTCGTGGTAATGCGTGGCGAACAGGGCGCGGGCGCCGTTCACGTCGTGCAGATGTTCAAGCGATGCCCAGGCAATCGACAGTCCGTCATAGGTCGACGTACCGCGCCCGATCTCATCAAGGATGACCAACGCCCGGTCGTCGGCTTGGTTCAGGATCGCGGCTGTTTCGACCATTTCCACCATAAAGGTCGACCGTCCGCGTGCCAGATCATCCGACGCGCCCACACGTGAAAATACCTGTGACACCAACCCAATTTCGGCCTTGGACGCGGGAACATAGCATCCAATCTGCGCAAGGATCGCGATCAGTGCGTTTTGGCGCAGGAAGGTCGATTTACCGGCCATGTTTGGCCCGGTGACCAGCCAGATATGCGTGTCTGCATCGAGCGCGCAGTCATTGGGGACAAAAGGCTGACCGTCGGCGCGCAATGCGGCCTCGACCACCGGATGCCGGCCGCCGGAAATGACAAAGTCCCGGCTGTCGGTGAGTATGGGCCGCACCCATGCGAAATCAGCCACGAGGTCTGCATGGCTGGCCGCCACGTCGATTTGCGCGATGACCGATGCCAACGCGCCTAGCGCGTCACTCTCTTCCAACACCCGCTCGCGCAGGTCCGCGAAAACCGACAACTCAAGACTCAACGCCTCACCGCCCGCGTTCAGGATCTTGGTTTCGATCTCTGACAACTCCACCGTCGTAAAACGCACGGCATTCGCGGTGGTCTGGCGGTGAATGAACGTCTCGGACAACGGTGCGGACAGCATGCGTTCTGCATGTGTTGCAGTCGTTTCAATGAAGTACCCCAGCACGTTGTTGTGCTTGATCTTCAGAGACGGAATGCCTGTCTTTTCGGCGTACTCCGCCTGCATAGAGCCGATTACACCGCGCCCTTCGTCGCGGAGTGTGCGCAGGTCGTCTAGTTCCTTGTGATATCCGCTCGCCACAAACCCGCCATCCCGTGCCAAGAGCGGGGGTTCGGCCACCAACGCGTCGGCCAAGCCCTGACCCAGCGCAGCCGCCGCGCCCAAGGGCGTGCGATCCGGGCAGACGTTGGGGGCGTGGCCTTCGAGAAGGCTGGCCAACCTGAGACCGGCCTCGATCGCGCGTTGAACGGCAACCAGATCGCGCGGGCCGCCGCGATCCAGCGCGATCCGCGACAGCGCCCGGTCCAAATCAGGCACCGATTTCAACGCATCGCGCAGACCATGGCGCGTGCCCATATCGTCACAAAGGTCCGCCACCGCATCCAGCCGCGTCGTCAGCGCCTCGATATCGCGAAGGGGCGACGACAGATGACGTTCCAGCAAACGCGCGCCGCCGCCAGTCAATGTCCGGTCTATCACCGACAACAGCGAACCCGCTTTCCCGCCAGACAGGCTGCGCGTGAGTTCCAGATTGCGGCGGGTGGCGGCGTCAATCTCCATCGACTTCGTGCGATCATCGCGCTGGGGAGGATGCAGAAGCGGGATTTTCCCTTTTTGCGTCAGATCAAGGTAATGGAGGACCGCGCCAATCGCCCCGATCTCGGCCCGATTGAAGGTGCCAAACGCCTCGGACGAGGCTACGCCAAAAACATCCTGGACACGCCGTTCGGCGGCTTCGCTCGCGAACGCGCCCCGGGACAGCTCCGTCGGGGTCAGGCCCGCATCGGTCAAAACAGGCTCTAATTCGGCGTAACTCGTATCCGCGATCAACACCTCGCTCGGGGCCAGCCGTGCCAGTTCGGGTCCCAGCTTCACACGCGGGCAGGCACAAACCCGGATCTCCCCGGTCGAAATATCCACCCAGGCCAACGCCCCGTCATCGCGCACAGTGCAAAACGCCAGAAGGTAGTTGTTGCGCCGCGCATCCAGCAGGGCGTCTTCGGTCAGGGTCCCCGGTGTCACAAGGCGCACGACCCCGCGTTTGACGACCGACTTTGACCCGCGCGCCTTGGCCTCTGCCGGGCTTTCAAGCTGTTCGCCCACGGCGACGCGAAACCCCTTGCGGATCAGGGTCAGCAGATACCCTTCGGCGGAATGGACCGGCACGCCGCACATGGGGATGTCTTCGCCCAAATGCTTGCCGCGTTTGGTCAGGGCAATGTCCAGCGCCTCGGCCGCTGCGACGGCATCGTCAAAGAACAATTCGTAGAAATCGCCCATGCGGTAGAACAGCAAGGCGTCGGGATATTCCGCCTTGATGTCGAGAAACTGTGCCATCATCGGCGTCACGCCGCTGTCCTTTGCCATTCTGGCTCCGATGTTATCCCTAACAGTGCGCCTGGGCCTGTTGTTGCCCAGATACCGCTTCGATAAGCGTTGTGTCCGGGAGGAGCCACAATGTCAAAAACCAAGGTCACAGCCGAGGACGCGCTGCAATTCCACCTCGAACCCGCACCGGGCAAGTTCGAGATCCAGGCGACCGTTCCGATGGCGACGCAACGCGACCTGTCCTTGGCGTATTCGCCCGGCGTGGCGCATCCCTGTCTTGCCATCGCTGAGCAGCCTGAAACGGCCTATGATTACACCAACAAGGGCAACCTTGTGGCCGTGATTTCCAATGGGACGGCGGTTCTGGGTCTGGGCAATCTGGGTGCGCTGGGCTCCAAACCCGTGATGGAAGGCAAATCCGTCCTGTTCAAACGTTTCGCGGACGTGAACTCCATCGACATTGAACTGGACACCGAAGACGTCGACGCGTTCTGCAACGCCGTCAAACTGATGGGCCCGACCTTTGGGGGTGTGAACCTAGAAGACATCAAGGCGCCCGAGTGCTTCATCATCGAACAACGTCTCAAGGAAGAGATGGATATCCCGGTCTTCCATGATGACCAGCATGGGACGGCGGTGATCTGTGCGGCGGGTCTGCTCAATGCGCTCAAACTGAGTGGCAAGAAGATCGAGGATGTGAAGATCGTCCTGAACGGTGCCGGTGCCGCCGGGATCGCCTGTATCGAGCTCCTGAAATCCATGGGCGCGCGGCATCAGAACTGTATCGTCTGCGACACCAAGGGCGTGATCTACCAAGGCCGCACCGATGGTATGAACCAATGGAAATCGGCCCACGCCGTCACAACTGACCTCCGCACGCTCGAAGACGCGATGAAGGGGGCCGATGTGTTCCTTGGCGTTTCGGTCAAAGGGGCGGTCACGCCCGAGATGGTGCAAAGCATGGCGCCCGATCCGGTGATCTTTGCCATGGCGAACCCAGACCCCGAAATCACGCCCGAGGAAGCGCAGGCCGTGCGCCAGGATGCCATCGTTGCCACGGGTCGGTCCGACTATCCCAATCAGGTCAACAACGTGTTGGGGTTCCCGTACCTGTTCCGCGGCGCGCTGGATATCCATGCGCGCGCCATCAATGACGAGATGAAGATCGCCTGCGCACGCGCCCTGGCAGATTTGGCCCGCGAAGACGTCCCCGATGAGGTTGCCATCGCCTATGGCCGGAAGCTGACCTTTGGCCGCGACTACATCATCCCCACGCCTTTTGATCCGCGCCTGATCTACCGCATTCCACCCGCTGTAGCGCGGGCCGGGATGGATACGGGGGTGGCGCGTCGGCCCATCGTCGACATGGACAGCTATGAACTGAACCTGAAAACGCGGATGGATCCGACCGCGTCAATCCTGTCTGGCATCCATGCGCGGGCGCGCGCGGCGCAGGCGCGGATGATCTTTGCCGAAGGGGACGATCCCCGTGTCCTCCGCGCTGCCGTGAATTACCAAAGGCAAGGCTACGGGCAGGCTGTGATTGTCGCCCGCGAGGCCGAGGTCAAAGCCGATCTGGAGTCGCTGGGCCTTGGCGATGCCTATGACGAGCTGGAGATCGTGAACGCCCGCAACACCGAGCATTTGGAGACCTACAAGAGCTTCCTCTACGACCGGCTCCAACGGCAAGGCTTCGACCGGCAGGACATTCACCGCCTTGCCGCCCGGGATCGTCACGTGTTTTCCGCGCTGATGGTCGCCCACGGGCACGGGGATGCTGTCGTGACGGGCGCAACACGGAAATCGGCGCATATCCTGCAACTGATCGGGCA
>JBCBFU010000057.1:0-18049 GCA_038527375.1 Pseudomonadota bacterium | reverse complement strand
GGCCAGCAGACCCATCCACGTTTGCCGCGCGATCATTTCGTCGTTGAGGTCTTTCATCTCGACAACTCTGCGATTACCTATACAACTATACATATCTTACCACATATCTGGTCGCGCGACAGCCGACTTTTGTGAAATTTGCGTGACATGTCTGGAAGAACACCGATCTGGAAATCCATCGCCGACGCGTTGCGCGCCGACCTCGCCGAGGGGCGGTATCGCCCCGGTGACAAGCTTCCGACCGAAGCGGCATTGGCCGAGCGGTTTGGCGTGAACCGACACACAGTCCGGCACGGGTTGTCGGCCCTGGTCGATCAGGGCCTTGTGCGGACGCGGCGCGGTGCGGGCGCCTTCGTGGCCGCCACACCCACAGACTATCCCATCGGGAAACGCACGCGGTTCACAGAAAATCTGCGCCGCGCGGGGCGGCTCCCGGGGCGCGAGGTGGGCGGATTTACCCTGCGCGCGGCCACGCAAAGTGAAGCGGATGTTCTTGATGTCGCGGTGGGCGAGACGATCCTGGCCACCCATGGGCGCAGCCTTGCGGATGGGCAGCCCCTGTCGATGTCGGAGTCGATTTACCCCCACGCGCGATTGCCGGGCCTAGAGGCCGCCTTGAGAGAACAGCGCGGGGTCACCTACGCCCTGCAGAAGGCCGGGATCGCGGATTACACGCGGGCCTCGACCCGGATCACCGCTGTCACGGCGCGACCTGAACAGGCGGTTGTGCTGGACGTGTCAGAGGGCGCACCGCTGTTGAAAACCACCTTCCTCAACGTGGCCGACGGCGTGCCGGTTGAATTCGGTCGCTCGTGGTGGGTGGGGGAGCGTGTGACGCTGACCCTGGAAAATGAAACGCCCCCATCCCCGGCGGGATAGGGGCGAAACCTTCGCCGAAGGGTCGACGGATTATTCGAGGCCCATGCAATTCGCGTAGTAGGTCACGGTCGCAGGCCAGTCCGAGAAGATGCCTTCAACACCCACATCCATCGCCAGCGCATCGATCAGCTCGTACATCACGCCGTCGCTGTTGGTGACGTCAGCGATGGACTGATAATACCAGCCGCCCCCGCGGACGAGCGGGCCAGACCGTTCAATGGTCCATGTGATGATCTTGAGATCGGCAGCCTTGGCTTGCAGCGCCAATTCCGATGGCACGATCTCTTCCCCGTCAAGCGTGACAAGCATCCAGGTTGGTGGCGCGATATAGTTCACGCCCATGGCCTTGAGCTCGGCCATGGTGTTGGGCCATGTCGCCGGGTCCATCGGGGAATACCCGTCGATGTTGTACTCATCCATCAGATAGACGGCCTGTGCACCAAAATCGGGCTCTGCCTTGATCCAGTAAAGGACGTCTTCGAGGTTGAAGGATTGCAGCCACACGTCGGAGGCCGGAACGCCTGCGGCCTTGTATTCATCCACGAGTTTCTGGGCGTAGTCCTCTTGGGTGAAGCCGTTGAACGGCATCTCGACCGATGGCGATTTCAGCTCTGGCGTGAATTTCGCACCAAGTGAGCGGAAGAGTTCGATGGACTCGGCATGGGTCATGATCGTGGCCGGCTCGACCGAGTAGAGGTCCGTGCGCCAGTCCGCGGTGCCGCCAAGATACGCCTCAACGGTCGTTGCGCTGCGATCAGCGGCGTCCATCTTTGGCGTGAGCGTGCGGTACTCTGACAGGGTGATCTCGGACGTCCGGCACTCTGCCGCCGCCGAGGTATCCCCGTCTGCCGGACTAAAGGGCGTGGCGCAGGTGGAGGCGAGCGACGTCGCAAGGATATCAGTCGTGGTGTGAAGATCGTTTTGTGCGTGGCGACACACCAGCTCCAGATCTTCGGTAAAGGTCACGTCGCATTCCAGGATGCCTGCGCCCATCCGTGCTGCGGCAAGGTTGGATTCCACCGTGTGTTCGGGAAACTGCATCGGCGCACCGCGATGCCCGATCGAAAACAGAGAGGAAGACGCCTGTTGGCCCGAGCAAGACTGAAGCTTGGTCTTAAGCGGGCCGTCCGCCATCTGGTCGATAAGGTAGAAAGGCCGCGGGCCATAATCGACGCGGTCAACGGATTGTGCGAGCGCGGGCGTCGCCGCCAGAACGGCTGCCGCGAGAGTGAGATTGCGATGCATGAGAAACCCCAAGTTGGTGTGGTGCCCCAGCAATTCGCAATGTGATGTAACCCCCGCGCGACAGCCAACTTACAGTTTTATGACCTTCGGGTCGCGCGCGGAACGACGCTGTTCGGCTCGCGCCAATGCCGCGCAAAGGCCCCCGCCCGTCTAGAGTCGCTCTTGCCACCACGCGTGGCTTTTCTGGCAGTGTTTGGCGCCCACCAGCCAGATCAGGGATCGCGATCTGGGATCGTCCTTGTTGCGCCAAGCCCGCGAACACAAGGCCTCTGGCGAACCCGTCAAAACCCGCAGTGAAATATGATAAAGTGGGGTGATGTACTGCATCTTGCCGCCCAGCCTGTTCATTTTGACAGGCGGGGTAATTTCGACACGTCACATGTCGGTGACACCTCGAATACAGTTTTTTGAAACTGTGCAGGCTGCAAGGGATGGCTTGCCGATGGGCCTGTCCCCACGAGAGGCGCGGACCGTTAACGCTTCGGAGGGTTAGCCGCCGTAGCGCTCTAAAAACGCCTCTGCCGGAAGCGACCTGAAGTCGTTGAGTGCCACGCGGATCGCGTCATGGGACCAATCCCACCACGCGAGCGCCACAAGGCGATCGGCAATGTCGCGCGGCTGACGCAGGCGCAGCAGTTTGGCCGGCGTTCCCGCCACGATGGTGTAGGGATCGACGTCTTTGGTCACGACCGCCCCGGCCGCGACGACGGCCCCGTGACCAAGGGTGACCTCGGGTTTGATCATCGCGCCTGCACCGATCCAAGTGTCGTGCCCGATCCGGGCGCGACGGGACTTGCGATGCGCAAAGAAATCCTGATCCGGTTCTGCATCGTCCCAGTAATCGTTCGAGCGATAGAGGAAGTGGTGGCAAGACGCCGTGTGCAGCGGGTGGTCCGTCGCCCCGATCCGGCTGAAGGCCGCGATGTTCGAGAACTTGCCGATATCAGCATTCGCGATGTCGGCGTAGCGGTCGCAATAGGAATAGTCGTCCAGATGGGAGAACGCGATGCGAGAGCCCTGGCCAATTTCCACATAAGCGCCAAAGGTGCTTTCATGCAGGCTGCAGCCGACGTGAACAAACGGTGTATCCGGCGACAGACGGGGCATTAGAACGGGCGCTCCTCTCCGGTAAAGCGGAAGAATTTTCCGGTGTCCGACAGGTTCACGCGGTCAGCTATGTCGAGGATACCGCGCGCGACGTCTGCAGGATCCTCGGCCGCGTCTTGGCCGCCCATATCGGTCCGCACCCAACCGGGATCCACCAAAAGGACGGCGATGCCATCGGGCTCCAGATCGGTCGCGAGGCCCTGCATCACCTTGTTCACCGCAGCCTTGGATGCGCGATAGGCGATCCGGTCGGATTTCGCGTAGCCCATCCACGACATCTGGGACGACACCGTGATGATCTTGGGCGATCGAGATTGGCGCAAGTTGGGCAACAGCGTCTGGGCCACGGCCAAAGGCGCCAAGGTGTTGATCGCCAGCGCATCGGCAAAGCCCGCCCAATCCATATCAAGCGTCGACTGCCGCGCGGGCCCGATGACGCCCGCATTGTTGATGACGATATCCACGGCCCCGTCGATCCGTCCGGCGAGTTGCGCCGCGACCTGCGCGGGATCGCCCAGAGACAGCGGGAGCGTCTGATCCGCGCCGTCGCGCGAGGTACCGATCACATCATGCCCGCGCGCCGATGCCTCGGCAGCGAGTGCAGCACCAATGCCCCGGTTCACCCCGGTGATAAACGTCCGTGTCATCAGTCTTTGCGGCCGATCAACTTGCCCCGGAGCCAGCCCGAGACCCAATCCATGAACATCACCATAACCACGATTAGGATGATGTAATAGGCGACCTCCTCCCAATCCTTTTGGGTCTGGATGGCCTGCGTCAGCATGAGCCCGATACCACCGCCGGTGATTGCCCCGATGATCGTGGCCGACCGGGTGTTGGACTCCAGGAAGTAGAGAACCTGCGCCAGCAAGACAGGCACGACCTGCGGGATCACCCCAAACCGGTAGCGTTGCAGCGGCTTGGCGCCTGTGCTTTCCACGCCTTCGATCTGCTTGCCGTCCACGTTTTCCAGCGCTTCCGAGAAGATTTTGCCGAAGGTGCCGGTATCCGTGATCAGGATTGCCAGCGTACCGGTCAGGGGTCCCGGCCCAAAGGCGCGCGCAAGAACGACCGTCCAGATCAGGGCGTCTACGCCGCGCACGAAATCGAACACGCGCCGTGTGCCTGCTCGCAGCATCATGATCGGGGAGAAGCGCTTTGCAGCCAGGAAGGCCAAAGGCAGGGCAAGGATTGCGGCGCCCATGGTGCCAAGGAAGGCCATCAAAAGCGTCTCGCCGATCGCCCAGACCACATCCTTGTGCCGCCACATGCCGTTGTTCCACCAATCCGACACAGCGCCGGTGATATTGGCCCGCTCCGGGTCCAAGCGCGCGCCGAACAGGATCTGACCCAGCCCCTTGTCGTGGTAGGGGCTGTCGAGGGTGAACCAAAAGAGCTCCCACCCCGGGAAGTAGTTGAACACTTCCGTGCGCGCCCCGGTCAGCGTGATCCGACCTTCAGGCGTGGTAATGCCCACGCGACGTGAGGATGCGCTGATCCAGTCGGGCAGGTCCGCGGGCAAGTTGGTTGTCACGGTCCGGCCTTCGGCCTGCGCGACGATCGTTTGGAAGCCGGGGATTTCGATCTCGGTCCGGTTGTCGGGCAGGTAGCGCACGATGTGGTCACCGCCGAGGTCGATGGTCACGACGTCGCCGTCGACGGTAACCCAATCCGGGCGCATGCCGTCGGGGTAGCGACCCTTGCGTTCGCCTTCGACCGCATAGTCGACCACGCCATCGCGGTTGTTCCGCGTCACGTGGACTTTGTACGACCAGCTGTCAGAGGCCAGCGTGACCGCGTTATCCATGTTCGCGCGCTGGCTCAGCCCCGCAATGTCGAACGCGAAGAAGATGTAGGTGAAATAGGCAAGGATGATCGCGGGGACCGAAAAGGCGAACAGACGTTTGCGCTTGAACAGGTTATCGGCGGCGGACTTGGCGTCGCCCAGATTGGTGTCCACGGTGGTCATTGCGCCTGCCCTTCGGTCAAACGGTTGCGGAAGCGGCTCGACACCTGGTCAAAGAAGACGATGGTGGAGAAGAGCAAGATGAAGATTGCGGCCGCCTCGTCGAAACGCCCCGGCCCCCACGCCATCGCATTGCGAAGTTCGTAGCCGAGGCCGCCCGCGCCCACGAAGCCGAGGATGGCCGAGGCGCGAATGTTGATCTCAAAACGCAGCAACGCGTAGCTGACGAAGTTCGGCGCGACCTGCGGGAGGACGCCCAACAGCATGCGTTGAAGCCATGAGGCACCGGTGGAGGCGAGACCTTCGACGGGCTTGAGGTCTGCGTTTTCCGCGACCTCGGAAAAGAGTTTGCCAAGCGCGCCCGCGGTGTGGATGGCGATGGCGATCATCGCAGGAACGGGTCCGCCCCCCAGAACAAAGATGAGGACCAGCGCGATCACGATTTCCGGCACGGCGCGCATGATGTCCGAGATACGGCGGAAGACGGGGATCAGGCCGGGCCATTTGGCAAGGCCGCGGGTCCCCAGCAGGGCGAGAACGATCCCCCCAAAGGCCCCAATGAGCGTCGATACCGCGGCGATGTTGATCGTCTCGATCAAGGCGGGCACGTATTTGAGGATCAGACCGGGCAGTTCGGCCCGTTGCGCCCATGCCTCGGACAACACATCGCTGGGGTAGTCACCGATCTGGTGGATGCCGTCCCAGAACCCGCCCGCGTTACGGTCGTCCACGACATTGAAGCCTGCGACCATCAGAAGGACGAACACCAAAAGCGTCAGACCGCTATAGAGGCGACGGCGCTGCACCTGCGCCATGTATTCCGATTGGATCGTCCCCACGCTCTGCGGCGCGGCACCGACGGTTGCGTCTGCCATGATGTGTCCTGTCCCCAAATAAATGCCGGCAGCCCGATTGGGCTGCCGGCTGCGTCATCGAAATGGCTTAGCCGCCGATTTTGGCCTTACGCGCTTCGACGATGGATTCGTACGTGGCGTGGGTCACAGGCTGGAAGCCCAGCGTTTCACCGGCTGCAACCGAATAGGCGCAATCAACGTCACGCTCGTGCAGGGTGTCGACCAGTTCGGTCATCGTGGCTTTGACGTCTGCGGGCAGTTCGGTGCGCAGAACGATGGGGCCTTCGGGGATGACCTTCGATTTCCAGATCTGGACCAGATCGTTCATGTCGACGAGACCCGCGTCCACGGCCTTGCGCAGCGCGCCCGAGTTGTAGCCGTCTTCCCAGTTGCCTTGCGCATCGGCCCAGGTCACGCCGGCGTCGATGTCGCCGTTGGACACTGCAACGATGGTTTGCTCGTGACCGCCGGTGAAGCGCACGTCACCGAAATAGTCGCCGGGTTCCATCGTGATCGCGTCGCCCGCTTGGGGGATTTCGATCGACGGGATCAGGTAGCCCGAGGTCGAGTTCGGGTCGCCAAAGCCAAAGACCTTGCCTTCCATGTCCTCGAGGCTCGCGATGTCGCTGTCGACGCGTGCAAACCCGATCGAGTGGTAGCCAACGGAGCCGTCCATGTTGACCTTGATCAGCACGGGTTCAACCGCGTCAGCGTCTTGCAGGTGGATGGCCGCGTAGGAGGACGCGCCCAGCCACGCCATGTCGAGCGAGCCGCCCAGCAGACCCTGGATCACACCGGCGTAGTCAGCAGGCGCGAAGAGTTTGGTCTCAACACCCAGCGCCTCGGACGTGTAGTTCTGCAGGCACGCGTAGGAGTTCAGGCGGTCCTGTGCGTTTTCACCACCGAGGATGCCGATGCGGAATTCGGTGATAGCGTGACCGTCAGCGTGAGCTGCGCCGGCCAGCGCGGTCGTGGCCAACATGGCCGCTACGAACGTCTTTTTCATCTGTCTCTCCATGTGATGAAAATGTCCCGCCTCTTTGCTGCGGGAGGGATAAACTGGATCAGGCGTAAGCTTCCGCAGTGCGGATCTCTGATCTGTCCAGTGTCTCGATTTCGGTGGATGTGGCGGCCTCGGAAAAATCCGCCCCGGCCCCGTAAATGTCGCGCGCCGCACCAGTGGTGAGCTGCTCGGGCGTGCCGTCGAAAACGATGCGCCCGTCGCGCATTCCGATCACGCGGTCACAATACCGGCGCGCGGTATCGAGCGTGTGAAGGTTCGCGATCACCATGCGCCCGTCCTGTTCGTGGATATCGCGCAGCGACTGCATCACGACCTGGGCATTCATGGGATCAAGCGATGCAATGGGTTCATCCGCGAGGATGATCTTGGGGTCCTGCATCAGGGCGCGCGCAATCGCCACGCGCTGCTGTTGACCACCTGACAGCGCCTCGGCCCGTTTCGGGGCCTGTTCGGCGATACCGAGGCGGTCCAAAATGTCGATCGCGGTGTGGATGTCCGATTGCGGATAGAGATTGAACATCGTCGCGAGCGTCGAGCGTTTATTCAGCGTCCCGTGCAGGACATTGGACACGACATCCATGCGCGGCACGAGGTTGAATTGTTGAAAGATCATCGCGCAGCGGGATTGCCAGTCGCGTCGCGCCGCCCCGCGCAGCGCGGTGATATCCTCACCGTCGAACGTGATTGTGCCGCTCGTCGCGTCACTGAGCCGGTTGAGCATCCGCAGCAGCGTGGATTTCCCCGCGCCAGAGCGACCGATGATCCCGATCATTGTTGGCGCATCGACCGTAATGTTGGCCGCATCCACAGCAGTCTTATCGCCGAACCGCTTCGTCAGCGCAGTAATCTCTAGCATATCGCCCCCATCGTTGGGCGCATGCTAGGGTGGCGAGGCAACAGTTTCGCGACGGTTCGGATTCAGTTTTTTGGCAGTTTAGAAACGGTTTTGTGACACAAATCGAAGGGGTCAGGCCGCCTCACGCGGGCTGAGCGCCGCATTTCGGGGCAATATCCCCGGGTTCTGTCATATTCCTGTTACAAATCCCGCAACGCGGGTTTAGCCTTGTCCCATGACCCGTCTATGCACCGCAACGCTGTCGGCCTTCATGCTCATGCCATCGCTGGCAGGGGCCAGCCTATCCGACTTCAACTGTGATGATAGCGCGCGGATGGTGTCGATGCTCTCGGACGTTTTGGGCGCCGAGCGGCACGGCAGCGGGCTGCGTGATCCCGAAACGATGCTCGAAGTGTGGATCGCCCCACGCTCGAGCGATTGGATCATCGTGCAAAACTACGCAAACGGCACATCCTGCATCGTCGCAATGGGCGAGCATTGGCAAGACAGTGTGACCGGCCCGGCCTGACGCGACACGCCTTTTGATCAGCGCGTGGCGCCTTTGCCGGCGCGATAGCCAAACACCGTCCCTGACGTGAGGCCTGATCCCCCCGGATAGCCGCCAAAGAAGACGCCGCCCACAAGCTCACCACAGGCATGGAGACCGGTAATAAAGCTACCGTCACCGCGCAGAACACGCCCGTCGCCGTCGATCTTCAGACCGCCGTAGGTGAATGTGATGCCGCCGGTTACCGGATATGCGCGGAACGGGCCTGTATCGATCTTTTGCGCCCAGTTTGATTTCGCAAGCGAAAGGCCCTGCGTCCCCTTTCCGTCGAGGCTCGTGGGGTCAAACGGTGTGTTGTCGTCAACGGCTGCGTTGTAGGCCGTGAGGGTGGCCAAGGCAGCCGCGCTATCGACGCCTTCAAGCCTCTCAGAAAGCTTTTCGAGCGTATCTGCCTCCACGAAACTCGCGTCGTGGAAATGGTATTCGCCGTAGAGCAGGTCAAAGACCTTTGAATCGAAAATCTGCCACGCAAAGTGGTCGGGCTGTTCCAGAACCGCGCGTCCAAACTGGGCGTAGGTGTAATTGCGGAAGTTGATCCCTTCATCCACGAACCGCGCACCATCCGCGTTCAGCATGACGCCCAGGAAATAGCAGATCTTGCGATAATTCTTGCGCGCCTTCGGCGGCAGCTCGAGGTTTCCGAAGTCCTTCATGTGCAGGTCCATCGGCGTGGCGTGGCACCCGTCGTATTTGCCGTATTCCTGCGCGCCCAGCGCATAGGCCATGCGCAAGCCGTCGCCGGTGTTGTGCGGGGTCCCGCGCACCTTGGCCACCGACCAGTCAGGTCCGATATGTTGCGCGCGCAACTCTTCGCTGGCTTCAAATCCGCCACAGGCGAGGATGACCGCATCGGCATGAAGGGCCTCGTCGCCCACCGTGACGCCGACGACCCGACCGCCCTCTTCGATCAGGTCGGTGACGCCCGCCTCGAACCGCAGCTCGCCGCCCATGCGCTCAAACGCGGCGCGCTCCATGTCAAAGAGGCCGACACCTTCGTTGTCAGCCGCAAGCGTCAGGCCGCCCCAAAAGACAAAGCGTCCGTCTTTCTCAAACTCTGCCGCGCATAAATCGGCTCGTAGGTCACACCGTTCTCAGCCAGCCACCGCACGGCTGTGTAGGATCCGGTTACAAGCAGGTGCTGCTCGGGCGACAGATCGCGGCCTTCGTTGACGCCCAGAAGGTCGGCTGCGAATTTGTCTTGCGTGTAGCTGCCAAAATCCGTGCGCGGGATGCGGGGATCGTCTGGCTTGGACAGGAGCGGCAGCAGGTCCTCGGACGCGTCATAGGCAAACCGCATGGCACCCGCGGTGTATTTCGTGTTGCCACCTGCCAGAGCCTCCGGTGCCTTTTCCAGCATCAGCACCTCCGCCCCTTCTTCGAGTGCGGCGATACCGGCAGACATGGCTGCGTTTCCTGATCCGACGACGATGACGCGCTTATTCGGCATGGGTTTCTCCTGATTTCACCGCTTTGAATCCGATTGGATACAATAACATCAAGGGCGTGATTTGTCGCTTCGCGACCATCGGCAAAACCGACCGGGCGCGCAGTTTCAGCCCAAGACCTCTGGGTTGATTGCGTGAATGGGCGCCCCCGCTGCGTAGGCGTTCACCTGTTCGAAGATGTCCGTGAACTGGCTGTCGAATTCCTCTTCGGTGACAAACCCGATGTGGGGTGTGGGCAGCACGTTTGGATGTGTCAGAAGGGGATGCGCCGCATCGCGCATGGGCTCGGTGTCGAAGACATCAGCAGCGGCGAAAATACGCCCCTGCGCGATTTCGCGTTCCAGCGCGCCGCCCTCGACAAGGCCCGAGCGGGAGGTGTTGACAAAGAGCGCGCGCGCCTTGAGCGCGGCAAGGTCCGCCGCCGTGATCACCCCGCGCGTCTCGGGTTTGAGCCGCACATGCACGCTGACGATGTCGGATGTTGCGAAAAAGGCCGCGCGCGTTTCTGGAACGGTTTCGCCATCCGCGCGTGCCCGCGCCCGACCTTCCGGCGATCCCCACCACTGTACCTGCACACCCATGGCCTTGGCATAACCCGCAACGGCGCGCGCGATCTTGCCGTATCCATAGAGCCCCAGCGTCTTGCCGCGCAGCGTGCGACCTACACCAATCTGCCACTGACCCGCCCGGGTCGCGGCCACCTGCGCAGGAATTTGGCGATAGCTTGCGAGGATGAGCGCGAGCGTCAGTTCCGCCGCCGCGTAATTCGCGCCGCCCCCCGTCATGTTCGAACACACCAACACGCCGTTCGCAGTGCACGCGTCGATATCGATATGCGGATAAACGCTGCGCTGGGAAATCAGCCTTAGGTTTGGCAGCCGGTCCAAAAGCAGTGCGCCAATCTGCGTACGTTCGCGGAAGAGGACGAGCGCCTCTGCCTCTGCTACGCGGGTCGCGAGTTTTTCGGGGTCCGGTTCATGATCGGTCCAGACGGTGACGTCATGGCCCTCCAGCAGGTCAAAGCAGGGCAGACCGCGCAGCGTGTCGGACCAATCGTCAAGGATGTGGACCTTCACGACCACACGCTCTTGGGCACGAACACCTCGCCGCGTGCAAGCTGGCGCGCCGTGCGGACAAGACCCGCTGACATCACTTCGAAACCGTCCTCGCCATCCCGCGTCTCCATGATCACCTCGAGGATGCCCATGGGATGCTCCAGCTTCATCAGCGTCTTTTCCTCATTCGGGCGCGCCATGATCCCGTCTGCGACCGTTCCGGGGCACGGCGGATGGCCCGAGCCCACCATGGACACCAGAACGCGCGCAAGGTCTTCGCGGTTCTCGGGAAGATCGGCGCGGTTCATATACGGGCCACGCGACGTGCCGCCACGCATGAAGTGAAACGGGATCGCAGTCTGTGTCATGTCTTGGTTCCTCAGGTCAGCGGCCACGGCAGGTCGACATAGGATTGAAGAAGCCCCGGCGGGAAATCGCGGTTCAGCAGCCACGCCATGGCGCACATGAAGGCGATGCCCGCCACTGTATACACCGTGGCAAAGACCGGTCCCTTGCCCGAGCGGTACGAGATGAACGCAAACAGAAAGAGCGCCAGCGCAAGGATAAAGCCCAAGAGCGCGGTGAGGACGAGAAGGCCGCCAAACGAGGCAAGCGTCGCCCAAAGGCCATGGGCATTTCCGGGGGCATCGGCAACCTCGCGGTCGGCAAAGAGCGGTGCGGTTTCATCGCGCAGGATCATCTGCACCAACAGGACGACCGCGCCGAGGATGGACACCCCTGCCACGAAGCGCGGGAACACGCGGTCGGTTGCTGCATAGTCCGGGATCATCGCCGCGTTGACGAAGGCCACGGTCAGGTATCCCAGCACCACGAGGAGAAAGATCAACGGCGCACGTTTCGCGCCAGACCCGACATCCCCTTCGGCGCGGATCATCTTGGACTGCCGCAGGCCCAGCACGACCGAGAGAATGGTGATGACGATGAGAACGATCACGATGGGCGAAAAGATGTAATCAATCCCGTCTTCAAAGCTGCGGCGGAAGCGCGAATTGGCGATCTGGACGGCTTGGTTGGCGTAGGTCTCGGCCGGGCCGGACAGGACGAACCCGATCAGGAAGGCAGGCCGCGACCAGTCAAAACGGCGCAGCATGATCCCCAAAAGACCGAAGGCGAACAGCGCCACGAGGTCCATCAGGTTTTGACCCGATTGGAAGGCCGCAAAGCTGATGATCATGAAGAGGAACGGTGCAAGCAGCGCGAAGGGGATCGTGGTCAGCCGCGCGATACCGCCCGAGGCCGCGATGCAAATCAACGTGCCCACGACGTTTGCGAGGGCCAGAAGCCACACGATGGCATAGGTGATATCGGGATTGCTCTTGAGCATCGAGGGACCGACTTCGATCTGGCCCGACCCCAGGAGCGCAATCGCCCCGATAAAGATCGCCATGGACCCCGACCCCGGGATCCCGAAAAGGAGCGTCGGCACGAGGCCCCCACCCTCCTTGGCGTTGTTCGAGGATTCCGGCCCGATCACGCCGCGCACCTCGCCCGAGCCGAAACCTGACTTATCCTTGGTCGTCTGGACCGTATGACCGTAGGCGATCCAATCCACCACGGACCCGCCAAGGCCGGGGATCACGCCCACGACGACGCCGATGATCGAACATCGGACCGACAGCCAGATATTTGCGAACCAGTCCTTCACCCCGGACATCCACCCGCCGCCGATGGGTTTGCGGTCCGCGATAGCGCGATCTTGGCGCAGCAAGGCCACGATTTCGGGGATGGCAAAGATGCCGAGGCCCACGATCACAAGCTTCAGCCCGTCCACGAGGTAGGGCATGTCATAGGTGGCCATGCGCAGCTCGCCCGAGGCGTCGCCTTCGCCGATGGTGCCCACCATCATGCCAAGACCCGCGGCAACAATGCCCTTAAGCGGGACACGTCCCGCGAGGATGCCCACCATCGACAGGCCAAACACCGTGATCATCAAAAGCTCTGGGGTCCGGAATTCCAGAACGATGGGTCGGGCGATCAGGATGAAGATGGTCAGGAAAGCAGCGCCAACCGGCCCGCCGAACAGCGATGACGCAAAGGCCGCTGAAAGCGCGCGCGCGGCCTGTCCTTTCTTGGCCATTGGAAACCCATCGAGAACCGTTGCCTGCGAGGCTGACGAGCCCGGAATGCCCATCAGGACAGAGGCAAACGTGTCAGAGGTCGGAACAACGGCGACCATGCCGATCATCAGCGCCAGACCCAGAACCGGGTCCATGCCGAACATGAACGGCAACAGGAGCGACAGCCCCGCAATACCGCCCAGACCGGGGAAAACACCCACGGCCAATCCCATACAAACCCCAAGGACAAGATAGCCCAAAACGATGGGCTGCAGGATCAGCCCCCATGCATCAGCCAACGCAGGAAGCGCGGTGCCTAGGATGTCCATTGTCGTGTCCCCCGGAAAAGGAAGGCCCCGCACGGGATGCGCGCGGGGCCAAGTCGTCAGGCGGGGTTATCCCCACCAAAGCATCGAGACTTAGCCGTCGAGGGACACGCCGCAGCGCTCCATCAGCCAGCCGGTCACAAAGTCCTTAGCCGCCGCAGGAACCTGCGTGGCGGAGGCTTTGGCGCCTTCGGCCTCGGCACCCGTCATTTGCGGGTAAACGCCCAGCCGCTTGGCCGAAATCTCGGCAAAGTCAGGACGCGCCTTGATGGCTTCGAACGCGGCCTCATACGTGACCATCGCGTCGTTCGATGCGCCTTGGGGCAGGAAGACCATCTTTTGCGCGGGGAAGCCCGCCACAAAGAAGGCTTTCCAAGCGTCCCACTGGTCGCCGGAGGTTTCGCAGGACGGGGTTGCGTCGCAAACCTCTTTGAACGTTGGCATGTCGGGGAAGGTCGGATCGCGCACGATGTTGCCATCGGCGTCAAGCGCGCCCCGGGACATCATCGGCACGGCGGTGCCTGCCTCAACCAGGGGTGCCACGCCACCGAGGTAACCCGACGAGGTCTGGTAGTCGATATTCGCCTCGCCACGCTCGAACATCAGTCGGCCATCACCACGGCCTTTGATGCCAAAGACAAGCTCGACGTTCAGGCCCAGCATTTCCCACGCCAGAAGCGGCACGAGGTCCAGACGCGTCGCACCCTGCGAGCCATAGATGAAGTCGGTGTCTTGGAGCGCCGTCGCGTCCATGCCGTCCACCATGCCGGCAAGATCGGGCGGCAGATAGGCCACGCCACCGGTGCCGGAGGCCAGGACGACGTTCCAGTCATCGTAGTTGTAGCGCACGCGCGGATCGCCGAGCAGGAAGGGGAACTGCGTGGACCCGGAGGATCCGAAAATCACAGTGCCGTCTTCGTATTGCTGTTCCTGGAACCAGTTGGCCCCTTTGGTCGACCCTGCACCCGGCATGAAGGTCACGACCACGGTCGGCTGACCGGGAAGCGCTTCGCTCAGAAGCGGTGCGTAAAAGTTGGCCCATTTGGCCGAACCGCCTGTTTCCGAGAACGGGATAACCCACTCCACGGTCTTGCCTTAGAGATCGATCCCGTGGCCGCCGGCGGATGCGTCGCTTGCCAACGTTGCTGCCGCTGCCGCGACAAGGCTCATTGCCACGCGGCGCGTGGTTTTAGGTAGTGTCATGTTGTCCTCCCATGGCCCCGGCTTGTGCCGTTAGGCCCCAAATCGCCCACGGTGATTCCCGTGGATCGCAGTCAATGTGATCGACGAAGCTTGCACGAACCCTTCATCAAGGCGATTTGTTGGCGATGCGCATCGTGGTGATCGAAGATAACGAGGCCCTGAGAAAGGGCATCACCTATCGTCTGACCGACGATGGGCACGTGATTGACGCGCTATCCGATGGCGATCTGGCTGCGGCCTTCCTTGCACAGGAAGACGCGGACCTCGTGATCCTCGACATCAACCTGCCGGGGCAAAGTGGGCTGGATATCTTGGCTCAGATGCGCCGTCGTGACGACGAGCGCCCGGTGATCCTGCTGACGGCACGCGCATCGACCGAAGACCGGGTGGCGGGATTGGACCTTGGCGCGGATGACTACCTCGTGAAACCCTTTGCCATGGACGAGTTGGCGGCGCGTGTGCGCGCGCTTGGACGTCGCAGAACGGATCAGGTCCGGCGAACGGTGGCGGTCGGCGCGCTCACGCTCGACCTCGACGGGCTGGGTCTGGGGGATGCCGACGGCGCCCTCGACATCCCCCGACGCGAGCTTTTGCTGCTCCGCGCCTTGGCCGAAGCGGACGGCAAGCCTGTGTCGAAACAAAGCCTTCTCGATCACCTCTACGGCGTGGGAAGCGAAACCGATGACAAGGTGATCGAGGTCTATGTCTAGCGCCTGCGCAAAAGGCTGACGCGTTATGAGGTCGGTATCCGCGTGATCCGGGGCGTGGGCTACGCGCTCACGACGGTGCGATAATGGCCGCAAACCTGTCTTTGCGTGCACGGCTCACCGTCATCATCCTGACCCCCTTGGTCGTAATCTCTTGGCTTGTGGGCGTCTGGGCCGTTGTCGATGCCCAGAACCGGGCGGACGACCGCTTTGATCGCGCGCTTTTGTCTGCGGCGCTGGCGGTTTCACGCGATGTGGCCGTGTCCGGGGGCGATGCGTTGTCGCCGGAAACAAATGCCCTGCTCCGCGACAGCTTCTCGGGCCCGGTCTTTTACCATGTGTTCGCCCCGGACGGTGCATTCCTGACGGGCTATGCCACACCGCCCGTCCCCGTTGGGGCCGCGCCCGTTGACGCCCGGGGACAGCAAGTCTTTGTCGGCATCCACCAAAGCCGCGAGGTCGTCGCGCTGCGCTTTGTCGACACGATGCAGGTCGAAGGATGGAGCGGCGACTACACCATCACGGTCTGGCAGGACCTGTCATTCAGGCGCGCCCTCGTCCGCGACCTTGTGAGAAGCAGCCTCTTGGTCATTTCCCTTTTGGTGGCCACCGTCGCCTTGGTGGTGTGGTTTGGCGTGCGCTTTGGCCTGCGGCCCCTGAACGATCTTGAGGACGCAATCGCGCGGCGCAGCACAGATGAACTCGACCCGATCCAACGCAATGTCCCCGAAGAGGTCACGGGGATCGTCAACACGTTGAATTCGCTGTTCAGGGCCTTGTCCCAGAACATGGCCGCGCAGGCCGACTTCATCTCAAACGCCGCCCACCAGCTTCGCAATCCCATTGCGGGCGTGCTCGCCTTGGCCGAGGCCACAAGCAATGCGCCAAACGGGGCAGAGGCAAAACAGCGCACGGCCGATCTGCTGCAAGCAGCGCGGGAGACCTCCGATCTGAGCCAAAAGCTGCTGCTGATGGAGCGCGCCAAGGCGTTCACGCCCGCAAGGCTCCGCGCGGATGTCGACCTCTCCAATCTGTTGCGGGCCGTGGTCGACAACGTCGCGACCTCTGCCGACGATACCGTGCGTGTCGACGCGGATATCGCGCCCGGGTTGCGGGTCAAAGGGGATGAGACGATGATCCTGGAGGCCGTGACGAACCTTTTGGAGAATGCTCTCATCCATTGTGGCCCCACTTTGCGCCAAGTCACGTTGACGGCCTCCGAGGCCCACCGCGAAATCAGGATCGAGGTCACCGATGACGGCAAAGGCATCCCCCCTGACGACCACGATCGCGCGCTAACGCGCTTCGAACAGCTGGGCAGCAGTTCGGGCAGCGGACTTGGGCTGTCGATCGTGGACGCGGTCGCACGGGCGCACGGTGGAACATGCGCCCTTCGCTCTCAGGAACGCGGCCTGTCGGCCCGCATGACGCTGGCCAAGGGGTAAGCAAGGGCCCGGATGCATCAGACGCTGATGTATGGGTGGCGGAGGCTCAGGGATTCGAACCCTGGGGACGCTCTCACGCCCAACGGTTTTCAAGACCGCCGCATTCGACCACTCTGCCAAACCTCCGGTCCCGGTGGCCTAGCGTGGCGGCATTGATTCTGCAAAACCCAGATTTCGGCTAGCCGCGCCACGAGACTTTGCAAATCACCCATTTGCGGCTATTGTCTATGACATGAGCAGTGGGACCCGGAAACCGGGCCCGACAACGTGTGGGCAAACCACCGGACATATTGGGGCACGATGATGACACCTCATTTGATTTTGCGCGTGCTGGCGGCGACGTCGGTTCTGGCGCTTACGGCGTGTGATGACGCCGGGAATTTCGTTCTGACGCAGCCCACGACCGAAGACGCGCAAGTGTCGCGCGCGGCCTCCACGACCCTTGTGGAACGCGATGTCGAGGCCCCGGAGGCGTTTCAGGTCACCACGGCGGGCCTGTGGGACGGGCGTCCGTCCTTGGGCGGTGTGTGGATCGCGCATCCCGACGTCAAGGAGCCCGAGCGTGTGATCATCCGCAACGAAGTGAACGATAAATTCGTGATCGGCGCGCTTTTCCGGCGCGAGCGCGAAGCCCCGGGCCCGCAGTTTCAGGTCTCGTCTGACGCGGCCGCCGCTCTGGGTATGCTCGCAGGCGCGCCCAGCCAGTTGAACGTGACAGCCCTGCGCCGCGAACAAGTCCCCGAGGTCACCCCTGCCGCTGCAGCCGGCCCGCTGACTGCGCCCGATGGTGTGACCACGACCGCGTTGGATGGCGATGACCCCATCGCGCAGGCCGCGGCCGCAATCGACAATGCGCCGCAACCGGGTGCGATCCCGGGCGCTGACGCGAACGCAAGCGGCCCGATCACGCCCACACCCGTCGCAGCCACAGCGCCTGCGGCCGCCGCCGCATCCGCGCTCGACAAGCCTTTCGTGCAAATCGGCATCTTCTCGGTCGAGGCCAATGCGCGGCGAACCGCCGAAAATCTGCGGGGCGCAGGCGTCATTCCGACCGTCTTGGCCCAAGAAAGTAAGGGCAAAGCGTTCTGGCGCGTCGTCGTCGGCCCGATCCAGACCAAAAGTGATCGGGACGCCGTCTTGAAAACCGTCAAAGGCCAAGGTTTTAGTGACGCGTATTTCGTGACCAACTGAGGCCGCCTGCCCAACCCGCGCGCGGCCCAAGCCGGAGAAACCCATGGTGCTGCGCGCGCTTTGCCTGATTGCCCTATTGCTGCCGTCCCTTGCCGCCGCGCAAGCCTATGACACGCAGGCG
>JBCBFU010000056.1:0-18437 GCA_038527375.1 Pseudomonadota bacterium | reverse complement strand
CCGGCCCCACAGTTTGCCCATGCGCCCCGATCTTACCTGTGCTCTCGCCCTTTCGGTTCTGCCAACGCTCGCCTCCCCGTCCTGCCTCGAAGATGCGATGCTCGTCTTCGACGGCTCCCTGTCCATGGTCGAAGGCGGCGCAGACATCCTGTCCCTGCCCCGCATCGCGGACGCGCGCATCGCCACCGCAACCGTCCTGCCAGAGATCGAGGCGCAACGCCGCGTCGGCCTCATCACCTATGGCCCCGGCTCCAGTGATGGCTGCGACGGGATCACGCTCCACTTCCCGCCAGTCGAAAACGCCGCCGGACCAATTCAGGAGGTGCTCGACGCGCTCTCTCCTGCCGGCCTCACCCCCTTCACGGCAGCCGTGGAAGAGGCCGCTCGCACGCTCGATTACACCCGCGAAAGGTCGCTGATCGTGTTGGTGACGGACGGCAACGAAACCTGCGGCGGGCGTCCCTGCGCAACAGCGGACCGGCTGGTGGCTCAGGCCGCCGACATGACGGTCCACGTGATCGGCTTTCAATTCCGCAGCGATTATTTCGCGTGGGACAATCCCGAACAGACCTTTGGCGAGGACACTGTCGCGCGCTGCTTTGCCGACAAAACCGGTGGCCTCTTCGTGACCCCGAACACCGTGGGCGAACTCGAAGACGCCCTGCGTGCGACCCTTGGCTGCGTTCTGATCGGCGCCCGCGACCTCAAAAACCTCCTGCCGCAGACCTAAGCTTCCGCAATTTACGCAAGGGTAAGGTTTCCCCGACTTTCCCCTAGGGCACCCTACGATTATGGTCGCGCCACTATTTGAGTAACGACCCCTTTTCCCCAGCGGCAGTTTCCGCCGCACTTTTGAAAGAATTGATAATGTTCGACCCTTACTTCGGGGGCGACGCGCGGCATATTTTCGCTGCGCTCGCCGTCTCCCTGTCCTGTCTAGCCTACCTGCCACTCCTGCGCGATGTGCTCGGCGGCAACAGCCAGCCCCAAAGAACCTCCTGGCTGATCTGGAGCGTTCTGTCCGCCATCTCCTTCGCCTCCCAAGTGTCCGAGGGCGCGACAGCCTCGCTCTGGTTCGCAGGCATCCAATCGGGCGGAACCATCACTATCTTCATGCTCTCGCTATCCCGCGGCACAGGCGGGTGGATGAACACACGCGACGCACTGATCCTTGCCGCTGCCTGCTGCGGTCTGGGCCTCTGGTACGCGACCGACAACGCCGTCTGGGCGCTTGCGATCTCGTGCGGCATCAGCCTGTTGGGCGGGACGGTGACCATCGCCAAGGCTTACGCGGACCCGTCGTCTGAAACGATGGTGTTCTGGGGCCTGTCCCTGTGCGCCGCGACCTTCGCACTGGGATCGGTAGGTGCCTATGATCCAGTTCTGCTGATGTACCCGGCCTACCTCTTTGTGCTGAACGCCGGCATCGTCAGCGCGATGCTGCTGGGCCGCCGCCGCGACCGGATCAAGACCCCGGCCCAGCACGCCCCAACGGGCCTCACCCCCGCGTGAACACAGAACGCCCCGTTTCTGAACGGGGCGTCCCCAGTCTCTTGGTCGCAAACAAGGCTTAGTCGAAGCTTAGGACATCTCTGCCACTCTGGCCGCGCCCGCGCCCCAGATCGGAGGATGCCGACATGCTCAGACCCGCAATTGCCGCCCTGTTTCTGATTGCCACGCCCGCAGGGGCCGAACCCCTCGGGATCGATTTCGGGGCCTTGCCCGCGGGCACGGCGCTCTACTACTCGAACTCATTCCAAGGCCGCATGGTGGACATCTACGTGGGCTTTGACGGTCAAGCCCACCACGTCGAACGACGCGCAGGCTCCCCCTATGGCGAAAAGCTGTCGGACCACTTCTTCAACGCCCTAGGGCTCGAGGTGCGGCGCGTGGACGCCGACGGGGCGGTCAGCGACTTTGCACCCTTCAACTGCGAACGCTTTCTGGGGACCTGCACGCACACCCTGACCACTGCGCGCGGCCCCAGCGAGGTTGCGGTCGAAACCACCCAATCCGGCGGCAGCTACCAGTCCACGATCACCTTTCTCGCCAACGGGTTCGAACGCCGCCGCCGGTTCGAATTGGTCAATCACGGGCTCTATGCCTTTGTCCGCGAGAACGACACACAGATTGCGCTGGACGATATCGTGCGGCCCTGACGCCAACCCTGACCCAGCGGCGCAAACGCAAAACGCCCCGGCCAAGGGCCGGGGCGCTCTGAAGTCTGTGTCGCGGAAACGCTTAGTCGCGCTCTTCCACGATCTCCACGAGGTGCGGGATGGAATTGACCATGCCGCGCACCGACGGCGTGTCTTCCAACTCGCGCGTCTTGTGCATCTTGTTCAGGCCCAGACCGATCAGCGTCTGACGCTGTTTGGCGGGGCGGCGGATCGGCGAACCGATCTGTTTCACAACGATGGTAGCCATAGGTCTTAGGCCTCCTCTGCCACGGCAGCTGCTTCGCCGTCGACCTGCGGCGCGTCATCACGCTTGGGCAGGATGTCGGCGACTTTCTTGCCACGACGCTGCGCCACGTGACGGGGCGAGCTTTCCTTGCCCAGACCGTTCAGCGTCGCACGGATCATGTTGTAGGGGTTGGCCGATCCGATCGACTTGGCGACCACGTCCTGCACGCCCAGCATTTCGAACACGGCACGCATCGGACCACCGGCGATGATCCCGGTACCACCGGGCGCCGTGCGCATCACGACCTTGCCCGCACCGTGACGGCCTTCGACGTCGTGGTGCAGCGTCCGGCCCTCTTTCAAAGGCACGCGGATCATCTGGCGTTTGGCTTGCTCGGTTGCCTTGCGGATGGCCTCGGGGACCTCCTTGGCCTTACCTTTGCCAAAGCCGACGCGGCCCTTCTGGTCGCCCACGACCACAAGCGCAGCAAAGCCAAAGTTCTTACCACCTTTGGTGGTCTTCGACACGCGGTTGATCGCAACCAGGCGATCTGCAAATTCTGGGGTCTCTTCTTCGCGGTTACGCCCGCGACCCCGGTTCTCACGCTCTGCCATAGTGGCCTCCTTGCGCTTTGAATGTCATCGGCCCCAGTGACTGCACACATGCAGCCCCGGACCATCGAGGGGGCAGTCGCCCGCCCCCTACAGGTCTCATTAGAACTTCAGACCACCTTCGCGGGCAGCATCCGCCAGCGACTTGATCTTGCCGTGGAACAGGAAGCCACCGCGATCGAAGAGAACCTCTTCGACGCCCGCCTTCTTGGCCCGCTCGGCAATCGCAGCACCCACTTTCGCGGCTGCCTCGACGTTGTTCTTGCCGACAACACCCAGGTCCTTTTCCAGGCTCGACGCCGATGCCAGGGTCACGCCCTGGATATCGTCGATCACCTGAACCGAGATGTTCTTCGACGAACGGTGGACCGACAACCGGGGCTTGCCGGTGTTGATCTTCCGCAGTTTGTTCCGAACGCGCAGACGGCGCTTCAGGAACAGGGTCCGTTTGCTGTTTGCCATATCTAGCGTCCTTACTTCTTCTTGCCTTCCTTGCGGAAGATGAACTCACCCTTGTAGCGGATGCCTTTGCCTTTGTAGGGCTCGGGCTTGCGCCATTCGCGGATGTTGGCGGCCACTTGACCGACCAGCTGTTCATCATTCCCCTCGATGGTGATCTCGGTCGGCTTGGGCGCCGTGACCGTGATCCCCTGAGGCACGTCAAAATTGACCTCGTGCGACAGGCCCAGGGACAGCTTCAGGGTGTTGCCCTGCATCTGCGCCCGGTAACCCACGCCCTGGATCTCAAGCTCTTTCTTGAACCCGTCGGTCACACCGGTGACCAGGTTCTGCACCATCGTGCGGGACATGCCCCACTGCTGGCGCGCGCGCTTGGATTTGCCGCGAGGTTGGATCAGGACCTGACCATCTTCGACGCTCAGCGTCACATCATCGGTCGCCTTGAACGAACGCGTGCCCTTGGGGCCTTTCACGCTGATCTCTTGACCGCTGATGGTGGCTTCCACGCCAGAGGGCAGATCGACCGGTTTTTTACCAATACGAGACATGATGCCCTCCTTAGAAGACGGTGCAGAGCACTTCGCCACCAACATTGTTGGAGCGCGCGCTTGCATCCGTCATCACGCCTTTCGACGTGGACACGATCGAAATCCCAAGACCCTGACGGACCTGCGGAATGTCGTTTTTGCCCAGGTACACACGACGGCCGGGCTTCGACACCCGCTTCAGCTCGCGAATGACGGGCTGACCTTCGTAGTACTTCAGGCTGATTTCCAGCGTCGGGTGGCCGTTGGCATCGGTCCCGGCTTCATAGCCGCGGATATAACCTTCGTCCGCCAACACATCCAGAACCCAGGCCCGCAGCTTGGATGCCGGGGTGGACACCACCGACTTGCCGCGCATCTGGCTGTTGCGGATACGGGTGAGCATATCGCCGATAGGATCGTTCATAATCTCTGCCCTCCCTTACCAGCTGGATTTGACCATGCCGGGGATCTGGCCCGCAGAACCAAGGTCCCGCAGCGCGATCCGGCTGATCTTGAGTTTACGGTAATACGCGTGCGGACGACCGGTCAGTTGGCACCGGTTGTGCAGGCGCGTGGCGCTGGAGTTGCGGGGCAGTTTGGCCAGCTTCAGCTGGGCCTTGAACCGCTCTTCCATGGGACGGCTCTCGTCCCGCGCGATCTCTTTGAGCTCGGCGCGCTTGGTGGCGTATTTCTTCACCAGGCGTTCCCGCTTCTTCTCGCGCTCGATCATGGATTTCTTGGCCATGCTTACGATCCTTGCTTGATGAAGGGCATGTTGAAGTGGGTCAGAAGCGCCTTGGCTTCTTCATCCGTCTTCGCCGTGGTTGCGATGATGATGTCCATGCCCAGCATGTCGACCACCTTGTCAAAGTCGATCTCGGGGAACACGATGTGTTCTTTGAGACCCATCGCATAGTTGCCGCGACCGTCGAACGAGGTCGGCTTCACGCCGCGGAAGTCGCGGACGCGGGGCAGTGCGATGGTGACCAGACGGTCCAGGAATTCATACATCCGGGTGCCACGCAGGGTGACTTTGGTGCCCAGCGGCATGTCTTCACGAACACGGAAGCCAGCGATCGAATTCTTCGCTTTGGTGATAACGGCCTTCTGACCGGCGATCAGCGTCAGCGCTTCTTCGGCGTGCTTCACCTTCTTGGTGTCTTTGACGGCATCGCCCACACCAATGTTCAGGACGATCTTGTCCAGACGCGGGATCTGCATGTCGTTCTTGTAGCCGAATTCTTCCTTCATCTTCGCCTTGATCTCGGCGTCGTAAAGGCTCTTCAGGCGCGGGGTGTAATCAGCAGTGTCGAGCATCAGATCACGTCTCCCGTTGTCTTGGCAAAGCGGACCTTCTTGCCGTCTTCCATGCGGAAGCCAACGCGGGTCGCTTTCCCGTTTGCGTCCACCATCGACAGGTTCGACAGGTCGATCGGCATCGCTTTCGGGATGCGGCCACCTTGCGAGGTCTGCGATTGGCGGGTGTGGCGGACGGCCATGTTCACGCCGTCGACAACGGCTTTGCCAGCCGAGGGATCAACGGATGTGATCTCGCCGGTTTTGCCTTTGTCCTTGCCTGCGAGCACGATGACCGTGTCGCCCTTTTTCAACTTAGCAGCCATCTTACAGCACCTCCGGGGCGAGCGAGATGATCTTCATGAAGTTCTTGGCGCGCAGTTCGCGCACAACCGGCCCGAAGATACGGGTGCCGACAGGCTCCATGTTGTTGTTCAGGATCACGGCGGCGTTGCGGTCAAACCGGATGGCCGTGCCGTCTTCGCGACGGACTTCCTTGGCGGTGCGCACGACGACGGCCTTGCGGACGTCACCTTTCTTTACGCGACCACGCGGGATGGCTTCCTTGACGGACACGACGATGATGTCGCCGACCGAAGCGTACTTACGCTTGGAGCCACCCAGAACCTTGATGCATTGGACACGGCGTGCGCCGGAATTGTCCGCAACATCCAGATTTGTCTGCATCTGGATCATAGTTTCTCTCCGACCTGAGGGCCCGCATCAGACATAGGACCCTGGGTTTCGTATGGTTCGCACGGGCACAGAGATACCCTCCGAGTCGCGCGGATAGCGGCTTCTATGCGCGAGGAGGCTGTGTGGCAAGGGAAAAGGTGGGGGGGGGTGGATTGGACGGCGCAAGCTTTGCAGCGAATGGCCGCTCCGCGCCCAAACCTCCCAAATGCTGCATCGCACTCAAGTGGGTTGTAAGCGCCGAAAGCCGTCATTCATGACCGTGGGGACGGCCAGAGCGGACATCAAGCGTGTTAGATGCTACAGACGCGCCCGCACTGCGGACATTCGCTGCCAGCGCGAGAAAGATAGCCACCCAAGCAGTGTTTGAGTGGCAAGAACGTAGTCCGACCTTAACCCGTGTGCAGCAGGATCTGCTTCCATATGGCTGTTTCGTCATAGAGGGTCCACTCGCGGCGGAGCTTCGGCGCGCCACCGACAAGTTCCCCGTATTCGGCATGCGTTGCGCCAAGCACAAGTACTTCAGCGCCGGTGGGTTCGCCGAAAGTGCCATATCCGTCGTGCATTCCGTGCAATGTCCATCGCGCCGCAGCGCGCGGAGGCATCGCTGGATCATCCCGACCGATGACATGGTGCACCTTGAATTCGGCCTTGGGAAAACTGGCGCGCAGGCCCATCCAGAATTGATCGGCCCCCTCAAAGCTGACGGCGCGTGCGCCGCCGGGGTACTCCAGCTGTGCGGCGCGATCGTATTCTTGGCGGATAACGTCGAATTCGGCGTCCATGATCCGCTGAAGCATTTCGGCCAGCCGTTTGCCCCAGGGGTTGTCATTGCCCTTGCCACGGTAGGGGCCTGCCACGTCATTGGCCGGGGTGTAAGGCTCTACGCAAGCCTCGGGCCCGCCTTCGCGTGCGATTAGATCGCGGGCATAGTCTTTCGGATCCATCCCCAGTTGCCTTACGATGGCCCCCTGATCGCGGATCAGCCATTCGTCATCGATCTGGTTATTCTTTGCGTGGCAGTCGGCGATGATCCGGTAATGCAGTTTTTTGCCGCTGGGTGCCCCGTAAAGCCCCGGATGTGTATGAGTGGCTGTCGACAGCAGACGGTGCGATGAAAGCAAACCACGATCTGGCGTCCCGCACCATATGACGTCTTCACCCAACAAGGTGCGGTCGGGAAATTCGGCAAGCGTTGCCATGGTCGCCGCAATGACATCTTTGTTGCCGACCACCACCGAGGCTGGCGAACGTACGATGATATTGGGCGCATAATAGTCGTTGAGCTTAGCGACGCGGCGGTCCTCCCACAGCTCTTTCGTCACGCCGAGAATGTAGTCGGGGAAGTCGATGAACTTTGGATCGAAACCTTTCATGGCCATGGTCCGGTCGCCCTAAGTATCACCAATCGGGAACGGCAGGCGGCCCGGAACGCGAGTCTTGTTGAATTCCTTGAGCCGCGCAAAGACGTCGACGCCCAATTGCTGGTAGGCGTCGAGCAGGTCAACCATGACCCAGTTTTCACGTATCTTGCCGTTCTCAATTCGCCAAAAATCAAGCGACTTCATCGTGATCCGCTTCCCTGACGGAGCGATCCCCATCCAGCCATCATGGGTGACGGTCTGAATCATATTTGGCCACCCCGTGACTGCGGCATAGTCGCCATCTCCGAAGAAGTGGTAGGTGATTTCGTCCACGTATTTGCCGCGGTCCGGCATCGCGTTGATGAAGGGGATCTGGTGCCAGTTGCGAAAGCCTGCGATCCCGCGCCCGGTGCCGATGCCGGCGGGGCCGTACCAATTGACGCGGTCGCTCCAGAAACGGGGCATCTCCATCATCTCGGGGCCGCCTTGAGAGGGGTGCTTTTTCATGTAGCGCAGCATCGTGACGATGTGATCGCAGGAAGCCTGAGCGCTTGCTTTGTCCCAAGGGCCAGGCACGATGCCATCGTTGGTCGCCGGGCCCGGAATGCAGAACTCCAGCCCCAGCGATGGCGCCATGGGCCAGGCACGCGCCTGCATCATGACCTCAGGCAGGTCCCAGAGCGTTTGGATTTCGACAACGCGTCCTTCCTCGAAGCGATAGAATTCATGGAAACGCATGTGGGTCAGGTGGCCGGTAGGAGGTATATCTAACCACGGCCCGATGAAGGTGCCGATATAGTGGCCGCCACATCCGATCCAGTTGTCCCCACGTTCAGTAACGCCGCCAACCACGATCCAGTCGCGCCGCTCGAGATCTGGCATGGCCTCGAGAAGCGGTGCGTAGCACGTGTCGTAAAGCGCGTCAGCGCCGCTTAGGTCCCTGAAGGGGTGCGGCATGTGGACAGTAACATCCTCCGACAGGACCTCTGCCAAAGCCGCGCGAACATTGCGTTCATCGAAATCGACCATCGAATGCCGGAGCCGTTCAATGATCGTTTTGTTCGTCGTGTGTACGTCGGTCATGAGCAGGATGTCGTCCATCTGATTACCCCTTGACCGCACCAGCGGTGAGACCGCTGACGATTTGGCGCTGGAAGAAGAGGATCAGCACAAAGAGCGGCGCCGTGGCGGATACCACAGCGGCCACGGCATACATGACCTTGCCCTCAACCTGAGTGGTCCCAAGGAAGCTGTTGATGGCGGGAATAATCGTCTCGTTCTCTGCGCTTAGCAGCATCGCGGTCACGGTAAAGTCGTTATACGCCAAGAGGAAACTAAAGAGCCCCGTGGTAATAACACCCGGCCACATCACCGGCACGATCACGTGCCAGAACGCCTGAAATCGGTTGCAGCCATCGACCATGGCGCTTTCGTCCATGTCTTTGGGGATGTTCAAAAAGAACGAATGCAGCATCCACAACGTGAACGGCTGATTGATCGCCACCAAGACGATGATGGTCGTGGGCAAATGTCCCCAGATGTTCCACTCAAAGAAGGGGAGCAAGTAGCCCGACACCAAGGTGATATGCGGCATAGCTCGGAACACGAGCGCCGCCATCAGGAGCCAGAATGCATAGCGGAACCCTGACCGCGCGAGGGCATAGCCGCCCAGCGTGCCAAAGGTCAGCGAGATCAGAACCGTGAAGAAAACGACGATCCCCGAATTGATCACATTGCGCCAGAACGCCTCGGTCACCCAGGCGCCTTCATAGCCCTGTCCGGTAAACGCCCCGCCAGTTTCAGAGAGCGTGTTGGTGCCCCAAAGCGCGTTCGTCCAGTCCGCCTTGGAGAAGAAATCGGCCTGGACCTTGAAGCTTCCCCAGAAGGTCCAAAAGAAGGGAAAGGCGGCGATGACCAGCCACAGCCCCACCAGCGAAAAGGCGATGATGCGGCCAGGGGTCATGCGGGTTTCGAGTGCGGTTGCCATGGATCCCCTCCTTTCAATGCGCTTTGCGGTTGAAATCACGCCAGGTGCGGATCAGCACCGGCGTCAGCAGGATCACCACCCCGATAATCGTCAGCATCGAGGTCGCCCCAGCAGAGCCGTAGAGCGGGTTCCCGCTTTCGCGCAGGTCGTTGTAGATGATCCAGCTTAGGGAGCGTGCATGGGCCTCGGCCGAAAAGCTCACGATGGGTTCAAAAACGCGGAAGTTGTCCATCAAAAGCATCAGCGTCACGAAGGACACAAGGGGCATAAGGTGCGGGACGACGACGTGGAGCGTGGTCTCCCACTTGCTGGCCCCGTCCACCTTGGCGGCCTCGACAATGTCTTTGGGCACTGTCTGCAGGCCAGCATAGAAGGTGATAAAGCTGAACGGCAAGGTGTGCCAAACCCCGTAGACGATGAGCATGGTCCATGTCAGCGTCGCGGAGGCCTTCAGGCTCAGGTTCGGGTCATTGAATATCAGCTGAATTGTCGCCCCGATCACCCCATCGCTGTCCACCATCCAGAACAGGATCAGAGAGCCGACAAGCGGCGTCACCAAGAACGGCAGGAGCGACACAAAGATCGACGGACCTTTCAGCAGCTTGGGTAGGGTGTTCACACCCATCGCGATAGCGAGCCCGAGCAGAAGGACCAGCGGGGTCACGACCGCTGTGTAGGTCAGCGTAAATGCCAGCGCGCGGTAAAAGGGCAGATCGCCGACGACGGACCAGAAGTCGCTCCAACTGTCTGTTTCGGCCCACGCCACGCCAATTTCCGCAAAGGCGAGATGTGACCGGTTCAGATAGGTGCCTGCACCGTTGAACTGGCCAAGCGGGGCCTCTTCGCGCAGCTTTTGGGTCGCCTCTAGGTCCACCTTGGTGGATTCCGTACAGCCAAACGGTCCGCAGCTTTCCGACACGACCAGCACCTGTTCATGCCCGACATAGAGGGACTGGATAAAGACCGACACGATCGGCAACGCGATGAACAGGACCATCGCCGAGAGCGTGGGCAGGATGAACCAGAAGAACGTGCGATGTTTCATGGCGGCGTCTCGGCAGTCAAAGGGGTGTGCGGGGGGACGATGCTGCGCCCCCCCGACGGGTTTCTCAGAGGAGAGTTACTGAAGGAAACCCGCTTCTTTCGCAGCCGTGGTGTAGGCCGCCTCGACATCCGCTAGCGCCTTTTCCGCGCTTTCGTTGCCCTGAAGGAAGTCGGTCAGTTCGGCTCCCAAAGCGTTATGCAGCAGACCGATCTGCGGCAGCATTGGGTAAGGAGCGGCCCCACCTTGCGCTGTCGCTGCCACACCCGCCGCCGCGTCGCCCGGTACGAAACCGTCCAGGAGCCACACCGCGTCGTCGTTATGTGCGGCCACCATGTCCGGCGTAAGCGCGCTTGCGAGCGCGGCAAAGGTCGCCTCAGCCTCGGCATCCGACACGTTGGCGGAAATGGTAAAGCCGTCCCACCAAAGCGTCGCGCCCGGTACGCCACCAGCCTCCACAGACGGGGCCGCCGACAGAACGGTCGTCGAGGTCACGGCCTCGGTCGACCCTTCGTCATCTAGGATCGCCGCCCCTCGGGATCCCCACATGATGCCAAGCGCGGCCTCACCTGCTTCCCACAAGCCTTGGGTTTCGTTCGACGCCTGCGTCAGGTGGTCGGGATGGGCGTATTCAACCAGCGCTTTCATCGTCTCAAGCGCGGCGATGCCTGCCTCGCTGTTTACCATCGGCACAGCCGAACCGGGTTCGAAGAACTCGCCACCATGGGCCAGGAAGACCAGGTTGAAGCTTTCGCCCACGTTCCAACCGGTCTTCATATTCATGACCAGCGGGTATTCCATGATCCCCGCCGCACGGATCGCCTCAGCGGCCGCGATCACTTCGTCATAGGTGCCGGGGATGCCGTCTACGCCTGCCTGCTCCAGAATGTCAGAGCGCGAGAACAGGTGCTGCGAATTCGCCATGAAGGCAATCGCCATAACGTTGCCGTCGATCTGGATCTTGAGATTATCGGGGATGTTATCGCCGTACTTTTCGACCAGATCGTTCAGGGGACGCACCAAGCCATCGTTCATCAGCTGCGTCAGCGTTGAGTTCGCGACGATCACCGAGGTGTATTCCGCGGGGTTTGGCGTCAGCGCGGCGTTCATGATCTGGCGCGCTTCGGTGGTGTGGTTGCGCGTGAACTCGGAGGCCCCGGAGGCGCAATTTTCTTCTGCCGTGCCCGCGACCGCATGAATTGCTGGGAAGTCGCTCGCCAGGATGCGGACGGACTGACCGTCGGGTCCGCACGCCGCGTGACCGCCTGCAAACGCCGTGGTGCCCATGAGGGCGGACATTGCGCCGGCCAAAGCCAAGTGTCTGATATTCATAATTTTCTCTCCCTATCAGATGGATGCATCTTCGAAGCCTGCATCCGATTTTACCGCTCTCGCGGATTGCTTGTGTGTCTTCAGCCCCCGATGCGCGCACCCGTTTCCGCATCAAAGAGGTGGCAGGCACTAGCTGGGATCGCGATGGACACCGGCGCGCCGATGCCTGCGCGGTAGGACTTGTCAGCCTTCACCGAGACCAGCGCGGCGCCAATACGAACGGACACCATGGTCGCGTCGCCCAAAAGCTCCATCGCGTAGATGGGCGCGTTGATCTGGCTGGCGGTCCCCGCCACGGCGACGTCCTCGGCCCGGAAGCCCAGGGTCGCCGGGCCGTTAGGCGCGCTCAGACCTGAGACCTCCACGTGCTCCGCCCGGAACGTGCCGTCCGTCACTGTGCCCTCGATCAGGTTCATGGCAGGGTTGCCGATGAAGCTAGCGACGAACGCGTTGGCGGGCCGGTCGTAGATCTCTACCGGTGTGCCGACCTGCTGGACCACGCCTTGCTTCATGATCACCACGCGGTCTGCCAGCGTCATCGCTTCGACCTGGTCGTGGGTCACATAGATTGTGGTGACCGCAAGCTCGTGGCTCAGGTTCTTGATCTGCGCGCGCGTCGACACCCGCAGCTTGGCGTCCAGGTTGCTGAGCGGCTCATCCATCAAAAACACATTGGGTTCGCGGACGATCGCACGGGCCAGCGCCACGCGCTGCCGTTGCCCCCCCGACAGCTCGGCCGGATAACGGTGCAGGAAATCGTCCAGCTCAACCATCGCGCTGGCGCGGCGCACGCGCTCGTCATGGGTGGCCGGGTCAATCTTGCGGACTTTGAGAGGGAAACGGATATTTTCGTAGACGTTCTTGTTGGGGTAGAGCGCGTAGCTCTGGAACACCATCGCCACGTCACGCTCTTTCGGCTCAAGATCGTTGACCACTTTGCCGTCGATCACGATCTCGCCCTCGGTGGCGTCTTCAAGCCCCGCGATCATCCGCATGGTCGTTGTCTTGCCACAGCCGGAAGGGCCTAAAAGAACCAGGAACTCCTTGTCGGCTATGGTCAGATCAAAGTTATCGACACCGATGAAAGAGCCCCATCTCTTGCCAATGTTTCGAAGCTGTATCTCAGCCATTTCCCCTCCTGGACGCGGATTCGGATCGCGCGTTATCGGAAGAACGCTAGACGCGTGGGGAAATACGGAATAATGAAATCATTCTATGAGAGATATAAATCAAGTTGATCTCAGGTTGATCGATACCACCATCTTGCTGGTGTTCCTGGGGGCTATGCGACATCGCCAGGCTACGGCAGTTGCTCGCGAAATGGGGCTGACGCAACCCGCTGTCAGCCATGCGCTGAAACGGCTTCGCAACCTTTATGGCGATGCGCTGTTCCTTCGGCGGGCACATGGGCTGGAACCAACGGCGCTCGCCCATGAGTTGGAGCCAAAGGTTCGACGCATCGTCAGGCTGATTTCTGAAACGCTGGAGGGGGCAGAAGAGTTTTCTCCGGACACGGCTGTAACAACCCTAAAGATTGGCGCGTTCGACTATGAATTGACCGGCATCATCCCGAGGCTGGTCGCCGAATTGCGCTCAGTCAGCCCTAATGTCAATGTGCACGCCTTTCCCCTGCAGAACCAGGAAGCCTTGCAAGCCCTGATTCAGGGGCAGCTTGATATCTCCATCGGGTATTTTGATTTTCCGCCTAATCGAAACGCCCAATTTGTCGCCGGCGAGCTATACTCGGAACACTATGTGCTCGCTGGTCGGCGAAACCACCCATTGTTCATGCAAGACCTGACCCTGGACGCCGTCGCGCAGGCGCACCACCTGCTTATCTCGCCATACGGCCCGAACCGAAACCTGGTGGACCATGCCTTGCATCTGCAGGAACTGAAGCGAAACATTCGGACGGTGGTGCCATCGCTGTTCGGCGCGCTTTCCATTGTCGAAAACTCGGACCTCGTCGTCACGTTGCCCAGCCGCGTTGCACACAACAACGCAGATCGGTTCGACATCGTCAGCAAACCCTTGCCAATCGATGGCGGCAGTTTCCAGATTCATGCGGTCCGCCACATACGCGATGCCAGCAATCCGCTCCATATTTGGCTTTTAGAAAAGTTGCGGGCGATCGTCTCTGGATGAGTTGTTGGTTCTGCCGCGAAATTGGCTGAGTAGGACACAATCCTAAAAGGTGAGGAGTGTTTCCGGCGTGCTGCCAAGCCGCTATGAGGGCCACTGCTTTAGCGGAGCAAGTGTAAAAGTCACACAGAACCAAATGAAGCCTGAAAAACCTTACTAATCTCCCCTGAGAGTTCTGCGATGCTATCGACTTCAATGTCATAGGTGCCGTGAGGAGGCATTGCTGGTCGCTCGGACGGGTTGTCTCCCCATTCGGCGGGCCTGCGCACCAGTGCCGTGTGAAATCCGACTTCGGCTGCCGCATCCAGATCGAAGGGATGACAGGCGACCATAAGGCACTCTTCGGGTGCCAGCTGCAGTCTCTTCGCTGCACGCAGGTAGGCTTCGGGCAATAGCTTGTAGACACCAAGACTTTCGCAGGACAGCACCGCATCCCAGGTCAGCCCATTGCGACGGGACGTGTCGATCACCAGGCGGTAGGACAACAACGTGAAGGACGCCACGATGTAGCGCTCGCGCAGCGCGGCGAGCCCTTCCCGGACATCTGGCCATGCTGCCAGACGATGCGGTGCCTCCCAGGCGATCCTGTGCCGGTCTGCATCTTCAAACTCGTCCAGCCCCTCTTCGCGAAGCAGTATCTTCAGACTGAGCGCATGGGCTTCGTCGAAATTGTACTCCGGCGGCCCATCATCGCCGAGGTCGAGCATCATTTCCAGGGACAAACGACGAAACTGGTTCGCGATCTGGCCCCAGTCGCGGTCGTTTCCTTGACGCTGTCCGGCTTCCGCAAAGGCTTCTCGAAAGCCGGTATGCCAATCCAGCAGAGTGCCGCCGGTGTCGAAAGTCAGGGCCTTGATGCCGGAGAGGCTCACGGGATCAACACCGTGGCACCCAAGGTCTTGCCGGACTCGATGGCTTCATGGGCCTTCACCGCATCCTTCAGCGCGTATTCGTAGTTGATGTTGGCGTCCAGAATACCGTCGCCGATGGCCTTGAACAGATCGCGCGCGGTCCATTCCAGATCGGACCGTTTGGCGACGTAATGCATGATCGCCGGTCGGGTGATGAACAGCGAGCCCCTCCGGCCCAGATCCTGAATTACGTCGATGGGATCGGGCGGCCCCGAGACATGGCCGTAGGCTGCGCAAACACCCATCGTGCGTAGGCAGTCCAAACTATCCTGAAGCGTGTCCTTGCCGATGGCTTCATAGACCACCGCGGCGCCCTCGCCGTCGGTCACATCACGAACGACATCCACAAAACTCTGCTCAGAGCGGACGACCGGGTAATCGCAGCCCGCCGCACGCGCGACTTCGGCCTTTTCGGACGTGGAAACCGTACCTACCACGGTTGCTCCAAGCGCCCTGGCCCATTGGCAGAGGATCAGCCCCATGCCGCCAGCCGCCGCGTGGACAAGGATCGTATCGCCGGGCTGCACGGCGTATGTGCGGTGCAACAGGTAGTGCGCCGTCATGCCCTTCATCAGCAGGGCGGCAACCTGCTTGTCATCCAACCCATCAGGCAAATGCAGCAACTTGTCGGCGGGATAGTTGCGCACCTCGGAATAGCTGCCCAAGGGCGGGATGCCATAGGCGACGCGATCGCCGGTCTGGAAATCGGTGACGCCCTCGCCAACACCTTCGACTATTCCCACGCCCTCAAAACCGATTACCACCGGTTCATCCGGAACTGGCCAAGGGTGAGAAATACCGCCGCGGTGATAGGTGTCGGCGTAGTTCACACCCACCGCCGTGTGCCGCATGCGCACTTCACCAAGGCCAGGGTCGGTGACGTGCCAGTCTTCCCAGTTCATGCAACCGGGCGGACCTTTCCTATGGATCACTTGTGCTTTTTACATGGTTGCTCCTCCCTTGGTTTGTGCTGGCCCTCAAACGGCTTGCGCCGGCTGCAGCTGGTTCAGGATGTTGGCATAGTTCTCTTCGCCCTGCGCACCGGTCACGAGATGCTGGCGGTTGAAGATCATCGCGGGCACGCCAGTGATGCCGCGCGACGTCCAGAACCGCTCTTTCTCTCGGACGGATTCAGCGCGATCTCCACTTTCCAGCATTGCACGGGCCGTGTCGCGATCGAGACCAATGCTGCCGGCGACATCGGCAAGGGCATCAACATTGTTGAGGTCTTCGCGCCGGGTGAAGAAGGCCGCAAACAGCGCCAGTTTCATGTCATGGGCGCGGCCCTGATCTTCAGCCGAGTCAATCAGTTGGTGGGCGCGAAAGGTGTTCACCATCCGCATGTCGTCGGCGTAGTTGAAGGTGAACCCAAGCGCCGCGCCCATCTCGGTCAGGCGCGCCCGCGCCTTAATCGAGCCTTCCAGTGTGGTGCCGTATTTCGCGGCCAGATGTTCGCGCAAGTTCTCGCCCTCGGCTGCCATCTGAGGGTTCAGCTCGAACGGATGCCAATGCACGTCGATCCGGATGCCGGTCTCGTCCGCCGCCTTGGCCAACTGGTGATAGCCGATCACGCACCATGGGCAGACCACATCCGAGACGATGTCCACACGGAGTGTCATGACCTTATTCCTTGAATCGAGCGGCATTGGCTGAAGCGGCAGCCTCGATATCGCCTTTGCCGAAGGCCGACGGACGCGGCTCTGGCAATTGCAATGCCTCCTGCACCCTCGGCATCGCATCGAGCCGGTCGAACCAGGCCTGAAGGTTGAGCAAGCCTTCAACCTCTACGGTTGCCCAGAAATAGCTGCGCGCCCAAGGATAGGTGGCGATGTCGGCAATCGACATCTCGTTCCCCACCAGCCAGTCGCGGCCCTTGAGCCGCGTATCGAGCACCTCAAGCAAGCGACGGCTTTCGCTCACGTAGCGGTTGATGGCATAGGGCACCTCGTCGCCATTGGGCTTTGCGATGCGCTGAAAGTACATGGCCTGCCCCATGATCGGGCCGATATGGCCGACCTGAAAGAACAGCCATTGCAGCGTCTCGGACCGCTCCACAGGATCGGAGGACAGGAACCGCCCGTATTTTTCGGCCAGATGCCACAGGATGGCGCCGCTTTCAAAGATCGCGCGCCCTTCGGCCCGATCCCAGATCGTGGGGATTTTGCCGTTCGGGTTCATCTTCACGTAGTCGGGGGCGTGCTGCTCCTTATTCGAGAAATCGACATTGACCAACTCATAGTCGATTTCGGCCTCGTGCAGAAAGATCAGCGGCTTCCACCCGTTCATTGTGTTTGCGGTGTAAAGAACGATATCAGGCCGCGACATGGTCGACCTCCGCGAACACGGTATCCATATGCGCGTCGAACCGGGCGAGATCGACATCGAATTCGGGGTTCTTCATCACGTCAAAGGCCCCAAAGCTCGGCAACGGCACCATGCCGAAGAACTTGGCATTCATGTGTACTGGGCGCAGTAGGTCATCCATCGACAAGCCTTCGAAGAACGGCTCGTCGGGATTGTCAAATGCCTCGCGCGGCGCATTGAACGTTGCTGAGATCATGTAGCGGCTACCATTCAGCGCGCCGCCCATACCGTAGTTCGCTTTTGGCGCCTCGGCGACGCGGCCGTCCCCGGCGCAAAGCCGCCCGTCCATTCCCGCCGTATAGACCTCGTCCATGTATTTCTTGAATGGCCACGGCACGCCCATCCAGTTCACCGGAAACTGCATGATCACCGTCTGAGCCCAGCGGTGATTTTCGACCTCAGCTTCCACGTCATAGCCCTCGGCCACAGTGGTCAGGCGTACTTCGTGACCTTGAGCTTCCAGAAGGTCTTTTGCCCGATTGGCGAAGGTGGCGTTCAGCCCGCCGGGCGCAAAGGCATAGGGTTGGGCGCCGTTCAAAATTAGGGTCTTGCTCATTATGTTTCGTCCTTGTCTGCAAATGCTGGGCCGCTTGACATGCGGCACGCTCAGGACGTAGTTGCGCGCCTAGGAAACAAATGACAACCAGTATACCTTTAGTAACCTAGTCAACAGAATTGGGGCATCCCGTGGAAGCCAGAATCGAGGAAGATACCAAGGGACGCAGACACGTCCATGATGCCTGCGTTGAGCCCTGCGCCATTGAACGCGGGATGCGGATCATCGGCGGTAAGTGGACCGGTTCAATCCTGTGGCACCTCAAGGACGGACCGGTGCGATTTAACGATCTCGCCCGAATGGTTGGTGGCGCCTCCAAGAAGATGATCACCGAGCGGTTGCGTCAACTGGAGGCGCAAGGTCTGCTCACACGACAGGTGATGGACACCGCCCCAGTCTCGGTCCAGTACGAGATAACTGATCTGGGGCGCACGGCGCTCGATTTCCTGGATGAACTACGCAAGTGGAGCGAAAGCCTACCGCAGGACTTTGCCACTGCCTGAGGGCACGGTATTGCCACGGATTCCGTTCAGTAAGGTCCGCAACTGCCGTGTGGCGTTTGTGTTACATTCTGAAGCTGCAGCCGCTAACCGCGCGAAGCAGACATTCGGCTATAGATATTGAGCGGCAGCTTTGTCCGCGTAGCTGCCAATAGCTAGATGAAGTCCCCTCGCCCACGCAGCGAATGTCTGGAGTGAGCCCACTTTGACCGATGCTGCATTTTGCGCGAATGTCGGCATTCGGAAA
>JBCBFU010000055.1:0-19177 GCA_038527375.1 Pseudomonadota bacterium | reverse complement strand
CTGGCAGGTTTTCGAATTCAAAGGCGGGCTTGTCGCCGCGTGCCTCTGGGTAGAGGGCGGCACAGGCGCAAGGTTCAGAGGTCAGCGTCACACGCTCAATCCGGCGGGCATCGCGATCCAACGCGGCGGCGACCCGGTCCAAGGTCGCGAAGACACGCGCGCCCGAATGTACCTGTTCAATCGCGGAGATGGCGCGGTCTGTTTTGTCAAAGGCGGGCTCGGACGACATGTTCGCTTCGGCCACGCGGGCGCGGACGGCGTCGCCGCTGGCGCATTCAACGACCATAATGTCCGTCGATGTGCCTTCCTGCGCCCACCAGTCGCCCCACGCCACGCGGCCCTCGCCGAGGTCGCGGTGACCCGCCTCGCCAGCGTGGCTGATATGGGTCGTACGCGCACACGCGGAGAGATCAATCGCAGCGGCAGGCAGCGCCCCCATCACATATGTGGCTGCGGCAAGCGCCATCCTCACAGGCCCTGCCCGGGTTTGACGTCTTTCAGCTCCATCGCTTTGGCGGGGTCGCGGTACATCTGGGCCAGGATGTCCTGACGCTTGATGTCTTCGCGGTGGCGAAGGGTCAGAACAATCGCCCCAATCATCGCCACGAGCAGGATCAGGCCCGATGCCTGGAACAGATAGATGTAGTCATCATAAAGGATCAGGCCGAGCGCCTTGGTATTGTGCGCCTCACCCGTGATGGGCTGTGCGATATTGGCCTGCGCCGCATCCGAGAAGCCCCAGACACCGGCAGCGATGGCAAGTTGCGACAAGATCACGAGGCCGATCAGTAGGCCAAGTGGCAGGTAGCGCGCCATTTCGGCCTTCAGCTCGGCAAAGTCGACATCGAGCATCATGACAACGAACAGGAACAGCACAGCAACCGCGCCCACATAGACGATCACCAGAAGCATCGCGACAAATTCAGCCCCCAGCATGACGAACAGACCCGCTGACGATAGGAACGCGAGGATCAGCCACAGGACCGAGTGCACGGGGTTCCGGCTGATGACGGTAAAGAGCCCGCCCGTGATCGCCGAGATCGCAAAGAGATAGAATGCCATCACCGTGGGTGTCATGGTTTGTCCTCCTCCATCACCGCGCGGGCCAGTTCCATGGCCTTGGTCATGGCGGGGACCCCGCCAAAGACGCTCATCTGCGCGATGGTTTCGATGATTTCCTGCTGGGTGGCCCCAGCCTCCAGCGCGTTGCGCACCGTGATCTTGATCTGGGGTTCCGCCGTGGCGCCAAGGGTGGTGAGGCCGCCCAGCGTCAGCAAAAGCCTGGTTTTGGCGTCGAGGCCATCCGGGCTGATTCCCTTGCCAAAGAAGGTTTCCAACACATCTTTGGGCATAGTGGGGGCCATCGCCTCCATCCATGGGCTGGCCGCCTTGGCCCAGTCCTCGGATGCCTTTTGCATGGCAGCAAAGATCGAGGCGTCGGTCATACCGTCACCCCGCTCTCAAGGCTTGCGTTTGCGGCCGCCATGCCCATGTTTCGTTCCTTCGAAGGCCCGTTTGTCCGGGCCGGTTTGGTCTTGCGCGCGGCTTACCGGTAAGGCGCGTCGATCTCAAGGTTGCGGGCGATCTCTGCTTCCCAGCGGTCGCCATTTTCCAGGAGTTTGGTCTTGTCGTAGTAGAGCTCTTCCCGGGTTTCGGTGGAGAACTCGAAATTCGGCCCTTCGACGATGGCATCCACCGGGCAGGCTTCCTGGCAGAAACCGCAATAGATGCACTTGGTCATGTCGATGTCGTAGCGCGTCGTGCGGCGCGATCCGTCTTCGCGGGGTTCGGCGTCGATGGTGATCGCCTGCGCGGGGCACACGGCCTCGCACAGTTTGCAGGCGATGCATCGTTCTTCGCCATTGGGATAGCGACGCAGGGCGTGTTCGCCCCGGAAGCGGGCCGAAATCGGCCCCTTCTCGTGCGGGTAGTTCACAGTCGCCTTGGGGGCGAAGAAGTACTTCATACCCAACCGGAATGCGGCCCAGAAGTCGCTCAGCAGGAAGTATTTTGCGGCGCGTGTGTAGTCGATCTGCGTCATCTATCAGCCCCCCACGGACCAGCGGGCATAGGCGCCCCAGAACCATCCGAATTGTGCGGCAAAGGCCACGAACACCACCCAAGCCAGCGACAGCGGCAGGAAGACCTTCCAACCAATGCGCATCAGCTGATCATAGCGGTAGCGCGGCACCAGGGCCTTCACCATCGCGAACATGAAGAAGAAGAAACCCATCTTGGCGATCATCCAGTGCGGACCATCCGCCAGGAACGGGATGGGCGACAGCCAGCCACCGAAGAACAGCAGCGACAGCAGCGCGCACATCAGGAAGATCGCGATGTATTCGCCCGCCATGAACAGCAGGAAGGGCGTGGACGAGTATTCCACCTGATAGCCTGCCACCAGCTCGGATTCGGCCTCCGGCAGGTCGAAGGGCGGGCGGTTGGTTTCCGCGAGTGCCGAGATGAAGAACAGGAACACCATCGGAAGATGCGGCAGCCAGTACCAGCCGAAGAAGCCCGCAGCCGTATCCTGCGCGCCCACGATGCCACCAAAGTTCATCGACCCGGTCGAGATGATCACACCGATGATGATCAGACCCAGCGACACCTCGTAGGAGATCATTTGCGCGGCGGACCGCAGGGAGCCGAGGAACGGGTATTTGGAGTTCGACGCCCAGCCGCCCATGATCACGCCATAAACCTCGAGCGACGAGACGGCGAAGACGAACAGGATCGCGACGTTTACATCCGCAATGGCCCAGCCTTCGTTGAGCGGGATCACTGCCCAGGCAAGCATGGCCAGCGCGAACGACACCACCGGCGCGATAAAGAACACCGTTCGGTCCGCCCCTGCGGGTACCACGATCTCTTTCAGCACAAGTTTGAGCATGTCGGCCAGCGATTGCAGCAGACCAAAGGCCCCCACAACGTTGGGTCCCCGGCGCATCTGGACCGCGGCCCAGATTTTGCGGTCGGCATACAGGATGAAATACGCGCTCAGCAGCAGGAACACAGCCATCAACAGGCACTGGCCCAGGATGATGAGTGTCGTGCCCAGCGGCGTGGTAAAGAATTCGGTCATACCGTCGGTATCCCTTGCTCCGTACAGGCACCCACCTTGACTTCAGCGTCGATGGTTTTCAGCCCGCGTGGCAGTGTTGGCGAGACGGTGTAAACCGCATCTGCGCGCCAAATACCACCCTCTTCCTCGACTGTTGTGCGCACATGTCGCGCAAATCCGTATCCCCGGATCAAAGTGTATTGCGCGGCCGCACATTCGGCGAAGGCGGACACGTCATCGGGGCCGCGTGCGCCGCGCATATCCACCAGAAAATTCACGAGATCCCCGTCCAGAAGACGTGTCTGCACGGTCCCGTATTCGGGTTCGAATTCCGGCAGGAAACTGGGGTCTTCTTGCAGATGCGGCGGGGTACAACCCGCCGCAATCAGCAGTCCAAGGATCGAACAGGCGCGCAGCACGACCAATTACTCGGCCGCGATGGGTTGCTCCTGACGCATCTTCGCATTCGCGGCCAGTTCGGCCATCAATTGCGAAGCCCGCGCAATGGGGTTGGTCAGCCAGTGATCCGACAGCGCATAGGTGAAATCACCCGTCCCCATCTCGCCAGCCTCGGGGATGTCCCAACCATTATCCGCGACCTCGTCCACGTTACCCAGATGCGGGACTTCTGCCACCAGCGCCTGACGCAGTTGCGCGAGCGAGTCGTAAGGCAGTGTCGCACCCAGTTCCGCCGACAGCGCCCGCAGGATGGCCCAGTTTTCCTTGGCCTCGCCCGGGGCAAAGCCTGCGCGCAGGGCAATCTGCGGACGGCCTTCGGTGTTCACGAACAGGCCAGGCTCTTCGGTATAGGCCGCACCCGGCAGGATGATGTCGGCGCGATGCGCGCCGCGGTCGCCGTGGCTGCCTTGGTAGATCACGAAAGGCCCGTCTGCGATGTCGACCTCGTCCGCGCCGAGGTTATAGACCACTTCGGCCCCGTCGAGCGCACCGAGCATCCCGTTTTCATTGGTCGCCCCCACATCCATCGCGCCCACACGGGCCGCGGCGGTGTGCAGAACCATGAATTTGGACGACCCGGCCTCGGCCGTTTTCATCGCGGTGGCCAGCACGGCGGCGCCGTCTTCGCCTTGGATGGCGCCCTGCCCCAGGATCATGACGCCGTTGACGCCGTCCTTGTCCGAGTGATCCATCGCGGACAGCGCCGCGAGCGCCTCGCGGCCCGTGCCCAGATGTTTGTATTCGTAGGTCAGATCGACCGGCTCGCCGATCAGCGCCACAGTGGCACCTTGGGTCCATGCCTTGCGGATGCGCGCGTTCAGGACCGGCGCGTCCACGCGGGGGTTGGCCCCCACGATCAGGATCATCTGCGCGCTGTCGATATCTTCGACCGCCGCGTTGCCCACATAGGCAGACCGGTTGCCAGACGGCAGCTTGGCCCCATCAGTCCGGCACTCGGTCGTGCCGCCCATGGCGTCCATCAGACCCTTCAGAGCAAATGTCGCCTCGACCGGGGCCAGATCGCCCACAAGGCCGGCGACCTTCTTGCCCTTCATCGCCTCGGCCGCTTTGCCCAAGGCCTCGGGCCATGTCGCGGGGCGCAGTTTGCCGTTTTCGCGGATATAGGGTTTGTCCAGTCGCTGGCGCCGCAGCCCGTCCCAGACAAAGCGGGATTTGTCGCCCAGCCATTCCTCGTTCACGCCGTCATGGTTGCGCGGCAGGATGCGCATCACTTCGCGGCCCTTGGTGTCGACGCGGATGTTGGACCCCAGCGCGTCCATCACGTCGATGGTTTCGGTCTTGGTCAGCTCCCACGGACGTGCGTTGAACGCGTAGGGTTTCGACACCAGCGCGCCCACCGGGCACAGGTCGATGATGTTGCCCTGCAGGTTCGAGTCCAGCGTTTGACCCAGATAGCTTGTGATCTCGCTATCCTCGCCCCGGCCCGTCTGGCCCATCTGGGTGATGCCTGCGACCTCGGTCGTGAACCGGACGCAACGCGTGCACGAGATGCAGCGCGTCATGTGGGTTTCAACGAGCGGCCCCAGATCGAGGTCCTCGACCGCGCGCTTGGGCTCGCGGAAACGCGAGAAGTCGACGCCGTAGGCCATCGCCTGATCTTGCAGGTCGCATTCGCCGCCCTGGTCGCAGATCGGGCAATCCAGCGGGTGGTTGATCAGAAGGAATTCCATCACGCCTTCGCGCGCCTTCTTGACCATCGGGCTGTTGGTCTTGACCTCTGGCAGTTCGCCATTGCGACCGCCGCGCAGGTCCTTGACCTGCATCGCGCAGGAGGCTGCCGGTTTCGGCGGGCCACCCACAACCTCCACAAGACACATCCGGCAGTTGCCAGCGATCGAAAGCCGTTCGTGGTAGCAGAAGCGCGGGATTTCGATCCCGGCCTCTTCACAGGCCTGGATCAGCGTCATGCGCGGATCCACTTCGATTTCGTTGCCGTCGATGATGATTTTGCGGAGGTCCGTCATCTAAGGTCTCACTTGTTCTTCAATAATCGCCCGATCTGGCTGCCTGCGCCGATCTCGGCGCGACCAACCGTGCAGTACGTCGCGGGTGCGGCAGGATCAACTCCCTTATCGAAGAGAACCTTGTAGCTCATCGCCAACAAACGTTCTTTTTCAGCGGCATCATCGACATAGGCGTCAACCTCGGCCGATGAAAACCCGGCACCGCGCGCCGTGCTTTCCAGCGACTTTATAAACCCAACCGCGCGGATCATCCGAGGTGCGATACTGTCGCAATTCTTTCGGATCAGGTCCGCCGCACCGACGGTGACAAGGCCGTTCACGACCTCGGGCACATCCGCAGGCGTACGCGCGGCGGCAGGGGTTGCGATCAGGCCGATGAGAACGAGGATACGGATCATTGGGTGGCCTCCTTGAGATACTCGGAAATACCGCTTCCCGCCGCCATTTCGGCGCGCGCGGCCTCGCAGACCTTGTCACCCGTCGGATCGTCCAGCGCGTAACGCGCAACAAAGGCGTCCTGCCGGGTGCTTACCCCCTCTTCCACGCCGGTGAAGGTTGGATAGACAGCCGGGTCGTCAAACCCGTCCCCTGCCAGCCGTTCCAGCAGCGCATTCGTGGCCGCCTGTGCGCCCTCCGGGTCCATGTCGACGCTGTCACAGAAGATCGCCAATTGCTCGGCAGTGGTGGCGTCAAAGATCGACTGCACGAAATAGTCCGGTGCCTCGACCGCGCGGGCGGGCGCGGCAAAGGTGGCGGCAAAGGTCACAGCCAGCGCGGCGATTGCCATCGGCAAGGCCACGGGAGAATGGGTCGTCATTGCTTCAGCTCCTTGAAAGCGTGACCCCGAGGTGGGGGCCAAGGGCGCTGATAGTCAATATCACCCGGCCTCACGTGACGGATAGGCAGGTGTCGTCCGGCGACAGACCGCCGATCAGGCGCAGGCGTGTTTCTCGTGCAGCTTGGCTTCGCGCAGGTGCTTCCAGCCAAAGGCATGATCCGTGTCGCCATGTTCGCGCAGGTGATCGAGACGCTCCATCGCCTCCTCCAGCGTGGGTTGATGGCCCTCTTCGACCCACCACATCACGAAATGCATCTGGCCCATGACTTCGAACCATTCTTTGCGGCGCTCATAGAACTGTCGGTGGATGGTGCCCCAAACGAATTGCTCCAGCGTTTCGACACTTTCCCACACGGTCAGGTTCGAAACATAGAGCGGGTCACCTTCCAACTTGTTTTCGGTGTTGCCGGTCCCCGGCTCGCCTGAGCCTTCCATCATCCAGACAAAGCCCGGCATCCGTTTGCCCATGCCGTTGATGCGGTCGAGGTTGTCCATGAAGTCTTTCACGCGCGGGTCGTCCGTTGGCGCGACGAGGCGTCCGACATTGAGTTCTGCAAGGTGCATGGCTGGGGCCTTTCCGGGGTTAGCTGCCCCGCACTATCCACGGATTGCGCGGTCCTGACTAGCGATCCAGCGCACACAGGCAGGTCCGCTTTGTGAACCCACGCACGGCAATGGGCATGTCTAAGGTGCGGTGGCCTTCACCAATTGGCCCACGGGCGTGCGCCAATCGATCTCGGCCTGAATGGCGTCGCAGAAAGCCTGAACCGAGGTCTGTGGTCCCAAATCATACTTGGCCATGAACGCATCGCGGTGCCGGTAGACATCCTCGCGGCTGGGCATGTTGTAGAGCTCTTGGACCTGCCGCATATGCACGCCCCGATCGCTGAACTTGGCAAAAAGCGCGAGTTTGTGGCGATCCATGCCCTGATGGTCAATCTCGTAGCGCCCGTCACAGGCTCGCACGGCCGTTTCGGCCAGAACCTCCTGCGCGAGGCTTTCGGCGACGAAATCCGGCGCGGGCGCCTTGGTTTGCGCGGGGGCTGCCACCGGAGAAACGAAAAACGCGCAGCCTGCAAGTATCCAGCGGGCCGTGCGTTTTTGGTGTTTCAGGGGTGCAATCACTCGGCCGCGATCGGAACGCGCTTGTGTTTGATGCGATCTTCGATCTCGTCACGGAAGTTGCGGATGAGGCCTTGGATCGGCCAGGCCGCCGCATCGCCGAGGGCACAGATCGTGTGGCCTTCGACCTGCTTGGTCACGTCCCAGAGCATGTCGATCTCTTCCGGTTCGGCCTCGCCTTTCACCAGACGGTCCATGACACGCATCATCCAGCCAGTACCTTCGCGGCAAGGCGTACATTGGCCACAGGATTCGTGTTTGTAGAACTTCGACAGCCGCCAGATCGCCTTGATGATGTCGGTCTGCTTGTCCATCACGATGACCGCCGCGGTGCCGAGGCCCGAGCCAAGCTCGCCGCGCAGGTAATCGAAATCCATGATGGCGTCTTTCATGTTCTCGCCCCGCACGCAGGGAACGGACGACCCACCGGGGATCACGGCCTTGAGGTTGTCCCACCCGCCGCGGATGCCGCCGCAGTGCTTTTCGATCAACTCTTCAAAGCTGATCGACATCGCCTCTTCCACGACGCACGGGTTGTTCACGTGACCCGAGATCGCAAAGAGCTTGGTCCCGTGGTTGTTCTCGCGCCCGAAGCCTTTGAACCACTCCGCACCGCGGCGCAGGATCGTCGGCACAACGGCGATGGATTCCACGTTGTTCACGGTGGTCGGGCAGCCATAGAGGCCCGCACCCGCCGGGAAGGGCGGCTTCATCCGGGGCATGCCCTTTTTACCTTCGAGGCTTTCGATCAGCGCGGTTTCTTCACCGCAGATATAAGCCCCTGCCCCGTGGGCGAGGTAGATGTCGAAATCCCAGTCAGAACCGCAGGCGTTCTTGCCCACCAGACCGGCCTCGTAGGCCTCGTCGATGGCGTTTTGCAGCGCCTCTTTCTCGCGGATGTATTCGCCGCGGATATAGATAAAGCACGCATGCGCCTGCATCGCGAAGGACGCGATCAAGCACCCTTCGATCAGCGTGTGCGGATCGTGGCGCATGATCTCGCGGTCTTTGCAGGTGCCGGGCTCGGATTCATCGGCATTGACCACGAGGTAGGCCGGGCGTCCGTCGCTTTCCTTGGGCATGAACGACCACTTGAGACCCGTGGGGAAGCCCGCGCCGCCGCGTCCGCGCAGACCCGATGCCTTCATCTCTTCCACGATCCAGTCGCGGCCTTTTGCGAGGATGCCCTTGGTGCCGTCCCAATGGCCCCGCGCCTGGGCGCCTTTCAGCGTCCGGTCGTGCATGCCGTAGAGATTGGTAAAGATGCGATCCTGGTCTGCAAGCATGGGTGCGGTCCCTTTACAAGTACGTCGCCTAGCGTTCGTTTCTCTTTCGCCACAAACCGACCGAAACCACAAGCGCCCAAAAGAGCGCAGCGAGGGCCATCAGGTCGAAAAGAAACATAAATCGTGTGGGCACGTTGGCATATGCGCCTGCCGCTTGCGCTCCAATCCACAGCAAAATCGCGCCCGCGATAACCAGAGACACCGTCCGTCCCATCCGTGCGCGGGCCATTTCGGCCTCGGTCGGGGGGCCGTGTTCAGGTTTCGGCGGGGGGGCAGGCATAACCGTGCGCGGCTTTCGCATGCCGACGCGGTCGCGTGTTTTTGCCTTTGGTCTGCCCATGCGGATCACCTAATGCCTGACCGCCCAAACCGCCAGAGCGGTGTGATGTCGCCCCAAAGAAAACGGCGCGCCGGGTGGATCCCGACGCGCCGCAAGAATTGTGTTTGGTTGGATCAGTAGACCTTGCCGTCCTCGACCCGTTGCGAGAACTCAGTCTCGCCACCTGCCGCCAAGATCTTGGCCTGAGCGACCCATTCGTCGCGGGTCACACGGCCCCGGAACCCTTCGAGGTTCGCGTCGACCCATGCGACCTCGTCGCTGGTCCAGTTGGCGATCTGGTCGAAGTGATAGAAGCCCAGCGTGTTGCACAGCTTCTCAAGCTTGGGGCCGATGCCCTTGATTTCCTTGAGGTTATCAGCCGTACCGCCACGGGGACCATCGAGCGCTGCGGGCTTGGTGCCCTCGCCCGTGCCCTCAACCTTGCCGTCCCCATCGAAATCAGTGTTCGCGGGGGCCGCGTCGCCGGCGGCCTCGACCTTGGCGGCGGCGGTGTCGCCGGCAGCCTTGGCTGTTTTCTTGGGCGCCGCCTTCTTCTTGGCGGCTGGTTTTGCAGCAGGTTTGGGTGCTGGCTTCGGATCGGACGCAGCCGGTGCAGCCGCCACCGCAGCAGCAGCAGGTGCAGCAGACGCCGCAGCAGCAGATGTGTCAGCAGCATCAGACGTTGCGCCCGGTGCCTTCACCTCGCCCAGCGCAGGCAATTCGCGGCAGAAAATCCAGACGAACAGCGCGCCCAGAACCACCGCGACCAGCACACCGCAAAAAATCGACCCGGGCCACGACAGACCCGCAAAGAAACGCAACACAATGGTGGCCAAAATGCCGATGACCAGTGCCATGACGAACGAGCTGAACGTACAGTTCAGACCATCTTTGTTGTCCGGTTTCATACCCTAGAACTCCCTGTCCGTATTATTATGGGCGTCAGTAGACGCCTCCGTCCTTAACACGGTTGGAAAACTCTGTCTCGCCACCTTCTGCGAGGACCTTGGCCTGTGCGACCCATTGGTCACGGCTGACCCGGCCCTTGAAGCCTTTGAGGTTCTGATCGACCCACGCGACCTCGTCCGCGGTCCAGGCTGCGATCTGGTCGAAATGGTAGAACCCCAAGGCATTGCACAGCTTCTCGAGCGCGGGGCCCACGCCCTTGATCTGCTTGAGATCGTCGCCCTGCCCGTCCCGCGCGGCATCAAGCGCCGCGGGCTTTGTGCCGGGTCCGGTGGGCGCAGCCTGCGCCTCGGCCTTGTGATCGGTGCGCTTGGGCTTGGCCTTGGATTTTGCGGGGCTGACCGGGGCCTTGGCGTCGGCGTTGCGGGGGGCGGCCTTGCGGGCCTGCTGGACGGCGCTTTCGGCGCGCGGCGCCTCGCCCGGGACGGAGCCCGCGCCGTGGTTCGCACCCATCTGCCAAGGGGCTTTGAACGCAACCTCGGTCCCGTCGATGCGCTTGACGGTATCGCCGATATCCGTGGCCAGTTGGGCGGACGCATTATACTGCGTCTTGCCGCTGTCGTATTCCTTGAGGCTGGTGAGACCGGTCAAAGGCTCGGACGCGTAGCGCCCGTTCTGTGGACCTGGCACTGGCACCTTGCCCGCGCGCAATTCCTCGACGATCTCGCCAAAACGCTCGGCGGTCAGATCTTCGTAGTAGTCCTTGCCGATCTGGGCCATGGGCGCGTTGGCGCAGGAGCCGAGGCATTCGACCTCTTCCCAAGACAGTTTGCCATCGTCGCTGATGTCATGGGCGTTCGCCGCGATCTTCTCCTTGCAGACCGCCACGAGGTCTTCTGCCCCGCAGATCATGCAGGAGGTCGTGCCGCAAATCTGGATATGCGCGACCGAGCCCACGGGCTGAAGCTGGAACATAAAGTAGAAGGTCGCGACCTCGAGCACGCGGATATAGGCCAGATCGAGCATGCGCGCGACCTCTTCCATCGCGGGCCGCGACAGCCAGCCTTCCTGTTCCTGCGCACGCCACAGAAGCGGGATCACCGCGCTGGCCTGACGGCCTTCGGGGTATTTGGTGATCTGCGCCTCGGCCCATTGCTGGTTGGCGGCGGTGAAAGCAAAGCTTTCGGGCTGTTCGGGGTGGAGACGGCGGAGCATTGCGGTCCCTTTCGGTCTTTTCGTCAGCGCCGGACTGCCTCCGGCGGGAATTGTTGGGGAAAGATGAAGTTAGCGGTCGATTTCCCCAAACACGATGTCGAGCGAGCCTAGGATGGCCGCCACATCAGCGAGTTGGTGGCCTGTGCACATGTAATCCATGGCCGCGAGGTGCGGGTAGCCCGGCGCGCGCAGTTTCGCGCGGTAGGGTTTGTTTGTGCCATCCGCCACGAGATAGACGCCGAATTCGCCCTTGGGGGCTTCGACAGCGGCGTAGACTTCACCGGCTGGGACGTGGAAGCCTTCGGTGTAGAGCTTGAAGTGGTGGATGAGGCTTTCCATTGACGTCTTCATGTCGCCCCGCTTTGGCGGGGTCATCTTGCCACGTGCGAGCGTGTCACCTTGGCCTTCGGGCGCGCGCAGCTTGTCGATGGCCTGCAGCATAATGTTGGTCGACTCGCGCATTTCGGCCATGCGGCACAGGTAGCGGTCGTAGCAGTCGCCGTTCTTGCCCACGGGGATTTTGAAGTCGAATTCGTCGTAGCATTCGTAAGGCTGTGAGCGGCGTAGGTCCCATGCAAAGCCCGAACCCCGGACCATCACACCCGAAAAGGCGAGGTCTTGGATGTCCTTCTCGGTCACGATGCCGATGTCGACGTTGCGCTGCTTGAAGATGCGGTTTTCGGTCAGGAGCGTTTCGAGATCATCGAGCACCTTGGGGAACTGGTGCGCCCAGGCCTCCAGATCATCGAGCAGGTCGGCAGGCAGGTCCTGATGAACGCCACCGGGGCGGAAATAGGCCGCGTGGAGCCGCCCGCCCGAAGCGCGTTCGTAGAAGACCATCAGCTTCTCACGCTCTTCAAAGCCCCACACGATGGGGGTCAGCGCGCCCACGTCGAGCGCCTGCGTGCAGATGTTCATCAGGTGGTTCAGGATGCGGCCGACCTCGGAATACAGAACCCGGATCAGTGACGCGCGGCGTGGCACTTCGGTCTTCGTCAGTTTCTCGATCGCCATGCACCATGCGTGTTCCTGGTTCATGGGCGACACGTAGTCGAGCCGGTCCATGTAAGGCAGGTTCTGCAGGTAGGTGCGGCTTTCCATCAGCTTTTCGGTGCCGCGGTGGAGCAGGCCCACATGGGGGTCGCACCGCTCGACGATTTCGCCGTCCAGTTCCAGCACCAGACGCAGCACGCCGTGGGCGGCCGGGTGTTGGGGCCCGAAGTTGATGTTGAAGTTGCGGATTTGCTGTTCGCCCGTGAGGGCGTCGTCGAATTTGGAGCCGTCCATGGTCAAACCCCTTTGCGGACTGAAATACGGGCCATCACGCGGCCCATTTCGCCGGCAGCTGTCCCAGATGGGCCAGTGCTGCGTCGTATTGCGGTTGAAGCCGCGCCCGGGCGCGGCGGCGTTGGGTGTCGCTCATCGGGAGCGGCGCGGAGGCGAGGATCTTTTTCTCGAAATCGGCGGGATGCGGCGCGAGGTCGAGGAAGGCGCAGATGCGGTCCACGACCTGCTGGCTAAAGAGGTCCTCGTAGAACAGGATCATCAGGCGGTCGGGTTGAATGACCTGTGACAGCCGCGCGATGGCCCCCGCATAGTCGCCGCGCGCGGTGATGTCGGTCCAGTCGCCGGCCTCCCATTCCTCGAAAATCCGGTTGGCGGTCTCGGCCATGTCATCGGTGCCGCTGCGTTCGGCATTCATGCGCACGTGTGACCACAGGCGCGAGACGGGTTCGCGCATCAGGTAGATGAACCGCGTTTGTGGCGCGAGGTCCTGCATCGCGGCAAGGGTTTCCGCGTCGCAGAGCGCATAGGCGGGCGTAACGTCGCCCACAAGACGCGCGTCCTCCCCACCCTCAGTCAGGAAGGTGTGATAGGCCTCGTTCGAGGGATCGGCCTGAAGCACGATCAGGTCCTCGACGTCGGTCAGGTTTCGGGCGATCCGTTCAAGCGCGACCCGGTTGCGGCGATCGGCGGCCTGCTGGCCGCGTTCGAGCAGGCCATCGCGGCGCTCCTCGAGGCGTTCAACAAAGGCCGCGCGCCCCATGGGGCCGCCGAAGGACCAGTAGTGAAGCTCTTTGACGGCGCGGAAATAGGTGTCGGGATGCGTGTCGAGATACCGGTGGAGCCACGAGGTCCCCGCCTTTGTCGCACCCATCCCAAAGAGCACCACCTGCTCCATCAGCCTTTCGCAGCCTCTTCCGTTTTCTCATCGCCCTTTTCATCACCGGGCAGCACGTATTCCGCACCCTCCCACGGGCTCATGAAATCGAACTGCCGGTATTCCTGAACGAGGCTCACCGGTTCGTAGACGACGCGCTTTTGCTCTTCGTCATAGCGGACTTCGGTGTAGCCCGTCGTCGGGAAATCCTTGCGCAGCGGATGCCCGCGGAACCCGTAATCCGTCAGGATACGGCGCAGGTCCGGGTGGCCGGAAAACAGGATGCCGAACATGTCGAACACTTCACGTTCAAACCAGTTGGCCGCAGGTGTGATGTCGTTGATCGACGGCACCATCTCGTCCTCGCGGATCGATACGCGCAGGCGGATGCGGTGGTTCTGATACATGCTCAGAAAGTGGTAGACGACGTCGAACCGTTTGGCGCGCGCCGGGTAATCCACCGCCGTGATGTCAACGAGCGTCGAGAACTCACAGCTGCGATCCGTCCGCAGGAATTCCACAAAGCTCTTGAGGCTTGCTGGCGCCACATCGACGTTCAACTCGCCATGGCTGATGTCCCACGCCAAGACGCAGTCCGGGCGTTTGGCCTCGATATAGCCGCCCAGTTCGGTCAGTGCCTGATCCATGATGTCCCTCGTCGTCTAGCGGGCGATGGTGCCGGTGCGGCGGATTTTGCGCTGCAGCTGGAGGATGCCGTAGAGCAGCGCCTCGGCTGTAGGCGGGCATCCGGGCACGTAGATGTCGACCGGCACGATCCGGTCACAGCCGCGCACCACGCTGTAGCTGTAGTGGTAGTAGCCGCCGCCATTGGCGCAGGATCCCATCGAGATCACGTAGCGTGGCTCTGGCATCTGGTCGTAGACCTTGCGCAGCGCGGGCGCCATCTTGTTGGTCAGCGTGCCCGCCACGATCATGACGTCCGATTGGCGGGGGGAGGCGCGCGGCGCGATCCCGAACCGTTCGGCGTCGTAGCGCGGCATGGATGTGTGCATCATCTCGACCGCGCAGCAGGCCAGCCCAAATGTCATCCAATGGAGCGAGCCTTGGCGCGCCCAGTTCACCAGATCCTCGGTCGAGGTGACAAGGAAACCCTTGTCCTGCAATTCTCGGTTCAGCTCCTGCGTGGCGACCTCGCGGTCCATGCCAGCGGTGTTGGCTCCGGTCATCACTCCCATTCCAGCGCCCCCTTCTTCCATTCATAGGCAAAGCCCACGGTCAGGACGCCCAAGAAGACCATCATCGACCAGAAGCCCACGAGGCCCACATCCTGGAAGGCAACCGCCCATGGGAACAGGAACGCGACCTCGAGGTCGAAGATGATGAACAAAATCGCGACAAGGTAGAAGCGCACATCGAATTTCATGCGCGCGTCATCGAATGCGTTAAAGCCGCATTCATACGCACTGACCTTTTCGGGGTCTGGGTTCTGCACGGCCGCCACGGCCGCCGCCAGCACCAGCACGAGCGCGAGGCCCAGCGCCACACCGGCAAAGATCAGGATCGGTAGGTAATTGCTGGCAATCTCAGCCATGCCTGCCTCCATGCGGATTGGATTGAGCGTGGTCTACGCCGGTGTACCGGGGGGGTCAACGCCAACCGGACCGAGTGCGGCGAAACGGTGCGGGCAGACGCCTTATGCGCAACCGGCGGGACCGGAATGCGGACCGCCCCCCCTTTCGATGGTCCCCAAAAACTCCGGGGGTCGGCGCCGCCAGCGCATCAGGTGAGCAACTCGGCCTTTGGGGGCAGAGCCCCCAGAGGACCAGCCGTGTGATCAGCGTTGGCCCCACCACGCCTTTGCATCACTCCGATTTCAGGGGGTCGTGGCCCCAGTTCATCAGCGAATAGCGCCAGTTCGAATGCTCTACGTCGCCCTCTGGGCCGCCTTGGCTGAGGTGGCGTTTGATATAGCCAACGACGGTGGCCATGTGGTCCCATTGGTCGTCCGTGATGTCGGCCTTGTTGGTGCGCTTGATCTCGACAATCCGGCGGCCGGATTTGTGGCCCGTGCTTTCGCCTGCGTCGCTGTCACCGACAGATTTGCTGTCGTCCTTCCCGAGCCAGTATTCCAGCTCTTGCGGTGCCATGTTCACGAGATCCCGCCATTCGTCCCAGATCTGGTCGTGCGATTTCGAAGATGCCATGTGAATGCTCCACCTCATTGCCGTTTGAGAGGCAACCGGAAGCGGCAGTGGCGGTTCCAAACGACCCATATGGACAGGTCGGCCGCGCCTTAGCTGAGCATCCAAGGCGCGGGGCGTTTGTCGAAGAAGGCCGCGATCCCCTCTTGCGCCTCGGCGCTCTCCCAACGTGCCGCAAGCGCTGCGACGGTCAGGTCGATCGTGTCCGCGTCGATGCGGGGTCCAAGTGCGCGCGCCAGTTGCTTGGCCTCGGCCACAGCGCCGGGCGCGCAGGATAGGTAGGGTAGGACCGCAGCCTCGACCGCGGCATCCAGGTCATCCTCGGGCACGGCTTGCGACAGGATGCCCAGGCGTACGGCCTCCTCAGCCTCGAAAATCCGGCTCGACATAAAGACCTCGCGCGTGCGCGTCCCCATCCGCGCAGCCACATAAGGCCCGATGGTGGCCGGGATCAGGCCCAGCCGCGTTTCGGTCAGACCCAGCTTGCGACCAAGCACGCCGATGGCCGCATCGCAGACGCAGGCCATACCGACGCCCCCGCCCAGCGCGTTGCCGTGGATGCGTCCGATGATGGGGACGTCGCACATGTGCAGGGCCTGAAGCATCCCGGCGATGCGACGTGCCTCTGTATCGCGCGCGGCGGGGGTTGCGTCGAACTGCGCACGCATCCAGCCCAGATCACCGCCCGCGCAGAAACTGCGCCCCCGCCCCGCGAGGATCAACACGCGCGGCGCGTCTCCCGTTCGGAAGCCCGACACACGCGCCGTGATCTCGTCCATCATCTGCGCGTTCAGGGCGTTGTGCACCTCCGGTCGGGACAGCCACAGGGTCGCCACGCCGCGATCGTCGATCTCGTACTCTGTTGCCGTCATGCCGCCTCTCGCATCCCGCGCGCCAGCCCGACCGCCCGGCCCAGCGCGACCTCGTCCACACCTGTTTCGAGCCCACGCGCATGCAGGAAGTGCACCAACGCCTCGGTCGCCAGATTGCCGGGCGCACCGGGCGCGTACGGGCATCCGCCCAGCCCCGCCACCGAAGCATCGAACGTCGTGATCCCCAATTCTAGACACGCCGCGACGTTGTCTATCGCCTGCCCTGACGTGTCGTGGAAGTGGCCTGCAACGCGCGGTGCCTCCCACTCGCGCAGGACGGCGCGCGCCATCTGGGTCACCCGTTCCGGGCTGCCTTTCCCGATCGTGTCACCAAGGCTCAGTGTATCGGCACCCGCCAGCGCGGCCGCCACGCGCGCCACGGCGTCCGGGTCCGTCGGTCCCTCAAAAGGGCAGTCTGTGACGCAGCTAATATAGGCGCGCACGCGGTAGCCCGCCTCTTGGGCGGCCAGCCGCACCTCATGGGCGCGGGCCACTGTCGTGGCGATGTCGGCGTTCAGGTTGGCGCGCGAAAACCCTTCGGACGCCGCCACAAAGACCGCAACCTCTTGCACCCGTGCGCGGCCTTCGGCCTGCATCAGCGCCTCCAGCCCCTTGAGGTTCGGGATCAGGACCGACCCGCGCACCCCCGGGAGATCAGGGCAGGCCGACAACACGGCGTCCGTGTCCGCCATCTGGGGCACCCATTTGGGGCTGACAAAGGCACCAAGTTCAATCGCGGGCAACCCTGCCGCCGCGCAGGCTGTGATGAGGGCGACCTTTTCTTCGGGCGACGACAAGCGCGCTTCGTTTTGCAGGCCGTCGCGGGGTCCGACCTCGACAATTTCGACGCGGCTCATGTCCATGCCTCGTAAAAGGGTTTTTGATAGAGCTTCGCGCCGTCGCCCGGCAGCGCCTTCTGAAACGCCGTACGCTCGGTGATCCGCGCGTACCACGCTGCGAGATTGGGAAATTCATCCATGTGCACGAAATGCCGCGCCATATAGGCCGCCTGCCCCACGCTGATATCCACCGCCGAGAAGTCGGAGAGCAGGTAATCCCCCGTCAACGCATCCTCCAGCGCCGCATAGCATTTGCCCACGCGCGCGGCCTCCAGCTTCATCACGATGGGCGAGCGCATGCTGTCGTCGTAAAGCGCCACATGTTGCTGGGTGAGTGCTGCCGTATGCTGGCTCAACGTCTCTGAGAAATGCAGCCAGATCAGCCAATCGGCCCGTTCCGCATGTCCCGGCGCGCGGCCCAGATCGCCGGGGAAGCATTCGCACAGGTATTCGGTGATCGCGCCCGTCTCCCACAACGTGCGCCCGTTAATCTCCAACGCCGGGACCCGTCCCACGGGGTTGAGCGCGAGAAACTCCGCACTGCGGAGTGTCTTGTCAAAGGGCCATTCCACGACCTCAAACGGGACACCGAGTTCATGGAGCAACCAGAGCGTTCGCATGGACCGCGTCTGGGGCGCGTGGTGCAAACGGATGTTCACTCCGCCTCCCCCTCTTCCAATCGCAACAGGCGCGCGCCGGCCACCACCTGCGCGCCAGCGGCGGTGTCGACCGCGACCACCACGCCTGCGCGCGGCGCGGTCAGGGCATGTTCCATCTTCATCGCCTCCAGCACGGCGAGGACGTCGCCCTCGGCCACCGTATCGCCTTGGGCCACATGCACCGCCCGCACGAGGCCGGGCATGGGGGCCACGACATCGCCCAGCGCAGCGGGGCCGCTGCTGCGGTCACGGGGGTCGGGCAAACCAAAGGTGTAGGGCGCACCCCAGAAGACGGTAAGCGACCGGTCAGACATGTGGACCGAGGCCGCAACCTTGGCCCCGTCCACGCGCCAACCATCCGGGCCGTGTGCGACGGCGCGCGTTTCCCCGTCCATGGTAACTTCGGCCTGCCCCGGCCCGCACGGGGTGACGCGCGCCGCAAGTGCCTCGCCCTTCCATTCGAGTGCTGGATGGTGCGTCAGCGGCGACCAAAGCGTGAAGGGATCCGAGCCCTCCAACCCAAGCGCCGCAACCGTCGCGATAGCGCGGGTCCGCGCGCAGGGAACAGGATCATCCGTTAGGGCCGCACCGCGCCGTGCAATCAGGCCCGTTTCCACCTGCCCCGCCCGCACATCGGCATCCTGAACCAGCCGCCGCAGGAAGCCCGCATTTGTCACCAGCCCTGCGACCTGCGTCTGGGCTAGCCCCCGCTCCAACCCCGCAAAGGCCGCATCGCGATCGGGTCCATGGACGATGAGCTTGGCGATCATGGGATCGTAGTAAGGTGTGATGACGTCGCCCGCGCGCACACCGCTATCCACGCGCAGATCCGCGGGAAACGCGAGGTGATCGAGCCGTCCAATCGCGGGGAGGAACCCGGCATCGGCGTCTTCGGCATACAGCCGCGCCTCGACCGCGTGGCCGGTGATCGTAATGTCGTCTTGGCGCAACGGGAGCGGCTCGCCCCGCGCGACGCGCAACTGCCATTCCACCAGATCAACGCCTGTGACGGCCTCGGTCACCGGATGTTCCACCTGAAGGCGCGTGTTCATCTCCATAAACCAGAAGCCGTCCGTCCGCAGGGGACCCGTGCCATCGACGATGAACTCGATCGTGCCTGCACCTGCGTAACCGATGGCCTCCGCCGCCCGAACCGCCGCCGCGCCCATGGCGGCGCGGACCTCGGCGGTCATGCCAGGTGCCGGGGCCTCTTCGATGACCTTCTGGTGGCGGCGTTGGAGCGAGCAGTCGCGCTCATAAAGGTTGTCGTCATGTTTACAGTCACCAAACACA
>JBCBFU010000054.1:0-19772 GCA_038527375.1 Pseudomonadota bacterium | reverse complement strand
AAAAGGCCGCCCCGAAGGACGGCCTTTGACCTCAGGAATTTACTGCGTTTAGGCGCGGGCGTTGCCGATCGCCTTCCACAGACCCGGCACCAGCAGGGCGGCCAAGGCCAGCTTCAATGCGTCCCCCACGAGGAACGGCGTCAGGCCCCATGCGAGGATCGGGTTCTCCCAGCCATAAAGCTGACCCAGCCACAGGAGGCCCGGGATGTAGATCAACGCGTTGCCGATCAGCATGGCCACAGCCATCCACAGGATCGAGCGGTCCCAGCCCTGACGCGCGGCCCAGCCCAGCGCCAGCGTGGCGAGCACGTAACCCACCAGATAACCGCCTGTGCCGCCCATCATGTAGGTCAGGCCCGAGGTCGCGTTTTCGGCATTGGGGAACAGGTCGATACCCATGGCGAGCAGCCCGGCCTCGATCCCGAAGGCGGTGCCGCCCGAGGTCGCGAAGACGTCAAAGCCCAGCGCCCCGATGATCATGTAGCCAAGGATCGTCGCCAGACCCAGACGCGGGCCGTAAGCGGCGCCGATGGTCAGAACAGCGAAGGTGCCCATCGTGATCGGAACGGGCCACATCGGCACTTTGATGTTGGCCATGAATGCCAGTGCGAGGATGCCTGCCACGACCAGAACGGCCTGCTTGACGATCTTTGCGGTGCCTTCGGTGGGGCCAAAGGCCTCCGTCAGGACTTTGTCATAGGTTGCGGTGGTCACGGAATGCCCCTCCTCGTTGCGTTGGGCATGGCAATAACCGCACCTTTGCTGCACCTGCAAGCTGTTTGCGATAACCCCAGACCAATCTCAGGCCAATCTCGTCGCCCGTGCCGTTACCGCCGGCCCTGCTTACTCCAAGCGTTGGACCTCGAAACCGGGCGCCACCTCGCCTGCGTTTTGGGTGGGCTGCGGGGAATAGCGGGTTGTCATCGCGTAATCCTTGCGCGGCCCCTTTACGACCCACCTGCTCGACCAGATGGGCCAGTCCGCAAAGTCATATCGCACGTCATACTGGTCGGGATCGCACCAGTGGCGCGCGTCTGGCGCGACAAACGAGATGCGATGAAAGGGGCGACCATCCTCGAACATCACCTCGAAGCCGTCCTCGCGCGGGTGCCAAAGGTAGACCCGCGACCCCGAAAAGACCTGACCCGATGCGATCTTGATCTTCACGCTCTCCCGGTATTCCCAATGATCCGCCAATTCCCGGATCACCGCCGAACCGGCAGCATGGGCTGGCCCCGACACGGCATCCTCGATCTGTCGATCAATACGCCAATGCCCCAGAAAATCCGTTGTGTTCACTTTAGGGTCCCTGCGGTCACGTGCCCGGTCTCAGAGATGAACCGCAAAACAGCGCCTGCGCTATCCATGTCGTAGCAATCCCAGCCATCGGCAGGTGGCCACTGGCTGCAATACTGGTCGCCCCGCACCGCCCAATACCCCCACGAGGGGCGGCCATTGTCGTAAAGCGTGCGGCCCGAGGCATAGAAAGTCTGCACCTCGCCCCCCTCATAGGTCAGCGTCACATCCGCCAGCGCGGCGTCAATCTGTGCCCCTGTGAGCGGCGTGAACTCCTGCGCAGGGGCACCACCGGCAAGGCAGATCAGCGCAAGCGCAAGCGCAAGCCGGATCATGTGTCCCCCGTCTGGGCCTGCAAAACGTCGCCTGACGGTCCCACGAATTCGACGATGCCGCCCCCGGCGCGCACGACAAAGCAGCCGTCACTGCGCGCGCCGTCCCAATCGAAACAGACCTGATCGCCCTCGACACGCCATGTGCCCTGCTCCTCGGCCCCTTCGACCCACACCATCGTGCCATCCGCGAAAAAGCTCTGCTGCGCGCTTGTCCCGATGGCCAACGTCTCGCCCACCAGCGCAGGCGCGATTTCTGGTCCTGCAAGCGGGCGCGTGGGGTCACTGTCACAGGCCGCAAGCGCCAAAGCGCCAAGGACAGCAAGGCCTAGGGTGATGGGTCGCATTGTGGCCTCCTTGTTCACAGGCTGTCGCCAGTCTATGACGCGCGCCGAACGCTTCCTACCCAAAAGGCCGTGATCCATGATCCCTCGTTACTCTCGCCCCGATATGGTCGCCATCTGGTCGCCCGAGACCAAATTCCGCATCTGGTACGAGATCGAGGCACATGCCTGCGACGCCATGGCCAAATTGGGCGTCATCCCGCAGGAAAACGCCGACGCGGTCTGGAAAGCCAAGGACGTGGAATTCGACGTGGCCCGCATCGACGAGATCGAGGCCGTGACCAAACATGACGTCATCGCCTTTCTCACGCACCTCGCCGAACACGTCGGCTCCGAAGAGGCCCGCTTTGTCCACCAGGGCATGACGTCCTCGGATGTGCTCGACACCTGCTTCAACGTCCAACTCGTCCGCGCCTCCGACATCCTGATCGAAGATCTCAAGGGCCTCCTCGCCGCGCTCAAGAAACGCGCCTATGAGCATAAGATGACCGTCCGCATCGGGCGCAGCCACGGCATCCACGCCGAACCCACGACGATGGGCCTGACCTTCGCGCGCTTCTATGCCGAAATGGACCGCAACCTCAGCCGGATGCGCGATGCGCGGGCCGAAATTGCGACCGGCGCGATCTCGGGCGCGGTCGGTACCTTCGCCAATATCGACCCGGCGGTCGAGGAACATGTCTGCGATCAGATGGGCCTTGTCCCCGAACCGATCAGCACGCAGGTCATCCCCCGCGACCGCCACGCGGCCTTCTTTGCAACGCTGGGCGTCATCGCATCCTCGATCGAAAACATCGCCGTTGAAATCCGCCATATGCAGCGGACCGAGGTGCTGGAGGCCGCCGAGTTTTTCTCCATGGGCCAAAAAGGCTCCTCAGCGATGCCGCACAAAAAGAACCCGGTGCTGACCGAAAACCTGACGGGCCTCGCCCGCCTCGTGCGCATGGCCGTGGTGCCCGCGATGGAAAACGTGGCGCTCTGGCACGAACGCGACATTTCCCATTCATCCGTCGAACGCAACATCGGCCCCGACAGCACCATCACGCTCGACTTCGCGCTCTCGCGCCTGACCGGAGTGATCGACAAGCTGTTGGTGTACCCCGAAAACATGCTCGACAACATGAACAAGTTCCCGGGCCTCGTGATGTCGCAACGCGTGTTGCTGGCGCTGACGCAAGCCGGGGTCAGCCGCGAGGACGCCTATCGCCTTGTCCAGCGCAACGCGCTCAAGGTCTGGGACACGCGCTCAGACTTCCGCGAAGAGCTTCTGGCCGATGAAGAAGTTCGCGCCGCGCTCAGCGAGGAAGAGATCAACGAGAAATTCGACCTTGGCTATCACACCAAGCATGTCGACACGATCTTCGCGCGGGTCTTTCAGGAAGACTGACGCCTAGGCTGCGGGGACGGCCGGACAGGCCGTCCGCTGCAGGAACTTGGCCATCTCGAGGAAATCGGTATCCGCCTCGATGAAGGCCGCTTGATCGCCGATGAAGATCTTCATCGGCGCCTCGGCCCCGGAGGCTTCGGTATAGGTCCCGCGCACGCGGCTGTCGGTGAAAACATTGCCGACAAACGTCCCGCTGCGCGCGACACCGGCGTCATCGCGCCAGTCGTAGGTTCCCGTCGCATCCGGGCCAGCCAGCATGACACGCAGGGCATAGGGGTCATTGTCGATCAGATCGGCAAAGCACACCGTGCCCGTCGACGGGATCGGTTGATCGGGTGCCACGGCAACCTCGGGGGTCTCGCAGGCCGCCAGTGTTATCAGTCCGAGCAGCGCACATACGTGTTTCCAGTTCATGGATAACGGCCCCTTACTTTCACCATTGTTCCGCTAATGGCCCGAACAGGCACAATGCGCAAGCTTGGCAGCCAACGGACCAAGGCGGCTCACGGTTCCGTGAGACAGCATGTCATTTTGAACCTTCTGTCGACACCCACCGCCCAAGGGCTATCGTTCACTTCAGCCAACACGGAGATTTCCCATGAAGTACATTCTCGCAACCGCCCTTGCCCTGACGCCCGCTATCGCACTGGCCGCCGGTGGATCGTCCTCGAACCCGCCCACGGCCACCGCGACGACCACCACGTGTCAGGAAGGCTACGTCTATGACGCGGCGACCAAAAGCTGCGTCGTGCCGCAGGAAAGCAATCTGATCGACGACGACGCCCGCTACGAGGTCGTGCGCGAACTGGCCTATGCAGGCCGGTATGACGATGCGCAAACCATCCTCGGCATGATGGACGCCGCCGACGACCGCGTGATGACCTATATGGGCTTCACCGAACGCAAGCTGGGCAATGTCGATGCGGCAATGACCTTCTATCAGGCGGCGCTGACAGCCAATCCCGACAACATCCTCGCCCGCAGCTACATGGGTCAGGCCTATGTGGAACAGGGCGCGATTGATCTGGCGCAAGTCCAGCTCAGCGAAATCAAGGCGCGCGGCGGCAAACAGACATGGGCGGCCAAATCGCTGGAATGGGCGATCCAGTCCGGCAAAGGCTTCTCCTACTAAGCGGCTCCACGCTGTAATCTCGGCGGGCGCGGCACTCTCGCAGTTGTCGCGCCCGCCACTTGCGCCTAAGACACGGCCCATGTCGACGGCCCCCACCCAATCACGACGGTTTCTGTTCTGGATCGAGGATCTGGGATTTCGCGGCCTGATCCGGGCGCTGCACCTGCTGCCCTATGAACGCCGTCTGGCCACGATGGGCTGGTTTGCCCGCAAGGTGATCGGCCCCTTGGCGGGCTACCGTGACCGGGCGCTCAAAAACCTCGCCATGGTCTATCCCGACAAACCCGAAGCAGAGAGGCGCGCCATTGCCGATCAGGCGCTCGACACTTTCGGGCGCACGCTGATCGAAAACTACTCACGGCCCGAATTCCGCGCGCGGATTGCAAAGCATACCATCGAAGGACCGGGCCTTGCCGTCGCGCTCGAGGCTCAGGCCCAAGGCCGCACGGTGATCTTCTCCTCCGGGCATTTCGGCAATCACGAGGCCACGCGCACGGCGCTCGATCAGGCGGGCTTCACCATCGGGGCGATCTACCGGCCGATGAAAAACCCCTTCGTGAACCGTCACTATGTCGAATCCATCTCCGAGGTTTCGGGCCCCGTGTTCCCCCGCGGGCGCGACGGGTTCAAAGGTTTCATGGATTTTCTCGGAAATGGAGGCCACGCCTTCCTTCTCTTTGACGTTCATGCCGTCAAAGGGCAGCGTCTGCCCTTCATGGGACACGAGGCCTCAACCGCGTTTTCCGCCGCTGATCTGGCCTTGCGGTTCGATGGGCTGCTCATCCCCTATTTCAACACGCGTCAGCCCGACGGTGTGACCTTCAAGATCGAGCTCGAAGAGCCGATCCCGCACGGTGACCCGCGCGACATGATGACCGAGCTCACATCACGGCTTGAAGCCCGGATCGAACGCGATCCGGGGCAATGGCTATGGATTCACCGTCGCTGGAAGCTTTAGTTCAGCTTGGCCGAGGCGAGGATTTCGCCGTGATCGGCGGCTTGGATCAGCACAATCGCGGGATCGGTGGACGGGATATCAACCTGCATCGACAGCGCATCATCGCCGTCCCAACGCGCCGCCACCGTCCATGAGGTCACGACATTGGTGTAATCCAGCGTCCGCCCCGCGTTTTCGCCACGTTTGATCGCTACCGTGGCCGACGGCATGTAGGTCACGATCTGCACGATCATCTCTTTATCCATGCGCACCGACGGGGCCGACACGATGGCAAGGTTGCCCTCGCGCCGCGCGTCCAGGTCCACCGCGGGCGCCTTGGCATAGTGTTTGGCAAGGATCGCCGCGACCTCGCCCGGGCGGTTGCCGATGACATGGTCTTTGCCGCCGATCACCATCTGGGGCGTGTAGATCGTGCGCGCACCTGCGGCCCGCGCATATCCCTTTTGCCGCTCGGTAAAGGCGGCATGGGCAAACTGGTCTTTCCAGCCAATGTAGTCCCAGTAATCCACATGCAGCGCCAAGGCGATCACGTCATCACGCTTGGCAAGCTCGTGCAGCAAGGCATCCGCCGGCGGACAGGATGAACAGCCCTGGCTGGTGTACAACTCCACCACGGCCGTGTTCTGCGCCGCGGCAGGCAGCGCGGACATGGTCAGGGCCGCCAGCACCGAAGCCGCGGCAAAGGTCGATGTGATCGTGGAACGAAGCGTTGCAAGCATGTCGGTCGGTGTCCTTTTGTCCCCATCTCACCTAACCCGGGAGACCCGATATATCCAATCAACGAAACGCGAGAGGTCGTCATAAACCGTGAGGGCGATTTTTGGTGTGCAATCGTATACAATAATGCCGCACCCCCCTTGATCGGGGACCCCGCTTGATGGATATGAGGGCCAATTCCATTGCCAAGTCCCCGTCGATTCACATGTCGATTGATCCGGTGACGCACAGCCAAGGAGGCCCAGCATGACGATTCAGGTCGGAACCGATACCGCCAAAACACGCCGCCAGCTCAAGGTCGGCGATCAGACGCTCGCCTATTATTCCATCGCCGCCGCCTCCGAGGCCGGCCTTGGTGATTTCTCCAAACTGCCCGCCGCGCTGAAGGTGGTTCTGGAAAACATGCTGCGCTTCGAAGATGGCGGTCGCACGGTTCACGTGGACGACATCGCGGCCTTTGCGGCCTGGGGCACCAATGGCGGCAAGAACCCGCGCGAAATCGCCTACCGCCCCGCTCGCGTGCTGATGCAGGACTTCACGGGCGTGCCCGCGGTCGTGGACCTCGCCGCCATGCGCGACGGGATCAAATCGCTGGGCGGTGATCCGCAAAAGATCAACCCGCTCAACCCCGTTGATCTGGTCATCGACCACTCGGTCATGATTGACGAATTCGGCAACCCGCGCGCGTTCCAGATGAACGTGGACCGCGAATACGAACGCAACATGGAACGCTATACCTTCCTGAAATGGGGTCAGTCGGCGTTCAACAACTTCCGCGTTGTGCCCCCGGGCACCGGCATCTGCCACCAGGTGAACCTCGAATACCTCTCACAGACCGTCTGGACGGACAAGGATCAGGCGGGCGAAATGGTCGCCTACCCCGACACGCTCGTGGGCACCGACAGCCACACCACCATGGTCAACGGCGCAGCCGTTCTGGGCTGGGGCGTCGGCGGGATCGAGGCAGAGGCTGCGATGCTCGGTCAGCCGATCTCGATGCTCATCCCCGAGGTCATTGGGTTCGAACTGACCGGTGAGATGGTCGAAGGCACCACCGGCACCGACCTCGTGCTCAAGGTCGTGGAAATGCTCCGCGAAAAGGGCGTCGTCGGCAAATTCGTGGAATTCTATGGCGCGGGTCTCGACACGCTGCCCTTGGCCGACCGCGCGACCATCGCCAACATGGCGCCCGAATACGGCGCGACCTGTGGCTTCTTCCCGATCGACGGTGAAACGCTGCGTTACCTGCGCACCACGGGCCGCGACGAAGATCGCATCGCGCTGGTCGAAGCCTATGCCAAGGAAAACGGCTTCTGGCGCGGCGCGGACTACGCACCGATCTACACCGACACCCTGCACCTCGACATGGGCACCATCGTGCCCGCGATCTCGGGCCCCAAACGCCCGCAGGACTTCGTGGCGCTGACCGACGCAAAGGCCGCCTTCCGCCGCGAGATGGAAGAGACCTTCAAGCGCCCCATGGGCAAAGAGGTCGCTGTCGCCGGCGAAGACTACACCATGGAAAGCGGCAAGGTCGTGATCGCCTCGATCACGTCCTGCACCAACACATCGAACCCCTACGTGATGATCGGCGCGGGCCTCGTGGCGCGCAAAGCCGCCGAACTGGGCCTCGACCGCAAGCCTTGGGTCAAAACCTCGCTGGCTCCCGGCTCCCAAGTCGTGTCGGCCTATCTCGAGGCGGCAGAGTTGCAAGACGACCTCGACAAGATCGGGTTCAACCTCGTCGGTTACGGCTGCACGACCTGCATCGGCAACTCGGGCCCCATCCAGAAGGAGCTGTCGGACGCCATCGCCGAAGGTGATCTGGTCGCGACCTCGGTCCTGTCGGGCAACCGCAACTTCGAAGGCCGGATTTCGCCCGATGTGCGCGCGAACTACCTCGCCTCGCCGCCGCTGGTCGTGGCCTACGCGCTGGCCGGCACCATGGATATCGACATCGCCACCGATGTGATCGCCACCACGCCCGATGGCAAGGATGTCTACCTCAAGGACATCTGGCCCACCGCACAGGAAGTCGCGGAACTGGTCGAAAAGACCGTCACCCGCGCCGCCTTCCAAGAGAAATACGCGGATGTGTTCAAAGGCGACGAGAAATGGCAGGGCGTCAGCGTTCCACAACAGGAAACCTACGACTGGCCGGCAACCTCGACCTACGTCCAGAACCCGCCCTACTTCCAGGGCATGACGATGGACACCCACGCGATCGAGAACATCCAAGGGGCCAAGATCATGGCGCTTCTGGGTGACATGATCACGACAGACCACATCAGCCCTGCAGGGTCGTTCAAGGAAAGCACGCCCGCAGGCCGCTACCTGACCGAACGCCAGGTCGCCCCGCGCGAGTTCAACTCCTACGGCTCGCGCCGCGGCAACCACGAGATCATGATGCGCGGCACCTTCGCCAACATCCGCATCAAGAACGAGATGCTCGATGGGGTCGAAGGCGGCTACACGCTTGGCCCGGACGGAGAACAGACCTCGATCTTCGAAGCGGCCATGGCCTATCAGGAACAGGGCACGCCTCTCGTCGTGATCGGCGGCGCGCAATACGGCGCAGGCTCCTCCCGCGACTGGGCCGCCAAAGGCACAGCACTCCTGGGTGTCAAAGCCGTCATCGCCGAAAGCTTTGAGCGTATCCACCGCTCCAACCTCGTCGGCATGGGCGTCATCCCGTTCGAATTCACGGGCGGCGTCACGCGCAACACCCTGAACCTGACGGGGGACGAGACGGTCGATATCCACGGTCTCGAAGGCGTCAAACCTCTCGAAGAAGTGCCCGCCACCATCACGCGCGCGGACGGCACCAAGGAAGAGATCACGCTCAAGTGCCGGATCGATACGGGCGTCGAGATCGAGTACATCGAAAACGGCGGCGTGCTGCACTACGTGCTGCGCAACCTCGCCAAGGAACCGATTGCCGCCGAGTAATCGCGCGACAACTCAGATCAAACAGAAAGGGGCGGCACCGCATGGGGCCGCCCCTTTTCGTTGGCATCCCGCGCAATGCGAGACAGGATCAGGCGGTCGCTGGCTGGGCGCCCAAAACCGTCACGACAACGCTCACGGTTGCGGTGTTCGACGTCGCGCCAAAAGCGTCCTCAACCGCATAGGTGAACGAGAACTCGTCGCCCTCGTTGCCCAGATCCTCGGCTGCATCGATGGCCACATTCACCGTCTGCCCGTTGTTTTGAAGCGTCAGTTCATATCCGGACGTACCGGTAACGGTCTCACCCGGCATGACGGCCATCCCGTCGATTTGCGTGATCGTCAGGTCCGATGCGTCGCCATCGGCATCGGTGTCCGCATTCACCCCCACCTGCGTCCCGGTCACCACGCCAATTGCCAGCGCGCCCACAGCATCTCGCGCAATGAGGGTTTCAAACTCATCATCCGTGGCAACAGGGGCCGCATTTGGATCGAGCCCCGTCGTCTGCTTCGTGAAATCCGCCGGGTTGAAGGAATTCGAGAATACGATGTCACCCTCAGGCGTGGCGAGGTTCGTCCCATCAAAGGCCGCCCGCGCCTCCTCGAGGTTCGCGAAATGCGGTGTCAGGTCGATAAAGTCGCGGTTCCCGTCGACGTTTGAGAAATCCGTGATCTCGTCGGCTTCCTCGTCCATGCCCTCTTCGAAGGTGACGACAAAGGTGTCGTCGCCATCGCCCCCGGTCATGACATTGGCGCCTGTGCCACCATTCAGCGTGTCGGCGCCCGTGCCGCCCTCAAGGGTGTCGTCCCCGGCCCCGCCAAAGAGATCGTCGTCCCCGTTGCCACCGATCAGCCGGTCGTCACCGTCCAGCCCCATCAGCGTGTCATTGGGGAATGTCGTGTCGCCCTCGGCGCCAGCTATCCCACCGGCGGTCAGACTTCCGACCAGGGTATCATCCTCCGCCGTTCCCGTGACCGACCCATTATCGGGATCGTCGGTGTCGTCATAGATGATGCCGTCGTCGCCTTCATCATCGTCGCCGCCGCCCATAAAGCCCGCAGCGCCGCCGATCAGCAGCATGAAAAGAAGCGCAATAACCGCCGGATCATTCATTGGCCAAACCCCTTAACTCTCCCAAATCCCTACCGGACAGCCCTGCAGGCTTCGCGGCAGGAGGCAAGAATTTTGCGAAATTTGTGCACAGTTTTGCCACAATCACGGGCGCCCGCCCGCACCGACGCCGGGTTCACGACAATGCCAAGCCCGGATCACACCCCGGAAAACCGTGGAAAAAGAGTATGCGGTTACGGGTGTGCCGCGCCCACCTGCGGGTGGTCCGCGCCCCAGATTTGCGCGGCGTCCCGGGCCAAAAGCCGCGCCTGTGCCCGGTCCAGACTGGCCAAGGCATCCTCGATGGACCCGGTCCGCATCAGCGCCCGCTCATAGGCCGACCGCACGGATCGCACGCCCCACGGCAGATGCGCCTGCGCCATCCACGCGCGCAACTCCCGGGGCAACCCGTCATACTCGCGCATGCCCCGGTCGGGCCTGCGGCTGCGTTTCAAAGAGGTGCGACCTTGGTTGTTGGGCACGGTGGGCGCTCCACATCCTGCTAACTGGCGCGGATGTGATAGTATAACATTACATACCCGACAAGACCCCGGCAGAGGGCCGGATCAGAACCCGACAGTGACGCCCGCCGCCTCCAGCACCGGGCGCATCTGCGCCTCGAACGTGCGCTGGGTCACAGGGCCCGCGATCCGGGCCAGGATCGTCCCGTCGCCGTCCAGAATGTAGGTCTCGGGCACGCCGTATACGCCCCAATCCAGCGCAGTGCGCCCCGTGGGGTCCTGCGCCACACCGCTATAAGGATCGCCCAATTCCTGCAGGAAGTCTTCGGCGTTCCCGGCATCGTCCTTGTAGTTGATCCCGTAGATCGGCAGGCCCTGATCGGCGAGGATCGTGAAATTCGGGTGCTCCACCCGGCACGGCGCGCACCAGCTCGCCCAGTAGTTCACCAGCTTGACCTCGCCGTCGCGCAGCGTCGCGTCGCTGAACGGCACGCGCCCCGCCATGGGGGTCAGCGCCACAGGCGGCGCCGCGCGCCCCACAAAGGTGGACGGCAGCGTGTCGTCACCCCCGCTGAAATTGCCCGCCGCAAACAGGCCCGCCAAGGCGGCAAAGACCAAGAGCGGGATCAGCAAAACCAGCCTAGGCATTGCGCTCGGCCTCCTGCAATTCGCGCCGCACCCGCGCGGCTCGCGTCACAACCCGCGCGATGATGGCGGCCAGCAGCACGCCGGACACGCCGTAGGCCGCCAGCACTTCGCCCGCGTATGGGCCAAGATCAACCATGGCTCATCCCCCGCGCCCGCAGCACGCCCAGCCGCCGCGCCCGGATTTCCGTACGCGCACCCACGAATGTCAGCGCAATGAACAACAGGACAAACCCCGCCATCGTGATGACCAGCGGCTGCCAAAACACGTCCGAGATATTTTCTTCGGCATCCAGCGACAGGCTCGCCCCCTGATGCAGCCCCTGGTTCCAGAACAGCACCGCATAGCGGCTGAGCAGCGCAAAGACAGACCCCACAAGGCACAGGATCGATGTCAGATCGGCGGCCAGATCGGCATCGCTGATCGCCTGCCAGAGCGAGATATAGCCAAGGTAAAATAAGAACAGGATCAGGAACGAGGTCAGCCGCGGGTCCCACACCCACCATGTCCCCCACATGGGCTGCCCCCAGATCGCACCGGTGGCCAGCGCGACCATCGTCATCGTGATCCCCACCGGGGCCGCTGCGCGGGCCACAAGGGCGCTCACATGGTGGCGCCGGATCAACCAGATCAGCGAAGCCACGAACATCACCAGATAGCCGTTAATCGCCATCAGGGCCGAGGGCACATGTAAATAGATGATCTTGACCGTTGAGCCCATGCGGAAGTCGTCACCGGTAAAGAAGAATCCCCAGATCAGGCCCAGAGAACACAGCCCAATCGCGCCGCCCCACAGCCACGGCAACAGCCGCGCCGTCAGCGCCATGAACCGCTTTGGGTTCGCATATTCCCAGACCGAAAATGCCATACGCGCGATCTATCCCTCCACCCCGGGCGGGGGAAGCCCTCCCTACCGGATTGTGACCCTGAGCGCGGCGGCTGCGGCGAAAGGCAGCGCCGCGATGCACCCCAGCGACAGCGCCGCGCACAGCGCCAGCGGCGTGGCATAGTCCAACCCTTCGGCCCCCCGGCGCGCCACCTCTGCCCCCAAGATCAGGGTCGGCACGTAAAGCGGCAGCACGAGCAGCGACAACAGCAACCCGCCACGCTTTATCCCCACGGTCAGCGCCGCCCCAAAAGTCCCGATCAGCGACAAGGCCGGTGTCCCAGCCAACAGCGACAGCGCAAGCGGCACCACCCCTTGGATGGGCAATGCCAGCAGCAGCCCCAGCGCAGGCGCGAGCACCGTCAGAACCGCGCCCGTCGTGGCCCAATGCACCGCCGCTTTGGCCAGCGCGACCCCTTCCAGCGGCAGGCCGGAGGACGCCAGCAAATCGAGCGTCCCGTCCTCGCGGTCCAGCGCGAATACCCGGTCAAGCGTCAAAAGCGCCGCCAGAAGGGCTGCCAGCCACAAAATCCCCGGCGCAATCCGCGCCAACGCGCCCGTATCAGGCCCCAGCGCAAAGGGCGTCAGCACGATCACGATCAGGAAAAACGCGAGACCAAGCCCAAAACCGCCACCCGACCGGATGGCAAGCCGCAGGTCCCGCAGGATCAGCGCGATCATTCGACCGCCTCGTCAAAGGCCGTCGCGGCCATGGGAGTCGCGGCCCCCTGCCCGGATGCATAGCCGGTCAAATCCAGCGTCCGATCCTCCACAGGCAGGGCCGCATGGCTCGACACCAGTGCGACGCCCCCTGCGGCGCAGTGCGCCTCCAACAGCGCGCCGAGCTGCGCAATACCCGCGGTATCGAGCGCGACCGTAGGCTCGTCCAACAGCCACACAGACCGCCCTGACAAAACCAATCGCGCCAACCCACAGCGCCGCGCCTGCCCGGCCGACAGGCTCCCGCCCGCGCGATCCAGTAACCCATCCAGATCAAAGGCCGCCACCGCAGGTCCGATATCCGCGGCCCCATAGACCGCGGCCCAGAACCGCAAGTTCTCGGCCACCGTCAGCGTGGCCTTGATCCCATCCGCATGGCTTGCATAGGCCACCGCATCACGGCCCGGGTTCACCTGCCCCGCCACCAGCGGCTGCAGGCCCGCAATCGCGCGCAAAAGCGTCGTCTTACCAATCCCGTTGGGTCCCCGCAGGCCGACGACTTGCCCCGGTGCTGCCTCGAGGCCCACGCCCGACAGCCGCACCAAGCCCCCCCGGGCCACGGCCACATCCGTCAGGATAAGGCTGGTATCATGGGCGGCGGCAGGCATGGGTCAGACAGGCAGCGCCGCAAGTCCCACGCGCCGCCCCTCGGACAACAGCACGTTGTAGGTCCGGCACGCGGTGGGGGAGGCCATGACCTCGAGCCCCGGACCGCCCGCAGCCTCGAGCATTTCGCGGATATGGGCGGGCACCGGCGCAATTTCCGCCCCCATCCCGACAAAGAGCACGTCGACGGCCCCGATGGTCTTCTGCAAAGGTCCCGCATCGCCAAAGCCGTTCCACAACACCATGCCCTCGGGCAGGATCAGGATCGGGGCGCGGTGGACCTCTCCGGCCACGCGGAAAAAGCCCGGGCCATAGCCATCTACGGGGATGCCCCCCGAATAGGATACTTCGTTGAATTCCATCTTCCGCTCCCGATTTACGCGCCCACGAACCCGTCCCACAGGGGCAGGCCCTGAATGGCCGCGACCCCGATGATGACATAGGCCACCCGGGCATAAAGCGCCTCGCGGCCCGGATCAAACATCCGCTGCCCGATCAACCCGGCCAGTGCATAAGGGACGATCAATCCCGCGCCAACGACCGCCGCCTGCGGGTCGAACGCCCCGAAACCCGCAATGCCCGCGAGCATCGCGAGGTCCGCCGCCACGAGGTACAGCATCATGTTGCCACGCACGACGCGCGCGGGCTGATCCGTGGCCATGTGCAGCAGGATGATCGGCGGCCCCGGCAGGCCCGCGACACCGCCAAGAACGCCCCCGGTCCCGCCAGCGATAGACCATGCCCGCGGGCCGTAGTGCCCCCGAAACCGCAGGCCCAACACGAGCGCCAGTAAAAGCGTCAAAATGACGAGGGAGACGAGCCAGCGAAACAGCACCTCGGGCGCCACGCTCAACACCGCAAGCCCAATGGGCAGCGTCAGACACATCGCCCCCACCAGCCAGCCCAACGCGCGCTTGTCCGCATCCCGCCACGCGCGGGGGATCAACGGGATAGGCCCGATAATGTCCATCACAATCAGCGCCACGATGGCCTCGAACGGGCCAAGGACCCGGCCGGCAACAGGCAGGAAAATCATGGCCGTGCCAAAGCCCGAAAACCCGCGCACCAACCCGGCCAGCGCCGCCGCGGCCCCCAGCGCGATCAACTCCACACTGGCAATCCCATTACGATGGCCGCCGCGATCACCACATATGCCACCGTCCGATACAGCCCGGCTCGGTCCGGCGTGAACAGCGCCTGCCCCGCCAGCGACGCCGCCCCATAGGGCATTAGCAGGATCAGCCCCAACCAGACCGCCTCGGGCGGCAGCGCGCCCGTCAGCCACATCACAGGAAGCAGCAGGATCGAATTGAGCGTCAGAAAGATTATCGTGTTGGCCCGGCTGCGCTCCGCCGCGTCAGACGAGGAAAGCTGAAAGAGCACCAACACTGGTCCGTTCAAACCCGTCGCCGCGCCCACTGTCCCGGTCGCCAGCCCGACGGCCCCACGTGTGGGCAAGGTCTCTCGCGTTTTGCGCCGCCACCCGGCCAGAAGCGCCATCAGGGTGAAGGTCACGACCGCAAGCACGCACCACCGCAACACAACAGGGTCCCAAGTGGTCAGCGCCCACAGGCCCACGGGCATCCCCAAAAGGGAAAATCCAACCAATTGCAGACTGGCGGCCCGGTCGGCCTCGTTCCACGCACGCGGCACCACCGTCACGAGGGAGATCAGCGCAGATAGCGACGCGGCAGCAACCGCCAAGGCAGGCTCGATAAAGATCGTGGCGATCGGCATGTAGACCAGCATCGCCCCGAAACCTGCAAAGCCATAGACCAGCCCGGCAAGGATGGACGCGCCCACAACAGCCCACAGCCCCGGCGTCTCAAGCGCCAGGAGCAGGCCATCAGGCATCGACGTTCCCGAATTGCGTGCCCGCGTTGGCGTCAGGCTTTGACCAGTCCCGCTTGACCCCCAGCCACAGCAGGATGGTCGAGGCCACGAAGATCGACGAATAGGTCCCCACGATCACGCCCCAGATCATCGCAAAGACAAACCCGCGGATCACGTCGCCGCCGAGGACATAAAGCGAGATCAACGCGAGCAGCGTCGTGACCGAGGTCATGACCGTCCGGCTCAGCGTCTCGTTGATCGAGATATTCAACACCTCTGCCAACGGGCGTTTCTTGTACTTGCGCAGGTTCTCCCGCACCCGGTCAAAGACGACCACCGTGTCGTTCAACGAGTAGCCCACGATGGTCAAAAGCGCGGCGATGATCGCCAGATCGAACTTGATCTGGAGCTCGGAAAACACCCCGATCGTCAGGATCACGTCATGGACAAGGGCAGCGACTGCGCCCAGCGCGAACTGCCATTCGAACCTCAGCCAGATATAGATCAGCACCGCCGCGATGGCCAAAACCACAGCGATGGCCGCCGTCTGGATCAATTCGCCCGATACCTTCGGCCCCACTGACTCCACGCTCGGGAAGGGTTGCTTCAAACCCGGATCGATGGCCGCGAGCGTTTCGCCGATGCTTGTGATGATCGCGGCATCGACGGACTCCTGCCCCTCCTGCGCCTGAATGCGGATCTGCACCACGTTCTGATCGGGGCCAAAGGTCGGATCGAACACTTCCGAGATGCTCACATCCCCCAGCTCCAACTGGGCCAGTGCATCACGGTACGCACCCACATCCACGGGCTGCGTGCTTTCCGACCGGATGGTCGTGCCGCCGCGGAAGTCGATGCCAAAGTTCAGCCCCTGGATCAGGAACGACCCAAAGCCTACGATGATCAGCAGGCCCGAAATCCCCAGCCACATTTTCCAGCGCTGGAAGAAATCGATCGAGGTCTCCTCGGGAACAAGTCTCAGCCGCATGTCACACCTCGATCGTTTTCGGGCGTTTCCGCTCGAACCACATGATCACCAAAATCCGCGTCACAAAGATCGCCGTGAATACCGATGTCATGATCCCAAGGCCCAGCGTGATCGCAAAGCCGCGCACCGGACCCGACCCCATCAGATACAGGATCACCGCCGTGATAAACGTCGTGATGTTGGCGTCGATGATGGCGCTCAACGCCTTTTCATAGCCCAACTCGATCGCGCGCGCCGGACCCTTGGCCGTCTTCAACTCTTCGCGGATGCGCTCGAAAATCAGGACGTTGGCATCAACAGCCATCCCGATGGTCAGCACGATCCCCGCAATCCCGGGCAGCGTCAGCGTGGCCCCGATCATCGACAAGAGGCCAAAGATCAGCCCCACATTGATAATCAGCGCCGCGTTCGCGAACAGACCAAAGAGGCCATAGCTCAGCCCCATGAAGATCAGCACGGCCGCAAAGGCCACGATACAAGCGATTGTGCCCGCGTCGATGCTGTCCTGACCCAGTTCCGGGCCAACCGTCCGCTCCTCAAGGAAATCCAGCCCCGCAGGGAGCGAGCCTGCGCGCAGCAGAATGGCGAGGTTCGTGGACTCCTCGATGCTGAAGGCACCCGTAATCTGGCCAGAGCCGCCCGTGATCGCGCTCTGGATAACCGGCGCGCTCACCACCTCGGCGTCCAGCACGATGGCAAAGGGGCTCCCGATATTGGCGCTCGTATACTCGCCAAAGTCCCGCGCGCCCGCGGTGTTGAACCGGAAATCCACGCTCGGGTTGCCGTTCTGGTCAAAGGACGGCTGGGCATTCACCAACGTTTCGCCCGTCACGACCGGCGTGCGTTCGAGGATGTAGAACAACCCGTCTTCGTCCAGCGACGGCAACAGCTCGTTCCCCGGTCCCGGCGCCGTGTTCGCGTCGGTCGTGCGGCCCACAACAGGTTGGAAGGTCAACAGCGCGGGCTTGCCGATCAGCTCCTTGACCTCCTGAGCCGAGCCAATGCCCGGCACCTGGATCAGGATGCGGCGCTCGCCCTGCCGCTGGATGGTGGGTTCGCGCGTCCCCGCCTCGTCGATCCGGCGGCGAATGATCTCCAGCGCTTGGCCCATCGTGCGCTCATCCGTGGCCTGCTGTTCGGCCTCGCTGAGTGCGACGATCAACAAGTCACCGTCGCTCGACACCGTAATGTCGTCTTGCAACGCGCCGGTGATGGTCTGCAGCGGCGTGGCAATTGTCCGAGCCAACTCCATCGCCCGCGCGATCTGTGCAGGCTCCCCGATCCGCACGCGCAGGTCGCTCCCGTTCGACGGTTGCAGGCGGATCGTGCCAATCGTCGCCCGCTCGGCCCGCAACACATCGCGCAGTTCCGGCCACAGCCCCTCTAGCCGGGTCTCGTAGACCTCTTCCAGCCGCACCTCGGCCAACAAATGCGCACCGCCTCGCAGGTCGAGGCCCAAATTCACCAGCGATGACGGCAGATAAGACGGCCAAAGCGCCGCGTCGGCCTCGTTCTCGGCCCCGACAAACCCGGCCTCGATGCGGGCCTCGGCATCATTCGACCGCTCGACCCGCTCATAAAACGCATTGGGCATGGCAAGAAGCAGCCCCGCGGCCACCGTCAACCAGATCAGAACCCGTTTCCAGCCTTCAATGCGCAGCATGGGGTTACGCTTTCGCCGGTTCGGTCTTGGCCTCGACCGTGGCGATGGTGGAGCGCACGATGCGCACCTTCACGCCCTCGGCGATCTCGACCTCGATCTCGTTCTCCTCGGTGCCTTTGACACGCACCACCTTGCCCTTGATCCCGCCTTGGGTGACCACCCGGTCGCCCTTTTGCAGCGCCTCCACCATCTTCTGGTGTTGCTTCATCTTCTGTTGCTGCGGGCGGAAGACCAGCAGGTAGAAAATGGCGATGATAAGCAGCGGAAATAGCAGCTGACCGGCGGCTTCCATGGAACGTCCTCACAGTTGTTTGGATGGCAGTTAACGACGGGGGGGGACGATGGCAAGAAAGCGCACCGAAAAACCCCGAATTCACGGCGCAATCTCCGGGCGCGTCATCCGCGCGATACAACTGCGCGACATGAGTGTACGCTGACGCCCAGATGATACCCCGCAATCCCGGACCCCTACGCCATGCCCCGCCTTAAAACCCTGCTCCTTGGCCTGATCGCGCTGTTGGCCACAACCGCCGTCATGATTGCCGCGCTCGTCTGGTTGGAAACGCCCAAGGATCGCGAGGCCGCCTTGGCCCGGATCGACCGCATGGCCACCCGCATGACCGAGGCCGGACATTGGCCCGCCGTGTCCCTCGCCGCCGTCGCCCCGGGCGAGGTGATCTGGCTCAAAAGCTATGGTATGGCCGACATCGCCACCGACAGGGCGATGACGCCCACGACGCCCATGCCCATCGGCTCCATCTCCAAGGTGCTGATCGGGATGACGGCGGCCAGTCTTGCCGCGCAAGACGCCTTTGACCTCGACGCCCCGCTGCAGGCCCATTGGCCCCAAGCCCCCGATGCGCTCTCGGGTGTCACCTTCCGCCATCTCGCCACCCATACAGGCGGCCTGCGCGATCTCGATGCGGTCTATGAGGATCACGCCTATCACCAGGGCGCGCTGCGCCACCCGACCCCGCTGGCGGATTTCCTTAACCAGACGCTCCTGCCCGACGGGCCGCTCTATGACGCCGACACCTTCGCAGGGACAGAGCCGGGGACCGAGGTGGTCTATAGCAACATGGGCGCCGCCCTCGCAGCCGCGCAGTTGGCCCGCGCAACCGGCACGGATTTCGCCGCGCTCTCTGACACCCACGCCCTGCAACCGCTGGGCCTCACCCGCGCCACATGGGACGCGACGACCCTGCCGCCCAACACCCGCGCCACACTCTACGAAGATGACGGGACCGGCACCTTCACCGCCCTTGCCCCCTATGCGCTCGCCACATGGCCCGACGGCGGGTTGAACGCCACGGCGCAAGACCTCGCAACCCTCCTCGCCACCGCGATGGGCGGGGGCCGCCTTGGAGACACCCAGCGCATCGCCCCCGAGGTCATCACCTTGCAACAGGCCCCAGCCCTGCCCGCCTCCCGCGGAGCAGATGCCGATGGCCTCTTCTGGCAGCGCGGGGATATCTCCTTCCTCATCTGGTCCTTCAGCCTCGAGGGCCATTCCGGCGGAGACCCCGGCGTGATCACCTTCATGTACCGCGTCCGAGGCACGGATCGGGGTTTTGTGCTCATGCTCAACGGATTGCGCGACAGCACGTGGTCCGAAATCCAGATCGCCCGACTGGCCACCGCACTGGCAAACCTGCCCGAGGCGTAGGCCGGGCACCGCCCGGCGGTCCCAACCCCGAACCCTCTCAATCCTCTAAGAGGGTGCACGACACCCCCCAAAACCCTCTG
>JBCBFU010000053.1:0-20622 GCA_038527375.1 Pseudomonadota bacterium | reverse complement strand
GCGGGGGGCGCCCAAGGGAAAGCCTTGCCGAAATGATTGCGTCTGGCAACGTTTGCGTCCGCCGCAGCGCAGCGGGCAGCGGTCACTCGGCGAGCCTACGCCAGAGCTTGCCAAGGACACAGAACAGCGCAGCTGGCGCAGTGTTCAGGGCTAGCTTCATGTGCGGTTAGTCACCCGTTTGCCGTCATAGGATCGCGTTGCTTAGGGACGCAGTCACATCCAAACACGTGTGCGGGGGCCGATGTGAGTTGCCGTCGCCCCCCGCTTTCAGTATGATGAAGTATCGGAGGGGTACCAATTCCAAACCGATACGGAGGGTCTCGTCAGGTGCAACTGACAAGGCCCTTCTCTATTTCAGGAACGCAACAATGAGCGTTGCCGCTGCGAGCGACACAGCCAGCCATTGTGGGTCCAGAAATCGTTTCCACAAATTGATCACCCCCTTCCTTGTAACTATTTTTCCTCAACGATGTGGGCAAACCACGCCGAAAGTATCGGCGTACGCGCATACCTGCGGAATTGCCCCAACTCCTTGACTGGCGCTTTGAAACGCTTGGCAATCTCCAAATCCGACATCCCGCCTACAAGCTCCCGAAGCGGAACCAGCGCCGCAATCGCGAACGTATTGGCCTGTTGCTCCATCTTGCCATCCTCAAGGATGACCATGTTGCCAAAACGGTCCTTGGTGGAGGCAAGCGATCTGACGACAACTGTCTCGGGATCATCCACGCGATGCAGGTGATGGTGGCCCAATTCATGGGCAAGATCGAATCGGGTGTCCCAATTCCCATTCTCCGCACTGCGATAGCGTCCTTCTTCAACAATGATTGAATCGCCAACTGCACGCTGTTCGATGCAGGCGTAAAAGTTCCCGTATTGGGGCGGCATGCGCTCCACAAAGACGGTCTGCAAATCCGACTTACAGCTGCAGTGCAACTCCAAGGCTTGCGTGATATCGACCACCCCCCGCTTTCCGTAGCGTGTGTTGAATCTCGCACCGCTCAGCGCAGCCTCCATGAAGTCTTCTGGAGAAAGCGGTGAACCGTCGTCATCGCCGGTCTTCCGACGTGCTTGCACGACCCCACCCGGCAGGGATGCTCCGTCGGCTTCCAACAACCGCAAGGCATGAAAGAACAGCTCGCGCTTGTGTTCTTCAGACAGCGCGTCACCGTGCGCCTCAATCAGCGCGGTCAGCGACTTGGTGGTATCTTCACCTGACACATATTTACGGGCTAGGTTTGAGCGGTGCACCAAGTCCTCAAATTCCTGACGCTTGTCTGCCGACAGGTTGAGTAACTCCGAGACCCTGTCGCGAAGCTTTTCAGGGAAATTGGCGTGCCCATTTTCGATCTGAGACAAGTAGGAGGGGGCAACCTCCAGTCTGTCGGCGAACTCAAGCCGCCTCCAACCCTTGGACACCAGCGTTCTGCTCAGGAATTCATGCAAAGGTTTCTTCAAAGGTGCGGTAAGGGCGTAGTCCATCATCGTCGAACCTCCAAATTAGTCATTTGAGCTAATTTAGCGTATTCAACGAATGTTGTCTAGATGTGGATGTGGATAAGTTCTCAAGGGCCATATGTGGTGGGCAGTACATTGCGTCATCGTTGGTCTGCCCACCTCCAAGCGGCATGCGCAAACGCAAAAAAGGCCGCCCCAAACCGGAGCGGCCCTAAATCCTTCAAAACACGCGGCGCTTAGGCGGCCAGCGCGTCCTGTGCCTTGGCAACGATTGCGCCGAACGCGTCGGGCTCGTTCACGGCCAGATCGGCCAGAACCTTGCGGTCAACCTCGATGCCCGCCTTGTTCAGACCGTTGATGAAACGGCTGTAGGTCAGCGTCGCATCGTGGCTGCGGCAGGCGGCGTTGATCCGCTGGATCCACAGCGCGCGGAACTGGCGCTTGCGGTTGTGGCGGTCACGTGTGGCGTATTGGTTCGCCTTGTCGACGGCCTGCGTGGCGGTCTTAAAGACGTTCTTGCGGCGGCCGTAGTAACCTTTGGCAGCCTTGATAACCTTCTTGTGGCGGGCGTGGGTGGTGGTGCCCCCTTTAACGCGGCTCATCTCAAACCCTCCTTAGCGGTCGTAGGGCATATAGCCCTTGACGATTTTGGCATCCGGCGCGCTCAACGTGGTGGTGCCACGTGCGTCGCGAATGAATTTGCGGGTCCGTTTGATCATGCCGTGGCGCTTGCCTGCCTGGCCTGCCATCACCTTACCGGTGGCGGTGACCTTGAAACGCTTCTTGGCAGAAGACTTGGTCTTCATCTTAGGCATTTTCATCTCCTATCGTTCGAAGAACACGCGGGAAGGCAATGCCATCAGGCCACCCGCGCTGACGAAGCTGCCGTATAGGGGGGAGCGCGACACCACGCAAGAGGATTCTGGGGCCCAGCAGGCCCGGCCCGCGACGCCCCTAATTCACATAGCGCCCAACTGTTTCGACCAAGGTGTCCGGCAGCGTAGCCCAGCTATAACCGCCGGGCTTCTGCCAGACCGCGACGCCGATCATGGCGATGGCAATCAAGGCTGTGACCGCACTGGTGCGCGGGGTGCGCAATTGCGCCCATGTGGACATCATCGACGGGACGCACAGCACGGCAATCACCAGACCGATCAACAACCACAGATCGGGATCAACCTGCATCTAGCGAGTGTACCGTTCAATCACGCGGGCAAAGACGTCCGGGATGTCGGCCAGCTCGTACCCGCCGGGCTGGTTCATCAGCGCATAAGCGATCATGCCGCCCGCAACCAATACCGCGATGGCGGTGGCGCGCGGCGGCTCTCCATTGGCCCAAGACGACATCAGCGCAGGGATACACAAAACCCCCAGCACAAGGCCGATAGCCATCCAAACGTCTGGATCCTGAAACATCGCGTGGCCCCTTCCGTCGGGGCCGCGCCTATTCCTGATCGGCGGCGAAAATCAACCGCTCCGCACAGGGGGCAACCCGCAAGATATTCGTGGTCCCGGCCTGATTGAACGGCACACCGGCGGTCACCACGATCTGATCGTCCTCGGTCGCGAAACCACCGTCACGCGCGGCGCGCGCAGCTGCGACCACCGCCATCTTAAACCGCTCCACCTCACCGGTCAAAACGCAGTTCGTGCCCCATGTCAGGCACAACTCGCGCGAGGTGCCAATCTGGCTCGTCAGCGCGATGATCGGCACCATGGGGCGTTCACGCGCCGCCAGTGATGCCGTGGTGCCCGATTGCGTGAAACAGCAGATCGCTTTGATCTCGGTCGCTTCCGCGATCTCACGGGCCGCCACGGTGATCCCGTCTGCGATGGAGTCGCGATTGACCGTGCGCGAGGCCGCCATGATCTCGGCATAGGTGGGATCTGCCTCGACCTCCTCGGCCACGTTGTTCATCGTGCGCACGGCTTCGATCGGGAAATCACCCGCCGCGGACTCCGCGCTCAACATGATGGCGTCCGCGCCCTCGTAGATTGCGGTTGCCACATCGGACACTTCCGCGCGCGTGGGCATGGGGCTTTCAATCATGCTTTCGAGCATCTGGGTGGCCACGATCACGGGCTTGGCCACGGTCCGGCACTTCCGCACCAGACGCTTCTGGATCGGCGGCACGTTCTGCACCGGCAACTCCACCCCCAGATCGCCGCGCGCGACCATGATCCCGTCCGACACTTTGAGGATTTCGTCAAAGGCCTCGACCGCGGCGGGCTTTTCGATCTTGGACAGAACCTTTGCCCGCCCATTGGCCAGCGCGCGTGCCTCGTACACATCCTCGGGTCGCTGCACGAACGACAGGGCCAGCCAGTCCACGCCCAACTGGCACACAAACTCCAGATCGGCACGGTCCTTTTCGGACAGGGCGCGCAAGGGCAGCACGACGTCGGGCACGTTCACGCCCTTGCGGTTGGAAATCGTGCCGCCCGCGACGACCTCGCAATCGGCAAAGTCCGACCCGCAAGCCAGCACCTTCAACCGGATCTTGCCGTCATTGACCAACAGCGTCTTGCCGGCCTCAAGCGCTTGGAAAATCTCCTTGTGGGGCAGTTGGACGCGCGTCGCATCACCCTCCGCCGCGTCCAGATCCATGCGGAACTTGGCCCCGACCTCCAACTCTTCCGAGCCGTTCTTGAACACGCCCACCCGCAGTTTCGGACCCTGAAGGTCGGCCAGGATTGCAATCGGGCTCTTCAGATCGGCCTCGACCTTGCGGATGATCGCGTGGCGCTCCGCGATCTCCTCGTGCGACCCGTGGCTCATGTTCAGGCGGAACACATCCGCGCCCGTCTCATGCAGCTTGCGGATCATCTCGTAGTCGCTGGAGGCAGGGCCGAGTGTGGCGACGATCTTGACGTTGCGCAGGCGTCTCATTGCGGATTTCCTTCTTCGTGCGGACTGGATTGGCGGCCTAAATGTTACCGCTAACCCGCTCACGGGCCTTATGACCCAATTCCCATTTGCCTACAACTCGCCTATCACGCTTGGGTGACACAAGATGCCCCCTTCCACATCGACGGCGCAGACCGCCCAGGACCGTGGCTGATCACCTGCGATCACGCCACGAACCGCGTGCCAACATCCGTAGGCGGCGGCGATCTGGGCCTGCCTGCGGGCGACATGAACCGCCACATCGCCTACGATATCGGGGCGCTTGGCGTGGCCCGTGCGTTGGCGGATGCGCTGGACAGCCCGGTCATCTGGTCCGACTTCTCGCGCCTCGTGATCGACCCCAACCGGGGCGAAGACGACCCAACGCTGCTGATGAAGCTCTATGACGGCACGATCATCCCCGCCAACCGCCACGCGGATGCGGCTGAACGCGAACGCCGACTGGACGCGTGCCACCGCCCCTACCACACCGCATTGGCCGATCTCGCCGCGTCCCGCGCGGACCCTGTGATCGTGTCCGTCCATTCCTTTACGCCCCAGCTTCGCGGTCGTCTGCCACGGCCGTGGCATATCGGCATCCTGTCGGCCCATGACCGCCGCCTGTCGGATCCTTTCATCGCTGAACTTGCGGCTGACCCGTCGCTAACCGTCGGCGACAACGAACCCTATGACGGCCACCTGCCCGGCGACGCCATCGACCGGCACGCTTTGCAGCATGGCCGCCTCAACACGCTGATCGAACTGCGCAATGACCTGATCGAGGCGCCCGATCAACAAGTGGCCTGGGCCAACCGGCTGGTCGCCCCGCTCATCGCGGCCCTGTCCCGCGCGCGATGATCTACCTCGCGGGCATCATGCTCCTCGCCGGGGCGGCCATCGCGATCCGCGCCTTGCGCCGCCGCGCGCACCGCACCCGCATCCTCGCCAGCCGCCTGTCGGACGAAGACCGCGCGCTCATGCTGGCGGAGGTGCCGATCCTCACGCGCCTGCCCGCCCCCCTCCTCGCGCGGCTCGAAGGCAAGGTGCAGCTCTTCCGCGACCAAGTGACCTTTGTCGGCGCAGGCGGGCTCGAGGTTGACGAAGGCATGGCGCTTTCCATCGCGGGTCAGGCCTGCCTCCTCGTGGCCAATACCGACGCGTGGTTCACGACCCTGCGCACCGTCATCGTCTACCCCGGGGCCTTCAAATCCAAACAGGCCCACCACGATGGCCACATCATCACGGAAGAGGATGAAATCCGCATCGGCGAAAGCTGGGCGCACGGACCGGTCATCCTGTCCTGGCAACATACCGAGGCCGGCGCCCGCGACACCGACGATGGCCACAACGTTGTATTCCACGAATTCGCCCACCAACTCGACGCGCTCACCGGCGACACCGACGCCGTCCCCATCCTGCGCAACGGCCAAAGCTTCGACACATGGGCCGAGGTGTTCGACGACGCCTATGACCGCCACCTCGCCAATCTGGACGCGGGCCGCCGGACCTCGCTCGACCCCTATGGCGCGACCAACCAGCAGGAGTTCTTCGCCGTCGCGGTCGAGGCGTTCATCGAAACACCCCACGACCTGCACCGCGACGCGCCCGAGGTCTTCGCCCAACTCCAGACGCTTCTGAACCTCGACCCCCGCACTTGGCAACACAGCCCATAGGGACGGTGGGCGGGGCGCATTTGGCCGTCAGGCCAAACAGCGTCCGCCCCGTCCCTTGACCACACCCCGGAACTCACCCAAATCAAGCCCATGGACAAACAGACCCAACTCGAACTCGAAGCCGCCGCCTTCCGCCGCCTCCGTCAGCACCTGATGGAAGAGCGCACCGATGTGCAGAACATCGACATGATGAACCTCGCGGGCTTCTGCCGGAATTGCCTGTCGCGCTGGTATCAGGAAGCCGCCAACGAACGCGGCATCGAGATGTCCAAAGCTGAAGGGCGCGAGGCGTTTTACGGCATGCCGTTCGAGGACTGGAAAACCCAGTTCCAGGCAGACGCCTCGCCCGAGGCGAAAGCCACCTTCAAGGACAGCCACAGCTAGGCCGCGCCACAATCACTCAAACAATGCGTCCGCTTAGGGCGCATTGTCGCAAAAGCCGCCACGCCAATCGTTAACATTTGACTCAAACCTTCCCACTCGGGCACGCGTGAGGGGCGGGGAGAGTGTGCCATGTTGACCGAACTTATTTTACTGCCGTTGATCCTGTTGCTCAGCACGACGCTGGATATTTTCAGCTCGGACGATGACGACAAGGATACCCCGCCCCCATCCGATCCCGATCCCGATCCTGGCCCGACCAAGATCAACGGAAGCGACGGGCGCGACACGATTTCGGGCACGGCCGGCGACGATATCCTCAACCTGCTGGGTGGTTCGGACCTCACCCATTCCGCGTTCGAAGATTTGGAATATGGCGGTGACGATACCGTGCGCGGCGGTGACGGCAGCGATCTCGTTTACGACAACAGCGGCTCCAACATCCTGCGGGGCGGCAATGGCGACGACGCCGTGATCGGCCTCGACGCGGGCGGCGAACCGGGCGCGGACATCCTGTCGGGCGGCTTCGGCGTCGATCTGCTGGTGGGCGACGACGGCGACACGATGACCGGCGGCGCAAGCGACGACGCCTTCATCGTCCATGTCGACGATCTGACAAACGACCCTGTGACAATCACCGATTTCGACCCGTCTGACGATGGCGATGTGGACGGTCTGGCCATCAGCCTCGCCCCGGGTCTGCTGGACGGCCAACCGGCCTCCGCCAGCGACCTGTCACAGAGCTTCAACGCGGCCACGAATACCACCACGGTGTCGCTGGGCGATGTCCCGGTCGTCCTTTTGGAGGGCGTGACCTCGGTCAACCTGAACAACATCACGGTCGCGGAACTGGACCGCGACCTTGAAGAAGAATTCTTTGGCCCGATCTTCCTGACCGGCGACGACGACACCTTCGTTGCGAACGGCTTCGGCCTCGAGATCTTTGCGCTAAACGGCGACGACACGATCTTCGGCAGCCCCCTCAACGACAACATCAGTCTTGGGCAGGGCGACGACACCTATATCAGCTATGACGAATTCGACGAGGGCGGCAACGATACGGTGTCCGGCAGCACGGGCGATGACCTCATTATCGACACCTTGGGCGCCGACACCCTCTCGGGCGGCTTTGGCAGTGACATCATCCGCTCTGCCGCAGGCTACCTGACCGAAGAGGGCGGCCCCGGCTTTGACGCAGCCCCCGATGTCGTGGATGGCGGCGGTCAGGCCGACACGCTCATCATCGACAATGGCGACACCGCAACCGGCGGGTCCGGCAATGACGTCTTCATCATCCGACCGACCGTCGAACAAGAGCCCGTGACGATCACCGATTTCGAGGCGGGCGGCGACAGCATCGCGGTCATCGACACCTTCACCGCTGACGCGCGTTCCACCCTGTCGACGCAGACCGACGGCGACGACGTTCTAATCGTCCTCAGGAACGCGGATCTGACCGAAGACATCGTGATCGCGCGCGTCCTCGACACCACCGCGGCACAGCTGGGCGATATCGACTTTATCGTGGAAGGCACCGAACCCGGCGGCAGCTGACAGGTGCATCGCACCACAGCCCGGACATAGAAAAAGGCGCGCCCGGATGGACGCGCCTTTCTGATCTGAGATATCGGGCCTGCGTCAGTAGACGTCGCCTTTGTCGACCTTCTTGGAAAACGCGGTCTCACCACCTTCGGCCAGCAGCTTGGCCTGCGACACCCAGTTGTCGCGCGTCACGCGGCCCTTGAACCCTTCGAGGTTGGCATCGACCCACGCGACTTCATCCGCAGTCCAGGCCGCGATCTGGTCGAAGTGGTAAAAGCCCAACCGATTGCACAACGCCTCCAGCTTGGGACCGATGCCCTTGATCCGCTTGAGATCATCGGCACCGCCATCGCGCGCCGCCGTCAACGTGGCAGGTTTCACACCCTCGTCCGTGCCTTCATCCACGCCGTCGCCATCGAAGTCCCCGTCAAAATCCCCGCCCGCTTCAGACGCAGGCTCTTCAACAGGCGCAGCAGGCGGCGCCATGGGCGCCACGGCGGCGGCAGGCATCTCTGCCACAGGCTCTGCACCCATCTGCGCCGTGGCAAGGTCGGCCTCCAGCGCCGCGATCCGGGCGTCCTTGTCGGCGTGTTTGGCGCGGCATGCCTCCAACTCGGCCCGCAAGGCTGTGCTGCCGCTGTCCACGCTCGCCTCCCGGCGGCCCCAGATCAACCAGCCCGCCAGCAATCCCAGCAACGCGGCCAGGATCAACAGCACCCAGATTTCACCCAGCAGAAATCCCCAATCTCTAAACATCACCCAGTCTCCCTAACCATGTGTCCTGCCCATCTCTGTCCTCGGCCGCTCACTCATCGCGCGACCATGTGAAAGTTGTCCGACGGTTGGCCGCACGGCCTTCTTCGGTGTCGTTATCCGCAATCGGCTGGCTCTCGCCGTAGCCCTCGGCAACCAGAACGCCCGGGCCCACGCCCCGTTCAACCAGCGCCTCGGCCACGGCAAAGGCACGTTGCTGGCTCAACAACAGGTTGCCCTCTTCCGAGCCCTGCGAATCCGTGTGGCCACCAACCTCGACCCGGAAGCTCGTGTCATTTGCCACGCAGTGCTGGATCGCGCCGGACAGCGCGTTGACCGCCCGTACCGACCGCGCATCGAGCCGCGCAGACCCCGTGACAAAGTTGATCCGGCTGCGATCCAGAATATCCGTCGTCGTCGCATCGCAATTGGCCAGTGTCGCGTCGAAGGTGTAATTCGGCAGCCACGCCACGCCCGAAAACCGCTCGGACACGCCAGAGGCAAGGTTCACGCGCGTCGATCCGGTGGGTGGCGGCGGCGGCGATTCCGTCAGGGCAAAGCTGACCGCCTCCTCCGATTCAACCGCCAGCCCAGCCGCCAACAGCTCCAGATCAACACCGGGGGCCGGCGTCGCCACAAGGGCACCGCGACCTTCCCCGGCGACGTCCAGCCGCGCCTCATCCAGTTCCGGCAACCATGCGGCCAGCGCATCAAGCTGCGCGCGCGCCGCGTCCGCGTCCCCGGTTAGACCCTCGGTCACACCGCCATCCGTCACCTCCGGCACGGCAAGCTGCGCGGCCACATCGGCCAGCGTCAGGCCATCGGGCAACTTGCCCGACACGATGACACCCTCGGCCGCATCAAAGACAACCGTAAAGTCCGCAGGCGCACCGTCGTCCAGCGTCGACAGATCAACGCTGGCACCCGTCCCAAGGGCGGCGCGCACGGCATCGGCCTCCGCCGGGGTCCGCGCCACACCAGTCAGGCTAACCTGCGAGGGCGCGCCATCCTGGACGACCAGTTCACCCGACGTCAGCCCGTCCAGCGCCGCCAAGCCCCGCGACACGGCGCCCTCAAACTCGGGATCGCGCGTCGGCAAAGGCGAATTCACCACGTCCCCGGTCAAGCCGCCCAAATCAAACCCGACCGGCACCTTGCCCGCAGCCGTTTGCGCCCCGTCCCCATCTTTGCTCACGGTCAGCGTCATGGGCGTGCCGTCATCAATCAGCGTGGCATCCACCGTCACCATCCCAGGTGCTGCGGCCAGTGCGGCGTCAATCTCCGCCCGCTCGGCGGGTGACAGGATCGACCCCCGCAACATCAGCGCGGCATCACTGCCATCGCCCGCCGCATCGGTTACCTCCATCGTGCCGCTTTCAAACAGCCCCAGCGCGCCGAGGCCCGCCGCCGCCAGCGGGACGAACCCCTCCGCATTCGCGTCGATCTCTGCAACTTGCACCGCGTCATCCAGCGTCTCGACCCCAAGGGCCGCGGCATCGGTGCCAAAGGGTGCCTTGCCGGCGATCTCGGCCACGCCGTCGGCCGTCTTGATCGCCGTCAGCGCGATAGGCGCCCCGTCATCCAGAAGCGTGATGTCGATCTCCGCCGGCAGCCCGGCGAGCGTTGCGGTCGCCGCATCGCGCGCCGCGCGGGTACCCACACCAGCCAGCGCGATGCCGGTCGTGCCCACATCCAATGTCCCGCTTTCCAATGCCGCGAGGCTCGTCAGACCCGCATCCAGCGCCGCCGAAAACGCCCCGTCACCGTCAACCTCTGCGATGGCAACGGCGTCCGTATCAACAGCCACACCCAACGCCGCCTCGATCCGCTTGGGATCAAGCCCAAAGGGCAGCTTGCCCGCAGCCGTCGCTGCCGCACCGTCGCTTTCGACGCTCAGCGCAAAGGGCGAACCGTCATCGAACAAATCAATGGCAACATCCATCCCAACACCCTCAGCCACCGCAGACAGCGCCAACTCCGCCGCCTCACGCTCGGACCGGCTGCCCACACCGCGCAGGGTCAAGGCGCTCTCACTCACGTTCAGTGTCCCCGACTGCAAGGCACCCAGCGCCGTCAGCCCGGCTAGTGCGGTATCCGCAAAGACGGGTGTGTCCGCCTCGATCTCAGCCTCGGTCACGCCGGCCACGTCAATGTCGCCACCAAACGCGGAGGCCAACGCCCCGGCCTCCACCCCAAAGGGCAGCTTCCCGGACGCTGTCGCTGCATCCCCATCCAGCGCGGCCTCAAGTGCGAACGGCGCCCCGTCATCAAAGATCGCGATGTCCACATCGGCGGTATAGCCGTCGGGCAATCCGGTCAGCGCCTCCTGCGCCACGTCGCGGCCTGCCCGCGTTGCCACCCCCGACAAGGTCAGCGCGCGATCAATCAGGCTCAGCGACCCGGTCTCGAGCGCGCCCAGCGCCTCTGCCGCACGCCCAGCCACACCCGGCCACGTCCCATCGGCATCGGGGACCGCGGCAACCTCCAGATCAAGATCGGGATCCACATCCGGCAGCGCAGCCAGGAAATCCTCGGTCATTCCCTCGGGCAACTTGCCCGTGGCCACCAGACCGCTCGCCCGCCCGAAATCCGCATTGATCCGGAACGGCGTGCCGTCATCCAGCAGCGCGATATCGGTCGTCACGTCATAGGTTGGCGGCAAAGTGTTGAGCGTGCTCAGCACCCGGTCCCGCGCCGCCGGATCGGCGGCCAGCCCCGACACGGTAACCGCCGTGTCCTCGATCAGAACCCGCCCTTCGAGGAGCCCGTTCAACGCCCCCGCAGAGGCCGACACGGCATCCCCGAAATCGTCCGGTGCACCAGCGGCCAGTTCCAACTGCCCCACAGCCGCCCCCACGGACGGCCCCAGCGTTTCGCGCACGGCCTCGGACGGCACGTTGCCGCGAATGCCCACGGTCGTGGCACTTCGCTCAAACTCGAAAACGTAAGGCTCGGCCCGCTGGAGGAGGGTCGTCTCGTCCCGGACCACCCGACGCCCGTCCACTGCATCGAGCGCGGCCAAAACACCGTCACGCTCGGCGGCGCTGTCAGCCAGACCGCTCAGTGTGATGTCGCGCCCGGACACATCCGCCATCAACCCGTGGACACTGCCTTCGGTGGCGACCTGCGCGGCCTCGGCCACACGCGCCTCCATCTCAGGGGCCATCCGGCTTGTCCCGTACCAACCCAACACTCCGGTTCCCAGAACCAGAACCGCCCCACCAAGCACTTTGCGCATATATCCCACCCGAAGCATCGCTTACGTTGGGGCCCAGTCAAGGGAGCGTGCCCGCAAAAACTCAAGGGGATTTTACATTTGGCGCCAACTTCGTGCCAAAGTGTCGCAGGAACTCCGCTCTGGGGACGCCCACCATACGCCGCACTCGCGCCCGCTCAGACGGCGGTTTTCAGGCTCTCATCCAGATAGATGTCGCGCAACCGCGTGGCCACGCTCCCCGGCGTGCCCGATCCGATCTGCGCGCCGTCAATCTCAACCACCGGCATCACGAAAGCAGACGCCGAGGTGAAAAAGGCCTCATCCGCATCCTGTGCCTCCGCGATTGTGAAGGGACGCTCTTCCACACGCATTTGCGCCTCTTCGGCAAAGCGCAGAACGGCAGCCCGCGTGATCCCGTGCAGAATGTCGTTCGACAACTGCCGCGTGATGATCACGCCGTCCTTGACGATATAGGCGTTGTTCGACGTGCCCTCGGTCACGTGCCCATCCTGCACCATCCACGCATCGTCACAGCCCGCGGCCTTGGCCATCATCTTGCCCATCGACGGATAAAGAAGCTGCACCGTCTTGATGTCGCGCCGACCCCAGCGTTCATCATCGATGCTGATGACCTTGATCCCGGTCTTCGACGCCGGGCTGGTCGCCAGCCCCGGTTTAGACTGGGTAAAGAGGACAACCGTCTGCGGCGTGTCCTCGGGCGGGTAGGCGAAATCGCGATCCTCGGCCGCACCGCGGGTGATCTGGAGATAAACCAGACCTTCGTCGATCTCGTTCACGCGCACCAACTCCCGGTGCACCTCCAACAGGTCCTCCTTGGTGATCGGATGACCCATACCCAGCTCGTTCAGGCTGCGTTCCAGACGCACGGCGTGACCGTCGAAATCAATGAGCTTGCCGCCCAGAACGCTCGTCACCTCGTAGACGCCATCTGCAAACAGGAACCCGCGATCAAAGATCGACACGGTCGCCTCGTTCTCGGGCAGGTACTCTCCATTCACGTATACGGTGCGGGTCATCGGATGCGGTCCTTTCTAGCGGGCGTCCAAAAAACGCGTTGCGGTCTTCTTTCGCCCCCATGGGGCAAGGTCAATCTCAAAGGGTGGCGTGCATCGCCCATCACCCCCACAAAGCCGCGTGCGGCGGGTGAACGCCCGCGGCATCAAAAACCAGCGGCGGATCGCGATCCTCGGCCAACAGGAGCGGGCCATCCAGATCGACCGTTCCCATGCCCTGCGCCACAAGGGTCGCCGGGGCCATCGCCAGCGACGTCCCCACCATGCACCCCATCATGAGGCCATATCCTTCGGCCTGCGCCGCGGCTTTCAGGCGCAGCGCCTCGGTCAACCCGCCGGTCTTGTCCAGCTTGATGTTGACCACATCATACTTGCCCTTGAGCGCGGGGAGGCTGGCCAGATCATGACAGCTCTCATCGGCGCAAACGGGCAAAGGCCGCTCCAGCCCCAGAAGCGCGTCATCCTCGGCGGCGGGCAAAGGTTGCTCCACCAGCGCCACACCCAACCGCACCATGTGGGGCGCAAGATCGGAATAGATCTCCGCGCTCCAGCCTTCATTGGCATCCACGATAATGGTGGCCCCGGGCGCGCCCCGCCGCACGGCCTCTAGCCTCGGCATGTCATCGGGCGTGCCAAGCTTGATCTTGAGAAGCGGCCGATGGGCATGCTTGCGCGCCTGCGCCTCCATCTCCCCCGGCGCAGCCAGCGACAGGGTATAGGCCGTGATCTCGGGCCCCGGCACGGGCAACCCGGCCAGATCCCACGCCCGCGCCCCCGCCAATTTGCACTCCAGATCCCACAGCGCACAGTCCACAGCATTGCGCCCAGCCCCGGCGGGCATCGCCTCCTGCAAGTCTGAGCGTGTGACCGCGTCGGGCAAATCGGTAATCTGTTCGGTGACCGAGGCCAGCGTTTCGCCATACCGCTTGTAGGGAACACACTCCCCCCAGCCCGTGACGCCATCGCGCGACACCCGCACGGTCAACACCTCGGCCTCTGTCCGCGACCCGCGCGAGATCGTGAACACTTCCGCCAGGCGAAAGGTCTCGGCCATCACCTCAATTGCCATATCTGCGCCGCGCCCCCTCTTTCGATGGTCCAAAAATACTCAAACCCACACACGCCACCCCATGCTGCGTTAACACATTCATGCTGCGCCTGCGGTATGTACCGGGTATGTACGCTTGGTGTACGCCCGGTGTACGCAATGTGTACGGGGTGTGCCCGGCCCAAAACGCAGGCAGGCCAATCGTTACCCCTCAGATCGCATCCAACGCATCGACCAGACGTCCGGCCCCGTGGCGGAACGGATCGACCGTGGGCAGACCCATGCGCTTTTCGGTTTCTTCGCACAGGCTCAGCGCCTCATCCTCGGACAGATGCTGCGTATTGATCGAAATGCCGGTGACCTTGCAGGCCGGGTTCGCGATCTGCGCCAATGGCAGTGCGGTGTCGCGCAGCGCCTCCAGCGACGGCAGCCCGTAATCAGGCAAGCCCCGCATATGGGCGCGCGTCGGCTCGTGGCTCAGGACAAGCGCGTCGGGCTGCCCACCATGGATCAGCGCCATCGTCACACCCGAATAGGACACGTGATAGAGGCTCCCCTGCCCCTCGATCAGGTCCCAGTGATCGTCGTCATTGTCCGGCGTCAGCCACTCGACCGCACCGGCCATAAAGTCAGCAATAACAGCATCTAACGGCACACCCCGCCCGGTCACGAGGATCCCGGTCTGCCCCGTGGGCGCGAATGTCGACTTCATGCCGCGCTTGCGCATCTCGGCGTCTACGGCCAGCCCCGTATACATCTTGCCGACTGAGCAATCGGTGCCCACGGCCAGCATCCGCTTGCCGCTGCGTTTGATCCCGTTGGCGATCGGGTAGGCCACCGACGGCACCCGCACATCATGCAGCTGCGTGCCCGCGCGCTTGGCTTCGGCCACCAGATCGTTCTCGTCCCGCAGCAGGTTATGCAGGCCCGACGCGATGTCATATCCCATCTGGATCGCCTCGCGCAGAACCTCTTTCCACGCCTCCGAAATCACGCCGCCCCGGTTCGCCACGCCGATCACCAGCGTCTTGGCCCCGGCGGCTTTACCTTCCTCTAAGGTCATGTCGGTAAGCTTCAAGTCGGCCCCGCAACCGGCCATCCGAAACTGGCCAACAGCATTCTCCGGGCGCCAATCCTTGATGCCTTGGGCGACCTTGGCGGCCAGTTGGTCGGGCGCGTCGCCCAGAAACAGAAGGTAAGGGGTGGGAATCATGGGGGCCTCCGACAGGTTTTGCGAACCCTAGCCGCCATTGGCGGCAAATGATCCGCAAAAGAACCTGCGCTGTGTGAAAATTGCGGGAGAAAATTCGTATTTGGGTCGCTTTCTTCGAACAATAAACCGAAATACTCGTCACGGCAAAAACTCTGCGCTGCAGCAAGAATCCCGTTGCGCTGCGGCGCGCAATTTTATATCGCACATCGCACCAATAATGAAACGATATTGCGAGGTCGCCCAATGTCCTTCCGTCTGCAGCCCGCCCCCCTTGCCCGCCCCAACCGGTGCCAGCTTTTTGGCCCCGGCTCCCGCCCGGCAATCTTCGAAAAGATGGCGGCCTCCGCTGCGGATGTGATGAACCTCGACCTCGAAGACTCCGTCGCGCCCGATGACAAGGACGCAGCCCGCGAAAACATCATCGCGGCCACGCATGATGTGGACTGGGGGACCAAAACACTTTCCGTGCGGATCAACGGGCTGGACACGCCCTATTGGTACCGGGATGTGGTTGATTTGCTTGAAAAAGCCTCCGACCGCCTCGACCAGATCATGATCCCCAAGGTTGGCAATGCCTCCGACATCTACGCCGTCGACGCGCTGGTGACGGCCATCGAGACCGCCAAGGGCCGCACCAAGCCCATCACGTTTGAGGTCATCATCGAAAGCGCCGCCGGCATCGCCCATGTGGAGGAGATCGCCGCAGCCTCCCCCCGCATGGCCGCGATGAGCCTCGGCGCCGCCGATTTCGCCGCCTCCATGGGTATGGCCACCACCGGCATCGGCGGCACACAGGAAAACTACTACATGCTGCACGAGGGCCAAAAACACTGGTCCGACCCGTGGCATTGGGCGCAGACCGCCATCGTCGCGGCCTGCCGCACCCATGGCGTTTTGCCCGTCGACGGGCCGTTCGGCGATTTCTCCGACGACGAAGGCTACCGTGCACAGGCACTGCGATCGGCCACCTTGGGCATGGTCGGCAAATGGGCCATCCACCCCAAACAGGTGGCACTCGCCAACGAGGTCTTCACACCGTCCGAAGCCGCCGTGTCTGAGGCGCGCGAAATCCTCGCGGCGATGGAGCAGGCCAAAAAGGACGGCGCAGGCGCGACCGTGTACAAAGGCCGGCTGGTCGATATCGCCTCGATCAAACAAGCCGAGGTTATCGTCAAACAGGCCGAGCTTCTGGCGGAAAGCTAACCAGACGGGTCCCGCCCTTGCCGGGTGCAGGGGTGGGCGGGTGGGCTGTGCCCGGCAAGGGCGGCCCTCCTCATTTGACGGGCGGCTTGCCCCCGATACTTGCCCTGCACGCTAGGTCGCGGTAACGCGCAGACATGGATCATTTTCTCTACAGAAACGGCGCGCTGCACGCCGAAGACGTGGCCATCGCCGACATCGCGGCCAGCGTTGGCACGCCGTTTTATGTCTACTCGGCGGCTACGCTCCTGCGCCATTTCCGCCTGTTCGACGACGCGCTGTCCTGGGCTGACGACCACCTCGTTTGCTTTGCCATGAAAAGCGCATCCAACCAGGCGATCCTCAAGCTTTTGGGCGATGCGGGTGCGGGCATGGACGTGGTGTCGGGCGGCGAATACGCCCGCGCACGCGCAGCAGGCGTGCCCGGCGACCGCATCGTCTTCTCCGGCGTGGGCAAGACCCGCGCGGAGATGCGCCAAGCGCTGACCGGTGGCATCCGCCAGTTCAACGTTGAGTCTGAGCCGGAGATGCAGGCCCTGTCAGAGGTTGCTACCGGCCTTGGCCTCACTGCGCCCATCACCATCCGGGTGAACCCCGATGTGGACGCCAAGACCAACGAGAAAATCGCGACGGGCCGCAAGGGCGACAAGTTCGGCATCCCCATTTCCCGCGCGCAGGAGGTCTATGCCATGGCCGCCGCGCTACCGGGGCTGGAGGTGATCGGGATCGACGTCCATATCGGCTCGCAACTTGTCGATCTGGAACCCTTCCGGCTGGCCTATCAAAAGGTTGCCGACCTGACCGAGACATTGCGGGCAGACGGACATACCATCCGCAGGCTCGATCTGGGCGGCGGGCTTGGCATTCCCTACGAACGCTCGAACATCGCGCCGCCCTCGCCCACGGAATACGGGGCCTTGATCCGCGAAACCGTCGGCCACCTGGGATGCGAGATCGAGATCGAACCGGGGCGGCTCGTCTCCGGCAATTCCGGCCTTCTGGTGGCGGCAGCCATCTACGTGAAATCGGGCGAGGATCGCGAATTCCTGATCCTCGACGCGGCCATGAACGACCTGATCCGCCCGGCCATGTACGGCGCGCACCACGACATCGTGCCCGTCATCGAGCCCGCACCGGGGGCCGAGCCTGCGCGCTATGACATCGTCGGGCCCGTTTGCGAAAGCGGCGACACCTTTGCCAAGCACCGCGATATGCCCAAGATTTCAGCAGGCGATCTGGTCGCCTTCCGATCCGCAGGCGCTTATGGCGCGGTGATGTCCAGCGAATACAACACACGGCCCCTGATCCCTGAGGTTTTGGTCCAAGGCGATCAATTCGCGGTTATCCGCGCACGCCCGACCTTTGACGACATCATCAATCGCGATACCATTCCTGCGTGGCTATGATGCCGTGATCTGACCGGTATCCCCCGGGCAGACCAGTCAGAGCAGGATCGTCGATGTCCAACACCCTTCCCGCACGCACGCGCCGCGCCATCGGCTGGACGCGGGTTGGTCTGTTTGCGGAGCGGGTTACGCAGGCCTTCTGGCCGCTCTGGTCGATCTGCCTCGCCGCACTTGGCGCCCTGATGCTGGATCTGCTGGGCGCGCTCCCGCTCGAGGCCGCTTGGGCCGCGACAGTTTTGACGGCAGGGGCAGCCCTCTGGGCGCTCTGGCGCGGGCTGCGGATGTTCCGCTGGCCCTCGCGCGCCGAGGCTGAGGCGCAGCTGGACGCCACGCTGCCCGGTCGCCCGATTTCCACGCTGCGCGACACGCTTGCCATCGGCGGCGATGATGACGCCGCACAGGCCGTTTGGTCCGCGCACCGCGCCCGCATGATGACCCGCGCTGCCCAGGCCCAAGCGGTCACGCCCGCCCTGCGGGTATCGCGCCGCGATCCTTTTGCGCTGCGTTATGTGGCTGTGCTCCTCCTTGCCGTGGGGTTGCTGTTCGGGTCGATCCTGCGGGTCGGTCAGGTGGGCGACCTCGCCCCCGGCACCGCGCAGGCAGGCTTTGGCCCATCGTGGGAAGGCTGGGTGGAGCCGCCGCGCTATACGGGCCTGCCCACGATATATCTGCCCGATATCACCGATGACGTCCTCGACGTGCCGCAAGGCAGCCAGATCACCCTGCGCCTTTACGGCGAGGTCGGTGCCCTGACCGTGGACGAAAGCATCTCTGCCCGCCCGGCGACCGCCGAAACGGGTGAGGTCCAGGTCGCCAGCGCCGCGGCACAAAGTTTTGAGGTTGTGCAGGACGGCTATCTTGCCATCAACGGCCCCGGCGGGCGGGCGTGGGACATCGCGATTACACCGGACCTTGCCCCAACGGTCGAATATGACCGCCGGCCCCTGACCTTGTCGGATGAACCCCGCACACCGGGGCAATTCGACGTAACGTTCCGCGCCATAGACGATTTTGCTGTGACGCGCGGGTTGGCGCGGATCACGCTCGATCTGGACGCGGTTGACCGTCGCTATGGGCTGGCTGTCCCGCCGGAAGAGCGCGCGGCGCTGACGCTCGAGTTGCCGATGACGATCAGCGGGGATCGCGGGGATTTCGTCGAGACCCTGATCGACGATCTGTCCGAGCATCCGTGGGCCAATCTGCCCGTGTCCATGCAGCTTGAGGTCGAGGACGCCATCGGCCAGTTGGGCCTGTCCGAGGCGCGCGAACAGACCCTGCCCGGTCGCCGCTTTTTCGATCCCATGGCCAAGGTCGTGATCGAGGCCCGGCGCGACCTGCTGTGGTCGCGCGAGAACAGCCCCCGGATCACCCAAGTGCTGCGCGCCGTGACCTATGACGGGCAGGATCTGTTCCGGCAGGAGACATCATACCTGCGGCTGCGGGCGGTCATGAACCGGATCGAAACGCTCACCCCTTTTGGCATGACCGACGACCAGCAGGCCGAGATCAGCAAGGTGCTCTGGGACCTCGCCATCCAACTCGAAGAGGGTGATCTGAACGACGCGGCCGAACGTCTGCGCCGCGCACAGGAGCGCCTGCAGGAAGCCATCGAAAACGGCGCGACGGACGAAGAGATCGCAGAGCTGATGCAGGAACTGCGCGAGGCGATGCAGGACTACATGCAGCAGCTCGCCGAAAGTCAGGACCCCAGCCAGCAACAGCAGCAACCCACCAACCCTGAAAACATGCAGGAGATGACCCAGCAGGACCTGCAGGACATGCTGGATGAAATTCAGCGCCTCATGGAGGAGGGCCGCATGGCCGAGGCGCAGGAGTTGCTGCAACAGCTTCAGCAGATGATGGAGAACATGCAGGTCACCCAAGGCCAGCAGGGCGGCGAAGGCCAGCAATCCGAGGGTCAGCAGGCCATGGAGGATCTCGCCGAAACCCTGCGCGAGCAGCAGGGGCTGAGCGACGATGCCTTCCGCCAGTTGCAGGAGCAGTTCAACCCGAACGCACAGGCCGGTGACAACGCGCAGAACGAGGGCCGCAGTGGCGGTCAGGGGCGCGGGCAGGAACACACAGACCAAGGCGGCCAGCAGCAGGGCCAGCAACCCGGCGAAGGCGCGCAGCCCGGTGGCGATCAGGACGGGCAGCAGGCGCAGAACGGCCCCCAAGGCGGCCAACCCGGTCAGCAACCGCAGGGCGGCGGCCAAGGTCAGACCCAAGGTCAGAACTCCGGCGAAGGCGATCTGCGCGGCGACCTGACGCAACGCCAGCGCAATCTGCGCGACCAGTTGGGACGCCTGCAGCAGGGTCTGCCCGGCGCGGGCACGCCCGAAGGCGACGCGGCGCGCGAAGCATTGGGCCGCGCGGGCGAGGCAATGGATGACGCCGCCGATGCGTTGGGTCGCGATGATCTGGCCGAGGCAATCGACAATCAGGCCGACGCGATGGAGGCCCTGCGCGAGGGCATGCGCAATCTGGGCGACGCGATGCAGCAGGAACAGCAGCAGGCCCAGCCCGGTCAAGGCAACCAGAACGGTCAGGATCAAGGCAATGCCAACCCGCAGCAGCGCGATCCCCTGGGCCGCGATCCAAATGGCAATGGCGCGCTCGCCTCAGACGAAGAGTTGGGCGATACGCAGGATGTGTACCGCCGGGCCGAGGAGCTGCTCGATGAAATTCGCCGTCGCAGTGCCGAAGCGGACCGGCCAGAGACCGAGCGGGATTACCTCAGACGTCTGTTGGAAAGGTTCTAGGTACCCTGCCCCGCCGTCGGGGCGTAAGGGGACAGCGGCATCAGCTTG
>JBCBFU010000052.1:0-20699 GCA_038527375.1 Pseudomonadota bacterium | reverse complement strand
CAAAGCCGTCTTGTGCGCCCGGGCATGACCGAAGAGGCGTTCCAATTGATCCTGTCCAAGCAGCTGCCAAATGTAGAAAAATGCGCGGCAGCGGATTACGTCATCGACACCACGACGCTTGAATCCGCACGCTGCGACGTGGAAAAAGTGATGGCTGATTTAAGGGGGATCCGCGATGCGTGAAATCGTGCTCGATACGGAAACGACTGGCTTTGATCCCCAGGACGGCGACCGGATCGTCGAAATTGGCGCGGTGGAACTGTGGAACCACGTTCCCACCGGCAACACTTATCACCAGTATATCAACCCTGAGCGTAGCATGCCCCAAGGCGCGTTCGAAGTTCACGGGTTGGGCGATGAGTTTCTGGCCGACAAGCCCGTTTTTGCCGATATCGCCCAGGCTTTTGTGGATTTTGTGGGATCGGCCAAGTTGGTCATCCACAACGCGGCCTTCGACATGAAGTTTCTGAATGCCGAGCTTGGTTGGCTCGATCGTCCGGCGCTGCCATGGGATCAAGCTGTCGATACGCTGGCCATTGCGCGCAAGAAATTTCCGGGATCCCCCGCATCGCTGGATGCCCTGTGCCGCCGGTTCAACATCGACAACTCCGCACGGACACTGCACGGTGCCCTTCTGGACTCCGAGATTTTGGCAGAAGTCTATCTTGAGCTGATTGGTGGCCGTCAGCCGGACTTTGCACTGGCGACACAATCATCCACGACAGTGGCCGGCGCGTCCAATGGTGATAGTTGGCGTGTTCCGCCACGTCCCGCGCCTTTGGCGCCCCGCCTGACAGAGGCGGAACGCGCCGCCCACGCGCAGTTCGTTGATGCTCTGGGCGACGCGGCAGTCTGGTCGAAATAGATCAGGCGTCAGCCTTGGCTTCACCGCCTTTTGCCTGCTGTTCGGCAATGCGACGTTGAAGTTCGGCGCGGTACAGCGCCATGAAATCGATCGTCTCGAGGTTCAGCGGCGGGAAACCACCGTCACGGCTGACATCGCTGACAACCCGGCGCAAGAACGGGAAGATCATGCGCGGGCATTCGATCATCAGGAACGGATGCAGCTGTTCTTGCTGCACGCCTTCCACAAGGAACAGACCGGCATATTCAACCTCGAGCAGGAACAGGGGGTTGCCCGTGTTCTTGTCCTTGGAATTGATCACCAGCTTGATGATCACTTCGTAGTTGTTCTCGGACCCGCGCTTTTTGGCATCGAGGTTCACCTGAACCGACACTTCGGGCGTGGGCTCGGACGTGATGCCCTTTTGCGCGAGGATGTTCTCGAACGACATGTCGCGGATGTACTGGCCCAGCACGCGCATGTTCACCTTGGGGGCGTCTGCCTGCGGTGCGGCTTCGGTCGGGGCGGCGCCGTTTTCGGCCATTGCAATCTCTCCTGAAACTGGTTTGGCGCCGTCTACCAGCCTGTCATTCCCGCGTCCAGCCAGACGGGGGCGCCGAAGGATCGCGGGGCGGTGTCGAAACCTCGTCAAATTCACCTTCGATCACGTCGCCTTGCGTGTTTCGGCGGGGATTATGGCGTGGGTGATGGCCGGGTCCGCCCGATGGCGCGCCGCCCATTTCGAACCGGGCAACTTTGACCCGCTTGCGGACGGCGGTAATGACGATGGCGCGGATGCCAGGGATCAACAGGCCAAAGCCAACCGCATCCGTAAAGAACCCCGGCGTTAGCAAAAGCACAGCAGAGATCAGGATCATCGCGCCGTGTGCCAGCGGTTCGGTCGGATCGCGCAAATCCTGAAAGGATCCGCGCAGATCGCCCATCGCACGCGCCCCTTGGCTGCGCACCAGATACGTGCCCAGAAACGCCGTCAGCAACACGATGGCCAGCGTTGGCCAAAGCCCGATGAGACCGCCCACCTGAATGAACAGCGCGATTTCAATCAATGGCACCGCGATAAACGCAATGAGCAACCACATTTCGAACGTTCCTTTTCCAACAAACGTAACTGTGAGACCCAACGAAGGCGATCCTAGCGCCCGTGTCGGTGGACTTGCCCCAACCTCGGACCTACATATGGTCGCGTAACCCGTAATGCCACGACCGGAGCATGACCGCACATGAACTCGTCCTTTATTCAGCTTCTTGTTTTGGCTGGAATCGCCGTTTTTCTCATTCTCCGGCTGCGGTCGGTTTTGGGAACGCGCGACGGGTTCGAGCAGGAAAAGCCACGTGGCCGGACACCCGGCGCCGAAACCGAGACGCGCCGCGAGTTTGAAGTTATCGAAGGTGGCCCGGATCGCGACATCGTCGATCACGTCGACGACGGCACCGGGGCCGCGATCGCGCTGGCGGCCATGAAAGAGGTGGAACCCGATTTCGGCGTCACGGATTTCCTTCAGGGCGCGCGCGGTGCCTATGAGATGATCCTGATGGCCTATGAAAACGGAGAGATCGAAGAGATCCGCGATTTCGTGGATGCCGAGATCTACGAAGCCTTCACCGGTGGCATTGAAGCCCGGCAAGAGCAAGGCATCACCATCGACGCGACCTTTATCGGCGTGCGCGAGACGACGTTGCAGGAAGCGACGTTTGATGCGGCGACCAAGACCGCCGAAATCACCGTCCGCTTTGTTGGCGAGCTGTCGTCGACCGTCCGTGACAAAGGTGGCGATGTGATCGAAGCGGAATCGAGCCCGATGAAGCGCCAGCGGGACATCTGGACGTTCTCGCGCGCCATGGGATCGAACGATCCGAACTGGGTTCTCGTCGCGACCGACGAATGATGCCCGCATGTTTCCGCGCTCTATCGCAGCAACGCTCGTAGCGGTTTGCCTGACGGGCGCATCCCCAGCCATGGCTGAACCTCGATACACGCTCTTCGGGTTCGAGGATTTGGACGGCTGGGCCGAGGACGACCACGCCGCCGCGCTGGAAACGTTTCAGGAAACCTGTGCCGATCTCCGCGATGCGGAATGGGCCAAGCTGTGCGCCGTCGCGACGCAGAACCCCAACCCGCGCATGTTCTTTGAAACGTTTTTTCAGCCCGTCTTGGTGCAGGACGGGTCTGACATGCTGTTCACCGGGTATTTCGAACCGGAACTGACAGGCTCCGTGACCAAGTCGGACACCTTCGCCTGGCCGCTCTACCGTTTGCCGCAAGAGGCCGCCGATGGCGCGTGGCTTACCCGGCGGGAGCTGGAGGAAACGGGCGCCCTCGACGGGCGGGGTCTGGAGATTGCGTGGATCAATGATCCCGTCGACGTCTTCTTCCTTCAGATCCAAGGGTCGGGTCGCGTGTCCCTGACCAACGGACAAAAGATTCGCGTGGGATTTGGTGGCTCGAACGGTCAGCCCTACAGCTCCATCGGGCAGGAATTGGTGCGCCGCGGGATTTACGAGCCGCATCAGGTCTCGGCGGATGTGATCCGCGCATGGGTCAAGCGCAATCCCGAAGACGGGGCCGAGCTTTTGCGTGTGAACGACAGCTATGTCTTCTTCCGCGAAGTGTCCGAGGTACCGGCGGACAAGGGCCCGTTGGGCGCCATGAACCGATCCGTCACCACGATGCGCAGCGTTGCCGTTGATCCGGCGTTTCATCCCTTGGGCGCGCCGATCTGGATTGAAAAGTCCGGTAGCACCCCGCTCAACCGTTTGATGATCGCGCAGGATACGGGATCTGCCATCAAGGGCGCGCAACGGGCCGATATCTTCTTTGGTACAGGGCGAGAGGCTGGGCGGGCCGCCGGGCGTGTCCGCGATACTGGCCGGATGATCACCCTGCTTCCCCGCCAGACCGCCTTCGCGCTGTTCCCGGAAGAGCTTCAATGACCCGGAGGTTGCGGCCGGGCGAACAAGAGCTCTGGGACCGTGTTGCGAAATCCACTGACCGGATGGATCGGACAACGACCTTTCTGACCGACGGCGACGTGACCCCAAAAGAGCCACCGGCCAAAGTCAAACCTGCGCCAAAGCCCGGATTCACGATCAAGCCCTTCAGCATCGGCAGCAATCCCCAGACGGCCCAGCGCACGCCCGTGTTGCGCGCCCCACAACCACCGAACATGGACGCCAAGGCCTATGGCAAGCTTGCCCGCGGCAAACTCCGCCCCGAGGCGCGGATGGACCTCCATGGGATGACGCTCTCGCAGGCGCAGCCGGAACTGGTGAATTTTGTTCTTCGGTCTCATCAGGCCGGTCTGCGGCTGGTTCTTGTTATCACTGGAAAAGGCGAAGGACCGGGCGAGCGCGGCCCGATCCCCTATCAGCGCGGTATCTTGCGGCGGCAGGTTCCCCATTGGCTGACGCAGGCACCCCTTGGGCCCTTGATCCTCGACGTGGTGCCAGCCGCCCCGCGTCACGGCGGGAATGGCGCGCTTTATGTCTATCTAAGGCGCAACCGCTGAATACCGCGGTACGAGCGACAGCCCGATCCACAAGAGCGCGGCCGAGATCAGGAAATGCACGGCAATCGCCGAATACTGCCATTCGATCCCGATGCCCCATGTGATCAAAGCCCCCGTCAGGCCGGGCCCCAAGGCAGATCCCAGAACCATCAGCGCGGTCGACACGGCTTTGATCCCGCCCAAGTGCCGCGTGCCATAGACCTCGGACAGGAATGACGTAGACGCGTTCGCACCGATCCCCTGCCCGATCCCGCAGAAGATCAATGCCACCGCCGCGACGGGCAAAGAGGGCGCAACGGCAAGCACCGCAAACCCAGCGGCCCAAGGGAACGGCCAGATGCGCATCATCACGCTGGCGCCAAATCGGTCGATCACGCTGCCGGAGACAAAGGTCGTTACGATGGCCGTTACCACGTAGGCCGGGAACAGCGCCGTGAATGCCGCCAATGACCAGCCTTTCACGTCCACGAAATGCACCTGCTGGAAAAAGAGGACCGTCCCCCATGCCGGAACGGCAAGGATCATCGGGACCAGAAACCAAAAGAGCGGATGGCGCACCATCTCGGCCCGGGTCCAGTGCCGCCCCTGCATCCCGGTTTCTTCGTTGCTGTCGGCAACCGACTGGGGCGTTCGTTCGGCCTTCAGCAAGGACCAGAGGATGGGAACGGCAATCAAACACAACGCGGCAGCGACCAGCCAGCTTTGCCGCCATGTGATGTAGGCAAGCGCCGAGACAAAGAGGAACGGCAGGATCGCGTTGCCGATGGAATAGCCCAGCGTCGCGAAGGATAGCGCCAACCCTCGCGAGGCCACGAACCAACGCGCCATGGAAACGATCGCCAACTGGCTCAGCATCCCCTGTCCAAACACCCGAAGGCAGAAGATCAGCACAAACAACCCGACCAAAGTGCCGTTGACCGACATCCCCACGCATGCCAGTGCCAAACCGGGCAACACGACAATCAAGATCGCCCGCGCCCGGAACTGATCCGTTAGTGTGCCAGCCCAGACCATGACCGCCGCCGACACCATCGTTGCGCACATATAGGTCAGACCCCAGACCGCGTCGGAAATCCCGATCTCGGTCATGATCTGGTCGGCAAAGAGCGAGATGAAATAGGTCTGACCCCAGGATGACGAAAAGGCCAACAGCATTCCGGCGGTCAGGAAGGGGGCATTCGCAGCAAAGAACCGGACGATCCACATATCGCCCGGCCTACGCCCCTAACCCGCCCTTGGAAAGGGTCAGAGCATATAGCGGCTGACATCCATGGATTTGCTGAGTTCGCCCAGATGCTCCTCCACGAAGGCGGCATCAACGGAAATCGCCTCGCCCGAGCGGTCCGGCGCAGAGAAGCTCAACTCCTCGAACACGCGTTCCAGAACGGTATAGAGCCGCCGCGCCCCGATATTCTCCACGTGCTCGTTCACATCGGCGGCCATTTTGGCCAGCGCCGCGATCCCGTCTTCGGTGAACGAGATCGTCACATCCTCGGTCCCCATCAGGGCGGTGTATTGCCGGGTGAGCGCATTGTCCGTCTCGGTCAGGATCCGCACGAAATCCGCCTCGGTCAGCGGGCGCAATTCAACGCGGATCGGCAAACGCCCCTGCAATTCGGGCAGCAGGTCCGATGGTTTTGCCACGTGGAAAGCACCCGATGCGATGAACAGGATATGGTCGGTCTTAACGGGTCCGTGTTTGGTCGACACGGTCGTGCCTTCGATCAACGGTAGCAAGTCACGCTGAACACCCTCGCGAGAGACCTCGCCGCCGCGGCCATCGTTCTTGGCCGCGACTTTGTCGATTTCGTCCAAGAAGACGATGCCATTCTGTTCGACGGCTTCGATCGCCGCGCCGCGCACCGTTTCATCGTCCAGAAGTTTGTCCGCCTCTTCCCCAATCAGGATGTCGTAGCTTTCGGCGACGGTCATCTCCTTGCGCGTTGTCCGCTGGAAGGCCTTCCCGAACATCTCGCCCAAATTCATCATCTGGCCGCCGGGCTGTCCCGGGATCTCGAACCCACCCATGGGGTTCGATGTATCTGCCAGTTCCAGCGTGATGACTTTATCGTCCAACTCGCCGGATTTCAGCTTCTTGCGGAACATGTCGCGTGTTTGCTCGCGGGCGTCGGTTCCCGCGATGGCCTCGATTACGCGATCTTCGGCGGCCTTGTGGGCGCGCGCCTTGACGTCCTCGCGCATATGCTCACGCGTCATGGTGATCGCGCTCTCGACCAGATCGCGGATGATCTGTTCTACATCGCGCCCGACATAGCCAACTTCGGTGAATTTTGTCGCCTCGACCTTGAGGAAGGGCGCGCGCGCCAGCTTGGCCAAGCGGCGGCTGATCTCGGTCTTGCCCACGCCTGTGGGCCCGATCATCAGGATGTTCTTCGGGTAAACCTCATCACGCAGATCATCATCGAGCTGTTTTCTCCGCCAACGGTTGCGCAGGGCCACGGCCACCGCGCGCTTGGCATCCTTCTGACCGATAATGAACCGGTCCAGTTCACTGACGATTTCGCGGGGGGTGAGGTCGGTCATATCGTTTCCACCGTGAGGTTGCCGTTGGTGTAGACACAAATGTCGGCTGCAATGGCCATGGCGGCGCGCGCGACCGCTTCGGCATCTTTGTCGGTGTCCATCAACGCGCGCCCGGCGGCCAGCGCGTAATTGCCACCCGATCCGATCGCCGTGACGTCGTGTTCAGGTTCCAGAACATCTCCGGCACCCGTGATGACAAAAAGGTCGGTCCCATCGGACACGATCAACATCGCCTCGAGCTTTTGCAGGTACTTGTCCGTGCGCCAGTCCTTGGCCAGCTCAACCGCGGCCCGGGCGAGTTGGCCGGGTGTTGCCTCCAGCTTGGCCTCCAACCGCTCGAGCAGCGTGAAGGCATCCGCCGTCGATCCCGCAAATCCTGCGATCACGTCCATGCCACCTGGCGACAGTCTGCGCACCTTGCGCGCGGTGCCCTTCATGACGGTCTGGCCCACGCTGACCTGTCCATCGCCTGCGATCACAACCTTGCCACCCTTTCGGACGCCAATGATCGTGGTCCCGTGCCAATTCGGGAAAGAGGTATCGGCCATGGCTGTCTCCGTCGCTGTCGTGGGGGTGTATATGGCCGTCACCCTCTTGTTGAACAACCCCGTGGGCAGGTAGCCATGGGTATGGGCCAGCCAAAACGCCTCAGGATCTACCTCCCGGATGGGATGCGGCAGAGCGCCTCCGCGGGCGAGCACAACTTTATCAAACGCATCACGGCGGCGGTTGAGGCCGTGGGCTACTCGGTCGAAATTCGACCCGATTCGGGCCCCGAACGGCTCAAATCTGCGGCGCGCCGTGGGTTTTCGCTGTTTCACATGCACGATCCCTTCCACGACCGGGCGCTCACCATGCGGCGCGCCTATCACTATCCGTTCTGGGGGATCGAGCCATCGGCCAAGCGATGGGAATGGCACGTGGCCCAAACGCCGTTTGATGCGAACAGGCAGCACCCCGATGCCGCGCGGTTTGTGTCGTCATGGCGCAATCGTCTCTTTCCCGATGCCACACTCCAAGACACGGGTCATGTCTATGTGCCGCTGCAGGGCAAGCTTCTGGAGCAGCGGAGCTTTCAGGCGGCCTCGCCGCTGCGGATGATCGAGGACACGTTGGCCCACACGGATCGCCCAGTCGTCGCGACCCTTCATCCGTCCGAGGTTTATGAGGCAAAAGAGATCGCAGCGCTTAACCAACTTGCGCAATGCAATAATAGGCTGACCGTCGACACGGGGCACATGATGCGTTGGCTCGCTGGCGCGGCCTATGTGGTGACCCAGAATTCCAGTGCCGCGTTCAACGGGTACTTCTTCGGACGGCCTGCGATCTTGTACGGCAAAGTGGACTTTCACCATATCGCCCTCTCGGTGCGGACCGATGGCGTGGCGGCGTGTTTTGAACACGTCGAACACCACGCGCCGGATTTTGAGGGCTATCTCCATTGGTTCTGGCAAGAGATGTCGATCAATGCCGGACGCCCGGATGCAGAGGATAAAATCCGCGCGGCGTTGGGCCGGGCTGGCTGGCCGCTCTGACAAGTCCCCAGACATGAAAAGGGGCGCCCAAGGGCGCCCCGACATTCACTAAGTCTGTCCAGCGATCAGATGCTGTCTTCGATCCAGCTTTGCAGCGCGGCTTTGGGTGCTGCACCTGCGCGATTCGACACGGGCTGACCGTCCTTGAACACGAACAACGCCGGAATGCCGCGAACACCCAGTTGGGCGGCGGTATTCGGGTTTTGGTCAACGTCGACTTTGACCACCTTCACCTTGCCCTGCATCTCCTCGGACAGCTCCTCGAGGGCGGGGCCGATCTGTTTGCACGGGCCACACCATTCGGCCCAGAAATCGACGACAACGGGGACGTCAGATTGTTTGACTTCGGCGTCAAACGTGGCGTCGGTGGCAGCAACGGTGGCCATTCCAATTCTCCTAATGGATCCGGTTCGAGGCATGAACGTAAGTAGGCACCCCGACAGGGTCAAGGCGAAGCTGCCCTGCGCAATGCATCGCTCACGTCTTGGTGTTCAAGATGCATGAGGTCCCCGGTCGCCGTCCATAGTATGGCGGTTCGGACAGGTAGGGGCGCAAAGACCTCCGCCGCCATGGCGGCATAGGCCCCCATTTGCCGCAAGAGGCCTTCGGGAACGTCGCGGGGGGTGTCCGGGACGGCCGTGTTTGATTTGAAATCCACCAGCAGAACATGATCATCGCTGATGATGACCCGATCCATGATGCCGTAAAACGGCGTCTCCCACGGCGCAATCCGCGCGGTGATCGGCACCTCGGCCAGAGAGCCGGGCCCGAAAACGGGGGCGAGTGTGGATGCGGCAAGCACGCGGTCGACCTCGGCCCGGATGTCGCCCCATTGGTCGTCCGATAGGGCGAACCCGGTGCGCAGCGCATTCGCGGCCGCATCCCGATCGGCGGCTGCACTCCCCGGTAGATGCTCTAACAGCGCGTGGATCGCGGACCCGCGCGATGTTGCATCCGGGTCGCCCTCGGTGCCCGCAATAACCTTGGCTCCACCCAAATCGGACGGGCTCATGAAACCTTCCACGGGTTTCGGTGTCGCGATGGACGGCAGCGTCAATCTGGATGCTGGTGCCGCGGTATCCGCAACGCCCGCCGCGGCGGAGGCCGGCCAACCCAACGGTTCATACCGCAATCCGCCATGATCCGCAGGGTGTGCGCCAAGAGACTCCAATCCAGCCTGAATTTGCCCATACCACGATGCCGCCGCGGTTTTCCCCAGTTCCCCGGCTGACGCGACAATCAGCCAGGATTCGGCCCGGGTCATCGCGACGTAGAGAAGACGCTGCGCCTCATCGGCGAGCTTTTGGGCGCGTTCCACATACCGCGCTTCCAACGCGCTGGGCAGGTCGGTTTTGCGAGGACCCCAGACGGGTAGCCCGTCGTGTTCATAAATCGCGTCCGGTGACTTGGCCTTTTTCTGCGCCGTGTCGGCCATGATCACAATCGGTGCCTCCAGCCCTTTGGCCCCGTGGACTGTCATGACGCGGATCAGGTTTGCGGACCCGTCGACCGCCCGTTTGATCGACAGCTCATCCGCCGTCAGCCATGTGAGAAATCCCGTCAGGCTGGGCACGCCGCTGGTCTCGTAGCTCAGCGCCTGACCCAAGAGGGCATCGATGGCATCTTGCGCCTCGTCCCCCAATCGCCCGGTCAATTTCGCCCGGCCGTCATGGCGCATCAGGATCCGCTCGAGCAACTCGTAAGGTCGCAGGAAATCCGCCTGTGCCAGCACATCCTGCAGCACGGTGACCGTTTCGGGGAACTCGTCCTTGCGGTCCCGCAGGGCTGGCCAAAGGTAGGCTTGGTGACGTTTGTGGGCCAGATCGAACAGCATTTGTTCGTCCCAACCGAAGATCGGGGATTTCAGAACCGCCGCAAGGGACAGGTCATCCTCGGGCGTGGTCGCAAAGGACAGCAGCGCGGTCAGGTCCTTCACGGCCAATTCCTGCGCGACGTTCATGCGGTCGGCACCCGCCATCGGCAGCCCCGCAGCTTTGCAGGCGCGGATGACCTCGGCAAAAATCCCGCTCGTGCGACCTTGGACAAGGATCAGAATATCGCCCGGCTGAACCATCCGGGTTTTCCCGTCCACGGTGATGGGTTCGGAGCCGATCATATCCGCGATTGTCGCCGCGATCCGTTCCGCCAAGACGCGACGCGGATCTTGCTGGCTGATGCGGTCCAGCGTGTCGTGCCATACCGGGCGATCGGGTTTCGTCGCCGGTTCATTGGGCCACAGATCGACGCGCCCCGGCAGTGTGTCCTTAAACGCGATATGCGTGCTTTGCTCGCCTAGCCCCTCCTGTCCGTTCAGCGAAAAGGTGGCGTCCACGCAGTCGAGGATCGCACGTGACGATCGGAACGAATGATCGAGCGACACGGCCTGCAAGGGCCGGTCCGCGGCGGCAAGTTCGGCGTCAAAGAGGTCGCGCATCGCGTCGAAAGCTGACGGATCGGCACCTTGAAACGAATAGATCGACTGCTTCTTGTCACCCACGACAAAGATCGTGCGTTCCACATCCGGGCGCGCACCCTGACCGGCGGTGAACTCCTCTGCCAGCCGCCGAATGACGGCCCATTGATCGGGGCTGGTGTCTTGCGCTTCGTCCACGAGGATATGGTCGATGCCCCCATCCAGCCGGAACAGCACCCACGCCGCAACATTCTGCGCCTCGAGCAATGCGCGCGCATTCTGGATCAGGTCGTCGAAATCGAGCCAACCGCCCTGCACCTTGCGCCGGGTATAGGCGGGCAGGAAAACGCCCGCGAATTGATGCAGCGCCCAGGTTTTCGTTGCGGCGAGTAGTGCCGTGCGGCGGTCCCGCAAATCTGACAGCCGCAGGCGAAAAGACTCGAATTGGGCCTGATCAGTCTCGCTTAGCAGGTCGAAACCATCTTTCGTCGGCGGATGCTTCTTGGGCGGATAAGGGGCCTTAGTCGCCAGAAGCGCGCGTTCCAACGCAGCGATCAGGGAGGCATCGGATTTTGTCCACGGCATCGCATCGAGCGTGGCCGCAAGCGATTGGTCCGTCTTCTTGTCTGAGCCTTGCAGCGCCTTGGCCACCCGCGACAGCATCGCGATGTCACCCTGTTGAAAGGCCGCGTCCATCAGATCGGCATCGGAATAGCCATCGGGCAGATCGAAGGCCGCCCAGACCTCGGACCGGGTGCGCGGCTGCGCCAGATCACCGGCATTGCGGACGACCGCTGCCAAGGCGTCGGCGATATTGGACCCACCGATTTGCGCCATCCACGCATCCACCGGGCCGGTGTCTGGCGCATCTGCAATCTCTTCAAGCGCGTCACGCTGCATCAACTTGGCAAGGCGGTCATCCAATTCCCGGAACTGCGGACTAACGCCCGCCTCGAGCGGGAACCGCCGCAGAATCGCCGCGCAAAACGCGTGGATCGTCTGAATCTTCAGCCCGCCCGGCGTCTCGATCGCGCGGGCAAAAAGCGTGCGCGCGTTTTCAAGGTCGATGGCGGTCCCGTCGTCGCCCCCCAGATCGCGCAGCTCTTTGCGCAACGCGTCGTCGGGCAACATCGTCCAACTGCCCAGCCGCTTGAACAGCCGGTTCTGCATCTCGGTCGCGGCAGCCTTGGTGTAGGTCAGGCACAAAATCCGCTGCGGCGCGACGCCGGAGAGAAGCAGACGGGCAACCCGGTCCGTCAGAACGCGCGTTTTCCCCGACCCGGCATTGGCGGCAACCCATGTAGACCGATCCGGCGCGGCTGCCTTGACTTGGTTGCGCGTGGCATCGTCGAGCGTCATGTGACCGCGCCCTTCGTCGGGCTGTCGGCCTCGGACCATTCACCATAGCGCGCCAAATGGTCGTAATCGCCGCCATAGGCCGATTTCTCCATCGCGCGGCGGGCTGTGAATCCAAAGCCGGGGGAGAGCACGGTTTCAATAACCGCAAGGAACTTTGGCCAGTCGTCTGCAAGGTCAAATTCGGCCTCGACCTGTTTTGCATCGCTGCCCAGCCCGACAAAGGCGGCGGTCTCTACGCCATGCGGTGCGAGGTTGGCAAAAGCCCCACGTTCCGCCATCGCAGCCTCCAACATCATCTGCCGGTCAAAGCTGCGCTGTTGCGGGACTGTCGGCACCGCTCCGGTCTTGTAGTCATAGATCAGCGCGCGCCCTGTGGGAGAGATGTCGATGCGGTCGGCGGTTCCGGTCAGGGTGAAATCCAGACCCGGCAGATCAAGCGCGCCCGTCACCTCCAGATGCTGGGGTGCGCCCTTTGCGCGGCGCCCCGGTTCGCTTTCAATCAACCAGGGCGCGGCGCGCATCAGGGTCGCCCGCCAATGACGGCGCGCGGCAGGCCACGGCACCTCTTGGGCCAGAACAGTGTCGCATATCCGCTCCAACGCGGCGCGCGCTTCGACCGGATCACTGGCGTCGGTCTGACGGACGAACTGCTCCAGCACGGTGTGAAGAACCGTCCCCCGCATCCGGGCGTCGGGCTCCTGCACAAGGGGGTCGAGAGGCGACAGGCGCAGCGTTTTGCGGGCGTAGATCGCGTAGGGGTCGCGGATCAGTGTCTTGATCTGCGTCACCGACAGCTTTCGGGGGCGGGCACCCACGGGGGGCGCAGGTGACGGGCGCGGCGACGGCGGCACGGGATCACCGATATCCAGACGGCCCGCTTGATCCAGCCAGACTTGGCCGCGGGCCTGCATCGCCGCCCACGCCTGCGGGCCACCTTGGTCCGGCAGGCCTTGCATCAGATTGCGCAGCCGATTCACCCAGCGTGACGGCACGGTTTCGGCGTCGTCGGACTTCAGGGACCGGGTGATCCAGACCTCGCGCCCGCACACCGCCTGTTGAAAGTCATGGGCCGACAGCCCGATCCGCCGCTCGGGCAGCAGTAGCCCGGCCTGCAGGCGCATGGCCCGGTTCAGCCACGGATCGGGTTTCGCGCCCTCTGGCCACGTGCCCTCGTTCAGCCCCGCCAGTATGACGAGGTCGGCGCCCTGAACCCGCGCCTCCATCGTGCCCCAGATCATCAGGTCGGGATGGGCATTGTCCTGAATGCGCACGGGCTGCGCATCGAGCTGCGCCCGCAACAGGCGCGCGAAATCATAGGCAGACAGCGCGTCGCCTTCGGTCACTTCGTCGGCGAGCACGTCAATCGCTGCGCGCAACGCCCGCCCCGGTGCCGCGTCATACAGCGCGCCACTTTCGGCACCGTCCGGACCGGCAGAGAGGCGTTCGGCCCTGTCGGTCAGGTCCGTCAGACGACTGGCCAGGTCGGACACATTTGCAGACTGCAGGACCGCGCGCGCGATCCATTTGGCCCATAGGGTGTCGGGGGCGCTGTCGCCTGCCCAATCCAGAAGATCCCGTTCCGTTGGAAAGGGCGGACCCTTCTTCCGAAAGCTGAGCTCAAGGCTCCGCGTTCTGAGCATATGTGGTCCCCGCGCCTCGGTCCCCGCACAGACGAGCGGGTGTTTAAGGAGCGCGATCAACCCGTCCGCGGACACGCCCGCCGCGATCAGGTCGGCAAGCTGCAACAACAATCGGCCCGGCGGCGCGAGTGTCAGCGGAACGCCAGCGGAATCGTCCGCCGAAAGGTCCCAGCGATCCAGCGCCGCGCTGACCCTGCGCGTCAGCGTCCGGTCGGGGCTGATCAGCGCAACAGACTGCCCCAGTTCCGCGGCGTCGCGCATGCGCAGGGCAATCGCCGATGCCTCGGCCCGCTGGTCGGGGGCCTCTACAAGGGTCAGACCTTGGCTTGCCTCAGTCAGATCGCCCAAGCCCGGCCCGTCGCGCAACCAATGATGGGTCACAGGGGCCGGGCGCAGCGCGAGCGAGATCAGCCGATTGCGCGCCGGTGCAGCAGGTTCAGCCGTATCCCACGCTGCCACGTCCTGCGCGCGCACCCCCAGCCCTTCGCACAGCGCGGCAAACCGATATTGGGGGTGGTCTTCCTCTGGGATGGCATCCGTCAGGCTTTGCCAGACCGGCGCGGGCGTATCGGTATCAAAGCCGGGCAAAACAATGGCGCCTTGCGGCAGGCGCGCGACGGCCTCCATCAACAAGCGTGTGGTCCCGCGCGACCCGGTCGATCCTGCGACGATGATCGGGTGTTGGGGCGGCGCGCGATCCCAATCCGCGATGATGTGTTCAACCGCCCGCCGGTTCAGGGCGTCGCGATCGCGCTCGGAATGCACGTATGACGCGGCGATGCGTAAAAAGGCCAACGCGCGTTGCCAATGCCCACTTTCGTCCGAGACGTCGAGCGCATCGAGCGCCGTGATCCCGACACCTTCGCCGTGCATTTCATCCATCAGATCGCCAAGCGACCGGGCCAGATCAAACAGCGTCGTGCGCCCGGCAAAATCTGGGGATTGGTCCAGCAGTTTTTCGAGCAGCGGGGTCAGATCGAGTGTCCGGCGCAAGGAGGATACTGCGCGCGTGACCGGGCGCTGCGCGGCGGGCAGCAGGCTGTCTGGGCTGTCGATCAGATGGACCCGCGGCAACAGGCGTGCAGGCCCTTGGGCAAAAAGCTCGGTGATCCGCCGCTCCATCCGGCGGGTGTTCACGATCAAGGTTACCGCGGCCCAATCCTGCGGCGCGGCACCTGCCATGCGGCGTTCCAGACCCGCGATCAGCGCGGCGGGGTAATCGACGCCGCACGGCACATGAAACACACGGGGGGCGGTGGACGAGTCAAACATGCAGCATCGCCTCTGCCACGGGAATGGCGTCGGGCCGCCCCACATCGCACCATTCACCGGGGTAATCGCAGGTATAAAGCCGACCTTGGGCCATCGACTTGTCCCAAATGCGGTTCAACGAAAACACGTCTTCGAGATGCTCGGCCACGGGAGCGGGCTTGATAATCTGTGCCCCGCAATAGACCGATCCGGGCCCCCGCGTCGGGCGTCCGTCGGAACCTATGGTGAAATCCCCGGCATCGTCACGCCCATGGGCGCGTTCCATGGGACATACCAGCAAGAGGGCATCCATTTCCCCGGGGCGCCACGCCTCGATCAAGACTTGGTACGGGTTGGGACCGTTCCAAACCGCATCACTGTTCATGGTCAGCACAGGCCCCGCCCCGAGGTGCTGCAGCGCGTGTTTGAGGCCCCCACCGGTGTCGCGCACATTCGGCGTTTCGATACTGACATTGATGTCTTCCCCGGCCACGGCATCCACGATCTGTTCTGCCAAGTAATGCGCGTTCACCACGATCGGCCCTAACCCCGCCGCCTGCGCGGGGTCCAGCGCGTGCCGGAGCAGGGTCTTGCCGGCAACCTCGATCAGCGGTTTGGGCTTTGTGTCGGTCAGCGGCTTCATCCGAGTCCCAAAGCCCGCCGCAAAGATCATGCAGGCGGATGGAGGGGAAGCGTCGCGCATCGGTCCTTGAGGTCCTTAAGGTGGGTTGGATCGGGCGGGGGCAGCGTCCGCGAGATACTCTCGGCAAGGTCGGCCAACACGGGGTGGCGCAGGTCCGCCATCAGATTGCGCCACACACGCGGGATCAGGTCCACATAGTGCGGCTTGCCGAAATGAAGGGACAACCGCGCGAAGACACCCAAGATGCGCAGATTGCGCTGGGCGCTTTGGACGGCAAACGCCGCGGTAAAGGCATCCGCGTCCAGCCCGCGCGCCTGCACATAGCGGGCGATCATGGCCTCTTGGACGTCTTGCCCGACATCCCTGCGTGCATCGCGCAGCAGCGAGGCGAGGTCATAGGCCGGATGCCCCAGACGCGCGTCTTGGAAATCGAGGAGACCCACATCAGCGGGGCTTGCGCGGTCGGGCAGCCACAACAGGTTTTCCGCGTGGAAATCGCGCAGGACCAGGACCTCTTCATCACTCTGCGTGGCCTCAAGCGCGCGGGCGACATGATCTCTCAGGTCGTCGGTGTCTGCACGTCCAGCGTACCAGGTGACAGCAAGAGCGGCCAACGCCGGCATCTCGGGTCCGTAGGGTGCCACATCCGCCGGTGCGGGTGCGTTGTGCAGGGCCACGAGGCAATCAATGGCCGCGGAATAGAGCCGCATTTCGTCGCCGGGCCGGTCGTCCAGCCACCGCGCAAAGAGCGCATCGCCAAGGTCTTCCAACAGCAGGACGCCGGTCCCGGTATCCTGCGCTAGGATGCGTGGGGCGGACAATCCCTGGTCAGACAACACCCGCGCTATGGCCAGAAACGGACGCGTATCTTCGCCCCGCTCTTTTGGGGCATCCATGACAACGGCCCGCGCGTCGCCTAACGTGGCGCGCAGATAGCGACGGTTCGAGGCATCGCCGGCCAAGGGGCTAAGGTCGGCCCCTGCCCAGCCCGCCTTGGCCAGCAGTGCGGTGATCGCGTTCATGCGCCAGGTCGTATCAACGCTCATGCGGGGATCGCCGCGTGGTGCCGCGCGCTCCCGCCGGTCAGGGTAATTGCCCGCGCGCTGTCCCCTGACACCTCAAACGACAAAAGACACGCGCCCTGCCGCATCGCGGGGTCGAGCCGGTCTGGCCATTCGATCAGGCAAACCGAGCCGTCCATCGCGTCGATCAGGCCCAGCTCGATCAACTCGGAACTGTCCGACATCCGGTACAGGTCGCAATGCCAGATCGGCCAATCAGGCGCCTCGTACGTTTGGACCAAGGTGAAAGTGGGGGACGGGATATCTTCGGGGTACGGCAGACAGGCTTGGATAAAGCTGCGCGCAAAATGGGACTTTCCCGCGCCCACCGGCCCTTCGAGGAGGTAGACATCCCCGCGCTGCGTCACGCTGGCCAGCCGCTCGGCCAGGGCAGTTGTCGCCTCGGGCGAAATGGATGTCAAAGCGGTGCGGGCGGGGGGGTCGGACAGCATGGCCCGACCATACGATGCATGGCGCGGGGTTCAAGCGCGCACACGTTCACCCGGCGGCGGCAAGGGCCTTGCGCCGGGCGGCCAGTGTGTGGGCCGCAGAGACCAGCGGTGCCGACGCGTTAAAGCGGACAAGTGTCGCCCCGCCCTCCAGCCGTCGCAGGTTGCACGTCAGGCGGCGACCGTCGCGCATCACGGTTTCACCGGCCCATCCGCCGGGCCCCGTCTTGCGTTGCTGCAACACCGCGAGAAGAGACCGCCACATCGGATCAGGTTCTGTCGCGCGTTCCCAAAACCCGACTGCATCCTGCATGGATTGCTCTGCGACCTCGGCCGAAGGGTCGCGATCCCACAGCCGGGCATAGGCCGCATTGCTGAGCGTCAGGACGCCCATCGGGGAAAATACGGCGACCGCATCATCCAGCGTGTCCAGCACCGCCTGCCCCATCGCGATCTGCGAATGGAACCGCCGCGTCAGGGACAGTTCGGCTGAGATGTCTTCGAACAAAAAGGCGATCGCGCCATCCGCATGGGGTCGCCCCGTGACCCGAAAGGTCCCGCCACCGGGCAGCGGCCAGACCTCGCAATAGGTCCCTTGCAGCGCTGCATCCTCCAACTCGGCGATGCGCTGCCGCCAGCTATGGTAATCCCGCGGTTCGGCGATCAGCTTGCGATCGCGCAACGTGTCGAGGAACCGGGTGAGCGTGGGCTTGGAGCTCAGCACATCCACCGGAACTTCGAGCAGGTCGAGCAGGGCGGGATTGAATAGCGTAAGCTGCCGTTTCCGATCAAAGATCGCCAGACCGACGGACAGCTGCGCAAAGGTCTTGGTCAGGGTCTGCACCGTGTCGCGCTGCGCGCGTTCGGCCCGGATCACGGGAGCCGCATCAATTGCAAAGCATTGGCGCGTCCCCGACGGGTGCCGGGTGGATGTCACGTCGAACCACAGATCCTCCCCCGACATTTGCGCCAGCGATATTCGGTTGGTCCCGTCAGCGCCGCCCGACACTGCCGGAAACAGATCGCGCGGCGGCCAGCGCATCACGTCGTCTTGCGTCACGTCGCGGATCATCTGGGCGTAGGCTTCGTTCGTCCATTCAATGTCGCCATTCACCCCGATCTGCCACATCAGCACGGGCGAGGTGTTCGTCACGCCCCGGAGTGTTTCCAGTTCCGCCTCATGCGCGGCCAGTGTGATCGGGTCGATCTGCGGGCCTTCACCCGGCATGTCACTTTCGCCGCGACCCTTCAGGCGGACACGCACCATGCCGTTCCAAACGTCGAAATGCGCGCGCATGGCATCGTTGGGATCGCGCGGCGCAAACGTCCCTTGGAAGCCGTTCCGCGCCAACGTCTCGGGCCCCGGCAGACCAACGAACCGGGCCGAAAACGCGCGGCACAACCTCTGAAGATCGGTGCCGCCCGTGGCCCACCCATCTGCGATGCGCTGGGCCTGCGGTGTGCAATCAACGAGGTCTGATCCGTCGAATAAAAAGACGCTCTCCGATGCCTGTTCGGCCAGCAGCGACCGCGTGGCCCCGTCCGGATCCTTCGAAAACCGGACCCAGGCAATCAGCACCACGATGGCAGCCCCTGCAGACAGGAGAAGAGGCAGGAGGGTTTGAAGAAATAGAATCAACTTTAATGACCTCGCTCGCGGGTCATCACTTCAGGCCAAGGCGGTTAATTTCAGGTTAAACCTAATGAAACCCTAAGCCGTAATCGGCGTATTTGGCCCCAAGGGTTGCGAGGCAACCTCGCCCGGGTTTTCCAACCCAGCGCGTTGCCAGCGCACCATCACATGCGCGCCCGGAAGGTCGGACGCATGTACGCCGTTCGAAAACGACAGATTGGCACCCGTGCGTTCCAGCAAGGTCTTCGCGATGAAAAGGCCAAGACCCATACCTTCGTATTCGGGCCGCTGACTGCGATCGCGATCCTGCCTGCGGCGGCGCATGAACGGATCACCCAGCCGTCCCTGTACCGAAGCCGGAAAGCCATTTCCGTCGTCGGATATCCGAACCACGATATTGCTGGCGGTCCATTCCACGTCGATGTGCACTTCGCCCACGGCGAAATCCACGGCGTTCTGCACCAGATTGCGCAGGCCGTGAATGATCTCAGGGTGGCGGCGGATTTGCGGTTGCACGCCGTCTGTTTCCGCTTCGGGCGCGACCGAGATATCGATCAGCGGCCCGCGATCCATGTGCGGCTCTGCCGCTTCGCGCACGACGGTTTCCAGCGGGGCAAACCGCAGGTGCAGGTCGTCCTTGCCCGCGCGGCCCATGGACCGCAGGATGTCGCGGCAGCGGTCGGCCTGCGTGCGGATCAGGGCCGCGTCATCATGCAGTTCGGTGCCTGAGGGAAGCTCTTGCATCAACTCGCCCGACACCAGCTTGATCGTGGCCAGCGGCGTGCCCAATTCGTGCGCGGCGGCGGCCACAACACCCCCCAGATCGGTCAGCTTTTGTTCGCGCGCCAGCGCCATTTGTGTGGCGAGCAGCGCGCGCGACATGGCGTGCATTTCATCCGTGATGCGCCGCGCGTAGGCCGCGATGAAACAGCCGCCCACCATGATGGCGAGCCAGAAGCCAAACGCGAAGATATCCGGGATGCGCAGGACAAACCCGTCGCCCGTCAACAGGGGCACGTGAAACAGCCCCGCCAGCGTGATCGAAACAAGCGCCAGAATGCCAAGGATCGTCGTGTGGCGCAGCGGCAGAACCGTGGCCGAGATCGTGACAGGCGCCAACACCAGCAGGGCAAACGGGTTGTTCAACCCGCCCGTCAACGCCAACAGGAAGCTCAGCTGCATGATGTCAAAAAGGAGCATCATGAAGGTCTCGAGTTCCGACAGACGCCGGTTTTCCGGATAGACCCAGACAGCCAGAAGGTTGCCCACCACGGACGCGCCGATCGCCAGATAACACAGCGCCACAGGCAGCTGCAGCCCGTAGAAATACTGCGCCACCGTCACCGCGATCAGCTGACCCGTGACCGCCACCCACCGCAGCAAAACCAGCGTGCGCAAGCGAATCCAGTTGCTGCGGTCGCCCTCGCCGCGCAGGTCAAAGCCTTGTTCAGTTGCGTCCGTCATCGGGTAGGGGCCTTCCAACTCCAATGTGATGTGACAATCCGTGCCTTGGTCGATAGGTCACGCCTGCATACCTAACGCATATCGGTGCGGATTGAGGAGGTTAAGGTGACACGAACTTGGGCATTTGTCGCGGCTGCTGTTGTTGCGGTTGGCATTGGTGGCACGTTTCTCCTGACGCAGTTGCGTGCACCGGCGGACCGGCTAGAGGCGTGTTTGCGTGGCTCTGTCGCCGGTGGTGATATCGGCGGGCCGTTCACGTTGGTGAGCGAGACCGGTGAAACCGTCACCGATGCCGATGTCATCACCGAGCCGACACTGGTCTATTTCGGCTACACC
>JBCBFU010000051.1:0-21314 GCA_038527375.1 Pseudomonadota bacterium | reverse complement strand
CACCCGGATATCATCGGCACTCTCATCGCGCACATCCGCCAAAATCGGGACCTTTTTGGTTTGGATGACCTCAGCGATCTTCTCGATGAGTTTTGATTTTTGCACCTGATAGGGGATCTCGGTCACGACGATCTGCCACTGACCGCGGCCCAACTCCTCGCGCTCCCACCGGCACCGCAGGCGGAACGCCCCGCGCCCGGTGCGATAGGTCGCTTCCATGCTCTCGCGCGGCTCGACGATGACGCCGCCCGTGGGGAAATCGGGGCCTTGCACGAAATCCAACAGCTTCTCATCCCGGCAGTTGGGGAACTTGATCATGTGCAGCGCGGCTTGGATCAGCTCGTCCACATTGTGCGGGGGGATGTTCGTGGCCATCCCCACCGCAATGCCCGACGCGCCATTCGCCAACAGGTTCGGGAACGAGGCCGGCAAAACCACCGGCTCCTGCAGGGTGCCGTCATAGTTGTCGCGGTAATCGACCGCGTCCTCGTTCAACCCTTCCAGCAGCGCCTCGGCCGCCGTGGTCATCCGCGCCTCGGTATACCGCTCTGCTGCAGGGTTATCGCCGTCGATGTTGCCGAAATTGCCCTGTCCATCGACCAGCGGGTAGCGCACCGCGAAATCCTGGGCGAGGCGGGCCATCGCGTCATAGATCGCCTGATTCCCGTGCGGGTGATAGTTGCCCATCACGTCGCCGCTGATCTTTGCCGACTTGCGGAAGCCCCCGTTCGAGGCCAGCCGCAGTTCACGCATCGCGTACAATATGCGTCTGTGAACCGGCTTTAGCCCGTCCCGGGCATCCGGCAGCGCCCGGTGCATAATCGTCGACAGCGCATAGGTCAGATACCTGTCGCCAATCGCGCGCCGCAGGGGTTCAGCCACCTCGTGGGGGATGATGTCGGTGTCGTCAGTCGGATCAGCCATAGATGTGGTGTAAGCCGCGTGGACCGAGGGGTCCAGAGGCCACACGAGCGGCAGCAAACGGGCGGCAAACCCTGCGGACGAAACCGCGTCCATCCGGCCACAGGGGAACGGCGGCGGCGTTCTTGCGGGGAACAAAACGTCAAAAAAGCCATTTATGTGGTACTATAAAACCGGTTCTTAGGAATCGAGTGCCGCTGCTTTTGACGATTGGAGAGACGGATATGACCCGCTTTATGCTGGTGACGTTCCTGTTTTTGGGTTGGGGATTCTTTGAGTTGTCCGGGGGGACCGACTTCGAGCCGCCTGAGATGGCGGAAACCCAATTGAACGACCTGCAAAAGGTCGCCGTCCTTCAGGCAGATGCGCAAGTCGCCCGCGCCGCAAGCACACCGGCCGCTATTGCGCCCCAGATCAACACACCCGACGCGACCCCAGAACCCACCTTGGCCAGCTTCGGTGGCGCAGGCACGGGTCTGGCCACTGTCTTGGGTGAAGCGGCTGCAGCCCTCGAACCCGAGGTCGAACAAGAGGTCGTCGCAACCCTCGACCTGCGTGAAGTTACGGGCAACCGCGTGAACATGCGCAACGGACCGGGCACCAACTTTCAGGTCCTCACGCAACTCAACCGCGGCGACGGCGCCGAGGTGCTGCAAGCGCCGGGCAACGGCTGGGTGAAAATCCGTGTCGTGCAAAACGGCCGCGTTGGCTGGATGGCCGAACGCCTGCTGACACCGCAGGGCTAGGCCGGGGCCACACGCCCTTCGGACATCGCGTCAAATCCCCGTCGTCTTGCACTGAACCGGGATTTGCGCATTGGTCCCCGCAACGAATTGCGGGGACATCATGACAAACTCCATCCTCATCACCGGATGCTCCAGCGGCATCGGCTATGACTGTGCGCATTACCTGCGCGACAATGGCTGGCAGGTATTCGCGTCCTGTCGCAAGCAAGAGGATTGCGACCGCCTGATCGCCGAGGGCTTCGCGTCCCCCCGCATCGACTACGAGGACGAGGCTACTATTGAGGCGGGTCTGGCCGAAGTCCTTGAGGCGACCGGCGGCACGCTCGACGCGCTGTTTAACAACGGGGCCTACGCCGTCCCCGGCGCGGTCGAGGACCTGCCACGTGGGGCGCTGCGGGCAATCTACGAGGCGAACCTCTTTGGCTATCACGACCTGACCTGCCGGGTGATCCCGGTGATGCGCGCCCAAGGCCACGGGCGCGTCCTCAACTGCTCCTCCGTTCTGGGTTTTGCCGCGATGCGCTGGCGCGGGGCCTACAACTCCACCAAGTTTGCGATGGAGGGGCTGACCGATACGCTCCGGCTCGAGATGCGGGATACGCCCATCGACATCATCCTGATCCAGCCGGGACCGATTACGACCAAAATCCGCGAAAACTCGATCCCGCATTTCGAAAAATGGGTGGATTGGAAGGGCTCCGCGCGGCGCGGCCTCTATGAGCAATCGCTGCACAAACGCCTCTACGCCGAAAGCCAAGGCCCCGACCCGTTCGAGCTTCCGGCCCGGGCCGTGTCGGTCAAAGTGCTGCGCGCCCTGACCGCCAAACGTCCCCAGACCCGCTACAAGATCACCTTCCCGACCTATCTGATGGCGGTCCTGCGGCGCATTTTGCCGCGTCCGGTTCTCGACAACATCCTTGCCCGCCTGTGAAGCGGCCTTAGGTGACGCCGAAAGGAGACCCTCCATGGATCGTGATCCCCTACTCATCGTTGTCATCATCGCCGTGCTCTTTGTCGGCGCCGTCCTTGCCGTGGGCATCGGCGGCTTTGCCAAAGGCGGCGAGTTCAACAAGAAATACGCAAACAAGGTCATGCGCCTGCGCATCGTCGCACAAGCCGTGGCGCTTGGCCTGATCCTCATCCTTATCGCCGCGAGATAACTATGGTCGTTCTGTCGAAAATCTACACCAAAACCGGGGATGCCGGGGAAACCGCTCTGGGCAACGGAAGCCGGGTCGCAAAACACTCCATGCGCGTGACAGCCTACGGGACCGTGGACGAGGTGAACGCCACCGTGGGCCTCGCCCGCCTGCATGCCACCGGAGAGATGGACGCTCAGCTATCCGCCATCCAGAACGACCTCTTTGATCTTGGCGCAGACCTGTGCCGCCCCGACATGGAAAAGGACGCCGAAGCCGAATACCCGCCCTTGCGCGTGACGCCCGCCCAAGTCGAACGGTTGGAGAGCGAGATCGACGCGATGAACGACGCGCTCGAACCCCTGCGCAGTTTCATCCTGCCCGGTGGCTCGGCGCTTGCTGCGCATCTGCACCTGTGCCGCACCGTCGCGCGCCGCGCGGAACGGCTGTCGGTGGAACTCGCCACCATGGAATCCGTGAACCAAGCCGGCGTGAAATACCTCAACCGCCTGTCGGACTGGTTCTTTGTTGCGGGCCGCATCGCCAACAACGACGGCAAAGACGATGTGTTGTGGGTTCCGGGTGCGAACCGCTGAATGCGGCGGGGGTCCGGTCCCCGCTGTTACCGCGAACATGGTGCCCTAGCGTAAACTGCTCTTGCGTCCCGTGAAAAATCTGCCAGAAATTTCACGAACGCGACGTCAGTCGACCTGCCTGCGTCGATTCTGACCTATACCCGCCGTCGGGTCACCGATACATCGGACGGCAGCAGATTTGCGGCGCGCACGCGTCGCGCAGACCACGTTAAGGAGCCCACCCATGAAGGTCTTGGTACCCGTCAAACGCGTGATCGACTACAACGTGAAGGTCCGCGTCAAGGCGGACGGATCGGGCGTCGATCTGGCAAACGTGAAAATGTCGATGAACCCCTTCGACGAAATCGCCGTCGAAGAGGCCATCCGCCTGAAAGAAGCCGGCAAGGCGGACGAAGTTGTCGCCGTGTCCATTGGCGTCAAGCAATCGCAGGAAACCCTGCGGACCGCGCTCGCCATGGGTGCCGACCGTGCGATCCTCGTGGTGGCCGCCGATGACGTGCACACCGATATCGAACCGCTGGCCGTGGCCAAGATCCTCAAGGCCGTGATCGACGAAGAACAGCCCGGCATCGTGCTCTGCGGCAAGCAGGCCATCGACAACGACATGAACGCCACGGGCCAAATGCTCTCGGCGCTTCTGGGCTGGTCGCAAGCGACCTTTGCCTCGGAACTCGACGTGGATGGCGACACCGCCACCGTCACGCGCGAGGTCGATGGCGGCCTGCAGACCATCAAGGTCAAGATGCCGACCATCGTGACCGTCGACCTGCGCCTGAACGAGCCGCGCTATGCCTCGCTGCCCAACATCATGAAGGCCAAGAAAAAGCCGCTCGATGAAAAGACACCCGCCGATTACGGCGTGGACGTCGCGCCGCGCCTGACCATCGTGTCGACCGGCGAACCCGAAGCCCGCGCCGCCGGTATCAAGGTCGGCTCGGTTGATGAACTTGTTGAGAAACTCAAAGAAGCGGGGGCTGTGTAATGGCTGTTCTTCTGATTGCTGAAGTCTCGAATGGTGAACTGTCGGTCGATTCGACCGCAAAGGCGCTGACCGCTGCCAAGCAGATGGGCGACGTGACCGTATTGTGCGCGGGCGCATCCTGCGGCGGCGCAGCCGAGGCCGCGGCCAAACTGGACGGCGTGTCCAAGGTGCTCTGCGCCGAAGATGCCGCCTACGGTAACGATCTGGCCGAACCCGTCGCAGACCTGATCGTGGGCCTCGCGGGCGATTACAGCCACATCGTGGCGCCCTCGACCGCTGCGTCCAAGAACATCCTGCCCCGCGTGGCAGCGCTGCTGGACGTTATGGTGATCTCGGAAGTGACCGCCGTGGTCGACGCCGACACGTTCGAGCGTCCGATCTACGCGGGCAACGCCATCCAGACCGTGAAATCGGCAGACGCGACCAAGGTTGCAACGATCCGGACCTCGACCTTTGACGCGGCTGGCGAAGGCGGCTCGGCCTCGGTCGAAACCATCTCGGCAGCGGCAAACCCCGGCCTGTCGGAATGGGTCGAAGACAAGGTCGCGGAAAGCGATCGTCCGGAGCTGACCTCCGCAGGCGTCGTCGTCTCCGGCGGTCGTGGCGTCGGCTCGGAAGAGCAGTTCGCGATCATCGAAACGCTGGCCGACAAACTGGGTGCCGCCGTCGGCGCATCCCGCGCCGCGGTTGACTCGGGCTATGCCCCGAACGACTGGCAGGTGGGCCAGACCGGTAAGGTCGTGGCACCGGATCTCTACATCGCCGTCGGCATCTCGGGCGCCATTCAGCACCTTGCGGGCATGAAGGACTCCAAGATCATCGTGGCCATCAACAAGGATGAAGAGGCTCCGATCTTCCAGGTTGCCGACTATGGTCTGGTCGCAGACCTCTTTGACGCCGTGCCCGAACTGACCGCCAAACTGGGCTAAGGTCCGAAGACATACGGATCCCTGACGGGATCCTGCAAAGGCTCGCGCTCAGGCGCGGGCCTTTTTGCTTGGGGCCGCGCCCAACGCATCCTGAACCGCGCTTGCGATTTCGCGGTGTACGGCTGCGCCCCACATCAATTCCGCCGCTGGCAGGGATTGCGGCGCAAAGACCATACCGCCCACACCCTCTGCACGCGCCGCGTCCGTGGCCGAAAACTCCACCACCGACTGCACCATGGGCGCCACCGCATCCATCATGCCGCGCGTCACCAAATCGGGCATCTGCGGGCGGATGTGATCGCTGGCTATCGGTGGCAAAGAGCGACCCAGCCACAGCAGATGCACCTCGGTTTCGCCCAGATGATCCAGCAACTTCTGCATCGACGCGACCCACGTGGCCTGTACGTGACGCACGATCTGCGACCACAGATGCCCGGCGGACGCCGCCAGCGTCCGGGCCAGATGCCCCGTGAAATGCACCTCCGTCAGATCGACCGTCGACAGGGCCGGGCGCACCCGGTCCGACAGACCGACAAACCGGTCATTGCGGCGCGGATGCACCTTGTAGATCGCATTCGACAGGTTCAGCGCCGACGGCACCTCGATCACGACGGCGCGCGCCTGACGCGCGATGTTCAACAGGCTGACGTCGCGCAGATAGCATTCGATGCCCCCGGCCCGCTGACCCAAGTTCACACACCCAACGCCTTGGCTCTCGGCGATCTGCTGCGCAAAGCACCGCTCCACAAACGGCGCAAACGTCTCATTCGCCCCCAGGAACGCCATATACGGCGCGTCCTCGCGGGCCTTTGGCCCCCGAAAGGACAGACGCGACATGCCATAGGCACAGGTCGCAAGGTCCGGGCCCACAAGCCCGGTCAATTCGCAGGACATTGCCCCACCTCCATTTTTTCACCCACGTCTTGATTAGCGAAACAACGTTTTCAGCAGGCTAATGACGGCGGGCGTTATTGTTCGAATGCTGAGCAAATTCGCGGTGAACTCAAAAAGTCATGGCCGCGCGGCTGGCCCCGAAAACGGGCGACGGCTAAGGTGGGCGCAAAGCACAAGGTGATCGACGCATGGCAATTGAACGGATCGGGATCGTGGGCGCGGGGCAGATGGGCAACGGGATTGCCCACGTGATGGCCTTGGCGGGCTACGACGTGCTTGTCACGGACACCTCATCGCAGGCCCTGTCGGCGGTACAGGACGTGATCGGGGCCAATATGGGCCGTCAGGTGGCGCGCGACAAAATCACCGCCGCTGACCGCGATGGCGCGCTCAAACGGATCGCGACCACCGGGACGCTGACCGATCTGGGCCAGACCGATCTGGTGATCGAGGCCGCGACGGAACGCGAAACGATCAAGACCGCGATTTTCGAGGATCTGGTGCCGCACCTGAAACCCGACACCATCCTGACCTCGAACACCTCATCCATTTCGATCACCCGGCTGGCGTCGCGCACCGACCGGCCAGAACGGTTCATGGGCTTTCACTTCATGAACCCCGTGCCCGTCATGCAGCTGGTCGAACTGATCCGCGGGATCGCCACGGACGAACCCACCTTCCGCGCGTGCGAGGACGTGGTCACGCGTCTGGGCAAGACCTCGGCCTCGGCCGAGGATTTTCCGGCCTTTATTGTGAACCGCATCCTGATGCCCATGATCAACGAGGCGATCTATACGCTCTACGAAGGGGTGGGGTCCGTCCGGTCCATCGACACTTCTATGAAGCTCGGCGCCAACCACCCCATGGGCCCGCTGGAGCTTGCCGATTTCATCGGGCTCGACACGTGTCTGGCCATCATGAACGTTCTCCATGACGGGCTGGCCGACACGAAATACCGCCCCTGCCCGCTTCTGACCAAATATGTCGAGGCCGGGTGGCTGGGCCGCAAATCGCAGCGCGGGTTCTATGATTACCGGGGCGAGGTGCCGACACCCACGCGCTGATCGCGCTCAGGTGCGCCGCCCCAGATTCAGCGTGTGATCGCGCAGCCAGACCATGAAGTCACGGGCATTGCGTGCCTTTTCCTTGACCACCTCGCCGGGGATCGGCGCACCGATCACGGGCGTCTGCGGCTTGCCAAAGCTCTTGGCGACCTCGTGGATCAACAGGCCCTGCCGCAGCGTATCGGATACCTGATTGGCAATTTGGTACAGGCGCGAGTTCTGACCCGGAAAGAAGATCGGCACGACCGTCGCGCCCGACCGCTGGATCATCTTGGCGGTGAACGGGTTCCAGTCGCCTTCGACGGCGGGGCCCCACCAGCTCTCTGACACGGCCACGGTGCCCGACGGGAACAGCACCACGACGCCACCGCCCGACAGATGCTCCATCGCGGCCTGCCGCATCTCGACCATCTTCTTGTGGGCGTCGTCCTCGTGCGGGAACGGCACGGGGATCATGAATTCCGCGATCTCGTCCACGCCCGTCAACAGCGACCGCGTCAGAATTTTGTAGTCCTGCCGCACCGTGCCCACCAATTCGGCGAGCATCATGCCGTCCACCAACCCGTGCGGGTGGTTGGCCACGATGATCACTGGCCCCGTGGCGGGGATATGTTCGATCTGTTCGCGCGGCGTGCGCAGGTCGATCTGCATCAGCCCGCGCGCCTGTTGCCAGAACTTCTGACCCGTCGCCGGACCCATCCGTTCAAACGCCCGGATACGCCGCAAAAGCGTGATCTTGCCCGTGCACCATTCCAGCGTGCGGATCAGGATGGATTGCCAGCGGCTGTTATAGGTCCCGGCATAGGACAGCTTGCGCTTGTCATAGGGGACACCTTCCGGCGGTTGGGTGTGCCCGGCAACGGGCATCGACACATCACGGACCGGAACCGGTCGCGCGCCCATGCGTCGTCCTGTCGAGCTGTCTACCACGCCATCATGCTCCCGCTTCCTGCGTCACCGGCCCCCCAATGGGCCCCCGGGGCCCCCGTGGGCACCCATTTCGGTCAGGCGTCTTCCCCGAACCTGTCCGCAACGAGGGCTTCCAGCGCGTCGGCCAAGGCGTCTGCGTCGGTGCCAGAGGTTTCAATGTGAATAGTCGACCCCTTGGATGCTGCCAACATTAAAAGGCCCATGATGCTGTCACCGCCCGCCGTCATCCCGTCTTTCGTAACGTTGCAAGAGGCATCAAAGCGCTCAACCACCTCAACCAGCTTGGCAGAGGCCCGCGCATGCAGGCCCTTCTGGTTCACGATTCTCAGATCACGGGTGACAGTCTGCGTCATTGGCTGGGCCCCTCGTTCGGCGTTCTGGTCGGGCCGTCAAAGACTGGCTTCGGGTTCGACATTCAGGCTGTCGATATATTTCTTGCCCGCCGCCCGCGCCGCATCCACTGCGTCGGGCAGTGGTTTGCGCCGGCTTTTGGCCAGCTTCACCAGCATCGGCAGATTGGCCCCATACAGGATACGCCGCCCCGAAGGCTGACAGGCCCGCAGGGACAGGTTGGACGGCGACGATCCGAACATGTCAATGACCAGAACAACGCCATCGCCCGCATCCACCGCATCCGCGGCCTCGCAGATTTCCAACTGTTTGGCGGCACGGTCATGGGAGGCCTCGATCGAGACCGCCTTGATGCCTTCCTGCTGTCCGACGACGTGTTCGACGGCCGATTTGTATTCGGCTGCCAGTCCACCGTGCGCCACGATCACGATACCGATCACGCGAGCCTCGCTTGTCCCTTTAGGTCCGCCGTGTGGGCGGCCGACTCTGTCTTCGACTCGGCCCCGCGGCGTTCCAATTCCCGGTGTCGAATAGACACCTGCCACCCCTGATCCGCAAGGGCCTGCGACAGTTGTTCCGCCACGGTCACCGACCTGTGTTGCCCCCCGGTGCACCCAAATCCAATGGACAGATGCGCCTTGCCCTCCTCCAGGTAGGCGGGCAGCAAAAGCAGCGCCAGATCGGCGATCTTGTCAAAGAACTCGGGGTACAGCGGATCGGCCTGAACAAAGCCCTGAACGGCGCTGTCTTGACCGTTCAACCCGCGCAGTTTGGGCTCCCAATAGGGGTTGCGCAGAAACCGGCAGTCAAACGCCATATCGAGGCCGCGCGGCAATCCCCGCTTGTAGGAAAACGAGGATAGCGTCACAGCCAGCCGCGTGGTTTTGGCGCTGGAGAACAGCGCGTCCAGCTCCGCTTTCAACTCATGGGGCGACATCTCGGACGTGTCGATCAGCACATCGGCACGCGCCTTGATCGGCACCAGCAAATCCGCCTCGCGCGCCACGCCCTCCAGCGGGCTGTCATCGGGGGCCAGCGGGTGCCTGCGCCGCGTCTCGGAATAGCGCCGCAACAGAACCTCGTCATGGGCATCCAGATAGAGGACCTGCGCGCCCAGATAGGGGTAACGTGCCAGACCATCGATGACCTCGATCAGCGCGTTGGTGGAAAAGTCCCGGTTGCGCGCATCAATGCCCAGCGCCATGGGCCGATCAATCGGCGGGCCGTCCAACAGCCGCGGCACCAAAGACAGGGGCAGGTTGTTGATCGCCTCGAACCCCATATCCTCCAGCGCGTTGATCGCCGTCGTCCGCCCGGCGCCCGACGGCCCGGTCACCAGCACAAGGCGCGTGGAGGGATCAGTGTCGGGTCTGTTGGTCATGGATGGCTCGATCACCGTCAAAGGAGGCACGCTTTTCCACACCACCGCGCAAACCAGCGGCGTGACCTTTTAGATATTGCAGCGCGGCATGAGAGAAACCCTCAATCCCGGATTTTTGAACTCCGCCGCCTGTCGCGGGGGGTGAGATCACTGGAAACTGCCGCCCACCAAGCGTGACGAACCTTGGCTCGGGCAGCCGCGTGGGCGGACCGGGTCGCATATCGATGCAGGCCACAATCGGGGCAGGCTCGGCGAGGTCTACCGGAAGCAAGCCAACACCGCGCGCTTCGATAAGTCCGGGTGCGTTTGGCAGAGCCGCGGCGACCACGGAACCCTCGCCCGCACGCGCCTCCAGGACCTCCACCCGATCATCTGCAATCAGCCTGGCCCCAAAGGCCATCAGCGCCAGCGCCAGCGTCGACTTCCCGGACCCCGACGGCCCCGCAATCACCAAGGCCGCCCCCGCCCACGACACGGCCGTTGCATGCAGGATCAGCCGCCCGTCATGCGATGTTGATGTCCAGATACCTTGCTTGTCAGCCCCCGCGTCGCCACCTGCGGCGCTCATACGGGCAGGCCCACCACGAACCGCGCCCCCAGCGGGTCGCTCGTCAGATCGGCGTCCGTGGGTCGGATATTCTCGGCCCAGATCACGCCGCCATGGGCTTCTACGATCTGTTTCGAAATCGCCAGTCCCAGACCGGAGTTGTTACCGAACTGCCCCTCGGGCCGTTCGGAATAGAACCGTTTGAAGATCTTCGTCAGCGCGCCATCGGGGATGCCCGGCCCGGTGTCTTCGACCACGATCAGCACGCGGTTCTCGCGCTTGCGCGCCCACAGCCGGATCGCGTCGCCATCCTCGCAGAAACTCGTGGCATTGGTGATCAGGTTCACAAAGACCTGCGCCAGCCGCGCCTCAAGCCCCTGCAGCACAAGCTGTCCCTCGGGCAGGTCCGTAATGAAATCCACGCCCTTCGATTCTGCCTCCTGACCCAGATACTGGCTCAGGTTCGTGAGCATCTTGATCAGGTCAAAGGCCTCTTCTTCCTCTTTGACCAGCTCGCTATCCAGCCGCGACGCGTTCGAGATGTCGCTCACCAGCCGATCCAGACGCCGCACGTCATGGTCGATCACATCGAGCAGCTTGGTGCGTTGATCGTCTCGCTTGGCCACACGCATCGTGCCCACCGCCGACCGGAGTGAGGCGAGCGGGTTCTTGATCTCATGCGCCACATCGGCCGCGAACTGCTCATTCCCGTCGATCCGGTCATAAAGCGCCGTCACCATGCCGCGCAGGGCGCCCGATAGACGCCCAATCTCATCCGGGCGGGCCGTCAGATCGGGGATGCGGATGCGCGATGGGCTCATCTTGCGGGCGTTCTTGTCGCGGCCCAACTCCGCCGCCGCCGCCAGATCGCTCAGCGGATTGGCGATGGTCGACGCCAGAACAAGGCTCAGGCCGATGGACACCAAAAGGGCGATCACAAACATCTGCAGGACCTGTTCGCGCTCTTGCCGGACCAGCAGGTCAATCTCACCCGCCGCCGACACAAGGGCGATCACGCCCACAACCGTGCCGTTTTGCTCGATGGGCGTTGCAATGCTGAACACGGCTGATCCCGCAGCGTCCTGCCCGGTCTCGGCCCGCGTAGTACCGCCCAAGGCATCGGGCAACAGCGCGCGCACCTGATCCACCGGGGTCGTCAGGGTGGGCTCGGGGCCATCCGGCGACAAGAGGCCCGAAATCGCGTCCCAGACACCGTTCAGGAATTCCGTAATGACGGTCGATCCGATCTCGCGCTCCAGCCCCTCGACAGGCACGCTTTCCGGGCGCTCCATGCCTTCGGTCGATGCGATCAGCGCCTCGGTCGGGTCAAAAACAAAAACCTCAACGCCGCCGCGCAGGTCCAACCCGGCCAGCACCTCGTCCACCAGAATGCCGTCACCGGTTGCAAGGTTGACGGGCGCACCTGCGGGCAGGCGGGCCTCGAACACATCGGCGATCAGTTCGGCCTCGCTGACAAGCCCGTTGGCACGCTGAAAGGCAAGGCTGTCGCGCGACGGGTTCAAATACAAAACGCCCGCCACCAAAATGACGAGCGCGAGCAGGTTGAACGTGATGATCTTGCGCGCCAGTGGCGACCGGTTGAGAGCCACAAGGCTGCGTCGCTCACGCCGGGTCTGCAGGTCCTTGTCGACCGTGGCATCGGGCGCAACCCAATCGTCGCCCAAAAGGATATCTGCCTCCCGGACGCTTTTCAGGTCGCGCACATCGATTTTCGATGCTTCGGTCACGGATCAGACCGCATTGGCTGTCAGCCTCCCGGCAAACGAATTACTCTTCGTTGTAACGGTAGCCGATGCCGTAGAGAGTTTCGATAGCCGAAAATTCCTCATCCGCCGTGCGCATCTTCTTCCGCAGGCGTTTGATATGGCTGTCGATCGTGCGGTCGTCGACATAGACCTGATCGTCATAGGCCACGTCCATCAGCTGATCGCGCGATTTCACGAAACCGGGTCGTTGGGCCAGCGCCTGCAACAGCAGGAACTCGGTCACGGTCAGAGACACGTCGCGCCCTTTCCACGTCACCGCGTGGCGCAGCGGGTCCATCGTCAGTTCACCGCGCACCATCACCTTGGTGTCTTCGGTTTCGGCTACCGCGTCGCCGCTGATCGCGTCCTGACGGCGCAGCAGCGCGCGGATACGCTCGACCAGCAAACGCTGGCTGAAGGGCTTCTTAACATAGTCATCCGCGCCCATGCGCAGGCCCAGCACCTCGTCGATCTCGTCATCCTTGGAGGTGAGGAAGATCACCGGCATCGTGGTTTTCTGGCGAAGCCGCTGGAGCAGGTCCATCCCGTCCATGCGCGGCATCTTGATGTCCAGAACCGCAAGTTCCGGCATCGCCTTGTTAAAGGCGTCCAGCGCCGATTGTCCGTCATTATACGTTTCGACTTCAAAGCCCTCGGCTTCGAGAGTCATGGAAACCGACGTCAGGATATTCCTGTCGTCGTCCACAAGTGCAATTTTCGACATTTAAGCTATGCCTTTCGTACTGCTCGATTTTTGTATTGCCTGCCTTATTGAGCGAAAGCTTGCCGAAACTGGCCGCAAAATCAACAGAAATGCGAATCGAGCCTGTGGGTCGTGCTGGGTCATGCCGCCCAAAGGACACAGAATTGGCTAACGTCCGCTTAAAGCCCGTCATTTCCAAAGCTGGTTGCGCAAACATCGCCGTGGTGGCGCTAACGGTCGTTTTGCGGCCTGTTCTTGTTCAGAAACGGCATGTTAAGCGGGTCGCACGCAACTTTCTTTCAGGAGCCCAAGGCAATGGCACACGAAGCAATCGGGCGTGTAAACCCGACCTTCACCCTCGACGATCAAGGCATCACGGGGCTTGGCCAGGTCTATTATAACCTGATCGAACCAGCGCTCGTGGAAACCGCCCTGAAACGCGGCGAAGGCGAGCTGGGCAAGGGCGGCACGATGCTCGTCTCGACGGGCAAGTTCACGGGCCGCTCGCCCAAGGACAAACACATCGTCCGTACCGACAGCATTGCCGATGACATCTGGTGGGAACAAAACGCCGAGATGTCCACGGAAGGCTTCGACGCGCTCTACGACGACATGATCGCCCACATGCAGGGCCGCGACTACTTTGTGCAGGACCTCTTCGGCGGGGCCGATCCCGCGCACCGTCTGGACGTGCGCGTGGTCACGGAACTCGCGTGGCATTCGCTCTTTATCCGCCACATGCTGCGCCGCCCCGATGGCGACGAGCTGGCCGATTTCACGGCCGATTGGACCGTCATCAACTGCCCGTCCTTCCACGCCGACCCCGAACGTCACAACTGCCGCTCGGAAACGGTCGTCGCGATGAATTTCGACCGCAAGCTGATCCTGATCGCCGGCACGGAATACGCGGGCGAGAACAAGAAGTCGGTCTTCACTCTGCTGAACTACCTGCTGCCCGAAAAGGGCATCATGCCCATGCACTGCTCGGCCAACCACGCACCGGGCAACCCCATTGATACGGCCGTCTTCTTTGGCCTCTCGGGCACCGGCAAAACCACACTGTCGGCCGATCCCGCGCGCATCCTGATCGGCGACGACGAACACGGCTGGTCCGACCGCGGCACCTTCAACTTCGAAGGCGGCTGCTATGCCAAGACGATCAACCTGTCGCCCGAGGCCGAGCCCGAGATCTACGCCACGACCGAGAAATTCGGCACCGTGATCGAAAACATGGTCTACGATCCCGATACCAAAGAGCTCGACTTCGAAGACGACAGCCTGACCGCGAACATGCGCTGCGCCTACCCGCTCGACTATATCTCGAACGCGTCCTCGACGGCCCTCGGTGGTCATCCCAAGAACATCATCATGCTGACCTGCGACGCCTTCGGTGTCCTGCCGCCCATCGCGCGCCTGACCCCCGCGCAGGCGATGTACCACTTCCTGTCAGGCTTCACCGCCAAGGTGGCCGGAACCGAACGCGGCGTGACCGAACCGCAGCCGACATTCTCGACCTGCTTCGGCGCGCCCTTCATGCCGCGCCGGCCCGAGGCCTACGGCGCGCTTCTGCGCGACAAGATCGCCAAGCACGGCGCGACCTGCTGGCTGGTGAACACCGGCTGGACCGGTGGTGCCTATGGCGAAGGCTCGCGCATGCCGATCCGCGCCACCCGCGCGCTTCTGACGGCCGCACTCGACGGCACGCTCAACAACGGTCAGTTCCGCAAGGACGAAAACTTCGGGTTCGAGGTTCCGGTCTCCGTGCCGGGGGTGGCCGACCTGCTCCTGACCCCGCGCCGCACATGGGAAGACGGCGCCGCCTACGACGCGCAGGCGCAAAAGCTGGTCCAGATGTTCTCGGACAATTTCGAGCAATACCTGCCCTTCATCGACGACGACGTGAAAGCCGTCGCGATCGGCTAAAGCAGTCGGTCATGGCCTACCGGGGCCATGACCACCCGCCTACCCCAGCAGCCCCTTCCGGATCAGGTTGATCCCCGCGATGGTCAGCACCACCAGCGTGATTGTGCGGAACCGCGTCTGATCCATACGGTCCTGCAGCCAGAACCCGACGGCCATCCCGGCAAAGGCGGGCACCAGCAAAGCCGCTGAAAACGGCGCGGTCTGGCCGTTGAACAACCCGCTTTGCAGGTGGGCCAAAAACAGCGCCACCGACCCGGTGCCATAGATCACCCCTTGCACAATCATCTGCCGCGCCTTGGGCGTTTCAATCGCCATGAGGTACAGCACCGTCGTCGGCCCCCATGTCCCGGCAAGCCCTCCCAAAGCGCCCGAGATCAGCCCGATGATCCACTCCGCCATTGCACGACGATGCACCGGGATCACCAGCTTCCAGCCCACAAGCTGGATGACCGACAGCACCACCACCGGCACGCCCAGAATGAAATAGAACACCCGGCTGGGGATTGCGCTGACCAGCTGCGCGGTGAGGATGATCGCGACCGACACCACCAATAGATACCGCCACACAATCCGTGCCTCGCGGATCGCAGGCCCGACCCCGTGGCGAAAGGTCTGCAACCCGTTGGTCGCCAGAACCGGCAGAATCAGCGCGGCCAAGGCCAGCTTGGGATCCATGATCGACGACAGCCCCGACACCATCACAAGGGGCAGGGCAAACCCGACCGCCCCCTTGATGGTTCCTGCCGCCAGCGCAATCAGCGCCGACAGGACAAGGACAGATGGGGACAACTGGCTGAAAAGGCTAAGATCCATGCCCCTAACTACCCTGCGGCACGCCCAGACGCCACGCCGATACTTAAAACGCCTGCGACATTTTCGTTCGCAAAACAGGCCGTAGGCATATTAAAAGTTGCGCTGCACCTGCAAACGCTCTAGCTCTGCACCACAGCAATCCGAACGTATGTAGAAGAGGTCACCGCCATGGCGCATGATGGACAGATGCAAATCGAAACCCCGCTGCTGCCGGGCCTCCTGACCCTGACCAAAGATGCGATTGCGCCGGTAGAAGGCATCCTTGCAACGGCAACCGACCGGGTGCGCGACATGGTCACCGCCGATGGCCGGGTCTCGGGGGGGTTGATCGAGGCCAACCAGACCGCCGCCCACGGCCTCGCCTGGGTTGCGACTTATGTAGAATCCCTTCGCCAAATGCAGGCTTGGGCCGAAAAGCTCGACGCCCAAGGCGCGCTGCGCGAGATGGAGCAACTGATCCTCCAGATCGCGTTCGGCGAATACCTCTGGCAGCTTTATGGCGGCCTGCAGATGAACCAGGGCGAAATGGTGCGCCTGCAGGATATCGGCCTCAGCCAAGAAGACATGCGCGCCATGATGGTCCCCGCTGTCATGACGCTCTGCGACGGTGGCAACACGCAGGACGCCCGCATGCGTCTGGTCGAGTTGATGCAGGAACAATCGGCTGAGATCACAACGGGCCGCTCCGGCCTCGATGAAGAGCTTGAGATGATCCGCGAGCAATTCCGCCGCTACGCCGTGGAAAAGGTCGAACCGGTCGCCCATGACTGGCACCTCAAGGATGAGCTGATCCCGCTGGAGACCATCGACGACCTCGCCGAAATGGGCGTCTTTGGCCTGACCATCCCCGAGGAATACGGCGGCTTTGGCCTGTCCAAGGCCTCCATGTGCGTCGTGTCCGAAGAACTCTCGCGCGGCTATATCGGTGTGGGATCGCTCGGGACCCGTTCGGAGATCGCGGCAGAGCTGATCCTGTGCGGCGGCACCGAGGAGCAGAAACAGAAATGGCTGCCCGGCCTCGCGTCCGCTGAAATCCTGCCGACCGCCGTTTTCACGGAACCCAATACCGGCTCGGACCTCGGCTCGCTCCGCACCCGCGCGGTCAAGGATGGCGACGACTACAAGGTCACCGGCAACAAGACGTGGATCACCCACGCGACCCGGACACACGTGATGACGATGCTGGCGCGGACCGATCCCAACTCCACCGATCACCGCGGGCTATCCATGTTCCTCGCCGAAAAGACCCCGGGCACCGAGGAAAACCCCTTCCCCACCGACGGCATGACCGGCGGTGAGATCGAAGTTCTGGGTTACCGCGGCATGAAGGAATACGAACTGTCCTTCGACAACTTCCACATCGACGGCGCGAACCTGCTGGGCGGTGAGGAAGGCAAAGGCTTCAAACAACTGATGGAGACGTTTGAATCCGCCCGCATCCAGACCGCCGCACGCGCGGTGGGCGTGGCGTGCTCGGCGCTCGACGTGTCGATGCAATACGCGCTGGACCGCAAACAGTTTGGCAAACCGCTGATCGCCTTCCCGCGCGTGGCCTCGAAGCTCGCCATGATGGCGGTCGAGATCATGGTCGCCCGTCAGCTCACCTACTTCTCGGCAGTTGAAAAAGACGAAGGTCGCCGCTGCGACCTCGAGGCCGGGATGGCCAAACTGCTGGGCGCCCGCGTGGCGTGGGCCGCCGCTGACAACGGCCTGCAGATCCATGGCGGCAATGGCTTCGCGCTCGAATACAAAATCAGCCGCATCCTGTGCGACGCCCGCATCCTCAACATCTTTGAAGGTGCCGCCGAAATTCAAGCGCAAGTTATTGCGCGCCGCTTGCTGGCCTAACCTACTTTGCTCTTGCAAGGCAGCGCTCCGGACCCGATCCGGGGCGCGCCTACAAATGCGCCCGCAGCATGTGTTTCTGCGGGTGCGGTATGTACGCTTGGTGTACGCAATGTGTACGCCCAGTGTACGGGTTGTGCCCCCCGTTTTTCGCCAAACCTTGCCCCGTGCTGCAACTGCGGTATCCTGCGGCTGAGCAGTTCGAGAGGCCCCCAAATGCCCGCATCCTGGCAAGCAACCGGCTACGCCACAGGCACCTTCGTTCAGACCGCCAAAGGCATGCGTCAGATCGAAAGACTGGAGCCCGGCGTCGACGTGATCGAGTTTCGCGACGGCACCCAATCGCGCCTCGTCCACGTCCTGACCACGCAGTTCACGGCAGACGATCTGGCACAGGACGACACCGCCCAACCCATCCATATCCCGGCCCTCGCGCTGGGGGATACCGTGCCCCAACGCCCGCTGACCTTGGCGGGCTCGGTCCACGTTCTGGCTTCGGGGCGCATGGTGTCGCGCGTGTCCGAGGGCGATCAGCTTTTGCTGCCGATCTCGGCCCTTGTTGGTCATAACGGGATCGACCGCGTGATCCCCGACGATGGCGTCACTTACCACCATCTTCTCTGCGAAGATCACGGCATCCTGCGCGTGGAAAACCTGATGTGTGAAACGCTTTTCATCGGCCACTCGGCCGATCCCGACCTTGTGGTCGGGGTCTTCGACCACGCGGATGGCGTCACCCATTCTACCCCCGCCGTGCCCCATGCCGAAGCAAAGGTCGCCGGAAACCTGATTGGCAAACTGCGCGAAAAGAACCGCCCCCTCATCAACAAGGAAGAGGTCGAAAGCTAACCGATTGCGCCAATCTGCTTGCGGATCGCGCCACGTCGTTGAAGCACGAAACCAATGCGCCACCTGAGGGTTCAACCCGACAGGAGGCCCCTCATGACCAAGACAGTTCTGCTGACCGGCATCACCGGCTTTATCGCCAAACGCATCGCCAAGGACCTGCTCGACGCAGGCTATGCCGTGCGCGGTTCGCTGCGAAACAAAGACCGCGCGGATGAAGTGCGCACCGTTGTCGCCACCCCGGAAACCCAAGAAAACCTGAGCTTTGTGGAGCTCGACCTCGGCTCGGACGACGGTTGGGACGCGGCCATGTCGGGCGTTGATGTCCTGATGCACACCGCGTCGCCCTTCCCGATGAACAACCCCAAGAACGAAGACGACCTGATCCGCCCCGCCGTCGACGGCACCCTGCGCGCCTTGCGCGCGGCCCAAGCTGCCGGGGCGCAGCGGGTGGTGCTGACGTCCTCCATGGTGGCGATCATGCATGTGGATCGCCCGGACGGGCACCTCTACACGGTTGCGGATTGGACGGATACCGACCACCCGACCGCGGGGGCCTATGTGAAATCCAAAACGCTCGCCGAACGGGCCGCTTGGGACTTCGTCGGCGACCACCCCGAAATGGTCCTGACGACCGTGAACCCCGGCCTTGTGACGGGCACGCCGATGGACGCCAAGTTTGGCACATCGCTGGCCCTGATCGAGCGCATTCTGGCAGGCAAGGACCCGATGCAGCCCAATATCGGGTTGCCTATCGTCGATCTTGAGGATGTGAGCCGCCTGCACGTGGACGCCATCGCGCGGCCTGAGACCGGTGGCCATCGCGTCATGGCCGCAGACAGCTATTGGACCCTTCCACAAGTGGCCGAAATGCTGGCCGAGGCCTATCCAGACCGCAAGATCGGGACCAAGGTTGCGCCCAAATGGTTGCTTCGCGTCTTGGGGCTCTTTGACGGAACAGTGCGCGGCGTACTGCCGTCGATCGGGTTTTTCACCCCCATCAACAATTCGGCCACCCGAACGCTTTACGGCCAAGACTTCATCCCGGCGCGCGACAGCCTTCTGGCCACTGCGCGGTATCTGGCCGACACCAAGGGGTGACTTGCACCGCGCGGGCGTGGGCGCAATATGAGGGGCATGAGAGTTCTTGTGTTACCCATGTTGCTCGCCACCTGTGCGGCGGACGAAACGATCTCCGGCTACGCCGACCCTGCTGCCGTCTATGTTGTGCAAAGCATCGATGGCACGCCTTTCGCGGCGCAGGCCACGCTGTCGTTTCCGTCCGAGGGGCGCATCGCCGGACGCGGGCCCTGCAACAGTTATTCCGGCAGTCAGACAGCGCCATATCCGTGGTTCGCGGCAGGGCCGCTCAGATCAACCAAGCGTGCCTGCGCGGACCTTGCGCAGGAGCAGGCGTTCTTTGCGGCGCTGGGGCGGATGACGCTGTCCGAGGTGTCTGGCCCCGTCCTGATCCTGTCGAACGACGACGGGGGCGAGATCGTACTGCGCGCGCAGGATCAGGAGCTCTGACGCGCCAGCGCGTCGATCAATCTGCGCCGCGCGTCGGGCAATCCCCGGTCCCCTGCGGCTTTCTCTAGAAACACCCCGGTGGTGTGCAGCGCCGCCGCGATATCCGCGTCACTGCCCTCGCCCCCCGGCAGAAGGCACGGCGGCAAGGGCAAAAGCCGATCCGCCCAATCCCCCGCCCCTTGGGCCGAGACCGCGCGCCCGGATTTGGGTGAGATATAGACCAACCCGTCCCGAACGCCGGTCACCGCGCAAGCCGTCAGATCAAGCCCGTAGCCCAGCGCATCGAGCAACGCGACCTCCCACCGCAGATAGGCCAGCGGCCAAGCGGGCGTGGCGATCATCAAATCCAGCAGGGTTGCGGCGGCGTGGTATTGATCCTCCATCGGTTCGCGTTCGGCCAGAACACGCGTGAGGACAGAGGTCACCGCCTGAAGCCCGGCCAGTGCCAGCCTGTCCTGCATCACGGCCCCCGCGCGCGACCGGACAGGCTCAATCGTGAAGCTGCCCAGATGATCCTCCAACCGCGCCTTCCATGTCACGTCCAACTGCGCGCCCGGTTGCAGATGCGGTGCGATCTTGCGGCTGGTGCCGCCGCGCACGACCCCTGCACAGCGCCCATGCGCCTGGGTCAGCGTATCGATGATGACAGATGTCTCGCCATGGCGCCGGACAGCCAGCAGGATCGCCGCGTCCCGCCATTCGATCATGTGTCGAGCCCCGGTTGGTCGAGCAGGTGACGCCCCGCGCGATCCTCGACCTCGATCACCCAGAGGTCGGGGTCAAAGTCCCGCTGGCGGGCGATTGCGGCGTCGACCTCCGCCTCGGCCCCGGCGTGCAAAGTGTCCCACCGCCGATCCCCGGACATCAGGTCGAACGTACGCTGAAACGCTTGGGCATCCCCGTCGAGTGTATTGAGTTTGATCAGCACCGCGCCCGCAGTCGCGTCGCCGCGCGCGACCACAAAGGCCGGGATATCTTCGACCCGCAACCGCGCGAGGTAGGCCGACACCCACATGTCCGCCGTCAGCCGCATGGATCAGCTGTTCCCGTCGCGGAAATCGAGCCCCATCTCGTCGTAGCGCTCGCGCTCTTCCAGCCAGCCGGGGCGCACCTTGACCTGTAGGAACAGGTGCACCCTGCGACCCAGGAATTCCTCCAACTCGGTGCGGGCCGCTTGGCTGACCGCTTTGATGGTCTCGCCCTTTTTGCCCAGCACGATGCCCTTGTGGCCGTCGCGCATGACGTAAATCATCTGGTCGATCCGGGCTGAGCCATCCTTGCGCTCCTCCCAGTTCTCGGTCTCGACGGTCAGCTGATAGGGCAGTTCCTGATGGAGCCTCAGCGTCAGCTTTTCCCGCGTGGTTTCCGCCGCGATCATGCGCAACGGCAGATCGGCAATCTGATCTTC
>JBCBFU010000050.1:0-21730 GCA_038527375.1 Pseudomonadota bacterium | reverse complement strand
CCCAAAAACAGAGCGGCAAATACCAAAGCTAAAAGCAGCGAATGGTAGCGACGGTTGGCACGAAAGTCGCGCCAACCTACGACCGCCGACACTAGCAGCACTGCTAACATCAGTACGATGAGTACGCCCACCGAACTGAACAGCAGCGCACTGTCGAAGTTCATTTAAGGACTCGCTTGCTAAGCTCACTCATCCTCCTCCGCATCCAGGAGTTCCATGTTGAGGCCCAGACCCCGGACCTCTTTGACGAGAACGTTGAACGATTCCGGCACGCCGGCTTCGAAGTTGTCTTCGCCTTTCACGATGCTCTCATAGACCTTGGTCCGGCCTGCGACGTCATCCGATTTCACGGTCAGCATTTCCTGCAGGGTGTAGGCGGCGCCGTAAGCTTCCAGAGCCCAGACCTCCATCTCCCCAAAGCGCTGGCCACCGAACTGCGCCTTACCGCCCAGCGGCTGCTGGGTGACGAGGCTGTAAGGCCCGGTCGAACGCGCGTGGATTTTGTCGTCCACGAGGTGGTGCAGTTTCAGCAGGTACTTGATGCCCACGGTCACGGGGCGCGCGAATTGCTCGCCCGTGCGGCCGTCGAACAGGATCGACTGACCGGATTCCGAGAACCCGGCGCGTTTCAGCTGTTCGTTCACATCGGCCTCTTTCGCACCGTCGAAAACCGGCGTTGCGATCGGGACACCGTTGATGACGTTGCCTGCGGCCTCGGTCAGATGCTCTTCGTCCATGCCCGAGATGCCTTCGTCATAGACATCGTCGCCATAGGCGATCTTCATCGCGTCGCGCACCGGGGTCAGGTCGCCAGAGCGGCGGTATTCCTGCAGGGCGTCGTCGATCTGGATGCCCAGACCGCGCGATGCCCAACCCATGTGGGTTTCCAGAATCTGACCGACGTTCATCCGCGACGGCACGCCGAGCGGGTTCAGAACGAAGTCGACAGGCGTCCCATCGGCAAGGAAGGGCATGTCCTCCATGGGAACCACTTTGGAGATAACCCCTTTGTTCCCGTGGCGACCGGCCATCTTGTCGCCCGGCTGAAGCTTGCGCTTCACGGCAACGAAGACTTTGACCATCTTCATCACGCCCGGGGGCAGATCGTCGCCGCGGCGGACCTTTTCGACCTTGTCTTCGAACCGGGCGTCCAGTTGACGCTTCTGCGCTTCGTATTGCTCGTTCAGAGCTTCCACGATTTGCGCATCGGCCTCTTCCTTCAGCGCCAGCTGCCACCAGTGGCTGCGCGGCATCTCATCGAGCATCTCTGCCGTGATGGTGGCCCCCGCCTTGATGCCTTTCGGCCCCTTGGCGACGGTTTTGCCTTCCATCATCGACCGCAGACGCGCGTAGATGTTGCGGTCCAGGATCGCCAGCTCATCGTCCCGGTCACGGGCCAGACGTTCGACTTCCTCACGCTCGATCTGCAGCGCACGTTCGTCTTTCTCGACGCCGTGGCGGTTGAACACGCGAACTTCCACGACCGTACCGTAGTCGCCGGGCGGCAACCGCAGGGAGGTGTCGCGCACGTCCGAGGCTTTTTCACCAAAGATCGCGCGGAGCAGTTTCTCCTCCGGCGTCATCGGGCTTTCGCCTTTGGGCGTGATCTTACCAACGAGGATGTCCGCAGGACCCACTTCGGCACCGATATAGACGATCCCAGCCTCGTCGAGGTTGCGCAGGGCCTCCTCGCCGACGTTCGGGATGTCGCGGGTGATCTCTTCCGGCCCCAGCTTGGTGTCACGGGCGGCAACCTCGAATTCCTCGATGTGGATCGAGGTAAAGACGTCGTCACGCGTGATCCGCTCAGAAATCAGGATCGAGTCCTCGTAGTTGTAGCCGTTCCACGGCATGAACGCGACGACCACGTTCTTGCCCAGCGCCAGTTCACCGATATCCGTCGACGGACCATCGGCAATCACTTCGCCTTTCTGGACGGTATCACCCACCTTCACCAGCGGACGCTGGTTGATACAGGTGTTCTGGTTCGACCGCTGGAACTTGCGCATGCGGTAGATGTCCACGCCGGGGTCGCCAACCTCGAGGTCGGCAGTGGCGCGCACAACGATCCGCTGGGCGTCGACCTGGTCGATGATGCCCGCCCGCTTCGCCATGATCGCAGCGCCGGAATCCCGGGCCACGACCTCCTCGATCCCGGTGCCGACAAGTGGCGCCTCGGCCCGCAGAAGCGGAACCGCCTGACGTTGCATGTTCGATCCCATCAGGGCGCGGTTCGCGTCGTCGTTTTCGAGGAACGGGATCAGCGAGGCCGCGACAGACACCAACTGCTTGGGCGACACGTCGATCAGGTCCACGTTTTCCGACGGGGCCAGCGTGTATTCACCGGCCTGACGGGTCGACGTGAGTTCGTTCACGAACTTGCCGTTTTCATCGAGGTTCGCGTTGGCCTGCGCCACGATGTGACGCTGCTCTTCCGTGGCGGACATGTATTTGACGTCATCCGTCACCACGCCGTTTTCAACGCGGCGATAGGGCGTCTCGATGAAGCCGTACTTGTTCACACGGGCAAAGGTCGCCAGCGAGTTGATCAGACCGATGTTCGGGCCTTCCGGCGTTTCAATCGGGCACATCCGGCCATAGTGCGTGGCGTGAACGTCGCGCACCTCAAAGCCCGCACGTTCACGCGTCAGACCACCCGGCCCAAGCGCCGACAGGCGGCGTTTGTGGGTGACTTCCGACAGCGGGTTCGTCTGGTCCATGAACTGCGACAGCTGCGAGGAGCCGAAGAATTCACGCACAGCCGCAGCGGCAGGTTTCGCGTTGATCAGGTCCTGCGGCATGACGGTGTCAATCTCGACCGACGACATACGCTCCTTGATCGCGCGCTCCATCCGCAGAAGGCCGACGCGGTACTGGTTTTCCATCAGCTCGCCTACCGAGCGAACACGACGGTTGCCGAGGTGGTCGATGTCGTCCACGTCGCCACGGCCATCGCGCAGGTCGACCAGTGCCTTGATGCAGGACACGATGTCTTCCTTGCGGAGCGTCCGCATGGTGTCTTCGGCTTCCAGCGCCAGACGCATGTTCATCTTCACGCGGCCAACGGCCGACAGGTCGTAGCGCTCGCTATCAAAGAACAGGCTGTCAAACAGGGTCGAGGCCGCTTCGACGGTGGGCGGCTCGCCCGGGCGCATGACGCGGTAGATGTCCATCAATGCCGTCTCGCGGGACATGTTTTTGTCTTGCGCCATGGTGTTGCGCATGTAGGCGCCCACGGTGACGTTATCGATGTCGAGCACGGGGATCGTCGTGATGCCAGCGTCCAGCAGTTCCTTGATGGAACCGCCGATCACTTCGCCATCCTTGTCGACTTCCCAGGTGAGCTCGTCACCCGCTTCGACATAGATCGCGCCGTTTTCCTCGTTGATCATGTCCTTGGCAGCGAACTTGCCCATGATGTGCTCGAACGGGACGAGCAGTTGGGTGATCTTGCCTTCGTCGAGGATCTTCTTGACCGCGCGCGGCGTGACCTTCTTGCCGGCCTCGGCGATCACTTCGCCGGTGTCGGCGTCGACCAGATCATAGGCCGGGCGCGTGCCACGGACGCGTTCCGGGAAGAACTTGGTGACCCAGCCCTTGCCCTTCTCATAGGTGAAATCGACCGTGTCGTAATAGGCATCCATGATGCCCTCTTGGTCGAGCCCCAGCGCATAGAGCAGCGTCGTAACCGGCAGCTTCCTGCGGCGGTCGATGCGCGCGAACACGATGTCCTTGGCGTCGAATTCGAAATCGAGCCACGAGCCGCGATAGGGGATGATGCGGCAGGCGAACAACAGCTTGCCCGAGCTGTGCGTTTTGCCTTTGTCGTGGTCAAAGAACACACCGGGCGAGCGGTGCATCTGGGACACGATCACACGCTCGGTCCCGTTTACGATAAACGTCCCGTTTTGCGTCATCAGGGGCATGTCGCCCATGAACACGTCTTGTTCCTTGATATCCTTGACGGATTTCGCGCCGGTGTCTTCGTCCACATCGAACACGATCAACCGCAACGTCACCTTCAGGGGCGCGCTGTAGGTCATGTCACGTTGCTGACATTCCTCGACGTCGTATTTCGGCTTTTCGAGCTCGTATTTTACGAACTCCAGAATCGCCGTTTCGTTGAAATCCTTGATCGGAAAGACCGACTGGAAGACACCCATGATGCCTTCGCCGTCCATCGGTGCCAGCTGGTCACCGGACCGCAGGAACAGATCGTACGAGGATTTCTGAACTTCAATCAGGTTCGGCATCTCCAGCACTTCGCGGATTTTGCCGTAGTATTTGCGCAGTCGTTTTTGTCCGAGGAACGATTGTGCCATGCGTATTCGCACTCCATCTTTGTATGCACGCGCGCCGCTGGGGCATTCGGCCACGTGCCGTCAAAGATCGAAAAAGAGGGTCTATCCTTGCGCACCGGCCCATTGGTGCGCGCCCGACCACGTCCTTTCCAAGGAAACAGCCCGCGAAACGCGGGATTTTAGGGGCTGTTTGCTTTGAGAGGGCGTCTGTCTGTTACGGGGTAAAATGTCTCCTTAACCTATAGACGCGAAAGAGCGGGTCCGAATCGCTCGCACCCGCTGGAAAGCGTCACTTATGGCGTGATCGGCCCAAGGGCAAGCGTCACGCTAAAATTTTCTTAAATGACCGAACCAACGCGATACCCACGCTTAAGGTTTCCCATGGGCGCTTTCATGGTCGGCACCGGGCGACCCGGCCCGTTCCACATACGTCCGCAGCATATGCGCATCGTAGAGAGGCATCGCCATGACCTCCTCGCCAATGACGGTAGTGGCAGGCGACAGGTGGCGCACGCCGGGCAGGCCTGTGCGGCAGCCCGGTCCGACCGTCAGGCCCTTGCTGACCGGGCAGCGCGTGATGTGACCTTGCTCCAGCAGGTCCTCGGTCACCGGATCAAAGACCGATCCGGGTCCCGCGCCCGCGCAATTGACGACAAAGCCCGCTGCGACCTCGTGCTCATCGCCATTGGGACCGCGCACCAAGACCGTGGCGCCGTCATCCCCGTGGGCGATGCCGGTGACAAAGCCTTGCACCATCCGCGCGGTGCCTCCGTCCACCAACCGCCGCATATCGAGGATCGTGTCCCGCGTCCCGCCGCGCAGCCAAAACCGCAGATGCGCAGGCACGCGCTTGGCCTCCTCCGGGTCCGACAGGTGCAGGTGCAAGGGGTGGGCCAGGAAATGCGCGCGGAACCCGGCGCGGATCTCCCGCTGCTCATCGCCTTCGGCGCGGGCGCGCGAAATCTCGGCCTCGATTGTATCCAGCAGGCTCTCTGCCGTGGCGTGTCCGGTCCCCAATTCCGGTTTCGTGATCCGACGCGGCAAGCGCGGGATCAGCGGTTCGGGGATTTCCCCGTCCGGCGCGATCGCCGTGAACTTGATCTCATCCTCGGGCAACAGGCTCTGACACAGACGCAGGACGTCCAGCATCGCCGCGTTGCCGCCGATACACACAATCTCGCGGCCCGCGCGGATGTGCTCGGCAATCTGATGTTCGTGGCCAAAGACCGCCGGGACAGCGAACGCCCCGTCATCCCCGTCAATGCGCAGCGTCGAGGGCCCGCCGGGCGCAATGTCGACGCTGTCGGCATGTAGCGGGCCAGACGCAGCGGTTTCCACGACCAACCGCCCATCTGCGCGCGACACCGATATGCCCATGTCCTCGACGATCCGCACCGTCACGCCCGCCTCCGCCAACGCGGCAAAGGCGACCTCGGCCTGTTCTTCCATGAAGTCGCCGTAGAACTCTCGCGGCGCGTTCACCCCCTGAATATCGCCCGCCGCAACCAAGGGACCGGCCGCGTCCAGCCAGCGCGGCGCGCGGCCTGTCATGGTCTGGGTGATGTCCGGCCACCGCGCTTGCAGCCACCCGGCAAAGACCGGATCGATATCATCCGCCGGTGAATTCAGCAGATAGGCATAGCGCCAGGGCGTCCCCGCTTCGCCCTTGGCATAGGCCGCGCCGCGACCCAATTGGCGCGCGCGCTCCCCCAAGACGATCAGCGTATCGCCACGGGACAAGGCGCACTGCTCCACAAAGGCGAGCGCGGTAATCCCGTTGCCAATGACGATATGCGTGCGCGCAGGCTGTGAAACACGCGACGTGTCTTGCAAGGCTATCTCTCTGTGTTGGGTTGGGGTCCCTTACCGCCGCGCAGGCGTAATGGTCAACCAACCCCAAGAGCCTCGCGACCTCAGGCCGCCGTCTGGCGACGCCACTCGGGGAACGGATCGGGCAGATCCGGCAGGTTGTGCGGGCCGTCCGACACAACCGCCGGCACCAGCGCCGAATCGAGCCGCGCCTTGAGCGCGGGCCAATCGATACCCGATCCGATAAACACGATCTCTTGCCGGCGATCGCCCCACGGTTCTTGCCAGTGCTGTGTGATGTAGGGGTGATCAGGGCGTTTGTCCTCGGGCACGGTGGCCCACCACGTGCCCAGGGGTTTCACCGATGACAGCGCACCGGCCAGCGAAAACTCCGCCACCCAATCGGGCCGCGTCGCAATCCAGAAATGGCCTTTGGCACGGATCACACCGGGCAGATCGCCGTTCAGGACGCTCAGGATTCGCTCGGGCACGAAGGGCTGCCGCGCGCGGTAGACAAAACTCGTGACGCCGTATTCCTCGGTCTCGGGCACGTGATCGGCAAACCCATAGAGCTCCTTGGCCCACATCGGATGCTCATGCGCCTTCTCGAAGTCAAAGAGCCCGGTGTTCAGGATCGCGTCGGCGGCAACGTCCGAGTGATCGGTTTCGATGATCTGGGCGTCGGCGTTCAGGCTGCGGATGATCTTGCGGGCGGCGTCGACACGCTCGGGGCCTGCGTCGCTGGCCTTGTTCAGGATCACGACATCCGCAAATTCGATCTGTTCGACCAGCAGGTCCACAAGGGTGCGGTCGTCCTCTTCGCCCAGATCTTCACCCCGGTCGCGCAGGAAATCGTGGCTGGAATAATCACCCAACAGGTTCACGGCATCCACAACCGTCACCATGGTGTCGAGCCGCGAGACATCCGACAGGCTGTGACCATCCTCGTCCCGGAAATCAAAGGTCGCGGCGACCGGCAGCGGTTCCGAGATGCCGGTGGATTCAATCAGCAGGTAATCATACTTGCCGGCCTCGGACAGACGGCGCACCTCGGCCAACAGGTCATCGCGCAGGGTGCAGCAGATGCAGCCGTTCGACATCTCGACCAGGGTCTCTTCGGTCCGACTCAATTCGGTGTCCGAACGGACAAGATCGGCGTCGATGTTCACCTCGGACATGTCATTGACGATGACTGCGACGCGGCGGCCCTCGCGGTTGTTGAGAACGCGGTTCAGGAGCGTCGTTTTCCCCGCTCCCAAGAAGCCGGACAAGACGGTGACGGGAAGGCGGGTGTCTGACATGGGGTTTTCTCCTCTGACAAGCGACGCTGTGTTATATTATAACACTCACCCCAAGCGCAATCCGCAAAGCAAAAGGGCGCCCCGATGGGACGCCCTTTCCAAAACCATCCATGCGGATGGATCTGATTACTTGAGCTCGACTTCGGCGCCAGCTGCTTCCAGCTTGCCTTTGATGTCTTCCGCTTCGGCTTTGTCGACGCCTTCTTTGACGGCTTTGCCGCCGGCTTCGACCAGCTCTTTTGCTTCTTTGAGGCCCAGGCCGGTGATGCCGCGGACTTCTTTGATGACGTTGATTTTGGATGCGCCAGCGGCGACCAGGATCACGTCAAATTCGGTTTTCTCTTCCTCGGCTGCGCCACCGGCGTCGCCACCGGCAGGGCCGGCCATCATGACGGCGCCACCGGCTGCCGGCTCGATGCCGTATTCGTCTTTGAGGATCGTTTTCAGTTCTTGTGCTTCCAGCAGGGTCAGACCGACGATGCTTTCTGCAAGTGCTTTGAGATCAGCCATTGTTCTCGTGCTTTCCAATTAAAAGATGTGTTTCCAGCGTCAGGATCAGGCCGCTTCGGCCTTTTCCTCGATCGTCGACAGGATGCTTGCGATGTTCGAAGCAGGTGCGCCAATTGCGCCCGCGATGTTCGAAGCCGGTGCGCCGATGCAGCCCACGATCGAAGCAATAAGCTCTTCACGCGACGGCATTTCAGCAACGGCGTCGACCCCTGCGGGATCCAGTGCCGTGTCGCCCATTGCGCCGCCCAAGACTTCCAATTTCTTGTTGTCTTTGACGAACGCCTTGACCGCCTTGGCTGCTGCCACGGGGTCTTCGGAATAGGCGAGAACGGTCATGCCCGTCAGGTGCTCAGACATGCTTTCGCACGGCTTACCCTGAAGGGCGATTTTGGCGAGCCTGTTTTTGGCAACGCGCACGGACCCGCCCGCTTCGCGCAAACGCGCGCGCAGGTCCTGCATTTCTGCGACGGTCATGCCTTCGTATTTCGATACGACGACAACGCCAGAGCTTTCGAAGATTTGGCCGAGTTCCTCGACCACTTTCTCTTTCTGGGCTCTATCCACAGTGTCACTCCAAGTTTGGAAGGGTTGCCCCCTCCGGCTCAATTCAGCGGGGGGTCAGCCCCCCACCGGCAAGTCCGAACGGGCAACGCCCTTGCCACCCCAGGAGGAGCCTCAAGAGAGTTGGTCTTTCCCATCTCAGGCAGGAATTATGGAGATGCGCTCCACCCACCGTCTCGGACGAAAACACCGACGCGGCGAATCAACGACGCGTCGGTGGAATGCTGTTAGCACGCCGTGCGAGGTTTGGAACCCCGCAAAGCAAACACGCGCTAGCGTGCGTAGATCGACAGGAACACTGCGACGTTCGGGCCAGTGACGGTGAACGTTTGCCCACCGAGGGTCACGATTGCCGTCGTGGCGTTCACGATCTGAATCTGTGTTGTGCCACCGTTGGGGTTACCACCACCACCGGTCGAAACAGTCGACGACACCGAGCTGCCCGAACCTGTTTGTGCAGGCGGCGGGGCGTTTGGTGTGGTCTGTTGGCCAGCGAAAGCTGCTGAAGCCAGAAACGTCATTACTGTGCCGGCTACGGCGAAAGAACGAATACCCATCATCTTACTCCTGTTTCTCGCTTAGAAGCTGTAGACGATCGACAGCGAATACTGCTGGCGGTCGACGTTGTCAGTTGCGTCATAAACACCCGCAGTGACGCTCAGGCCGTCAACAGTGGGGATTGTTGCCGTCGCGCCCACGTTCAGCTGCGTCTCGGTGAACGAGAAACCAGCGCTGAAGTTTTGGCTCAGACCAACGCCCATGCCGAAGAACAGGCCGTCATCAAGATCGCCCGATCCATCGTCTTTGTAAGTATTTTCGGTCGCGTAGCCGCCGGTGAACTGTACCGGTGTCGCGCCGCCTGCGGTTTGGAAATCACGGACGTGCGAAATCTGGATCGATCCGCCTTCGTCTTTCACGCTGGCATCGCCCCAAGCGGCAAGGTTCGACAAGGTTGCACCGATGAACGTGACCGACGTCGGACCAACATTGATCAGACGTGAAGCACTAAGGCTCAGCGCGCCGCTGTCAGCAAAGTCGTCAGTGGAAACCGATGTTAGCGACAAACCAAATGTCAGCGAGACGTTATCAACGGGGTTGCCAACGGTGTAGCCGGCGAAGAGGTCGCCATCGGCGCCATTACCGGAGATACCACCACGCGGATCAGCGTAGGTCAGACCGACATAGCCGGAGTTTGGCGGTGCTGCCACAGCGCTCGCCGCGCCGAAAACGCCCGGGAATGCTTTGGTCGCAGTCGCAGCCGTCGGCTGGGGTGCGATGTCTGCGGCAGGCAGACCGTCTGCATAAGCAGCCGTCGCCATTACGGCAGTTGAAAGAAGTGCAACGATGTTTTTCATGGGTCGGCTCTCTGCATACCACAACAATATCAGTCCAAGCAGTTACATGAACCTAGGCCAATAGGAAACGTGTTTCGCCACATTTTTGCCGCAGAGCGGCATGGTGTTCTATTTTTGCACGAGTCTCACCACCCATTTCTGCCTAATCTTTAGGCAAAATCCACTGACGAGGGGGCTCTTGCGGCTTTCCTGACCGCTCAGGAGGGGGCGTTTGCCGAATTTCCGCGCTTCTACGCCGCGCGGATGCTGCGGGTGCCACAGGCCCCGCCCCAATACCGGGACCCCGGCAAGCCCCGCATAAACAAAGGGCGGCCCCGGAGGACCGCCCTTCGCATTCAGACTCTGTGACGCGCTTATTCGCTAACAGCGTTCGTCACATCCACCGTCACGCCCGGACCCATGGTCGAGGAGACGGCGATCTTTTTCATGTAGGTGCCTTTGGCGCCCGACGGCTTCGCCTTGGCGACGGCATCCACAAAGGCGCGGATGTTTTCGACCAGTTTGCCTTCGTCGAACGACGCCTTGCCGACGCCCGCGTGCACGACGCCCGCTTTTTCCGCCTTGAACTGAACCTGACCACCTTTGGCGGCCTCGACAGCTTCTTTGACGTCCATCGTCACCGTGCCGATTTTCGGGTTCGGCATCAGGTTGCGGGGGCCCAGCACCTTACCCAGACGGCCAACAATCGGCATCATGTCCGGGGTTGCGATGCAGCGGTCGAAGTCGATGGTGCCGCCTTGGACGGTTTCCATCAGATCCTCTGCGCCAACGATGTCCGCGCCTGCCGCTTTGGCTTCGTCCGCTTTCGGGCCGCGGGCAAAGACCGCTACGCGCACGGACTTGCCGGTACCGTTGGGCAGCGAAACCGTGCCGCGGACCATTTGGTCGGCGTGGCGCGGGTCAATGCCCAGCTGCATGGCGATCTCGACGGTTTCGTCGAATTTCGCAGTGGCGTTGCCTTTGATAAGGCTTACCGCCTCTTCGACCGACACGTTTTCCTGACCGGCGAAAGCCTCGCGGGCTGCTTTTGTGCGTTTACCAAGCTTTGCCATCTTACTTCACCTCGATGCCCATGGAGCGGGCGGAACCCAGGATGATCTGCATCGCGCCTTCGACGTCGTTGGCGTTGAGATCTTTCATCTTCGCTTCGGCGATTTCGCGCACCTGTGCGGCGGTCACCGTACCCACGGTTTCACGCGACGGGTTGTTGGCGCCCGATTTCACCTTGGCGGCTTTCTTCAGATAGTAGGACGCGGGCGGCGTCTTGATGTCCATCGTGAAGGATTTGTCGACATAGTAGGTGATCACGGTCGGGCACGGCGCGCCGGGCTCCATCTCCTGCGTCTTGGCGTTGAACGCCTTGCAGAATTCCATGATGTTGATGCCGCGCTGACCCAGCGCGGGGCCGACAGGCGGCGACGGGTTGGCTTGGCCTGCAGGAACCTGCAGCTTCATTGTGCCAGCGACTTTCTTGGCCATCTGGTCTCTCCTCTTTCAGCACCCGACCGATCGCGACCGGCGGGATATGTGTGACGTGGTCCGGTCTGCGTCACGCGTGACGCGCGCCTCCCACGGGGATGTCGAACGGATCGACAGAGGCGGCGTATAGACCCGGCCGCGCGCTCAGGCAAGCCCCCTCCCCAACGGCGCCGAAGGCAACAGGCATTGCGCAACGAAAAGGGCGGTGCCGCAGCACCGCCCTTTCAGAATGCAACGCGCCGGTGGCGCGGGATCAGAGCTCTTCGTAGATGACGTCGAAATCCAGGCGGCTGCCGGATTTCCCGTTGCTGCGGTCCGAATGCGAGGGCGCCGCGATGATGATTTGCGTCGGCTCGATGCCGCGCGCGACCAGCATCGTCATCAAGGCCTTGGCCCGCAGAAGACCGGTTCCCAACGTCTCGTTCACGCCGATCTCATCGGAATGATGCCCCACCACGCGCAGCCGCGCCTGTGGGCACGCCTCCGCAGCACTGGCCAGCGCCATGGCAAGATCCACGTCCGCGCGCTGTGTCGCGATAGACTTCGGGGCGTAGTAAAGGCTCGACCCCAGAACAGCGTCCTGAAGCTGTGCAACGCAGGATGGGACGCCCCATGCGGATTGCCCACCGGAGGCCGCGAAGGAGGCATTCGTGACACCATCGACCAGGACCGAAAATTCCACGCGCCGATCATAATGCGCGCGGCCCAAAGGTCCCGTCAGGCCGGACGGCTGGCTGCTGCCAAGCCCACTGGCGACAAAAATAGAAGTGTCGATGCCGGCCGCACCGATCCGCTGCAGGACCTGTTCCGCGCGTTGTTGACTCAGCCGCAGGTTCACGGCCGGGTCACCAGAAGGATCCGAATGCCCTTCAATCTGGATGCGGACACCGGGGCAGCCCTGGGCCACGATCCCGATGAGCCGGGCCTGTTCAATCCCGCTCGCGTCGGCAGCAAGACCACCGCTGGGGAAGTAGACACGCGCCTGCGCCGTCAGTTCGGCAAGGTCATCCTTGCAGGAATTGGCGGCCTGAATGTTCTTTTGCGCGGCGGCAAAGAAGGCCGCGGCGTTCTCGGATGGGGACACCGTGGACGGCGCTGAGGCAGCCGGCGCAACGAGGCCCGGTTGCAATGTCACGATCGGCGTCGTTCCACTTTCCACGACAGACGGCGCCCCAAAGCCAGACAACGTCGCGATGTTTGGCGCGCGCGTGACCTCTACACCTGTCGTCGACGCGCCTTGATCCAGAACGGGCTGCGCGGCAGCGGCAACCGTTGTTGCCTGCGCCGCAGGATCAGCAGTCGCTGCCCCGGCGCCTGCGCTGGGTGCTGGAACGACCGCAGGCGCGACGGCAACTTGTGTCGCCGGTTCTGCCGGTGCCGAGACGATGGGTTCGGCAGGTGTGGCCACAACCACCTGATCAGCGGCATCCGACCCGCCGCGATCGAAATAGCCCGACGCCGCCAGGATAATCGCCACCGACGGAGCAACCCACGGCAAATGTTCTTTCAAGAGTCTTATGCTCATCCCTTGATCCCCCCAATCAATACGCGTTGGCAGCCGTTCTGCCGCCATATCTTGTGTGATTGCATATAGAATGACGTTGCCGTCACCCGAGGGTCAACAGCTGATTCGCGAATCGCGAATCATTTGCTGTGAAAACGTTGCATTTGTGGCGGACGCACGACGACTGCCGCATCTGAAAACCCGGCGACAAAACGCAGGATGCACAAAGGCGGCCCCGAAAGCATCGGTGCACCAAAGCGGTGTGCGACGACGGAGAAACGAAAAAGGCGGCACCCGATGGTTCGGATACCGCCCACATGGCCGAAAGAAACGGCGCGTTAGCCCTGCTTGGTGACCTGCGTGTATTCCAGCTCCACCGGGGTCGCGCGGCCAAAGATGGACACCGTGACCTTGAGGCGCTGGTTGTCGTCGTCGACTTCTTCCACGGTACCGTCGAAATCCTCGAACGGGCCGTCGTTGACTTTGACCTTCTCGCCGACCTCGAAGCTGATCATCAGCTTGGGCGCGTCCTGACCTTCTTCGACGCGGCCCAGGATGCCCTGCACTTCGGCGTCACGCATCGGCATCGGGCGGCCCTGCGGCCCAAGAAACCCAGTGACGCGATTGATCGAGTTGATCAGGTGATAGCCCTCGTCGCTCATCTCCATGTGGACAAGGACATAGCCCGGCATGAACCGACGCTCGGCGGTGACCTTCTTGCCGCGGCGGACCTCGATCACCTCTTCCGTGGGGACCAGAACCTCGTCGATCTGATCTTCCATCTCTTGCTCGGCAACCTTCGTGCGGATCGCCTCGGCGATCTTCTTTTCGAAGTTCGACAGGACACTGACCGAATACCACCGCTTCGCCATCTTGCCTTGGCCTCTCTTTTACTGGGGCGCTGCCGCCCGCATGGTCCGAGGCAGCAGAAACCGCCTCCCAGAAACAATTCGGCGCGCATCCCGAATCGATGCGCGCCTCATAACTTGGCAGGTCGTGTATCGTGGCGTCTGCGCGGATTCAAGGGTGGCGGGCCGCCCCATGCACCGTGCGGTAGGCTTAGCCGCCCATCGCGCCCAGCACCGCCGTCAGGCCGGTCCGGATGCCCAAATCGACGAGCGAAAAGAAGATAGCCGTCAGCGCCGCCATGATAAACACCATGATCGTGGTCAGCGTCACCTCGCGGCGGGTGGGCCAAACGACCTTGGCAACCTCGGCGCGGGTTTGTTGAATGAACTGGATCGGGTTCATGTCAGGCTCCTTGCGGGGGACGCACGCGGATGCGGGCGGCTCAATCTCACCCGGTGCAGATACGGCTCCTTCGCCGCTAATACAAGCCGGATGCAGCGAAGGTCGCGGTCACGTTAGGGGGTGTCAGTTCTGCTCCGCCAATTTCGCGAACGGATCTTGTTTCATCTTCTGTTTGAAGCTCGTGGCCCCGGCGCTTGCCTTTTGGCGGAACGCGCGCGCCTGCTCGAGCGCCGACATCTGGCGTCCGGGTCCGGCGGGTGCCGCCGTCATGGGCGCAGGCTCGGCCCGGGCCGACTCTTGCGCGGCCACCAGTTTGGCGGCGCGCGTCGCCTTGGGGCCGACACCGCCCTGCAAACCCGGCAGATCGGCAAGTCCTGCCACCGGTGCGGGTTGCGGCACATGGCGCGGATTGGCCGCGGCGGCATCTGATAGACGCGCTTCAGGCATCATCGGGGCGGGCGTGCGACCCGCGGTTGTCACGGGGGCAAGCGGGGCCGGACCGCGCCGACGCCCACCGGAAATCCCTGCCAGCGACCGCATCAAGACCAACCGGAAGACGCCGTAGGCCGCAAACACAGCCGCGATGATGTAGAAGGTGTATTGCCCGGCTTCCAGATTGGCCGCCGTGGCCTCCAGACCGGCCTCGCGCCCCTCAAGATAGGGGGTGATGTAGACCATGCCGGCGGTGGGCGTCAGGCCCGCCTCGTCCATTGCGTCCCGGGCTAGACCGGAGTCCGAATGGCTGGATTTGAAACTGCCGTGGAAATCGAAGGTCGCGCCAAAGGCCCCGAAACCGACCATGCGGCTGACCGCCCAGTCGCTGAAGGCATCGACCTGCCGCGGCTTGAGGATGATGACGGCGCTCACAACCTTGGCGTCCTCAGACGCGCTGGGGTCGAACAGAACAAACATACGGGATTCATCCGTTTTGACCCCGTTCGTGCGCTCGATCAGGCGATAGTTATACTCGGTCGCGATTTGCGCCACGACGCGGCCCTCGCGCAGCGGCAACTCCCGCGGGTTTTCCATATGAGCGTTCAGCGTCACAGCCTCCGGCTCGGGGCTGGCCAGTGCGACGGCCAAAGCCTCCTGATCGGCGGCGACCTTGTCGTTCATCGCGTACCCGGCCCAAGCAATCAGGCCGGCGAAAAGAAACTGGCACCACCAAGGTGCACGCAGGATATAAATGATCAAATTCACGAGACGCTCCATCACCGTATTCGCACATCCGATGCTGGGCGGGCATTGCGGCCAAAGCGGGGCGGGGTCGCGCAACAGACGCGGCAAAGCCAGTGTGATTTTCTGACAATTTTCGGGACCCGCGTGCCGGATCTTCCGCCACCCGCGCAAACGAAAACGGGCCGCGACATCGCAGCCCGTTGCCTGAATAGGTGCTGAATTACCCGCGTGCCTGATCGACCAGCCGGTCGAACGGATCGGACTCCATCTTGGCCTTGAAGAATTCGGTCCGCGCCTTGATCTCGCGCGACACATCGGACGGGACGCTATCACGGCGAACGCCGCCAAACAGGCCCTTGCGCTGGGGCTTGGGTGCGACCGCCGATCCAATGGTCGCGGCCTGAAACGGCAGGCTGCGGTCGGCCTTGGGTTTCTTGCGCGGGGTCAGACGGAGCGACACCGGCTCGGCCTCGGGATCGGTGGCTGCAACATAGGGTGCAACGGCATCCAGCGGATTGTCCCAGGCATCCTGCGAAATCTTGTTCGGCGCGTCTTTTAGGATCGCCTGCATCGTGCGCGGGTCATCCAGAATGCTGGGCGTGTCCTTTGTCGACGGTGCGCCCGCGCTGAAGAACAGTTTCCACACAGCAACGAACAGGAAGAACCCGGCAAAGATCTGCGCGCGACCGGCGTAATCATAGGCCTCGCTTTGGCCGAACGCCGCCGTGCCGCCTGCGCCAAAGCCACTGCTCGATCCACCCAGGCTGACCGAGTTGCGGTCAAATCCCATGCTGTCGAGCCAGGCGAAGGCAGGCTCCAATTGCGGGATCGTGTCGATCAAGAGCGGGACAATCTGCACCGATTTGCCGCCAAAGCTCAGCCCGTCAGCATACCAGCCGAAATAGGCCGCCACGATGGCCAGCGCCGCAAAAATCCACCAAGGCGCACGCGCCAGTTTTGAGAAAAAGCCCATCATTTGGATTGCTCCATGCAACTGCTCTAAACCGCAGGTTGCGGGGCAAAAGCGGCAAGGGCCGGGCGCAAATACGCTGTTTCAGGGGTCAACCAAGGCAATTTTACGTAAGGTCAATCTGACCGTTTCGATGGATCGCGTGGCAATTGGCTTGGTGAATGGCAGGGGCAGCAGGGTTCGAACCCGCGACCTACGGTTTTGGAGACCGTCGCTCTACCAACTGAGCTATACCCCTAAGCCGACTTGCGGCGTATGCCAGCCCGCACCCGAATTCAAGCGCAAACACGCGCCCCGGCCACCCGCCGCGACAAGTTTACGAACGGATGTGCCTTTTCTTGCCAGATCGCCACAAAGCCTCGTAGGAACAGCCATCCACCCTGCTTGAACGGTCTGATCTGCCCTATGCCCACGCCTGACGCATCCGTCTTTGCCAAACGCCCTTGGCGCCTCATCGAAGAGAGCGACTTTGCAGGCGCCCTCGCGGTGCCCACCATGCTGAATTGGCAGCAAAGCCAGTTCTATTATTGGCTGGGCCGCGACTGGGCGCGCAATTGGGGCGTGGCCGTCGACCTTGGGTGTTTTGCAGGGGGATCGACCGCCCGGCTGGCCGCAGGTCTGGCTGCCAGCGGATCAGACGCGCCCGTCCACGCCTATGACCGCTTCGGCGCCTCCGATCAGGCAAAGAGCAACGTCCTGTATCCCGCCGGCATCGACCCGTTCGACGGCGAAGATATCCGCCCCTTGGCCGAACGCCTGTTGGCCCCTTGGTCCGACCGCGTCCACCTCCATGGGGGGGAGATCACTGAACAGCGCTGGGATGGCTCCACCATCGAAATCCTTGTTATGGATGCCTCCAAACGCCCCAAGACCATGGACCGCATGGCCCAGACCTTCTGGCCCTCCATTATCTCGGACCGCACGATTGTCGTGCAACCGGACGTGCTGCATCACAAACAACCCTGGGTCGCGACACAGATGGCGCTGTGGGCCGATCACTTCGAACCCGTTGCGTGGATCGGGCGCAGCTCGGTCGCCTACCTGTGCACGCGCACGCCAACCCCGGACAAACTCCGCAACCGGCGCGTCGCCGGTATGGACCCCGCCCGGCAAGAGCGGCTGTTGGAGAAATCCGTGGCCGATATGGCCCGCTTCGGCGCAGACGCGGCAGAAGCTGCCGAACGGACGCTCAAGACATATCTTGCCAACCCCGGCGTCGACATGGCGTGGAAGATGAAAGACCCCGAATAGACGTCTGGGCAGACACCCTACCCCGCGGCGCCACACCCACCCTCAGCGATAGACGTGCAGCCCGTCAAAATCGGCCTTGCCCAACGGGACGCCTGCCGACCGCGCGACCGCATAGGCGACGCTCAGATGAAAGATCATGTTGGGCAGCGCAAACCGCAGCAGGAAATCCTGCGGGTCTTGCGTCAACTCCGCCTCGCCCGCCACGTGGTGGACCGGACCTGTCAGGTCCCCCGTTGTCCGCCCCGCACGAAATCCCGCGATGTCATCGGCATAGGTGCGCAAGGCTGCTTGGGTGTATTCGCTGGGAATGTCCGGTGCCTCCATGGGCGCGACCGCGCGCGCGGCAAAGCGCATCGCAACGGCCAGATGAAACCCGGCCTCGTCCATGTCGGGAGCCAAACGGCGGCACAGCACCGTATCATCCACGCCACGATCCAGCAGGGCGCGGCACTGCCCGAGATAGTGGTCAAAGGTGTCGTCTAGCCCGTCCAATCCAAAACCACCTTTCCGCTTTCGCCTGCGCGCATAACCTCGAACGCCGCGCGGTAGTCGGAGGCGGGGTAGCGATGGGTGATGACCCCGCTCACGTCCAGACCGTTTTCCAGCATCGCGATCATCTTGTACCACGTCTCGAAAATCTCGCGGCCATAAACGCCCTTGATCGTGATCGCCTTGAACACGATGCGCGACCAGTCCACCGGGGATTTGCCCGGGGGGATGCCCAGCATCGCGATCCGTCCGCCCATCACCAGCGCCTCGACCATCTGGTCGAGGGCGGCCTGATTGCCCGACATCTCCATCCCGACATCGAACCCCTGCTTGAGGCCAAGCCGCGCCGCGACCTCCTGCAAATCCTCCGTCGCAACGTTGACCGGCGTCACATCGGCAACCCGCCCGGCCAGATCCAGCCGGGCCGCGTTGATATCGGTGATCACCACGTTGCGCGCGCCCACATGCCGCGCCACGCAGGCCGCCATTATTCCGATGGGACCGGCCCCCGTGATCAACACATCCTCGCCCACCAGATCAAAGGACAGCGCGGTATGCACCGCATTGCCCAACGGGTCGAGGATCGCACCGATATCATCGGGCACCGCATCGGGCAGTGGCACGACGTTGAATGCCGGCAGGCGCAGGTATTCGGCAAAGGCACCCTGTTCGTTCACCCCGATCCCGCGTGTCTCCGGGTCCAGATGGAACCGCCCCGCCCGGCTCTGGCGCGAGGTCTTGCCGATCAGGTGTCCCTCGCCCGAACATCGCTGACCGATCTTCAGCCCGTTGACCAAGTGCCCCATCTCGACAATCTCTCCGGCGAACTCATGCCCCGTGATCAGGGGCGTGGGCACCGTGCGTTCGGCCCACTCATCCCAGTTCCAGATATGGATGTCGGTCCCGCAAATCCCCGTTCGGGTGACGCGGATCAGTACGTCTTCGGGTCCGATCTCGGGCACCGGGTGGTGGCCAATCTCCAACCCCGGACCGGGCGCGGGCTTGGACAGGGCTCGCATCATGTTGCTGGGGGCGTGAGGCGCGCTCATGACACCACCCCAACCGCACGACCGGCATCCCGGAACGCCTCTAGCGCCTGCCCTAGATCATCCTCGCTCAGCGCCGCGTTCATCTGCGTGCGGATGCGCGCCGTGCCATGGGGCACCACCGGGTAGAAAAACCCCGAGACATAGACGCCCCGATCATAAAGCGCGCGCGCCATCTCCTGCGCCAACACCGCCTCGCCTAGCATCACCGGGATGATCGGATGCTCCCCCGGCAGCAGGTCGAACCCCGCCTCCGCCAATCCGCCCCGCCAGATCGCTGCATTGCGGGCCAACTGCGCGCGCAGGTCCTCCGCACCTTCCACCAGATCAATGGCCGCGATCCCCGCTTCCACCACGGCGGGCGGAAGCGAGTTGGAAAACAGGTAAGGCCGCGCGCGCTGTCGTAGCAGGTCCACCACAGGCTGCGGCCCGGCGATAAACCCACCGATGGAGCCACCCAGCGCCTTGCCCAGCGTCCCCGTCACGATATCCGCGCGCACGCCCGCGTTCTGCGCGGTGCCGCGCCCTTGCGGTCCGATGAACCCCGTGGCGTGGCAGTCATCGACCATCACCATCGCCCCGTGCCGGTCCGCCACCGCGCGCAGCTCCGCAAGGTTGGCCAAGGTGCCGTCCATGGAAAACACGCCGTCCGTGGCCACCATGATGAACCGGGCCCCTGCGGCCCGCGCCTCGGCCAGTTTGGCGTCCAGATCGGCCATATCGTTGTTGGCGTAGCGATACCGTTTGGCCTTGCACAGCCGGATACCGTCAATGATCGACGCGTGGTTCAACGCGTCGGACACAATGGCGTCCTCGGGTCCCAACAGCGGCTCGAACAGGCCGCCATTGGCGTCAAAGCAGGCCGCGAACAAGATGGCGTCGTCCATCTCCAGATAGCGCGCAATCCGCCCCTCCAGCACACGGTGCCGGTCCTGCGTGCCGCAGATGAACCGGACCGAGGCCATGCCCAGGCCCCCGTCCGTCAGTCCCCTCTGGGCGGCCTCGACGAGCGCCGGGTGATTGGCCAGCCCCAGATAGTTGTTGGCGCACAGATTGATCACCTGATCGGACCCCACACCGATCCGCCCCGATTGCGGCGTGACGATTTCACGCTCGATCTTTTCCAGCCCGTCGGCCCGGATCTGATCCAGCGTCTGGGTCACATGATTGAGAAAGGCATCCATGGCGGTTCCTCCATCCTACTGGCTGGACATTGGGGCGAGTCTCCCGGCCCCACCGCACGGAAGACGACATTTTTCGTCGCTTCAGGGAGCCGCAGCCTCAAGCGCCGCAACATCACCGCCACAAATCTCGGCCTCATGGGCAAGGATATGATCAATCGGCCAGTCCCACCAAGCCACGGCATTGATCCGTGCAACCTCGTCAGGTGCGAACCGCGTCCGCAGCACACGGCCCGGATTGCCCACGACAATGGCATAGTCCGGGACCTCGCCCCCCACGACCGCGCCCGCGCCGACGATCACCCCGTTGCCCAGCCGCGCGCCCGGCAACAGCGTGGCCCCCCGCCCCAGCCAGCAGTCATGTCCCACCACAGTCGGGCGGGGCGTGCCAGGGGGCATCGACGGGCGGTCCATCCCCATCCCGTCGAAGATCGCAAAGGGAAAGGTCGATATCCCGTCATAGCGGTGGTTGGCGCTGTCGGTGACGAATTGCACGCCCATGGCGATCGAACAGAACTTGCCGATCTCAATGCGCTGCACGCCATAGAGATACGGGAACAGCCTTCGCCGCATCAGCCCAACCTCAGGCATCTCGTCATCGGAATAATAGGTATAGTCCCCGATGCTCAGCCCCGGTTCGTCCAGCACGGCATTCAGGAACACCGTCCCGCCAAAGCGCGTGCCGTCGGGCAGGATCACAGGATGCGTCGTCTCGGGCGGGGGAAAGGGCATGGGTCACCTCGAATGGGCGTGGCGGAACCGGGCGTGGGAACGACCACTGCCGCGCCACGTTGGGTCTCCAGACATCAAAATCAGGAGGCACCTCGAATGTCCATGAACACCCTCAAAGACGTCTATCTCGACCAACTCCAAGACCTCTATAGCGCGTGCAAACAGTCGCTGGAGGTCACCAACGAACTGGCGCAGGCTGCGAAATCAGCACACCTGTCCAAGGCGCTGATCGCCGGCGCGAACGGCATCTCCCAAGGTATGGACGACCTCGCCTCGCTCTGCGCCGATCACGGCATCGCCAAGGATGGCGAGCACTGCAAAGGCATGGAAGGTCTTGTCAAAGAGGCCCGCGTGCATGCTCTGGACGCAGACTTTGGCGATGAAGACGCCCAAGACGCAGTGATCATCACCCAGTATCAGCGCATGACCCATTACGCGATTGCGGGATATGGCTGTCTGCGCGCCTTTGCCAACCGGCTGGATCTCGACGGGGACGGCGCGGTGCTCAGCAAGTGTCTGGATGCGAGCTATGACGGTGATCGGCACATGACGGCCATCGCGACCGGATCCATCAATCAGGCCGCCGCCGCGTGATCCCTACACGTTGAATGGAAAAGGGCCGGTCGTTGGACCGGCCCTTTTGCTTTGATCTCTATTGCCACCGAGTGCTGCACCGGGCTCTTGGGACAATCGCTGCGCGATTGCCCTACCGCCCGGCACCCACGGTTCGAAGGTTACTCGGTGATCTTCGAGACGACGCCAGCGCCGACGGTGCGGCCGCCTTCGCGGATGGCGAAGCGCAGGCCCTGTT
>JBCBFU010000049.1:0-21863 GCA_038527375.1 Pseudomonadota bacterium | reverse complement strand
GAGCCGGATTCGCCCACGACGCACACGGTCTCTCCCGGGTTGATGGTGAAGGACACGTCCTTGACGCCCACAACCGTGCCCGACTTGGTTTCGAACTCCACGCGGAGATTGCGAATATCGGCAACGGGAGATGTGTCTAGCATGGGGGACGGGTCCTGCAGCGTGGGGTGGATGGCTCCACAAAGGCAGGCTTTGGGAAAGGTGTCAAACCTCGCTGGCGACGGGACGCCCAAAAATCGGGCCAATGCTGACCATTTGGTCAAAAGACCCCACGGAAAGCCCCACAGGAGGCTTGCAATTATCCAGACTTGTGTTTGTGATGGTGGTCATGAGCGCCTGGGACCGTGATTGGGGATGCCGCGACATCCAGCCCGCACGTGCATTTGCACGGGCTGGATTGTGTTGCAAAATCAGCACGCTACCCGCGCCTTCTAATCCAACATGGAGACAGCAATGACCTTGAAAACAGCCCTTCTGGGGGCAGCAGCCGCTGTTGCGTTTGCGCCCGCAGCCTTTGCCGAGCGTGGCTCGGACGGGGAAGTGAGCATCATCTATTGGCAGGCGCCATCGATCCTGAACCCCTATCTGTCGGGCGGCACGAAGGACATCGAAAGCGCCTCGATGATCATCGAACCGCTGGCCCGCTACAACGAAAGCGGCATGCTTGTTCCCTGGCTGGTGGACGAGGTTCCGACCGTCGCAAATGGCGGCGTGAGCGAAGACCTGACCACCATCACGTGGAAGATCACCGAAGGTATCACGTGGTCGGACGGCACGCCCTTCACGTCCGCAGACGTGAAATTCACCTATGACTACTGCACCGATCCCGAAGGCGGCTGCGCGCAGCTGACGAAATACGAAGGCGTGGCCAGCGTCGAGACGCCGGATGAGCTGACAGTTATCGTCACCTTTGCCGCACCCACGCCCAACCCCTACGGCCCGTTCGTCGGTGGTGAAGCGCCGATCTTGCAGGCTGCACAATTCGCGAACTGCATGGGTGCCGCGGCTTCGACCTGTACCGAAGAGAACTTCAACCCGGTCGGCACCGGCCCGTTCGTCGTTGACGAATTCAAGCCCAACGACGTGATCACCATGTCGGCCAACCCGAACTACCGCGATCCGGCCAAGCCCGCCTTTGCCAGCGTGACGTTCAAAGGCGGCGGCGACGCGACGGCTGCCGGCCGCGCCGTGATGGAAACGGGCGAGTTTGACTATGCCTGGAACCTGCAACTTGCGCCCGACGTGATCGCCAGCATGCAAGAGGGTGGCCTTGGTCAGCCGGTCGCAGGCTTTGGTCCGCTTCTCGAGCGCATCATGCTGAACCACTCGAACCCCGATCCGGCGCGTGGCGAACTGCGTTCGGTCAAGGATAACGAGATGGGTGGCTCCGAACACCCGTTCCTTGGCGATCCGGCCGTGTACAAAGCCATGTCGATGGCTCTGGACCGCAACCTGCTGGTCGAAGTTGGCTATGGCCAAGCCGGCAATATCGGTTGTTCGTGGGTCCCGGCCCCGGCTGCCTTTGCCGCACCGCTCGACGGCTGTGAGGTGCAAGACATCGCCGGTGCCAACGCGATGCTGGACGCCGCAGGCTACATGGACACCGACGGCGACGGCATCCGGGAAACCCCGGACGGCATGCCCATGGAAATCCTCTACCAGACCTCGACCAACGCCGTGCGTCAGGACTTCCAAGCCCTGATCAAAGCTTGGTGGACCGAGATCGGCATCGAGACCGAACTGCGCAACATCAACGCATCCGTCTTCTTCGGTGGGGACGCGGGTTCGCCCGACACCTTCCAGAAGTTCTACGCGGACGTGGAAATGTACGCCAACACCTTCAACGGCACCGACCCGCAGGCCTATCTGGGCAACGGTCTGTGCACCAAGCAACCGCGTCCCGAGAAGCAGTGGCAGGGTGAAAACATCTCGCGCTTCTGCATGGCTGAATTCGACGCCCTGCACGCCGAGCTGTCGACCACCGCAGATGTGGCCGAGCGTCAGCGCATCGGTCGCGAGCTGGGCACCATGGCCGTGGAAAACGGCATGATGATCCCGCTGGTGCACCGTGGCCGTATTTCGGCCCACGCCAACAGCCTCGGTGGTGTTGTCCTGAACGTCTGGGACAGCGAGCTGTGGAATGTGGCCGATTGGTACCGTATCGACGGCTAATCGCCTGATATTGCCTGTCCCGGGTCCCCGGGGCAGGCACCTTCCTCCCTTCCCCGTCCCTCTCAGATATGAGCTGAACCGCCGATGCTGACCTATACGATCAGACGCCTCGTCCTGGCTGTGCCGACGCTTTTGTTCATCTCTTTGGTGATCTTTCTGCTACTCCAACTCGCCCCCGGCGATCCCATGGCGCAGGTCCCCCTCACCGTCCCGCCCGAGGTCAAAGAAAAGATGCGTCAGGCCCTTGGTCTGGGTGAACCCATACACATCCAGTTCTGGAAGTGGTTGGTGCAGTTCTTCTGGCTGGAACCACAGGTCCTGATCGACCACTACTTCGGCACAAGCCTGAGCGAGGGCGAATTGCGCGTGATCTCGTGGCAGACCCGCTCGCCGGTTATGGACATCGTCGTCCAGCGCCTGCCGCAAACGCTCTGGGTCGTGGGCACGGCCTATGTCGTGGGCTTTGCCATCGCGATCCCGGTGGGCATCTATTCGGCCTACAAGCAATATTCGGTCTTCGACAACGCGGGGACCTTCGTGACGATGGTGGGCTTTTCGGTCCCGCCCTTCTTCTCGGGGGTCCTCGTCATCGTGATCTTCTCGGTGCAGTTGGGCTGGTTCCCGTCGATCTATGACACAACCCACGTCGTGAATGATTGGGAGAGCTTCAAAGTCCAGATTTCGCAGATGTTCCTGCCGGTGATGGTGCTGGCCCTCCAGATCACCTCGCAGATCAGCCGCTTCATGCGCTCTTCCATGCTCGACAACCTGAACCAGGACTACGTGCGCACCGCACGCGCCAAGGGCCTGCGCGAACGTGCCGTGGTTCTGACCCACGTGCTGCGCAACTCCATGATCCCGGTCGTGACCGTCATGGCGCTCTCCGTCCCGCAGATCTTCGGCGGTGCGATCATCACCGAGCAGGTGTTCAAGGTGAACGGGATCGGCCAGCTTCTGATCGGTGCTATTCAGGCCAATGACCTGCCGATGGTGCAGACGCTGACCTTCATCTTCGCGGTCCTGATCGTCGTCTTCAACCTCATCGCAGATGTCCTCTACGGCCTGCTCGACCCGAGGATTCGCTATGAGTAAGACAGGGACCTGGCAGGATGTTTTACGCAGACGTTTACCGCTCTACTGCCTCACCTTCTCCATTCCCTTGGCGGTGTCGCTCTTCTTCATCGGTTTCCGCTTCGATGACTACTGGAGCGCATTTGTTAATGGGTTCCTCGTGCTGTTTTGGCCGGTGCTCGTTCCTTTCATGATCCGTGAAGAGCTGAACAAGCGCGCCGTCCGTCCGGGCAACCTCGCCGGTAAGAGAATTTCCCATGACTGACCACGATACCTCGAAACCGCAGGCTCCGGACACAGCCACAGCGCTTGACGGCGACGCAGGCACCTTCACCGGGCGCACCCCGCTGGCCGATCCAATCCCCGATACCCCCCCGCGCAGCCAATGGCTCCAAGTCTGGGATCAGCTCAAGCAGCACCGTGGTGCTGTCATGGGTGGCATCATCTTCCTCACCATCGTGCTGGGCGTCTTCCTCGGCCCCTTTATCTGGCGGGCCGACCCGCAAGCGATCCCGCCCGTGGTCGACATGATCAAACAGCGCGATGCGCGGCCCATCTACACCGCGCTCTGGGACAGCGGCGCCAAGGTCAGCTGGGCCAACCCGCTGGGCACCGACAACCTCGCCCGCGATAACCTTGCGCGGCTGATGTATGGCGGGCGGGTCTCCATCGCTGTGGGGCTGACCGCGATGATCTTGTCCATCGTCTTGGGCACGCTCGTGGGCGTTCTGGCGGGCTATTTCCGCCGCATGGATGCGCCCTTGATGCGCCTGACCGACCTTTTCCTCGCCCTGCCCCTGCTGCCCCTGATCCTCGTGGCCTCCCTTCTCTTCCGGGACGCACTGGCCGCGACCTTTGGGCTGGAAGGCGGGGTGTTCATCCTGATCGTGGCGCTGATCGGTGTGACGTCGTGGATGCAGACGGCCCGCATCGTGCGCGGTGACGTTCTGGCCCTCAAGGAGCGCGAATTCGTCCTAGCCGCCAAATCCGTGGGCACCCGTCCCGGCAAGTTGGTGGGCCGCCACATCCTGCCCAATGTGCTGTCGCCCATCATGGTCTCGGCGACGCTGGGGATTGCGACAGCGATCATCACGGAATCGGCCCTCTCATTCCTCGGCTTCGGCTTCCCGCCGGACTTCCCTACTTGGGGGCGGCTGTTGAATGACAGCGTCGACCGAATGGTGCTCTACCCCGAACGGGTGATTTGGCCCGGCGTCCTGATTTCGCTGACAGTGCTGTCGGTGAACTATCTGGGTGACGGCTTGCGCGACGCGCTCGACCCCCGCATTCGCGGCCGCTGAGCGGGGCGCCCCGCCCCCCGGGAACTCTGCGCCTGCCCAAACGTTTCCCTCCGCTGATCGAGGGAGGCACCACAGATGGCAGACGACACCCGCGACCTGACCAAAGGCCCAGTTTCGCGCGCTCTCTTCGCCATGAGCGCGCCGATGTCCTTGGGCATCTTTGCCGTCCTGTCCGTTGGTCTGGCAGACGCTGTTTTCCTGGGCCGCTACAGCGCCGAGGCGCTGTCTGCCGTCGGTTTCATCTTTCCGGTCACCGCCGCCATCACATCGTTCTCTATCGGGCTCTCGGCGGGGGCCAATGCGGCAATCTCCCAAGGGATCGGGCGCGGCGATAACGACATGGCGACTTGCCGCCGGGCGCTGCACGTGGTGGGCATCGGCGCGGTGTTGTCGGTCGTCATGGCCCTGCTCGTCTGGGTCTTTGCCCGCCCACTCTTCGGCCTCCTCGGGGCGGAGGGCGCGGTGCTCGACGCGATCCTGCGCTACATGCCGGTCTGGGCCCTGTCCTTTCCCTTCCTCGTGCTGATGATGCAGGTCAACGCAGTCTTCCGCGCCCACGGGCATGGCGGGCTGGCGGCTGGGATCATGGTACTGGCGGCTGTGTGCAATGTCGCCGTCAATCCGGTGCTGATCTTCGGGTGGGGGCCGGCGCCCGAACTGGGCATTCTGGGCGCCGCACTCTCCACGGCCTTTGGCCGCGCCATGGCTGCGGCGGTCGCGCTGATCATCGCTGTGCGGCGGGGGTATGTGGCGTTGGGCGCCACGCCGTTAGAGGGTCTGACCTCCTCCATGGGTGAAATCTTTCAGGTCGGTGGCCCGGCAGCCCTGTCCAATGCCATCAACCCGGCGGGCATGGCGCTGGTGACAGCGGCTGTGGCCACGGTGGGCGCGGACGCGGTCGCGGGCTTCGGCGCGGCCACGCGGGTGCAGCAACTGGTGCTCGTCCCGCTTCTGGCCCTGTCCGCCGGGATTGGCCCCGTGATTGGCCAGAACTGGGGCGCCGGGAAAGAAGACCGCGCCCGCGCCGCCATCGGTCAATCCTTTGCGTTCTCGGTGGGCTACGGCCTCCTCGTCGGGGCAATCCTCATCGCGTTCGCCGCCCCCATCGCGTCCCTTGTCACGGGCGGCGCGCAGGGCACCGATCAGGCGGCGCGCTACCTCGCTCTGGTGGGGTGGAGCCTCTTTGGCTACGGCATGGTCGTGACGGCCAATGCAGCGATGAACGCCCGCAGCAAGGCGGCGTTTTCGATGGGGGTCAGCGTGGCCCGGGTCTTTGCGCTCTACCTGCCGGCGGCATGGATTGGTGTCGGCGCCGCGGGCTACACCGGCATCCTCGTGGCCGCCGTGATCGCCAACCTTGGCGGTGCCGCGCTCGCGTGGTGGGCCGTGGGGCAGACGGGCCTGCGCCGCCGCGCCCTGCCCCGCACAACACCCGACACGGCGTAACCACCCGCCCATTCCTTTTGCACGAAATACCTCGGGGGTGCGGGGGCAGAGCCCCCGCATACGTCCCCAACAGGCCTAACAGACACGGGCCTATTCCATGGATGACCGAATGCGCCGCACCGCCCACCACACCAGCAGGATCACAAGCGGGGTGGCCACCCCGGTCAGAACCACCTTGGACAGGCCCCCGGCCTCCGCCGCAGGACCCAGCGCATAGACCACGAGATTGACCGCGTAATAGCTGATCGCGACCACAGACAGCCCTTCGACCGTCTTTTGCAGCCGCAATTGCAGGTCGGCGCGCTTGTCCATGGATTCCAGCAGTTTCTGGTTTTGCGCCTGCCGTTCCACATCCACCCGCGTGCTCAGAAGATTGCCCGCACGAATGGCGCGGTCGCTCATCCCGCGTATGCGCTGCTCGGTCGCCTGCACCGTCCGCATTGCGGGATCAAAACGGCGCATCATGAACTCCTGAAAGGTCTGACGCCCGGCAAAGCGTTCCTCGCGCAGAACCTCGATGCGCTGGTTCACGATCGCCTCATAGGCGCGGGTCGCGGCAAAGCGGAAGGACGCCTTGGCCGACAGATCCTCCAACTCGCTCGACAGCGCCAGAAGCTGGCGCAGCGTCTCATCCGCCTCGGTGGGGCCACCGGACATCTGATCGACCATCTGCAACAGAGCGCTGTCGATCTCGCCCAACCGCTTGCCCAAACTGCGCACCCGCGCCAGCCCCAGCATCGACATGGATTTATAGGTCTCGATCTCGCACAGGCGTTGCAGCACCCGGCCAATCCGGCGTGATCCGGTATCCGGGCGCACGAAGACGGCAAAGCGCATGTGGCCGGCCGGATCGATGCGGAAATCCCCCGCCAGCGTGGCCGACCGGTCGAGGACATGACTGACGGCAAGGCTCTCGGACACGAACCAGTCTTCGATCTGACGCTCGATCACGGTGTCGTCCACCTGCTCCTCAACCCGGATCAGGATGGACGTCAGCCGCACCCCCGGCGCGTCTTCGAGCCAGTCATCGGGAAAGACCTCGAGCTCCGCGGGGTCAAAGACCCGGTCGCTCAACCCGTCTTCGAAGGCGGTGTAGGTGACGAACTCGGTATGCGCCTCCCACTTCAGATAGTGGCGCCCGACCTGTCCGTAATAGTGCGTGGCACCCGGACTGGGATGGGGGGCGCCGTGGCGATCCAGAAGCGCGATCAGATGCGCCCGATCCGCATCGCGATCCCGGCTGGCGGCATCTTCGGCCCGTTTGATCGCAAGATAGACCCCGGTCGTCGGCGCAGACAGCGTCGGAAACGGACGCGCGTGCAATTCGTTGGCCAACGCATAGCGCAGCGGATGATCTTCGATGGGGGCCATGGGCAGGGTCTTTGCACGTGTATGGGTCGGTTGACGGGGGACGTAACGCAAACGCGCGCAATATCAAAGCGCGAAAAACACGATTTTTCAATTACTTAACGGGATACCGCAGTATACGAAGGCTCTGCTGTGGCTGGGAACCACGCCGCGGCCTACGGGTTTTGCCTCCAACACAGCAGATAGGAGGCTTTGATACCAACGATCGAAATCATCTACTTTTCCGGCAACGGCCACACCGAAAAGCTCGCCCAAGCGGTGGCCGAAGGGTCCAACGGGCGTCTTTGGGCACTGTCCGAGGATGGAGAGCTTCCCGACGGCGCGTGGGACGCATTGGACGCGGCCGATGCCATCGTCTTTGGCTCGCCCACCTATATGGGCGGCCCGGCTTGGCAGTTTAAACGCTTTGCCGATGCCAGTTCCAAACGCTGGTTTGCCCGGGCATGGCAGGACAAATTCTGTGGCGGCTTCACAGTGTCGAGCTCGACCACCGGAAACAAGGAAAGCGTGATCGACTATTTCGCGACGCTGGCCGCGCAGCACGGGATGCTCTGGGCCTCTCTGGGTCAGGCGGTCGCGCATGAGACGGCGAACACGCCGGAAGACCGAAACTGGACCGGGTCGTCCAAAGGGGCCATGGCCATCGCGCCCGCCGAAAGCGCGCCGGAAGACTACCCCGCTGGCGGTGACCTGATCAGCGCACGGGACTACGGCGCCCGGGTGGCGCGGCTGGCATCTGCCGCGGCCTATTTGGCGTCCGAGGCCGCAGATCGCATGGCCGCGGAATAAGCCGCAGGTCAGAGCGTAGCTTGCTTCACAGAGTGACGGGGGCCCCAGACCGCAGGCTTGCGTCGGCGGCATCCGCCAAAAGCTGCGCGCGCAGCCCGTCATGGATGGTGGGCTGCGGCGCCTGCCCGGTTTTGAGCGCGGCAACAAAGGCCGCCATCTCGGCGGCATAGGCGCGCTCATACCGCTGCAGAAAGAAATTCTGGGCGGGCGCCGTCCGGAACCCGCTGGCATCAGCCTGCTCGACTGTGTCTTCGGTCTGGTTGTGGGCGCGCAGCATGCCCGCAGCTCCGTGCACCTCAATCCGCTGGTCATAGCCATAGGTTGCGCGGCGCGAGTTCGAAATCTGGCAGATCGCACCTGACGCGGTCGTCAGTGTCACGGCAGCCGTGTCGACATCGCCCGCCGCGCCAATCGCCGGATCAACGAGAGCCGATCCCACGGCATAGACCGTCACCGGCTCCTCCCCCAACAGGAAGCGCGCCATATCAAGGTCGTGGATCATCATGTCCCGAAAGATCCCGCCAGAGGACGTGATGTAGTCGATGGGGGGCGGGGCCGGGTCGCGCGACAGGATGGTGACCATCTCGACCCGCCCAATCGCACCCTCCGCGATGCGCCGCTGGAGCGCGGCGAAGTTGGGATCGAACCGGCGGTTGAAGGCGGTCAAGAAGGGCACCCCCGCCTCCTCCACCACTTTGATGCAGTCACGGATGCGATCCGACGAAAGATCGACCGGTTTCTCGCAGAAGATCGCCTTCCCCGCCCGCGCGGCGGCATGGATCAGGTCGTAATGGGTGGTTGTGGGCGTCCCGATCACCACCGCGTCGATATCGGGGCTTGCGATCACGTCATCCGCGCTTCGCACGTCTGCACCGGTGGAGGCCGCCAGCGCCTCAGCTGCCGGGGCGATGGCATCGGCCACAGCCACCACGCGGGCATCCGGGTTGTCCTTGATGGCGCGGGCGTGGACCTGTCCGATCCGCCCGCAGCCCAGCAATCCAATACCGATCATGTCTCGGCTCCTTTGAAATCACGCAAGACGCGGCGCGTTGCCTCCACAACCGGGTCATGTGTCTCCGACAGGATTTGCACACGGTCAAAGCGATCAGGGTCGCGTGCGACCGCCGCGCGGAGCGCCGTGCCGAACGCCATGCGCAATTCGGTCCCGATGTTGAATTTGCAAATCGCGGTCTCGCGCGCGAGGCGACGGCGTTCGGCGGCGGGCACGCCCGATCCACCGTGGATAACAAGCGGCACGTCGGTGACGGCCTCGATCGCGGCGATCCGCGCGGCATCGAGGCCCCCGCTCTGATCCTGTTGCAGATGCACATTTCCGACCGAGATCGCCATGGCATCGACGCCTGTGTCCCGGGCGAACTGCGCGGCCTCTTCCGGGTCGGTGCCATCCGATGCCTCACCGCCATCGTAGCCCACAAAGCCGATCTCGCCCTCGCAAGAGACAGCGCCACTGCGGGCCAGTTCGACAACGCGCGCGGTCTCGTCGATATTCTGTGCCAACGGCTTGCGCGATCCGTCGAACATGAGCGACGTGAAGCCCGCATCGAGCGCCTCTTGGCATTCGTCAAAGGTGTACCCGTGATCGAGATGCGCCACGACAGGAACATCAACCTCCTCCGCCAAGTGGCGGAACATCTTGCCTAAAATCGGCAGGGGCGTATGCGCGCGACAGGACGGACCGGCCTGAAGGATCACCGGGCAGCCTTCGGCGGCGGCGGCGGTGACGTAGGCGCGCATGTCCTCCCACCCGAGGGTGACTAGACCACCCACGGCATAGCCGCCGCGCAGGGCGGGTTGCAGTACATCGGCAAGTGTGGCCAGCGTCATTTGAACTTGGCGATCATGTCTTTGATGCCCGGGATCGTCTCCAACTGATCGGCGTGCGACGGCTGGAAGTATTGCACTAGCGACCGTTGCGACAGGCCACCCAGGATCGTGAAGTAATACATCTCGTAACCCGGTAGCACCGCGCAGGGGTGGTAGCCCGCATCAAGGCAGATCGTGGAGCCATCGACGATGTGATAGGCATCCCCCGATTTGCCATCCTCGCGTTGCAGCATCTGCACGCCCGACCCGTGGTTCGGCCGGAAGCGGAAATTGTAGGTCTCGTCATGCCGCGTCTCCAGCGGCAGGCGATCGGTGTCGTGCTTGTGGCTGGGAAAGCCAGACCAGCCGCCCTGCCCGACGGTGTAAAGTTCCGACACCAGCAGGCGGCCGACCTTGTCGTGCTGTTTCTGCCCCAGGATATGTTTGATCTTGCGGTGCGTCTTGGTGTCGTCGGATCCGTATTGCACGAGGTCCAGGTCATCCGAGCGCACGGCAAACGGATCGAGAACCTGATCGTACTTGGCCCCCGCGACAAAGACCTCGACGGTGTCTTTGGCCACCATCACCGCCTTCGCACCGGACGGCACATAGACGCCCTCCGGCTCCCCGTCCCAGACGTCGACACCACGCCCGCCAAGCGCATCAGCTTTGAACCCTTCGACCTCTACATCAACGGTGCCGGTCGCGGGGACGATGCAGGTCTCGTAGCCCGGCACCAGATATTCAAACGCTTGCCCGGGCTCGAGTTTGACGATGTTGAAGTAGTTCAACGGAACCGTGGCATCATCCACATCAACGATCGGGGCATTCTTGTTGTCGAAGGGGGGGATGTGCATGTGCGGCTCCTTAAGAAGGGGTGGGTCCGGGGTGAGCGGCGAGGAACGTTTCGAGCGTTTCAGTATCGGCCATCGCAGGCGCGCAACCGGGCCGAGAGACGGTGATCGACGCGCATGCCGACCCGCGCAGGATCGCGGCGCGCATGTCGTGGCCTCGGGCAATCGAGGTCACGAAACCCGCCATGAAACTGTCGCCTGCGCCCGTGGGCTTCATCGCCTCGACCGGGTATATCCCGGTGCGGATTTCTTCGCCGTTCCAGAAGGTTAGCGCGCCATGCTCACCCATCTTGTAAACGACGATGGGCACACGCTTTGCCAGATCGCGCGCCTTTTCGAGGCCGCGGTCATAGTCGCCCGCGACAAAACCGAATTCCTCGTCATTGCCGACAATCATGTCCGACATCTCTGCCGCTTTGGACAGAACCTCTTCGGCGACCTCGGGCGACGGCCAGGAATAAGGACGGTAGTCCACGTCAAAGAGGATCGGCAGCCCCGCCGCCCGCGCATGGTCAAAGGCCGCAAAGGCCGCGCTGCGCGACGGTTCCGCTGCAAAGACTGTGCCGGCGGTGATGAGAGCGCCGAAATAGCTGTAATCCACTGCAGCCACGTCATCGGTGTCCATTTGGAAGTCGGCAGCGCCGTTGCGGTAGATGACGCTGCGATGCCCTGCGACCCGGCTTTCGTAAAAGGCGAGAGAGTTGCGATATTCGCCCCCCACGGGCGTCACATGGGTTGTGTCCACGCCGTAACGTTTAAGTTGCGCGACGCAAAAATCACCCGCCAGATCGTCGGAGACGCGCGTGACGAGGGCCGCCTGCCCGCCCAACTTGCAAATGCCTGCTGCGATATTGGCCGATGACCCGCCCAGACCGACGCTCACCCGGTCCGCGTCTTCGCCCGCGACCCCGGCATCCGTGTAGAAATCGATGCCCGCACGGCCCACCACGACAAAGTGGTTGCGCGCGATCCCTTCAAGCACGTCCATCCCGTCAGACCCCGTGCCGCTGTTTGGGACGGCTGCTTTCCCAATCCTCATGCGCTGCGCGCACCTTGGGGTTGTCTGTCACATGCGGGGTGCCGACCTCCCACCATGCGTGACCTTCTGTCGTCCAGCCCTCATAGGCATCGACCGACATCACGATGACGCTGGTGCGGTCGGCGGCCTGTGCGCGCTTGAACGCCTCGCCCAATTCGGTCGGGTTCGACACGACTTCCGACAGGGCGCCCATGGCTGCGGCATGGGCCGCGAAATCGACGCCGACCTTATGGGTCGCTGTGGGGGTGTCCGCGATCAGGTTGTTGAAGCTCTCGTTGCCGGTGTTGTTCTGCAGCTTGTTGATGACAGCGAACCCGCCATTGTCGAGCACGAGGATGATCAGCTTTTTCTGCGTTAAAACAGAGGAATAGATGTCAGAGTTCATCAAAAGATAGGAGCCATCGCCACAGAACACGATGGTGTCGCGGTCAGGCTCCCGTTCGGACTGCGCGATGCGTGCGCCCCATGCGCCCGCGATCTCATACCCCATGCAAGAGAACCCGAATTCCACATCGACGGTGCCCACATCCAGCGTGCGCCAGTTCGCCGTGACCTCGGCAGGCAAGCCCCCTGCGGCTGCCACGATCCGGTCGCGGGGATCACACAGGTCGTTCACCACCCCGATGGCCTGCGCGTAGGAGTTCGGGCGATTGCCCACCGCGACGTTACCGGCAACATAGGCGTCCCATGCCGCGCGTTCGTTGCGGGCGGTCTGGGTCCATGCCTCGGGCGCACGGTAGTCACCCATCTGTTCGCTCAGCGCGCGCAGCCCTTCGCGGGCGTCCCCCACCACTGTCAGGGATCGGTGCTTGCCCGCGTCATGGCGCGCGGCGTTCAGGCCGATGATCTGCGCGTCTTTGGCAAAGGCCGTCCACGACCCCGTGGTGAAGTCCTGCAACCGGCAGCCCACCGACAGGATCACATCGGCCTGTTCGGCAATGGTGTTCGCGCAGTCCGATCCCGTCACTCCGATCGGCCCGGTGTTGAGCGGGTGATCGGAGACGAGGTTGGCCCTTCCAGCGATGGTCTCAACGACGGGAATGCCATGCGCCTCGGCGAATTGGGTCAACTCGGGCACAGCGCGGGAATACTGCACCCCGCCGCCCGCGATGATCATGGGGCGCCCCGCCGCCTTCAACGCTTGCGCCGCATCAGCGACTTCGCCTGCATCTGGTGTCACCCGCCGGATGCGGTGGGTCTTTTCTGCAAACATCTCGACCGGGTAGTCCCATGCCCAGCCCTGCACGTCCTGCGGCAGCGCGATGAAGGCGGGCCCGCAATCGGCGGGGTCCAGAAGGGTGGCAAGGGCCGCCGGCAGTGACTGGATGATCTGGGCGGGATGGGTGATGCGGTCCCAGTAGCGCGACACGGGCTTGAACGCGTCATTCAGGCCCAGCGTCGGATCGCCAAAGTGTTCAAGCTGTTGCAAGACCGGATCAGGCAGCCGGGTGAGAAAGGCGTCGCCACACAACATCAGAACCGGCAGCCGGTTTGCATGGGCCAAGGCGGCCGAGGTCAGCAGGTTGGCCGTGCCCGGCCCCGCACTTGCCGTGCAGAACATGAACCGCTGACGCAGCCACTGTTTTGCGTAGCCCGCCGCTGCAAAGCCCATGCCCTGTTCGTTTTGCCCGCGATAGAGCGGCAGGGTGTCCCGCGCATCATAGAGCGCCTCTCCCAAACAGGTGACATTGCCGTGGCCAAAGATGCCAAAGCCCCCACCACAGACGCGCATGCGCTCGCCATCGATCTCGATAAACTGGGCGTCGAGCCAACGGATTATGGCCTGCGCCACCGTCAGGCGCACGGTCTGATCGCTCATGAACCCCTCCCAGGATGTCGGCATTTTCGCAGTCGTGAATTTTGCTGCTTGTGCCTTGGCCAGACCGACGCTATCAAATTTGCAACCGGTTGCAAGCGTTTTCTGGGAGGGATGCGTGATGGCGGAAATTGGCATCGGAATCGTCGGTGGCGGCTATATGGGCAAGGCGCATTCCGTGGCCATGGCCGCCGTTGCATCGGTCTTTGACACCGCGCTGCGACCCCGGTTGGAGATGATCGCGGCCTCGTCCGAGGCCTCCGCCGAACGCTATCGCGCGGCCTTTGGATTTGCGCGCGCGACAGGCGATTGGCGCGCGCTGGTGGCCGATGACCGGGTCGAGGCCATCATCATCGCAACCCCGCAGGCCCACCACCGCGAAATTGCGGAGGCTGCCTTTGCCCTTGGCAAACCTGTCATGTGTGAAAAGCCCATGGGTGCCTCGCTTGCGGATGCCGAGGCGATGGTCGCTGCCGCACGCGGGCACACTAATATGGTCGGCTACAACTATTCCCGCACGCCGGCGACGCAATACGCGCGGGCCTTGATCGCAGACGGTGTGATTGGGGACGTGACGTGGTTCCGGGGCGAGAATGCCGAGGATTTTCTGGCCGATCCCAGCCTGCCGACCACATGGCGCACGGACGGGATTGCCAATGGCTGTATCGGCGATCTGGCCCCGCACCTGTTCAACATGGCGCTGGCGCTGATGGGACCCATCGACCGGCTCGTGGCCGAGGTCGAGACGGTTCACCCGGAACGCCCCGGCGGGACCGTCACCAATGACGATCAGGTCCAGATGATGTGCCGCTTTCGCAGCGGCGCCATGGGCCATCTGTTTTCCAGCCGCGTCGCGACGGGGCGCAAGATGGGCTACGCCTACGAGATCTTTGGCACCAAAGGCGCGATCCGCTTTGATCAGGAGGATCAAAACGCGATCTGGCTCTACAAGATGGAGGGCCCCGAGGCCGAACGCGGCTTCCGCAAGATCCTGACCGGCCCTGTCCATCCCGACTACCTCCCGTTTTGTCAGGGGCCGGGCCACGGCACTGGCTATCAGGACCAGATCATTATCGAGGCCAAGGATTTCCTCGAAGCGATCCACACAAAACAACCCGTCTGGCCGACCTTTCAGGACGGTCTCGACGTGATCCGTATCACCGACGCGGCCCTGCGCTCTGCCCAGAGCGGCGCGTGGGAAGATGTCGCCACTTCTTAATCGAGGACCCGCCATGACCATTCTCATCGGCAACGCGCCCTGCTCCTGGGGTGTGGAATTCGCAGACGACCCCCGCAACCCCACATGGCGCAGCGTGCTGAGCGATTGTGCCGAGGCGGGCTATAAGGGGATCGAGCTCGGTCCTGTGGGCTTCATGCCTGAGGACCCTGTAGAGCTGCGCGATGCGCTGGCGGAGTTTGATCTGACGCTGATCGGCGGGGTGGTGTTTCGCCCGTTCCACGATCCGGATGCGTGGGACGACGTGCTGGATGGAACGCTGCGCACCTGCAAGGCGCTGCAGGCCCACGGGGCCGAACATCTTGTGCTGATCGATTCCATCTCGCCCCGCCGCGCGCCCACCGCTGGACGCGCGACCGAAGCCGAACAGATGGGCGCGGATGAATGGACGGCCTTCCGCGACCGCATCGCCGAGGCCGCGCGCATCGGGACCGATCACGGGCTGACCGTGGGCATCCATGCCCACGCCGCGGGCTTCATGGATTTCGAGCCTGAGTTGGAGCGCCTGTTGGACGAAGTGCCCGAGGAGTTGCTCAAAATCTGCTTTGACACCGGGCACCACTCCTACGCGGGGTTTGACCCGGTGGCGTTCATGCGCCGCCACGTGGATCGCATTTCCTACATGCATTTCAAAGATATCGACCCGGTGGTTAAGGCGGATGTCGTCGCCAAACGGACCGATTTCTACACCGCGTGCGGCCAAGGCATCTTCTGCAATCTGGGTCAGGGTGACGTGGATTTCCCGACCGTCCGTCAGGTCCTGCTGGATGCAGGATTCGAAGGCTGGTGCACGGTTGAACAGGATTGCGATCCGACCCTGCCCGGCACGCCGACCGAGGACGCGCGCGCGAACCGCGAATACCTGCAATCCATCGGTTTCTGAGGAGGACCCGCATCATGACACGACTGAACTGGGGCATGATCGGTGGCGGCGAAGGCAGCCAAATCGGACCGGCGCATCGCATGGGCGCGCAGGCCGATGGGAATTTCGTGCTGGCCGCAGGCGCGCTGGACCACGACGCCGATCGCGGGCGCGCCTATGCGCAGCGTCTGGGCGTGGCCGACGACCGCGCCTATGGCAACTGGCAAGAGATGCTGGAGGGGGAGCGGAACCGCCCCGACCGCGTCGACCTCGTGACGGTCGCCACGCCGAACTCCACCCATTACGAGATCACCAAGGCCTTCCTCGAGGCGGGCTTTCACGTGCTGTGCGAAAAGCCGATGACCATGACCGTGGCCGAGGGCGAAGACATCGTCGCCACCGCCAAGGCCACCGGCAAAATCTGTGCGGTGAACTACTGCTATTCCGCCTACCCCATGGTCCGCGAAATGCGCGCGATGGTGGCGCGCGGCGATATCGGCAAGGTGCGCGTTGTCGTCGCCAATTTCAGCCACGGACACCACGGCGATGCAGGCGACGCGGATAATCCGCGCGTGCGCTGGCGCTATGATCCGGCGATGGCGGGTGTGTCCGGCCAGTTTGCCGATTGCGGTATCCACGCGATGCATATGGCAAGCTTCATAACAGGCGACGAGGTGGCCGAGGTGTCGGCGGATTTCGCTTCGACCATCCCGAGCCGGGAGTTGGAAGACGACGCGATGGTCAATTTCCGGATGGAGCGCGGCACGGTTGGGCGCCTTTGGACGTCATCGGTGGCCATTGGGCGTCAGCACGGGTTCGACATTCAGGTCTTTGGCGAAACGGGCGGCCTGAAATGGTGGGCCGAACAGCCAGGTCAGGTGATGTACACGCCGCTGGGCGGGCGCACACAGATCATGGAAAAGGGCGAAAGCGGCCTCTCGGACGAGGCATCGCGGCTGAGCCGTGTGGCCATAGCCCACCCCGAAGGCTTCCCCATGGCCGTGGCCAATATCTATGTCGATCTGGCCGCCGCGATCCGGGGCGAGGCGCATGGCGCGTTTCCCACCGCCATCGACGGGCTGCGCTCCATGTCGGCAGTGCATCAATGTGTGGCGTCGGCCAAGGATGGCGGAGCATGGGTGGACGCGCGACCGGAGGGTTTGCGTTGAGAGCGGCCCCTAACCGCTGATCGCCCTGAGCGTCCCGCGTTCAACCAACTCGCAGGGCAATAGCCGCGCCTCCGCGCGGGGCGTGTCGGAGCCGAGCATCTGGCACACCATTTCGATGGACAGGCGCACGACCTCGGGGATCGGTTGGCGGATCGTGGTGAGGTCGATGTTCTTCCACCGCGCCATTTCCATGTCGTTGAGCCCGATCAGGCCAACGTCGTCTGGCACGCGGAGCCCTGCATCCTCCAGCGCGGCCATGACGCCAATGGACAGGACATCGTCGCCGCAGAAATACCCTTCGGCCAGTGGGCCTTCAGACATCAGGCGGCGCATCTCGTCCCAGCCTGCGTCGTAGGAATAGGCCGCCGCAAAGGAGGTCGAGACCTCCACCCCCCGCGCGGCCTTGAGCGCGTCGAGAAAGCCGAAGAGCCGGTCCTGGGTGGAGGTCGCGCTTTCCGGTCCCGCCAGCATCGAAATCCGCGTATAGCCCGCCGCGAGCAGGCGTTCGGCGGCCATGCGGCCTGCGTCCTTGTTGTCGATACCCACGACGTTGACCGCGGGCGCGGACGCGTAGCGGCCAAAAGAATGCACGACCGGCACGCCTGCGGCCTGAAAGCTCTCTGCAAAGCTGACCGGCAGGGTGGACGAGGCCACGATCACCGCATCGACCGAGTATTGCTGCAACAACCGGACCGAGGCCTGCGGATCGTGTTCGTCGCTGAGGTTCACGAGAAGCGGCCTTAACCCCCGCTCCTGCAGGCCGCGGGTGAACAGGTCGAAGACCTGCAAGAAGATCGGGTTCTGGAAGTTGTTCGACACGAGGCCGATCAGCTTGGTCCGCCCCGTGGTCAGGGACGAGGCCAGCGCGTTGGGCCGATAGCCAAGCTGATCAGCAGCTTTGTTGATCTTGGCACGCGTTGCCGGCGACACGGACGCGCCTTCGGTGAAGGCACGGCTCACAGCCGATCTGGACACACCCGCAAGGGCCGCAACTTCCTTGAGGGTGACCGCCATTACCGTCTTTCGCCCGTGGGATGAACCAACGCGCCCATAGCACCGGTGAGAGACGTGTTAAACCATCTCAGGGCGCTGGGGCGTGGGGCCGCGGCAGAGGAAATCATGCAGTCTCGACGTCGTATTCGGGTTGGGTCTTGGCACCTGTAATGTAGGCCACCACGTCCTGACCATCGGTTTCGTCCTTGTTGAGGTTCGCAACGATGCGGCCCCGGCGAAAGACGACAATTCGGTCAACCAGATCCATCACTTGCCGCATATTGTGGCTGATCAGGATCAGGGGTTCACCCGCCTCTTTGAGCGTGCGGATGATGTTTTCCACCTGCGCGGTCTCCTGCACGCCCAACGCCGCCGTGGGTTCGTCCATGATGGTCAGCTTGGAATGGAACGTGGCCGCGCGCGCGATGGCCACGCACTGACGCTGACCGCCGGACATGTTCTGGATGGTGTTGCGAATGTTGGGGATTTTCACGGCGGTCTTTTCCAGCCCGTCGAGCGTGTCCTGACGCATCCCCTTGTAGTCGAGAAAGCGGAACGGCCCGAGCCAGTTCCAGAACGTTTTCTCCCGGCCCAGAAACAGGTTGTCGGGCACATCGAGATCGTCCGCCAGCGCGAGCGTCTGAAACACGGCCTCGATCCCGGCCTCGCGGGCGTCGATGGGGCCGCCAAAATGCACGGGCTGTCCGTCAAAGATGATCTCGCCGCTCGTGCGCTGCTCCACGCCTGTGATCTGGCGCACGAAGGTGGATTTGCCCGCGCCGTTGTCGCCCATGATCGCAACGTGTTCGCCTTTCTTCAGGACAAAGTCCGCGTCGTTGAGCGCGTGCACACCGCCATAGTGTTTGGTGAGCTTGCGGGTCTCAAGGATGGTGTCGGTCATCGGTTGGATCCTCCAACGCACGGTTCTTTCCCGTGAGAAATCGCTTCCGTTTGGCACGGCATCGCCGGGCCGCGCCCGACCCTCCCCCCGGGAGGGCGCTTCACGCCCACCCAGGGTCCGGCGCGTCCCTGTGTTGCGCACAGCATCGCTAACTCCTCACCGATGCGCGTTCCTGGCGCATCTTGTCGAGGACCACCGCCGCGATGATGATCGCGCCCATGGCCATGAGTTGGTAGAAGGCGTCGAGTTTGACGTAGGTGAACCCGGACTGGATGACGCCAAAGACCATGGCGCCCAGCACGGTCCCGATGATCGACCCGCGTCCGCCGGTGAGGCTGACGCCGCCGATTACCGCCATGGCGATGGCGTAGAGTTCATAGAAGATACCCATGCCAGATTGGGCGGTCAGGTTCTTGGAGCTCAGGATCACGGCGGCAAAGGCCGCGAGCATCGAAGCGATCATGTAGACCCGGATCTTGTGGCGGCGCACGTTGATGCCGGACATCCGCGCCGCATCCTCGTTTGATCCAATGGCGTAGGTGTGTTTGCCGTAGAGCGTGTATTTCAGGATCACATGGAACAGGGCGGCGAGGCCCAAGAACCAGAAGACCGGCATCATGCCCTTGCCCAATGCGGCATAGCTTTCGGTCGGGAACGACACCGGCTGCCCCCGGGTCCAGGCCTGCGCGATGCCGCGGCAGATCAGGAACATGCCGAGGGTGGCGATGAAGGGCGGGATGCGGGTGAAGGCGATTAACGTCCCATTGACCGCCCCGATAAAGGCACCGAAGGCCAGCCCCACAATCACCGGTATGAGGACCGGCAGGTCAAAGGCCCATGTGAACACGGCCTTGGGGTTGGGGTTACTGTTGACGAATTCGGTCTGGGCAAAGGACATCACGATCATCGCCGTGGCGCCCACCAAAGGCCCCGATGACAGGTCGATCCCGCCGGAGATAATCACCTGCGTCACGCCCAAGGCGATGATGCCGATGATGGACACCTGCAGGATGATGATGCGCAGACGCGCCTCGTTAAAGATGCTGTCAAAGCGGTCGCGCGTGTCGAACAGGAAGCTCTGGTTGTTCATGTAGGGCAAAAGCTGCCCCAAGGCTTCGAACACGGCGATGATGACAATCAACGCGATGAGAATGTTGATTTCATTCGGCCACGCCCGTTTCTTGGCGTCGAACTTCAATCCGCCCGTCCCGTGAGAGGTATCGGCCATCCCGCGTGTCCCTTCTGCTGGCGCATGGTGGGCCGTCGCGCCCACGTCTTATTGAAAGCGGTTAGGTTGGGGCGACGCCGCGCGCCGCCCCAGTTGGGACCTTAGAACTGGTCCATGTTCTCCGGCGTCACCAGCTTGAAGGGGATGAAGACGGTCTTGTCGACCTCTTCGCCCGCCGCCAGCTTGAGCGCGGTATCGATGGAGCCTGCGCCCTGCCCGGCAAGATCCTGGAACACGGTCACGTCCATATCACCGGCAGCCATAGCCACCAGAGCGTCCGGCGTCGCGTCCACGCCGCCAACTTCGATCTCGGCCATGTCGAGGCCCGCGGCCTTCATCGCCTGAATGGCACCGATGGCCATTTCGTCGTTGTTGGCGATGACAAAGTCGAACTCTTCACCCGAGGACAGCCAGTTGGTCATCAAATCCTGCGCTTCGTCGCGCGACCAGTTGGCGGTCTGTTCGTCGATCAGGGTCATGAAGTTGCACATGTCCATGCCGATGACGTCGTGCACGTCCTTCGAACGCTGAACCGCGGCCTGGTTCGACAGCTGACCGTTCATCAGATAGCCCGTGGCGCCGCCGGATTTGCCTGCAGCGCGCAGGTTGCGGCAGATTTGGAAGGCTTCCAGCGTGCCGGACTCGATCTCGTTCGAGGCAACAAAGGCCTGGCCTTCGGGCAGTGTATCCATGTTGATCGGCTGGCGGTTCACGTAGACCAAAGGCACACCGGCCGAGGCGGCGGCATTCGACATCGCTTCGGTCGCGTTGGTGTCGACGGCGTTCACGATGATCGCGTCCACGCCCGCGGCGATGAAGTTGTTGATCTGGTCAAGCTGGCGGGCGACGTCGTCTTGGGCGTCTTCCATCTGCAGATCGACCCCGTCGAGCGTTGCCACGTGATCGGTCATGCCGTTGCGCATGATCGTGAGGCCGTTGTCGTCGAAGCGCGCGACAGAAACGCCGATGGTGTCGGCCATGGCCGACGTCGCAAGGATCGCGGTGACACCCGCGGTGAGCATGAGTTGTTTCATATTTCCTCCCATTGCGTGCCCGGATCACGCAGGTCTGGTTCCGGGATACCCTGAGCAAGCGACGTGCAACCCTCTTTCGGGGTTTGCGCCTCACTCGCATGAACCAAAGTCTAGGCAGGTCGTGAAATTTTGCAACCGGTTGCATACATAAATATTACCTGGGGGTAAGCCTCTGTTTCGCAACTGAATTTTTGGCATTACCCGCAATGCACCGCCATTCGCTCATCCACGGTGTGTTGGAATCGGCTGGCAGTTCGGCCCATTGCAAAAGGCAAACGCCCGACCATTTCTGGCCGGGCGTCTGTGGATCGTCCCCCGCGCGAGGCGGGGTGAAATAGGGGATCTTACGTCAGTCGATCAGCGGCAGAAGCTTGTCAAAGCTGGCCTTTGCATCGCCGTAGAACATGCGCGTGTTCTCTTTGAAGAACAGCGGGTTCTCGATACCCGAGTAGCCCGTGCCCTGCCCACGCTTGGACACGAAGACCTGCTTGGCCTTCCAGCATTCAAGGACCGGCATCCCGGCAATCGGGCTGTTCGGGTCGTCTTGCGCGGCGGGGTTCACGATGTCGTTCGAGCCGATGACGATGGCCACGTCCGTGTCCGGGAAGTCATCGTTGATCTCGTCCATTTCCAGCACGATGTCGTAAGGCACCTTGGCCTCGGCCAAGAGCACGTTCATGTGGCCCGGCAAACGTCCGGCAACCGGGTGGATCGCAAAGCGAACCTCCTTGCCTTTGGCGCGCAGCTTGCGGGTCAGTT